>CAWUIQ010000019.1:0-62213 GCA_963922565.1 uncultured Rhodobacterales bacterium
AGCAACCCGGTTCCGATCCCAAGAACACTGCGCCGAAGTGCGTCATAAGTCAGACTGGTGTTGCCGGTGTCCGATATCTGAACCAGCGCATCCTTGTCGACAAAGCGTTCGGCCTGGCCAAGCACATGGGCCGCCAGATTGAACGGCGCGGGGCAGGGCGCAAAGAGGCCGGTGTCATGGATCGCTTTCATGGCCTGTCGCTAGCCCGCCCGCCATGCCGTTGCAAGCGGCCCAGCCGCGCCCTATACGGAGTTGATGACAGGAAAAGACCCAAAATCCCTGATAAAGCTTGCCCGGGCCAATGGCGGCGAAGAGGCGGCGGAACCGCTCGACCTCGGGGCGCGGGTTCGTCAGCTGCGCAAGGCGCGCGACTGGACGCTGGAACAGGCTGCCACGCAGGCGGGTCTTGCCCGTTCAACCCTTTCCAAGATCGAGAACGGGCAGATGTCGCCGACTTACGAGGCGCTCAAGAAGCTGGCCATCGGCCTCGAAATCAGCGTGCCGCAGCTTTTTACTCCGCCGGAGAAGGGTCAGATCAACGGGCGCATGGTGGTGACCAAGTCGGGCGAGGGGAACGCCCAGCCGACGACCACATACGAACACGAATTGCTGGCAGAGGCGCTGACCAAGAAACAGATGCTGCCCTATCGCACCCGGGTTCGCGCTCGGTCGATGGAGGAGTTCGATGGCTGGGTCCGCCATGACGGCGAAGAGTTCCTCTATGTCCTGACCGGGGTCATTCGGCTTTACACCGAATTTTATGAACCGGTCGAAATGCGCCGCGGCGACAGCGCCTATTACGACGCGACCATGGGGCACAATGTGGTTTCGGTCAGCCCAGAGGATGCAACCATCCTCTGGGTGACGTCACTGACCTGAGGCTGCACCCTTCGCAAATAGTGTCTGGAATACCACGTGTGCGATGCCCACGGCGATGACTTGCGCGATGACAAAAGCCGCGATGTGTCCCGGGAAAATACCGGCAAATGTGTCGCTAAAGCCGCGCGCAATGGTCACTGCCGGATTGGCAAAGCTGGTCGACGAGGTGTACCAGTAGGCGCCGGTGATATAGAGGCCGACCAGCGTCGGGATCGCGTCGGGCCGCGACCGCAACCCGCCGAAGATCACGAAGAGCAATCCAAACGTGGCGACGATTTCGGACCACCATTGCGCCAGCCCGGTGCGGTGCATCGTGGTCGAGGCTTGCAGGATCGGCTGGTCGAACATCGCGTGGGTCGCCCAGACGCCAAGAATGCCGCCGATGATCTGTACGACGACGAAAAAACCGGCCATGCGGGCGTCGATCTCGCCGCGCAGCAAGAATGCCAGTGTCACCGCCGGATTGAAATGCGCGCCGGATATGGGCCCCAGCACGGTGATGATCGAAAAGAGCATGCAACCGGTGGCGATGGCATTCGCGAGCAGCGCAAGGGCCACGTTACCATCCGCCAGCGTTTCGGCCATGATGCCCGAACCCACGACACTGATCAGCAGCAGCGCCGTGCCGAGACCTTCGGCCAGTAATTTCTGTATCATGTGATCTTGCCAATCCGGTTCAACTGGGCCTGCAATTCGGGCTGCTCCATCGTTTCGACCGGCATGGCCAGCAGGGCATCCGCGCGTTTCTTCAGGATGTCGTAGGCGGTTTGAAACGCCTCTTCCCAGTCGGATTCATCCGCTGCGGCCGGATCTTCGACTCCCCAATGGGCGCGCACCGGCGCACCGGGCCAGATCGGGCAGGTTTCCTCGGCGGCGGATCCGCAGACGGTGATGACCATATCCATGATCGGCGCATCGTCGGCGGCGAATTCGTCCCAGCTTTTCGATCTGGCATTGCCGACATCATAGCCAAGCGCTTCAAGCAGTCTGACCGATTGCGGGTGAACGCGGCCCGCAGGCTGGCTGCCGGCCGAGAATGCACGCAGGCGGCCATCGCTGTCAGACCCAAGGATTGCTTCGAGGAGGATGGATCGGGCCGAGTTACCCGTGCAGAGAACCAGTGTATTCATACCGTGCCGGTAGAGCCCCATTGTGACGGTTTTGTAAAAGTCTTCGCGTCAGGCTTTCTGACGACCGATTTCATCGAGTTCATGTTGCAGGGATATCCGGTCCAGCGTCGCCATCGGCAGGCTGGCAAAGGCCGTGATGCGGTTGCGCAAGAGGCCATAGGTCTGTTGAAAGGCGAGCTCCTTTTCCGCCTCCGTCCCTTCGGCCTTGACCGGATCGACCAGACCCCAATGCGCGCTCATCGGCTGGCCGGGCCAAAGCGGGCACTCCTCGTTCGCTGCGTGATCGCAGACGGTGAACACGAAATCGAGCGGCGGTGCGTCCTCCCCGGCAAAGTCGTCCGTCAATTTGGATGTCAGCTCGTCCGTCGGGATCCCTTTGCCCTTTAGCAACTCGATCACCTTGGGGTGGGGATGGTCGGTGGCGTTCGTACCAGCGGAATAGGCCCTGAACCGCCCTCCACCCTCTGCGTTCATAATTGCCTCGGCCATGATCGAACGGGCGGAGTTCTTGGTGCAGATGAACAGCACGTTAAGAGGACGGTGACTCATCTCCATGGTCCTTTCCTGCTGGGTGAAGGCTGTGGGCAGACACAGATCAGGGCGCATTTGGCAGCAGGTTTCAAAGATGCTGCGCATCAATGCTGCGCTGCCATCCATGTTGGTGCCGTATCTGACGGATGTGCCGACGCGGGTCTGACCGATCAGACCAGCGTTCTGTAGCGCCTTGAGATGTTGTGAACACGTGTTCTGCCGCAGACCGAGCGCCGCCGCGATCTCACCTGCCGGAACACGCTGCGGGTAACGCCGCATGAGCAGCCGGAAGACCGACAAACGGTCGTGATGGGCGAGTGTGGCGAACGCATTCACAATATCCATAATTCATGATATTGTGAAATAAAAGCTTGGTCAATTCTCCGACCACCACCACAGTTCCGGCATATAGTTCGGCCCGTCGCCGTAAATCGGGATCTGCTCGGGGTACTTCATCTGCCGTACATGGGCGATCCGTCCGGTCGTGTATTGCCAGAACGGAATGACATAGCGCTGCGCCATCAACACGCGGTCGAGCGCGCGTGTCGCCGCGATGAAGTCATCGCGCGAGGTCGCGTTGAGCATCGTGTCGATCATGGTGTCGATGGCGGGGTGGGCGGCGCCCATCAGGTTGCGGCTGCCTGCCTGCTCGGCCGAGGCCGAGCCGAAATAGAACCGCTGCTCGTTCCCCGGCGACAGCGACAGGGCGCGCCGATAATAGACCAGATCGAAATCGAACGACGTTTCCCGTTCGGTGAATTGTGCCTCATCCACCACCTCGACCCGCGCCGCGACGCCGACCCGTTCCAGCCCCTGAATATAGATATCGGCAATCGACCGTTCCTCGGTCCGGTTCTGAGGCAGGAGGATGGTCAAGGTCAGCGGAGTGCCTTGGGTATCCTTCAACGCGCCGTCCTGAAGGGTCCAGCCAGCTTCTTCGAAAAGGCCCAGGGCGCGTCGCAGGCTTTGGCGATTGCGCAGGGTCCCGTCTGATACCGGCAGATCATAGCCCTCAACCGCACCGTCGGGCAGGGTGTCGGCAAAGGGGGCCAGCAATTCGGCCACCCGGCCGGTTGCCGGTTCATGGCGCATCGCGAGCGGAGAGTTCGAAAAATAAGACGTGATGCGCGGCTGCGCGCCGCCCGTGAGGGTTTCGTTGATGTATTCGAAATTGAACGTCTCGATCAGCGCCTGCCGCACCCGCCAGTCATCGAACGGCGCGCGGCGGGTGTTGATTGCGAAGCCGGTCATGCCCGATGGTTTCTGATGCGGGATCTCGGTTTTGATTACGTCGCCGGTTTCAACGCGGGGGAAGTTGAACTGCGACGCCCAGCGTTCGGCGTTAAATTCCCGCAAGGCTGAGACGTTGCCAGACTTCAGACCTTCGAGAACCACGTCGCCATCGCCATAGAAATCGATCTTGATCTGATCGATGTTGTTCGTGCCCCGACGCAGGGGCAGATCGGCCCCCCAATAATCGGTATTGCGCTCGAGACGCACAAAACGGGCGGCTTCGTAGTCGGTGACGACATACGGACCCGAACCGATCGGAATATCTTCGAGACGGGCATCGGCGAATGCTTTGCCGTCCCACTGGGCTTTTTTCAGGACGGGGCGCATACCGGCGAGCAGGGCAAGCTCCCGGTTTTCGGTGTTGAATGTGATGCGCAGGCTGCGTGGCCCGGTCTGTTCGATGCTCTCGGTCTGGCTCCAAAGGCCGCGGTATCGGCCATGGCCTTCGGTCCCGAGCGTACGGAAGGACCAGATCACATCTTCGACGGTGACCGGGCTGCCATCGGAAAAGCGGGCCTCGGGCCGCAGGGTGAATTCGACCCAGGATCGGTCGGCGGGTGTCTCAATCGATTCGGCCAGAAGGCCGTAAAGCGTGAAGGGTTCGTCCTGCGAGCGGCCCATCAGGCTCTCATGGGTAAAGAACCGAAGCTGCCAGGGCACAGTGCCTTTGCCGATATAGGGGTTGAGCGAGTCAAAGCTGCCGACATTGCTGAGCGTGATCGCGCCACCCTTTGGCGCATCCGCATTGACATAGGGCAACGACACAAAATCCGGTGGCAGCGCGGGTTCGCCATACATAGCTATGCCATGCTTGGGCTCGGCACCCAGATTTTGGGCGGAAAGAATCGCGAGAATCAGGGCGGTTACGCCTGATCGGCGAAGGAAATAAACCAGCTTCATTTCAGCAACAATCCTGCATGCCCCTTGTTTTCTTGACGATAGCCTGCCGGAAAGATTTACGCGATATCAAACTTTTGGCTTGGATCGCGCGGTCGGATTGCTTATAAGAGAGGCACTGCTCGATAGGTTTCTTGCCTGTATGAAACCTGCCTCAATAACTGAACGCCGGCCTTGTGCCGGCGTTTTTTTGTTTGTTGGTTTCGCGCGGGATCAGCGCTGCCCACGGGCCATGAAAGCCAGCCGTTCGAACAGGTGAACGTCCTGTTCGTTTTTCAGCAGGGCGCCGTGTAGTTTCGGCAATGCGCTCGCGCCGCCGGTCCGCAAATCTTCTGCGGTCATATCCTCGGCCAGCAGCAGTTTCAGCCAGTCGAGAACTTCTGACGTTGAAGGCTTCTTTTTCAGTCCGGCCTGTTCGCGGATCTCGAAGAATTGCGTCAACGCGGTGGTCAGCAGGGCCTCTTTGATTCCCGGGTGATGGACAGCGACGATCTTTTTCATCGTCTCCATGTCGGGAAAACGGATGTAGTGAAAGAAACAGCGGCGCAGAAATGCGTCGGGCAGTTCCTTTTCGTTGTTCGACGTAATGATCACGATGGGCCTTTGGCGGGCCTGGATCGTTTCGCCTGTCTCGTAAACAAAGAATTCCATCTTATCGAGTTCCTGAAGCAGGTCGTTCGGGAATTCGATATCGGCCTTGTCGATCTCGTCGATCAAAAGCACCACCTTTTGACCGGCTTCGAAAGCCTGCCAGAGCTTGCCCTTCCTGATGTAATTCTTGACGTCATGCACACGCTCTTCGCCAAGCTGGCTGTCGCGCAGACGGCTGACCGCGTCATATTCGTAAAGGCCTTGTTGCGCCCGTGTCGTGGATTTGATGTTCCACTCGATCATCTCGAGCCCAAGGCTCTGAGCCACTTGTTTGGCAAGCTCGGTCTTGCCTGTTCCGGGTTCGCCTTTCACCAGCAGGGGACGTTCCAGCGTGACCGCCGCATTGACCGCGATGGTCAGGTCATCGGTTGCGACATATTGGTCCGTACCTTCAAATTTCATGGTGTGCGCTTCCCTTGCCCCTAATTGTTCATGCGTTCTTTAACGAAACTGGGGCGGTATTGTGTAGTGACAATCCCTGTCCACGGGTATAGACGCTGCGGCATGGGAGTTAGCGGGGGCATAGCGGTAAGGGAACGGTATGGCCGACGTTAGCCAGATTGAGGGGAAGCCGATGAAGCAGGAAGTTTTTTTGCCGGATGATTATCGCCCGGCTGAAGACGAGCCGTTCATGAATGAACGCCAGGTTGAGTATTTTCGGCGCAAGCTTCTGACCTGGAAGTCCGAGTTGCTTGCCGGCAGCAAGGACACGATTGAAGGGCTCCAAGACGGGACACGCAATATTCCCGATATTGCGGACCGTGCCAGCGAGGAAACCGATCGAGCGCTGGAACTGCGCACGCGTGACCGTCAACGCAAGTTGGTCGCCAAGATCGACGCGGCGCTGCGACGGATCGACGAGGGTGAATATGGGTACTGCATCGTGACCGGTGATCCCATCTCGCTCAAGCGGCTCGATGCACGCCCAATCGCGACCATGACGCTTGAGGCGCAGGAAAAGCACGAACGCCGCGAGAAAGTGCACCGCGACGACTGATATGCAAAAGAGCCGCCTTTGAGGGCGGCTCTTTGCTATAGGGTCATCGCGCGCTCATAGGCGGGCCGTTTTTCCAGCCGCTCGATATAGCTGACGAGGCACGGCATCTCGCTCATGTCGACACCGATCTTGCGCGATGAGATTGCGGCGGATCCGGTCATAACGTCCGCAGCCGAAAACGCGCCCGCGAGGTATTCGCGCCCGCCCAGCCATTCCTCGAGCGGTTTCAGCATCTGGCCCAGCAGTTTCTTGGCCCGTTTTGCATGCACCTCGGACTGGCGTTCCGGTGGCAGGAAAAACGTTTCCACCATGTAGGAATTGATCGGTGGCATGATCATACCCTCGGCATAATGCAGCCATTGCAGGTAAATCGGATAGTCGGGACTGTCCAATGCGGGCCGAAACTGCCCGTTGCCATGTCGCTCGACGAGGTATTCGAGGATCGCGCCGCTTTCGAAAATCCGAAAGCCATCGATTTCCAACACGGGCACCCGGCCCATGGGATGAATCGCGCGATATTCGTCAGAGCGTAATTCGGGTTTGCCCAGCTCGAACCGTTCGACGGTATAATCCAGCCCCATTTCCTCGAGCATCCACGCGACCCGAACGGCGCGACTGTTGGGTGCGAAATACAGTTTCATTGGCCTTCCCCCTTCTTGATGAAAGGCTGGCAGGCCCATTCGGGACCGTCAATGCATTAGCCTTTGAAACTGCCGCGGCCTCGGTCCAATGTCAGCGCGGGAGGATCAACGATGCCAGAACTGGACTCTTCGCGCCTTGCACGGATCGAAACCTGGATGCGGCGCTATGTCGACGAGCGGAAGTTCCCCGGCTGCACTGTTCTGATCTGCCACAAGGGACACGAGGCTTACTACGCCGAGGCGGGGTTTCGCGACGTCCACCATGGCACCTCGTTTTCGAGGGACACGATCGCACGCGTCTATTCGATGACCAAGCCCATCACATCGGTCGTCTTGATGACACTGGTTGAGGAAGGCCTGGTTCGCCTTGACGCACCGCTATCCGATTTCGTTCCGGAATTCTCGACTTGCCACGCACTCGTCGATAACGCGACGCGGCTCGATCAGGTCGAACCCTGCGCCTGTCCGACACTGCACCAGCTGCTCACTCATACATCCGGGCTGAGCTATGCCTTCAACGCGGGCCTTGTGCCCAAGGCGATGGAAGACCGCGATATTTTTTTCGCGCCGGGGCAGGGCCCGCTGGCAGATCTTGCGGCAAAGCTGGGTGCCTTGCCCCTCGTGTTTCAGCCGGGCCGCCGGTGGGAATACTCGGTTGGTATCGATGTGATCGGGCGGGTGATTGAGGTGATCACGGGACAGAGCCTGGATGAGGTATTTCAGGAACGGATATTTGACCCACTCAAGATCACGGAAACCGCCTTCTCGGTGCCGCACGACGCGGTCGATCGGTTTGCCAGTCTCTATACGCCGCTTGAGGGGAACGCGATGGCCCTGGGTGGTTCGCATTGGGGCGCGGAATCGTTGCGACAGGTGGACAGGCCGGAGACCTCGGCCTTTCTCAATGCAACGCTCTTTTCCGGGGGCGGCGGTCTGGTGGGAACCATTGACGACTACATGCGGTTCGCAGAGATGCTGCGCGGTGGTGGCGCGGCGAAGGGTGGGCGGATCCTCTCGCCAATGACCCTCGATTTCATGATGCGCAATCACTTGCCCGGCGAGATCGCGAGTATGGGGCCGACCAGTTTTGCCGAACAGCCAATGGACGGGATGGGTTTTGGGATCGGTGGGGCCGTCGTGCTGGATCCGGCCCGCGCCCGTGTGCCGGGCAGCGTCGGCGATTTCAGCTGGGGCGGCATGGCTTCGACCTTTTTCTGGGTCGATCCGGTGCAGGATCTGAGCGTGGTCTTTTTCACCCAGCTCAGCCCGTCATCGTCGTATCCTTCGCGCTCCGAACTCAAGGCCTTGGTCCACGGAGCGCTGGTGTGAACGAACGCCCCATCCTCTGGACGCCCAGCACCGCGCATTACGAGCAGTCGAACATGGCCGCGTTCGAGCGCTGGTTGGACGTCACCCATGACCTTGAATTCGAGACCTACAACGAGATGTGGCGCTGGAGCATCACGGATCTTGAGGCCTTCTGGGCCGCGATCTGGGATTTCACCGGGGTGATCGGGACGCGTCCGAGGACGTTTCTTGCGCGGCGGCAAATGCCGGGTGCGGTCTGGGCCCCGGATGCGCGGTTGAACTTTGCGGCACAAATTCTTTCAAAAAATAAAGAATTTGGGGTGGCGCCCGCTGTAATCACGTCCTCCGAAACGTTCGGGCGCTCTGAATTGAGCTGGGCGGATCTTGAGGCTCAGGTCGCGAGCGTTGCGCATCATCTCCGCGCGCTTGGCGTCGAGAGGGGTGACCGGGTTGCGGCCATTTTGCCGAATACCGAAACGGCATTGATCGCCTTTCTCGCCTCTGCCTCGATCGGCGCGATCTGGTCGCTTTGCGCGCTGGATATGGGTCACGTGGCGGTTCTCGACCGGTTCCAGCAGATCGAGCCAAAGGTGCTGATCCTGCAGGACGGATACGTCCACGCTGGCAAGACGATCGACAAGCGGACGGCGCAGTCTCACATCGTCGCTCAGCTACCGTCGCTCGAACATGTTGTTTCCGTTCCGGTTGTCGGAGAAGTGGCTTCCGGACATATGGCATGGTCCAGCCTGACGGGGGATGATGTCCCCTTGGACATCGCCGAGCTACCCTTCGATCATCCCCTCTGGATCGTCTATTCGTCGGGCACAACGGGCAATCCGAAGCCTATTGTGCACGGTCATGGGGGCATCACGCTGGAACTGGCCAAGACCGGGTTGCACGCGGCAGCCCAGCCCGGTGACCGGACCTGTTGGCTGACTTCGTCCGGCTGGATCATGTGGAATGCCCAATGGGGCAACCTGATGCGGGGCGCGACCGTCTGCCTGTTTGACGGCGCACCGAACCATCCGGATCTGACAACGGTCTGGCGCTTTGTGGCCGAGGAAGGTGTGGCCAGTTTCGGGGCAGGGGCCGCGTTCTTCGACGGATGCCGCAAGGCGAATGTCCGCCCCGGTAGCTTGGGCCTCGACGCGCTGCGCCATATCGGCTCCACCGGCTCGCCCTTATCGGCGGATGGGTATCGCTGGGTCTATGACGCGGTGAAGTCGGACGTGTGGCTGGCCCCGATCTCTGGTGGTACGGATTTCGCCGGCGCGTTCGTACTGGGCCATCCGGGCATGCCGGTGCGGGCTGGCGAGATGCAGTGCCGCGCCTTGGGCAACGCGGTCAAGGCGTTCGACGCGCATGGCAAGGAACTCATTGGGGAAGTCGGTGAACTGGTCTGCACCGAACCCCTGCCTTCGATGCCGCTCTTCTTCTGGGGTGATGAGGACGGTTCGATCCTGCATGACAGCTATTTCGACAGTTACCCGGGCATCTGGAAGCATGGTGACTGGATCGAGATCACGCCCGAAGGCGGTTCGGTGATCTATGGCCGGTCCGATGCCACGATCAATCGCAAGGGTTTGCGGCTTGGTTCGGCCGAGATCTACCAGGCGGTGGAAGGCCTTGATGCGGTGGCTGATAGCCTGGTTGTCGATTTGGAGTTCCTGGGCCGTGACAGCTTGATGCCGCTCTTTGTCGTGTTGGCGGATGGATGGACGCTCGACCAGAGCTTGAAAGAGCAGATCGATGATGCGATCAGGGCCGGGGTATCGGCCCGGTTCGTTCCCAGCGAGATTCACCAGATTGACGCGGTCCCGCGGACATTGTCGGGCAAGAAACTTGAGGTTCCCGTCAAAAAGCTGCTGCTTGGCGGCGATCCGGCCAAGGTGGTCAATCGCGACAGCATGGCCAACCCGACAAGTTTTGATTTCTTCATCGAATTCGCAAAGGCCCGTGCATGAACGAAGCGCATCAGACCCTTCTTGATCTCCTGACCGTCGAACCGCTTGAGGTCGATCTTTTTCGGGGCATTGGATCAGGCGGTGAAACGCCCACCCGTATCTTTGGCGGGCAGGTTATCGGGCAGGCGCTGGCGGCGGCCTATCAGACCGTCGAGGGCAGGCTTTGTCATTCGCTGCATGCCTATTTCATTCGCCCCGGTGATCCGTCTATCCCAGTCATCTATCAGGTTGATCGCGCGCGCGATGGCGGAAGTTTCACAACCCGCCGGGTCGTTGCGGTGCAGCACGGTAAACAGATCCTGAACATGTCCGCGTCGTTTCATATCGACGAGGCGGGTTGGGACCATCAGCATCCGATGCCGGACGTGCCCGGACCGGAGGGGCTTGAGAGCCGGGCAAGCCAACGCAAGGCCAATGCCCATCGGATTCCCGAAAAGCATCGCGACGAATTCCTGCGGCCGCGCCCGATCGAGATCCGCGAGGTCGAACCGCGCGATTATTTCAATCCGACACCAGAAGACGATGTGAACCACCTGTGGTTCCGGATGGAGGCGGCAACGGGCTGTTCGCCTCAGATGCAGCATTGTCTGCTGGCCTATGCGTCCGACATGAACCTGCTTGGCTCTTCCCTCCGTCCTCATGGGCTGACCTGGTTTACCGGTGAAGTGATGACCGCCAGCCTCGATCACGCGATGTGGTTCCATGGGCCGACGGAGTTCGAGAACTGGCACCTTTACACCATGGATTGCCCATGGACCGGCGGCGCGCGCGGCTTTAACCGCGGGGCGATCTACGCGCGCGATGGCCGCCTTGTCGCCTCGGTGACGCAAGAAGGGCTGGTACGCCCGCGAAAACGCGACAACAGTTGAGATGATCGAAAGCCTCAGGCGCTGGTGACGCTTTTGCGGTCCTTTCGGCCGAACTGCAGTTTCGCGCTCCACGCGCTGACAAACAACGCCGACAAAAGCGGCAACAGCCATATGGCCCGCGACTGGTACCGTTCGACGGGTGCAGACAGCCCCCCGAATATTCCGGCATTCAACAAGAGCCCCACGATCACCACGGCCAGGACCCTCGTGTGTTGACGTGACAATTGACCGGTCGCCGCCAGCAAAAGAAGCGGAGCGCTCAGCAGCCAGGTCCCCCAGACTACGATGGGATCGAAGATGCGCAACGCCTCGCGCGCGGGTTCACCTCGTTCCTGCAGTTGCGGGCGGAACCGCTGCCCAAAATCCGTTGCGGCCGAGATGTTGCCAGTGCCGATCATGACCGTCTGTTTCGCCGCGTTGCCAAGCAATGATCGGGTCTGCGCAATCGGGTAGGCGCGAAAGGCGTTGGCGAGCACTTTGAATTCTTCGGCCCGGATCTGGTCCATCTGATCTGCCGTCAGCGCGGCGATACCGTCATCGCTCCAAAGGAACGCGCCGACATTCGAGGGCAGCTCGTCTCCGAAAATCTCGCACAGAGCCAGACCCGCTTCGGGGCAGGATTCCTTGAGATACCAATAGGCCGGGCCGTCCTCGAGCGAGCGGGCCAGCAGGATTGGCAGGCGCTGTGGTGCGGCACTGGCATTGCCCAAGACCGCCGAGCTGGCGGCGATGTTCAGCAAGGGCGCGAACAACAGGGGCACAACGGCAGCGGCGATGAACCCAACCGACAATCGCCTTTCGATCAGCCGCCAGAGCAGCACGAATGCCGCCAATCCAGCCATGAGCGGCGGGTAGCCGTAGTGGAACGTGACGCAGAGTGCGGCCAGAAGGGTAAAGAACACCTTCTGACGCCCCGTGAGATCGTCGTACCGACCAAGCAGCAGACCAGCGTAGAGAATGACCAGCGCCGCAAAGATGTCCGGCATCAGATAGACCGAGTACCAGGGCAGGGTGCTGACGGCGGCGACCATCGCAAATCCGGTGAGCAGGACAGCCGGGCGGGTCAATATCGCGGCGTCGATCAAGGCAAACACGAAGATCAGCGCCGTGAACGCCTGCATCACCGGCAGGAACCAGAATCCGACGACAGAGTAGGCAGAATAAGCCAGAGCCGAGTACGTAAAGGACCGTCCGACGGTGGATTGGCCGCCTGCGTCGACCTTGAGCCCACCAGAGGCGGAATTAGGCGCAGTGCCTGCCGGATCGGCAGCAACTTGCGTGCCTGTCGATGGAATCAGATCAAACAGGGTCCGCCAGATTGCGCCGCCGCCGCGAAAATATGATGCTGTGTCTGCAAAGACGAAGTAGCCGGAAAAGACCCACATGGGCCAGCACAGGACAATCGAAAGACCCAAGGCGATCAGGATGCCGCGCCAAGTCAGAAGGGGCGTTGTCGGGTTGCGGGTGTCCATATGGCCCATCATTCATCGAAGACGCGCGGTAGAGGTTAATCCTCAAGCGCGCTGACATCCAGAGACGACTTTGTTTGTTGGGATTTTTGCCTGGTGATGATCGAACGTTGCTTAGAATGTGTATCTGCGTTGTTCTTTGGCGGTTTGTGAAATGAAACGATTGCGAATTCTGTTTGTCACCCGCGCGATGCCATGGCCGCTGCACAGCGGTGCGCGATTGCGCGACTTCAACATGTTGCAGGCGCTGAGCGCGGACTTCGCGGTTGATATCCTAACTGTTGGCCAGGATCAGTCCCGCGTGTCGGCGCTGTGTGAAAACGTGCATCTGCCGACGCCGTATTACGGCGACGAAAACCTATGGCTGGCCTTGAAACGGTGGGGTGCCGCGGCGGTCGAAACGCTGCAGGGGCCAGAGCCGCTGTGGCTCACGTCCAAGACCAACGGCATCCTGCGCCAGGCCATCCGCAGCCTGGCGAATGAGGGTGGGTATGACCTGATCCTCGCATCCGAGCTGAGTTCGGTCAGCACCTTGCTTGGCCATACCACGGTCCCCGTGGTCTACGATTCCCACAATTGCGAGTGGCGGTTACTCGATAAGACGCGCGAGCAACAAAGTGGGATCAAGCGGATGGTCCTTGACCGCGAGGTCCCGCGCCTGCGCGAGATCGAACGCCAGGCCGTGACCCGCTCCAACATGGTTTTCGTCACGGCCCAATCCGATCTGGAAGAGCTGAACGATCTTGCCGACGGTCATATGGCTGAGGCCCGGATCATCCCCAGCACGATCGATCTGACCCGCTACCAACCGGTTCGGGATGCGGCGCCGGAACCCGGAACGATCCTGATCCCCGGTAAGTTCGACTGGCGGCCCAACCTGATCGGTCTGGAATGGTTTGCCGACGAGGTCATCCCGGAATTGCGGAAAAGGATGAACGGCACACCATTCCGCGCTATCGTCGCCGGGCGCATGACGGATGCGACCAAGACCAAGCTGGACGGGATAGAAGGTTTGACGGCCGTGCAAAATCCAGACGACATGCTCGAGTATTTCACCCGGGCATCGGTGATCTCTGTGCCTGTTCTTGTCAGCAGCGGGACCCGGTTGCGCATCGCCGAGGGGTTGGCCTGCACCCGTCCGATCGTCAGCACGAGTCCGGGTGCGGCGGGCTTGGACCCCGGTGGCAAGATGCCGTGGATGGTCGCCGATGGAACAGAGAACTACGCCGACGCACTAGCCAAGGTTCTGCACGATCAGGCATTGCGCGACGCCATCGCGAGCGACGGGTGGGAGTTCGTTCAGCAATTCGACTGGCAGGCTTTGCGCGCACCGCTTGGTGACGCCTTTGACGGCATGCTCGGATCGATGCAGTGAATATCCCAAAAACCAGATTGGCGCACGCTGCGAGCCTGATGCAGTGAAATCGGCCGGACGCAGCTACTTCGAGGGGGCGGCGGCGACGTCCGTATCGACGCTGGTGAGCGCTGCAAGCGGCTTTGTCAGCCTCTATTTCCTGACCAGAATTCTCACCAAGGAAGAGCTGGGCGGCTATGCCTTCGCCTTCAGTGCGATTTCGCTTTTGGCCTTCGTTGCGGCCTGGGGGTTTGAGCGCAACCTGATGCTGCGGATCGCGCGGCTTGCTCCGGATCCGAAGGATTTGCGCGGTCGGGGTCTGGTCCTGCGGGCCGTCGGGGTTTCGACATTGATCGCGCTGGTTCTGATTGTCGGCCTCTACCTAGCTGCCCCATCGGTCGTGGCGCTTGGGGCGATACCGGAGGCCGAGCTGTGGCTCGTTCTGCTCGTCGTTGCGCTGGTGCCGATGGCGGCATCGGCACAGATGCAGGCGTGGTTCCGGGCGAATTCACGCATCGTGGCTGCGAGCCTGACCAACGGCGCGGTCAACCTGTCCCGGGCGCTCTTGCTTGCAGGCGTGTTTCTTGCTGGCGGCGGGGTAGGGAGCGTTGCTGCCGCCGTGGTCCTGTCGACCCTTGCACCGGTGCTGATCATCGGCTTCCTCGGACGCCATGCACGCGACAGGCCACCATCCCATCTGCGCCTACGCGATGCATGGACCGGTGCGGTGATGGTTGTCCAAAAGATCTCGAACTACGGGCTTAGGCTGGTTGACGTGATCCTCGTCGGGTTTCTGGCCAGTGGTGCGGCTACTGCCGAATATGCCGTCGCGGCCCGGCTTGCGCTTTTTTGCGGGATGGGCAGCGAGGCGATGCAACCCACCTTTGCACCGCGCGGGCGGCGATACTTTGCGACGGGCGATCTTGCCTCGGCCGCGCGAGAATACCACATGGCCCGGGCGGCTGGCTTTCTGGTGTCGCTTGGCGTGGCGATCCTGCTTGTTCTGCTTGGCCCCCGCCTGCTGGAATTTTTTGGCGACTTTGATGCCGCGTTCGGTCCGTTGCTGGTTCTGTCGGCGGGTTACATCGTTACGGCTGGGGCAGGGTTTCACTTTTCCTACCTTCAGATGCAGGGGGAAATCTGGGGGACGACAGTGCTGCGCATTTCAGGGCTGGTGGTCATGGTGGCGTTGGCATTTCTGCTCATCCCGACACTTGCGGCACTGGGTGGTGCGCTCGCCCTATCCGGCGCGATCGTCTATCTGAACGCCTCATCGCTCTATTACATGTACAGGCGCACCGGCTTTCCCGGCCTGACCCTTGCGTCGGCTGCATTGACGATGCTGGCCGCGATCCTGTTGACCGCGGGCGGTCTGGGATATGTCGCCCCGGTACCGCTGGCCGCAGCGCTTACAGCAGTTGGTCTGGCCGCATTCGTCATAGATGATGACGCGAAAGCGGTGTTTCGTCTGATTATTCAGGGTCTGCGGTTTGCGGGCTGATCGGCCCTGTTCGCTATCCTAGGTCTGAGCGGGGTAAAGCCGCAGCTTGTCATCGATGTTGAGGTGCTGCGCCCGATCCATTTCGAACCGCGCCATCCGCGCGCGCGATCCACCGGGACCGGCGACATACCCCATCATCTGCCCTGCCGCATCGATCACCAACCCGGTCAGCAGGGCAAAACCATGGGTCTTTTCATTGATGTCGGGAAGCTGCCGGAAAACCACCTTGCGCATCCTGACATAGCGCAACAGCGGAATGGCGGGGCCAAGCACGAAATAGAGTGCACGGCGCAGCGGCCCCCACCCTTCGTCCCGCGCGCGGTTCGATCCGTAGAGGCGACCGACATCCGACCGCAGGCGCGATGTCGAAGACCAGCTTGACGGGTTGATATGCCGGATCCGGCCCGCAGGCTGGAAATACAGGTTCGCGCCTTGTTCTTTGAGATGTTTGACGACGTCGCCCTCACGGTTGCAGCCTTCGACGACCTGATCCGGTGTCAGATTCTGCAACGCTGACAGGCGGAACGATCCGTTGTGGTGGCTAATCCAATCGGTCGGCCCCTCTGGGTTGGCCTCGGCCCAATGGGCGTACGACAGCATGAAATTAGCCCAGCTTAGCTGCGTCGCCGGGTTCGCGTTGATCATCCCGGATCCGACCCCGTCCGCCCCGGTTTCCTCAAAGGTCTTGATCATGGTCTCGGCCCATTCCGGATCGGGAAAGGCGTGATCCTCGATCATCGCGATGTATGGCGCGTTGGCTTGCAGGGACATCCGGGCCGAGCATTTTTCGACCGTGTCGATTTCGCGGTCGTCAAATACCCGGTAGGAACCGACCGCTTCGAGCAGCGGTTTGACGGATGTCACGTCAGTGCCGGGTTGGACGCAAAAGAACAGCTCGATCCGGTCCGCGATGGTCTGTGCGGCGATTGCGGTCAAGGCCATCCGCGCGCCCTCGGCCCGGTACCCGGTTGAGATCGCAACGGTAATGGCGGGATTGGAAGACGACATCGATCTGAACCTCTCGTTAATGCATCTGCCGATGCGACATATCCGAAGCCCTGAGCGCGAGGGCCAAGGCACGGCGCCCAACCTCCAGCGGCACCTCACTGACCGCTTCGCCATTGGCCGATCTAGCCGCGCGGACAAAGCTGCGCAGCGCGGCGTTAAAGGACGGGTCGGGCTTGTAGCGAATATCGAGCGCGTCCTTGGCCATCCGCAGCCGCTGTCTGATACGGTCAGGGGCGCTTAGCTTGTGGGCTGGCTGGGAAAAGATCGGGTCTGCGTTACCATAAAGATCGATCTCAAGATGCCCGCCCGAACACAGCAGTTCGACCTTGTGCGCGTTTTGGCCGGTCAATTGGCCCACCGTGATGCTGACCGGTTGACCGGTCTTGAGCATGGCGTTGATCGTGGCGAGGCTGCCTTCGTTCGTGGCCTTCGACTGCGCCGTGATGGTTTCGGGATCGAACTCTGTATCCGCCAGATAGCTGACGATGTCGAAGTGGTGGATGGCCAGATCGGTGATCGCATCGCCACCGGCACCTGGCGCGCTTTTCCAGCCGGGCAGGTCCCGCTTTTCGGACGTAAAGAGCGTCCGCACGGCCATGAGGTCCCCCAGCTCACCACGCCTCAGGGCCTTCTGCGCCATCTGGTATTTCGGGTGGAGACGGAAGTTGTGGCCGACCATGGCGATCTGGCTGGCCGCTCCGGCGGCTTCGACCATACGGGTTGCGTCCTCTAGGCTAAGGGCAAGAGGCTTTTCGACATAGACATGGAGCCCCGCATCCAGCGCGGCGATGGTCGCGCCCGCATGTTCCGATGGCGGGGTGCAGATCACCAGCGCGTCAACCTCGCCCAGTTCGATAGCACGGTCCGCCGTCTGGTAGAGCGTTGCGCCGGGGTGAAACCGGGCCATCGCTTTGCGCGCGTTCGGGTCCGGATCGACGATCGCGGTGACCTGTGCCCCGGAGATCTTCGACAGAATTGGGCCATGGTGAAATCGCGCCACCCGGCCACACCCAACAAGTCCAATTCGCAATGCCACGTCAGAAAACCTCTTTGTCACTCGATGCTGGAGAACCGGCTATGCCGGGCTGCGCATGTCCGCTGTGCAGTCTGGTAAAGCTCTAGCAGGCGGTCAGTGTGCCGGTCCCGGCTAAATTCACGTTCGGCGCGTTCTCGCCCCTTGCGTCCCATCCCAATGCACATCTCTTTATCGGTAAGCAGCTTGTGCAGGCATGTGCTCCAATCCTGTGCATCTCCGGGCTGCGCGATCAGGCCGGTTTCGCCATGAACCACCACGTCGGGGATAGCCCCGGTGTTGGATCCTAGAACGGCCGTGCCGCGCATCATCGCTTCTAGCGTTACGTTTCCAAAGGGTTCATGCCACACCGAAGGGACGGCCTGAACCCAGGCACCTGCCAGGGCCTTGTCCATTTCATCGATCGTCAGGTGGCCAAGAAAACGGATGTTCTGTGTATGGCCTGCCGCGTGGCCCCGAAGCGCACTTTCGTCGGGGCCCGTGCCGGCGATCAGAAGCTGCGCATCGGGAACCTTGTCGAGGATGGACACGAAGGCATCGATCAGAACGTCAACGCCTTTTTCGCGGGAAAGCCGACCGGCATAGGCCAGGATGGGGTGGGGGGCCGGTGAGGCGATTGCCGCCCTCGCATCGGCTGGATTGTTCAAGACCTCGACATTGGGCCAGCCCGCCGCCTCGAAACGGTCGGCGGCGCGGCGGCTTAGAACGGTGGTGACATCGAGAACATCGCGCCATCGATCCAGCAACCACGCTTGAAGCTGCGCCATCCGATAGGTTCGTGGCGACACGCATCCGGTGTCGCGGCAGATTGCACCGGCCAGATGGCTGCAATTCGTCCCGTCCGGCAGCAGTTTGAGACCGTTTGGACAGATCTCCTTGTAGGTAGGGGCCTGATGCAGAACGGGAATATCTTTGAGCAACGGCAGGATCAGGGGCGAGAGCTGCCATAGGAACGAGCGGATGTGGACGATGTCCGGGGGATACGCCGCCAGCTCTTGGCGCAGCGCATACCATGCGAGTGGATTGGCGCTTTGCAATGCCACCTGCGCAAGATCAGAGCGCCCATGGCAAGTGCGGTCGGCAAGCAGGGGGTATCCCGGTATCATCTCGGCTGACGAAGAAAACAGGCGCGTCTCGTGGCCCCGGTCGCGCAGCGCATCCTGAATGGCCAACATCTGCAACTCAGCGCCGCCATAGGCCCGGCCGTGGTCATTGATCAACAGAACTCGCATTGTCTTCCACTATACCTGATGACCATCCGCCGGGTCGCGCTACCCAATCCTTCACATAATGCGATGATTTGGCGCGACAGTGTGTGCAAAGTGAACAGATTTTCAGCGGGCCTTGCCTCAACGGCAAAAATTGGATCAGGTATCCGCAGAGATCGGCCTATTCGGCAAATCATGTCTGGATGCGATAGAAAAGTTTAACAATAGGCTATATTTAGCGGGGGAATTCTTGGCCCGGTTGTGGGCGTCGATTTGAATGCGATGGTTAAAAAAGGGATAAGGTGTGTCTGATCGTGTTGTTGTCATTGGTGGTGGGCCGGCAGGTCTGACCGCCGCTTATGAGCTTTTCAAAGTGGCGCCGGAGCACAAGGTTGTGGTGTTTGAAGCCAGCGATCTTGTTGGCGGCATCGCGCGCACGGAAAGCCACAAGGGATATCGGTTCGACATCGGCGGCCACCGCTTTTTCACCAAGGTCCGCGAAGTCGAGGCCATGTGGCACGAGGTTCTGGGCGACGATTTCATCACCGTCCCGCGCAAGAGCCGGATCTATTACCGCGGCAAGTTCTTCGACTATCCCCTCCGCCTTTTGGATACCCTCGCCAAGATCGGTGTCTACGAGGCGTTCCGCATCTCGGCAAGCTATCTCAAGTGGCAGGTCAGGCCGCACCGCAACGAGGACAATTTCGAAGAATGGGTCATCAACCGCTTTGGCGGTCGGCTCTACATGCACTTTTTTCGCAGCTACACCGAAAAGGTGTGGGGCATCTCGCCCAAGAATATCCGGGCTGACTGGGCCGCGCAGCGGATCAAGAACCTGACACTGACGAAGGCCGTGTGGAACGCGATTTCTGGCGCGAACGACACCGCATCCCTGATCGAAGAGTTCCAGTATCCCCGCCTTGGGCCCGGCATGATGTGGGAAAAAACTGCGGCGCTGATCGAAGAGAAGGGCGGCGAGGTTCGTATGCGCTCGGCCGTCGTCAAGGTGCATCGACAGGAGAACCGGATCACGGCCGTCGATGTCAAACGCTGGGACGAAGACGGCAACGATCTGGGCGAAATCACAGAAACAGGTGATCAGTTCATCAACTCGATGGCCCTGCAGGATCTGATCCTCGCCATGGACCCGCCACCGCCGCCTCATGTTGTCGAAGCGGCCAAGGCTCTGAATTATCGTGATTTTCTGATTGTGACGCTTGTGCTCGACCAGGCCGATCCGTTCCCGGACAACTGGGTCTATGTCCACAGCCCAGACGTGAAGGTTGGCCGGATTCAGAACTTCCGGGCATGGTCGTCAGAACTCTTGCCCAACCCCGACACCGCGTCGGTCGGCATGGAGTATTTCTGCCAGGAGAATGATGGGCTTTGGGCCATGTCAGATGACGACCTGATCGAGCTTGCCTCCAAGGAACTGGACCAGATCCATCTCGCCGACAAGGACAGCACGATCGGCGGTTTCGTGATCCGGCAGCGCAAGGCCTATCCGATCTATGATCCGCAGAGCAAAGACGCCCTGGACACCGTGGCGGAGTGGTTGAAGGGTCTCGAAAACTTCCAGACCGTGGGCCGCAACGGTCTGCATCGGTATAACAACCAGGATCACTCGATGCTGACGGCGATGTACGCCGCGCGCAATCTTGCCGGAGCCAACGAGGATATCTGGTCGGTCAACGTCGAGCGGTCGTATCACGAAGAAATGGAAGTCGACGAAGACGAAGAGTCAAAACGGTACGCAGCCGAATAGAGCAGGGGCGTCAGACCAGCCTCATCTTGACCAGCGCGTAGCCTGTTCCGGCACAGAGGTAGTGTAGCCAAAGAACACCAAGCGCCTTGGCCGCCTGCCTGATCCCGTCCAGCCGGGTCACGAAGGCCAGGAATTCCCGATTGAAATAGACGAGTGCCGCGATCGTGATCCCGCACGCAATTGCCGCACTCAGGCCGATGACCCACGCAAGGGCGGCGAAGACCATGCTGAGGCCGACCAGAATCACCGATGCCTTGCTGTCGAGCGACACGTTCAGGCTTGCGGGGATCCGTTGGCCTGTTGGCGATGACATCAGCTGTGTCCATGGAACGGCGCGATGCCACAGATCGGTTTGCACCATACCCGGAAGGCTCCAGTACTTCTGATGTGAGCCTTGTAGGGCAGGGTCGAGTTCAATCCGGTGACCGGTGAGATGCAGACGCATTCCGAACTCGATGTCCTCCATCATGGCGACGCTTGCGTCAAAGCCGCCGACCTCATCAAAGACATCGCGGCGCACTGCGCCAAGCCCGGTCCAGAACGTTGTTGCCGCGCCACCGTTCTTCTGATGCACGTGATGATGCAACAGATTGCGTACCCGGCTGAGCGGTTCTGATCGTGTGGGTTTGTCGTCGTAAGACCCGAAAATCGCTGACGGCGCGTCAGACCGGGTGAAGCGATCAAGGATGCGCTCGCGCACATCCGGGTGAACGATCACGTCAGCGTCCACGAACAGAAGGAGGTCGGCATCAACAGCGCGGGCTGCGGCGTTGCGCGCACCGGCAGCGCCCAGGTTGGTGGACAGGACAAGTGGTTCGATCCCGTATTCGCGGACAATCTCGACCGTTGCGTCGGTGGAACCGTCATCGGCGATGCTGATCTGGTCTGGACGAAAACCTGCAGCGATCAACCCGTCAATGCAGTGCCGGATGTACCCGGCGGCATTGTACGCAGGCACAATAGCTGCGACGGACAATGCTTTGATCTCACTAACATACTTCATCAAAACGACCTCACCACAAGGACAAGTCTCAACATGCGAACACGGTTAATTGCCGAGCACCCACTCAGGATCTGTTAAGTCTTTTTTAACAGAATCCGGCGGTCAGACAACTTTTTGTCAAAGAATTGCCGTCCAACCGGCAGGCGAATGACAGAAATGAACAGGCATCAGGCAATAATGTGCCCGTTCAGAGGGTTATCCGAGGATGTTGGGCAACAATCGGCAGGGTGATCACTTCCCAAAGCGGCGCCAGGAGGTCATGGGGCGGAGCTTCTTGGGAGGCATGTCAAAAAGCCATAATCCCAATTATGTAAATTATAGACTAGCCCAGAGCGTAGCCTGCGCCGCGTACTGTGCGCACGGGATCGCCGCCGCCGTGTTGCGTCAGCGCCTTGCGCAAGCGCCCGATATGAACATCAACCGTTCGCGTATCGACATAGATATCACGGCCCCAGACGCGATCGAGCAACTGTTCGCGGCTCCAGACCCGGCCCGGCTTTTCCATGAACGTGCTCAAGAGCCGGAACTCGGTCGGCCCCAGTTTCAGTTCGTCCTCGCCGCGTGTGACCTTGTGGCTTTCCGCGTCGAGCATGATGTCCTCGAAATGCAGCCGTTGCCCAACGGTCGCCGGACGAACGCGGCGCAGCTGGCTGCGGACCCGCGCCATCAGTTCGATGACGGAATACGGTTTGACGACGTAATCATCCGCGCCGGTCTCTAGACCACGCACTTTGTCGACTTCCTCGGATCGCGCGGACAGCATGATGATCGGTATGCTGCGCGTCTCGGGCCGGATCTTGAGCCTGCGACACACCTCGATGCCGCTGAGGTTCGGCATCATCCAGTCGAGCACGATGATGTCCGGCAAATCCTCGTCAACCAGCAGCAATGCCTCTTCGCCATTCTGCGCGCGGCTTACGGAAAAGCCTTCCGCTTCAAGGTTGTATGCAAGGACCTCACGTTGTGCCGGTTCATCCTCGACAACCAGAACCCGGGGCTGATCGCTGGACATGGGTCAGTACTCCTAGGCTTGTAACGAGGTCCTGTCGGCTTTGAGCCGTACGTCATCGGGCCGTTCGCCGCTCACCACATAGACAACCTGTTCGGCGATGGCCGTGACGTGGTCGCCCATACGTTCGACGTTCTTTGCGATGAAATGCAGGTGCATACACGCCGTGATGTTGCGCGGATCTTCCATCATGAACGTCAGAAACTCGCGAAACAGCGCGTTATACATCTGGTCGATATCGCGGTCGCGAGAAATGACATCGACGGCCAGCTCGGCATCCCGCGCCACATATGCGTCAAGCGCATCCTTGAGCATCCGCTCGACTTCACGCGCCATCCGACGCAGCGCGCCTGCGCTGTCGTTTACCGGGGCCAGTTGCGCCAGAACGCTGGTGCGCTTGGCCAGGTTTTTTGCATAATCTCCAATGCGTTCCAGGTTGGCGCTAATCTTGATGATCGACAGGATGACCCGCAGGTCGATGGCCGTTGGCGCCCGCAATGCGATAACCCGCGCGGCCTCTTCGTTGATCGTCTCTTCAAGCTCGTCGATGGCCTTATCTGCGCGGCGTACCTTTTCAGCACGCTCTTCGTCGCGCTCTTCCAGGCTGACAGCCGCTTCTGTGATCGCGGCCTCGACGAGACCGCCCATTTTCATGATCTGGGCCTGGATCGCCTCTAGATCCCGGTCGAAAGCCGATGCGATGTGTTGGTCGGTCATGTGTCTGTGCCTTACCCGATGCGTCCTGTGATGTAGCTTTCGGTCCGTGGATCACTGGGATTTGTAAAGATCTGGCCGGTCTCGCCATACTCAACGAGATTGCCGAGGTGGAAGAATGCGGTCTTCTGGCTGACCCGCGCGGCCTGCTGCATGGAGTGCGTCACGATGACGACCGAATAGTTTTCGCGCAGCTCGTCAATCAGCTCCTCGACCTGGGCCGTGGCGATCGGGTCAAGCGCGGAACAGGGTTCGTCCATGAGCAACACTTCAGGTTCTGTGGCGACGGCCCGCGCGATACACAGGCGTTGCTGCTGACCACCGGAAAGACCGGTGCCCGGCGCGTCGAGACGATCTTTGACCTCGTCCCAGATTGCACCGCGGCGCAGGGATTTCTCAACGATTTCATCGAGCTCCACCTTGTTCTTCGCCAAGCCGTGGATCCGGGGTCCGTAGGCCACGTTGTCATAGATCGACTTGGGAAACGGGTTCGGTTTCTGGAAGACCATGCCGACCTTCGCACGAAGCTGAACCGGATCGACCTGCTTGTCGTAGATGTCCTCGTTGTCGATCAGGATGTCGCCCTCGACGCGGCATATGTCGATGGTGTCGTTCATCCGGTTCAGACAGCGCAGGAACGTCGACTTGCCGCAACCTGACGGGCCGATGAAGGCCGTGACCGTCTTGTCCTGGATATCGACGTCGACATCCTTGATGGCATGGTTGTCGCCATAATAGACCTGCACGTCGCGTGCGATGATTTTTACTTCCTGAGCGTCCACGTCGCGTTCCACAATTCTCATATCATTCACGGAGACTTCTCCCTACCAGCGGCGTTCGAAGCGGCGCCGCAGGATCACGGCGATGGTATTCATGCTGATCAGAAAGATCAGCAGAATGATGATGCCGCCCCAGGCCCGCTCATAATAGGCCGGGTCGGCGCGTTTTGCCCATTCATAGATCTGGGCAGGCATGGCTGAGTTGGGATCAAGAAGCCCGGATGCAATACCGTCGGGTGGGTTTGACGCGATAAATCCTACCATACCGATCAACAACAGCGGTGCGGTTTCCCCCAGAGCTTGCGCCAATCCGATGATTGTGCCGGTCAGAATGCCGGGCGCGGCGAGTGGCAGGACATGGTGGAACACCGACTGCATTTTTGAGGCCCCTACCCCCAAGGCTGCATCCCGGATGGATGGCGGCACCGCCTTGAGCGATGCGCGGGTCGAGATGATGATCGTGGGTAGGGTCATCAGTGTCAGTACCAGCCCGCCCACCAGCGGGGCCGATTGCGGCAGGTGCATGAACTGAATGAACACCGCCAGACCAAGGATACCGAAGACGATCGAAGGCACCGCCGCGAGGTTCGAGATGTTCACCTCGATCAAGTCGGTAAAGCGGTTCTTGGGCGCGAATTCTTCCAGATAGATCGATGCGGCCACACCGATGGGCAATGACAGGACCAGCACCACCAGCATCATGAAGAATGAGCCCATCATCGACACGCCGATACCCGCAGCCTCTGCGCGGCTTTCGGATGCGTCGGCACCGGTGATGAAGGCCATATTGAACGTCTTTTGCACCACGCCGCGCTCTTGCAGCTCATCTACCAGATCGAGGTGTTCGGCATCGATATTCTTGTCGCGCGCCACGTCCTCGCGTTGCACCCGGCCCTTGAGATAGCCATCTACGCGGCTGGCGGCGAGAATACGGAATTCAACCGTTTCGCCAATCAGGTCAGGATTATCGAGCACCGTGTCCCGCACCTGCGCTGCAGCCGAGGCAGAGATCAGCGGCTTCATGTCGCCGCGCTTTTCCAGCGGCGTTTCGATGCCCGCATCCTGAACCTGCTTCAGCACAGCCTCCTGGATCAGAGGCGTATAGCCGAAGGTCGACACTTTCTTGATATCTTGGAGGTCGCGATTGCCGTTTTTGTCCAGTTTCTCAGGGTCCAGATAGACCGGGAGATTCAGGAACGTTTGCTGGAAAGCGCCCGTACCGCTCGAAATGATCGAAACAAGCAGTACGATCAGAAAGAAGATCCCGATGCAAATCCCGGCGATCCCATACATCCGGAACCGGGTTTCGGCGGCCTGTCGTTTTTGGGTCCGGGCATCGGCGGCGATCAGAGACACAACCTTACGCTGCTTTTCCGGCTCGGCGGACGAGGGAGAGATGGTCGCGTCGGTCATTCATACTGCTCCCGATATTTGCGCACGATGTAGAGCGCGAAGACGTTCAGCCCGAGTGTGAGAACAAAGAGCGTGATGCCCAGTGCGAAGGCCACCAGCGCTTCGGGTGAGGCAAAGTCGGAGTCGCCCGTCAGCTGCGACACGATCTTGGCGGTTACCGTCGTCATGGCCTCGAACGGGTTGAGTGACATGCGGGCGGCCGCCCCTGCCCCGAGGACCACGATCATCGTTTCGCCGATGGCCCGTGACGCCGCCAGGAGGATCGCACCGACGATGCCGGGCAAGGCGGCAGGCAAGACAACCTGCTTGATGGTTTCGGATTGGGTCGCGCCCAGCCCATAGGATCCATCCCGCATGGCCTGCGGCACGGCGTTGATGATGTCATCCGACAGCGAGCTTACGAACGGAATCAACATGATCCCCATGGCGATGCCAGCTGTCATGACGGAACGGCCACCCCCCATCCAGCCCAGCCCGTCGCTGCCAAAGGCCGACATCAAAAGCGGCCCGATCGTAAGCAGCGCGAAAAGGCCATAAACAATGGTCGGGATCCCGGCGAGGATTTCGAGCAGCGGCTTGGCAATCCCCCGCACGCGCTGGCTGGCGTATTCGGAAAGGTAAATCGCCGAGAAGAGGCCAATCGGCACGGCAACCAGCAGGGCGACGATCGAAATATAGATCGTACCCCAGAGCAGCGGCAGAATACCAAGGCTCGAAGCGCCACCACGGCCGGAAAAGCTTGGGGCCCATTCCAGCAGCGTGAAAAAGTCTGCGGCCGGGTAAAGACGGAAGAATTCAACGGTATTGAAGATTAGCGACAGGATAATGCCGATCGTGGTCAGGATTGCGACCGAGGCGGCGGCGATCAGGATGGCAAGGATGCCCTGTTCGACGACGTTGCGCGCGCGGAAATCACGACCGCTCTGCAGAACGCCCCAGGCGCACCCCCCAAGGGCAACAGCGATCACAGCGATGGTCATGAGCAGGTTGGAGGTGCCACTCATCTGCCAGTAGGCCTGTGCGGCGCGCAGAACTGGTTGCGTGATCTGGTTGGTCACGACTTGACCTGCAGCCTTAAGGCGGGTCGTCATATCCGCGACATCAGCATCCGCATTGCGAGCCATATCTTCGTCGATATAGCCGCCTCCCACGGCGTTCGACAGCCCATTGGCCGTGCGGCGAACATCGGCCATCACGAGACCGATGTTTGATCCTTCGGCAATCTCATTTTCGGGGATCATCTGGGCGATGCGGCTCTCGATCACGAGTGGCTGAGCCAACATCCACATGATCATCAGACCAAGGGCCGGCACGACCCCTTTGAGGAATGCGTTCGAGCCATAATAGACCGGGAGAGAGTGCAAGCCGCGGCTATCATTGCCAGCGCTGGCCAGCGCCCTTTGCCGACCAAGGACGAAGCTTACGGCTGAAATCGCGAGAACGATCACAGTAAGCCAGAAAACAGGCATTTGGCCCCCAATTTTTGCCAGGTCTCAGACCGCCACGTGCTGGTGGCGGGCGGCGGATCCATGGCCGCCCGGCACCATATTTGCAAGGGCTAAGATGCCCAGTTGCCTTAAGCCAATCAGCTGCTGCCGCCCATTGTCTGTTCGCCCGAAACGGCTTCTTGCGTCTCGATCAGTTCCGGGTCCGAAACCAGGCCGTATTCGGCCAGAGGGCCATCCGGGCCAGCGATTTCGTCAGAGACGAAGAATTCAGCGTATTCTTTGAGGCCGGGGATCACGCCGATATGCGCCTTCTTGATGTAGAAGAACAGCGGGCGCGAAACCGGGTACTCGCCCGACGCGATCGTTTCGGTTGTCGGCTCGATGCCCGACATTGTGGCCACCTTCAGCTTGTCGGTGTTGTTCTCGTAGAATGCGAGGCCGAAGACACCGATGGCGTTCGTGTTGGCGTCGATCGATGCCAGTGTCTCGGTATAGTCGCCGTCGATGTCGACCGAACGACCGTCGGTCCGAACTTCGAGGCAGGCGTCTTCTGCGTCATCTTCCGACATGCCGCCAGCCATCATGGCTTCCATGGCGCCTGTTGCTTCACAACCAGCCGCGATGACCTTCTCTTCGAAAACTTCGCGTGTGCCGTGCTTGGTACCCGGGATAAACGCCAGGATGTCAGACGCGGGCAGGTCGCTGTTGAAGTCCGACCATTGCGTATGCGGGTTGTCGACCAGTGCGCCGTCCACCATGACTTTCGGAGCTAGGGCGTTGAAAATGTCCGACGGGGTGAAGGCCGTGTAAGCCGGGCCGTCGATTTGCGAGGCAAAGACGATGCCGTCATAACCGATGCGGACTTCGATGATCTCGGTCACGCCAGCGTCGGCGCATGCCTGGATCTCTTTGTCGCGGATTTGGCGGGATGCGTTGGCGATGTCCGTGTGCTCGGTGCCGACGCCTTGGCAGAAGCGCTTGAGACCAGCCGACGAACCACCCGATTCCACGACCGGTGTCGGGAAGTCGAAGTTTTCGCCGAATGCCTCTGCGACGATGGACGCGTAAGGCAGAACGGTAGAAGAACCCGCAACCTGAACCTGATCACGCGCGGAAGCGGCCGTTGCCGCAACGGCAGCAATCGCCACAGCCGATGTGGTGAGTTTCACAAACGACATGAATGTCTCCTGTCTGAACATTTTTGGATGATCCCCCCCATGAGGACCTCAAGCCTTTCCCTAGGCTGGGCGCGCAATGCTTTTGTGTACTTTTTGTAACAGTTTTATGACTGTCCGCGAGGTGCCGTGGGGTCAGGTCGAAAACCGAATGATCGGTAGAATGACGGTGAAGGTCGCGCCCTCACCCAGGTCACTTTCGACCCTTAATCTGCCCCGATGCCGATTGATGATGTGTTTCACGATGGCCAACCCCAGTCCCGTGCCACCCAGGGCCCGGCTGCGGTGATCGTCCGCGCGATAGAATCGTTCAGTCAAACGAGGCAGATGCACCGGATCGATGCCCGGCCCATAGTCGATGACGTGCACCCGCACCCCCGGCGATCGCAAGGCCGGCTCGCGCTCGCTGGCTGTCAGGCGCATGGTCACGCGCCCACCCGAAGAGCCGTACTTGATCGCGTTCTCGATCAGGTTCGTGAAGACCTGCGTCAGCTGGTCAGCATCGCCGATCATCTCCACGTCGTGATGATTGAAATCGGCCTCGATGGTCACATTCGCCTCGTCGGCCAAAGGTCTGATGGAGCGGCAAACCGAATCAAGGATATCGTTGAGGTTGACCCGCTCCGTGGGACGCACCCGCTCGTCGCCCTCTACCCGGCTGAGCGACAAGAGATCGCCGACCAGTCGGTTCATCCGCTCAGCTTCGCCCTGCATGATGTCAAGAAATCGGATCGCGGCGTCCGGGTCGCTCCGCGCGGGCCCCCGCAATGTCTCGATGAACCCCATCAGGGCCGTCAGCGGGGTGCGAAGCTCGTGGCTGACATTGGCGACAAAATCCCGCCGCATCTGCCCGGCCTGTTCGACATGGCCGACATCCTCAAAGCACAGAACCGCCACTCCGGCGTCTTGCTGGCCCACACCTGGCACGGTTCGGCAGCTGACCCGATAGGTCGTATCCTGAACGCCATCATTCGACAGGAATTGTGTCTGTCGCCGGGCACCGTCGCGCAGGCAGGCCTCGACCATGTCGAGCACACCGGGCTGGCGCAGCATGGTGACGTAGTTGCGGTTGAGGATCTGTTTGCCGAGCAGCGTAAGCGCGTCCGGATTTGCGGCTATGATCCGTTCACTTGCATCAATGGCGAGGGACGGCAGCGGTATTGCGTCGAGCATCGATTGAAGGATCTCGTCGCTCATGGGTTCGGCTACGCATGGGATGCCGCGTCGAGCGCGGCGGCAAAGACACCCCACAGCGCATCGGGGTCTTCCAACCCGACCGATACGCGAAAGAATCCTTCGCTCATCCCCAGTTTTGCCCGTTGTTCCGGGCTGAGCGCCCGGTGAGAAGACGAGGCCGGATGCGATAGCGTGGTGCCGACGTCCCCAAGCGTGGGGGCAAAACTCAACGCTTCGGCCGCGCGGGTAAAGGCGTTGGCCGCCGCCCTGCCCCCGGCGATCTCGAAGCTGACCATATTGCAGAAGCTGCCACCCAGCAGCGCCTTTGCGCGGTCGTGATCCGGATGTGCGGGAAGTCCGGGATAGATGACCCGCGCGACATGTTTGTGGGCGGCCAGTTCCCCGGCCAGTCGCGCTGCTGTGGCCTGCGCACGCTCGAACCGCAAATCAAAGCTGAGCATGCCGCGCTCGGCCAGCCAGCAGTCAAATGGGCTGGGCGTCATGCCCGTGGTCACAGCAAAGACCCGCATCCGGTCGGCAAGGCTCGCATCCCGCGCGGCGACATAGCCCAGCATGACGTCTGAATGACCGGCAAGCAGTTTGGTGATCGAGTGGATGACGATGTCTGCGCCATGTGCAAAGGGCTTAAAGCCCAACGGGGTGGTAAAGGTGTTGTCGATGGCCAGCAGGATACCGTGTTCCTTCGCCAACGCGGCCAGGCCCGCGATATCTGCGACGCGCAAAGTCGGGTTCGATACGACCTCGACAAGGATCAGCTTGGTTTCGGGCCGAATGGCGTCGCTGACAGCCTCGACATCACCGGCATCGACCAAAGTCGTGGCAATACCCAGACGCGGCAGGTCTTCGGCCATCATGCGCAGTGATCGACCGTAAAGCTGGTTGCCACCGATCACGTGGTCGCCGCTATCAAGAAGTCCAAGCAAAACGGCAGAGACAGCCGCCATACCGCTGGACGTGATCAGACCGGGATTGGGCGCGTTCTCCATCCGGTCGATCATCGATGCCACGACGTCTGCGTTCGGATGCCCTTCACGGCTGTAGGTATAGCCGTGCAACCCTCCCTCATACTGCGCATCCAGCATGTCAGGCGTTTCACTCGCGTAGACAACGGAGGGGCTTAGCGGGGTGACCACCGGATGGCTGGCACTCTCGGGCAAGGGTGTGGGTCGCATCAGCGAACCGCGAGCATTCTTCTTCATCAAAGCGCCTTTAGCTGCTCGCGAAACTTCCGCATGTTGTCCTGGTAATGCAGGGCCGAGGCTTCGAGTGCTTTGAACGCCTGCGCGTCAAGTGCCCGAACGACCCGGCCCGGCGCCCCCATGACAAGGCTTCCGTCGGGTATTTCCTTGTTCTCGGTGATCAGCGCGCCTGCCCCGATCAGGCAGTTCTTTCCCACCGTCGCACCGTTCAGAACCGTCGCACCCATCCCGATCAGCGAGTTGTCACCAATCGTGCATCCGTGCAGCATCGCCTTGTGCCCGATGGTGCAGTTCCGCCCGATGGTCAGCGGATAGCCTGCATCAATATGCATGACAGTGTTTTCCTGCACGTTGCTGCCCGCGCCGATCCGGATCTCCTCATGATCCGCGCGGATCGTGCAACCGAACCAGACGCTGGCGCCCTCTTCCAAGACGACCTTGCCGATCAGGTTCGCGTCCGGTGCGACCCATGTGTCCGCATGGATTTGCGGCGCATCCGCGCCCAGAGCATAGATGGTCATGTCACATCCTCGAATTGAGTTTGCAGACTGCGTACGTGGTCATTCAGATCGAGCTGCTGAAGACGCCTTAGCCGGGTTGCCTCTATGATCGTTTTGAGCTGCGCTTCGGTCTGATCCAGATCGTCGTTGACCAGAACAAAGTCGTACCCATCCCAGTGGCTGATTTCGTCCCAGCTTTTTTGCATGCGGCGCGAGATCGTGGCGTCATCGTCCTGGCCCCGGGTTTCGAGCCGGCGGCGGAGTTCGTGGATTGACGGAGGCAAAAGGAAAATGGAAAGCGTGTGCTGACCCAGCGTTGAATTCCGGATCTGCTGCGCACCCTGCCAATCGATGTCGAAAAGAACGTCGTGGCCGTCTTCGATGGCCTTGCGCACCGGCTCTTCGGGTGAGCCATAGAAGTGTCCAAAGACATGGGCGTGTTCCAGCATCTTTGATCCAGCGACCAGCGACTTGAATTCGGCGTCGGTGGTAAAGTGATAATCCTTGCCGTCCACCTCGCCGGGTCGGGCCGTGCGTGTGGTCGCCGAGACCGAGAAGACGATGTTCGGATCCCAGTCCCGCAGGCGCCGGGCCAGTGTGCTTTTGCCCGCTCCGGAAGGCGAGCTGAGTATGATAAGAAGGCCCCGGCGCTTGGTCATGCCCTACTCCACGTTCTGAACCTGCTCGCGCATCTGGTCGATGAGTGCCTTGAGCTCCAGCCCGACGCGGGTCAGATCCGTATCCTGCGACTTTGAGCAGAGCGTGTTGGCCTCGCGGTTGAATTCCTGCATGAGGAAATCCAGCTTTCGGCCAATCGGTCCACCCTGTTCGATCAGATCATGCGCGGCGCTGACATGCGCGCTCAGGCGGTCGATTTCTTCGGTCACATCGGCCTTCACCGCCAGCAGCGCCAGTTCCTGCGCGACCCGATCCTCGTCGATCCGGTCGGCGGCTTCGAGAACGCGCTTGAGATTTGTCCGTAGGCTTTCGGCCATCTGACCCTTGCGGGCCTCTGCCAGTTCATCGGCTTCGACGATAAGCGCCGACAACTGGTCAAGCTGGGTGCGCAACAAGGCACCAAGCCGCGTGCCTTCCTTCTGTCTCATGTCGTCGAACGCGTCGATGAGCTCTTCGATCTGAGGCAGTAGCGCCTGCCGGACCGGGGCTGTGTCGTTGTCGTTGCTTTTGCTTTCAAGCACCCCGCGAACCGAGGCGATATCGGCAGCCGTGGTTTGCGACAGCGAATAGCCCTTGACCGCTGCCTCGCCCTCGATCGCCTTCAGTGCATCGATAACGGCCCGCAGCTGCACGCCATTCAAACCGACCGGGGCGGTTTCATCGTCACGGCTGAGCCGTAGCGACAGGGTTATCGAGCCCCGTTTCACTGCGTCGCTGATCATCTTGCGAAGCGTTACTTCGAGCCCGTCCACCCAATCGGGGACACGCAACCGCAGATCGAGGCCCTTGTTGTTCACACCCCGTATTTCCGCGGTCCAGCGATAGCCTTCGGCGTCGCCGTTGCCTGAGGCAAAACCTGTCATGGATCGAAGCGGGTTGTCGGTGGGGGTCGTCATGATGCTGGCTTACGCGGCTTGCATCGCACTGGCAAGCGGCACAGCAAGCCCGGTTCTACCTATGAGTTAACCAATGGTTAGGAAATTGCGTGAGATGCGACGCAATTTTGATATGAATGAATTGAGAATTGGGTGGGGGCCCTTTCAGCCGGTTGGTGGCCGGTATCGGGATCGAGTGGAAGTTGTGAGATGGACAAGACTGAGCAAAAAGCACAAAATGTTATCGCTATGAGCGAATTCAAAAACGATACCGGCTTTACGGCCATCGCCCAGATTGAAGGTTACTGGGATGCGCTGCGCGGTACGCGGCTGATGCCGAAACGGTCCGAGATCGACCCGCGCGGCATCGAAAGCGCTCTGGAATTCACCTTTGTGCTGGAACGTATTGCCCCGGGTATGGCGCGGCTGCGCATCGCTGGCTCTCATCTGAGCGATCTGATGGGTATGGAGGTGCGAGGTATGCCGCTGACGTCGTTTGTCTCTCCCGGCAGCCGGCGTCAGCTCAGCGATGCGATGGAAGAGGTCTTCCAGCGCCCCGCCGTTTGCGAATTGCGTCTGTCGGCCGAAACCGGCCGCGACAAACCCCCGATGGATGCCCGCCTGATCCTCTTGCCGCTGAAAAGCGACCTCGGTGATGTCAGCCGCATCCTCGGTTGCCTGGTGGCCCGCGGCGATGTCGGCCGCGCGCCCCGCCGGTTCGAGATCATCGGCGCACGCATGCGCCCTATCACCTCGGTTGCCGAGGTTCCCTCAGAAATGCCGAAGGTTTGCCACCCTGCCGAACCAGCTGTTTCGCAAGACGAAGTCGTATCGGGCTTTGCAGAGACCAAGCCACGCTTTGCAGCACGCCCTTCACGCACCGACGTTCCCTATCTGAGACTGGTCAAGACCGACGAGTGATCTGGCCACCCGGCAGTGCTTTGCGGCGTAGGGTAATCACCCGCGCCGCATGCAGTGTCAGACTGCTGCCCGATCGGCCCGTTTGTTCCGCAGGGCGGACAGTTCCTCAGCCACAAGAAACGCCAGTTCCAGCGACTGATTTGCATTGAGCCGCGGATCGCAAGCAGTGTGGTAGCGGTCGCTCAGGTTTTCCTCGGTGACCGCATGAACACCGCCCGTGCACTCGGTCACGTTCTGGCCCGTCATTTCGAAGTGAACACCGCCCGGGACCGTTCCCTCGGCCTGATGCACCGCGAAAAACTCGCGCACTTCCCGAAGAACCGCGTCAAATGGCCGGGTCTTGTAGCCGGTCGATGACTTGATCGTGTTGCCATGCATCGCGTCACAGACCCAGACGACCTCGGCCCCCTCTTCGCGCACAGCGTTGATCAGGCGCGGCAGATGCTCGCCGACCTTACCGGCACCGAAGCGTGAGATCAGGGTCAGGCGCCCGGCCTCATTCTCGGGGTTTAGCTTGGCCATAAGAACTTTCAGATCTTCGACCGTCATCGAAGGCCCGCACTTCAGGCCGATCGGGTTCTGAACGCCCCGCGCGAATTCCACGTGCGCACCATCCGGCTGGCGCGTCCGATCGCCGATCCAGATGAAATGGCCCGATCCCGCGAGCCATTTGCCCGACGTGCTGTCGAGACGGGTCAGTGCCTCTTCGTATTCAAGCAGCAGGGCTTCGTGGCTCGTGTAGAATTCAACCGACTGTAGTGTGTGTGCGCTTTCCTGCGTCACACCCGCCGCCTGCATGAAGTCCAGCGTATCGGTGATCCGATTTGCCATTTCACGATAGGCTTCGGCGTTTTCACTTTCGGTAAAGCCAAGGGTCCAGGCGTGGACCTGATTAACATCTGCGTAACCACCCGTCGAAAAAGCTCTGAGCAGATTAAGGGTCGCCGCCGCTTGCGTATAGGCCTGCAGCATCTTGGCCGGATCCGGTATCCGCGCATCGGGGGTGAAGGCCAGTTCGTTGATGATATCGCCGCGGTAGCTGGGCAATTCGACCCCATCCACCGTTTCCGTGGGCGCGCTGCGCGGTTTGGCAAACTGGCCGGCCATCCGGCCCACCTTGATGACGGGCACCTTGGCGCCATAGGTCAGAACCATCGCCATTTGCAGCATGACCTTGAACGTGTCGCGGATCATGTCCGCGCTGAACTGTTCGAAGGATTCGGCACAATCGCCGCCCTGCAGCAGAAATGCCTCGCCCCGCGAAGCCTCCGCCAGGTGGCTTTTGAGCCGCCGCGCTTCGCCCGCAAAGACCAGTGGCGGATAGCTGGACAATTGCGCCTCAACCGCGTTCAGGGCCGCAGCATCGGTATAGTCGGGCATCTGAACCCGCGGTTTGGCCCGCCAGTCAGATTTTTTCCAATCGCTCATTGCTCGTCTCCGCATGAAGATGCGTCTTTGCCAACGCGGGGCTGTCTATACAAAACGACAAGACAAGTGACCATATCCGAATTGTCGGTACTTGACCTCGGCGTTTGGCCGTGCGCAAGCTGATCCAAAGGCTGCCACAGCGCCGGTAATTCACTGGCGCTCAACGAATAAACAGGTCCGAGAAGCCGCGATGTCACTAACGCGCCCAGCCCACTCTAACACAGAGCCGGACGCAAAGCCCAAACGCTTTGTTTTCGTACTGCTGAACAATTTCACGCTGCTCTGCTTTGCTGCGGCATTGGAAAGCCTCAGGATCGCCAATCGCATGGCCGGTCGCGACATCTATGAGTGGCGGATCGTGGGCGAAGGTGGCGAAATCGCCTATTGCTCGGCCGGGACATCGTTTCGTCTGGACGGCGATCTGGACGAACTCAGCCGCGACGACACCGTGATGATTTGCGGTGGCATCGACGTGCAGTCGGCGACCACAAAGAAACTGCTAGGATGGCTGCGGCGCGAGGCCCGCAAGGGCGTGCCCATGGCGGGTCTTTGCACAGCGGCCTATTCGCTGGCCAAGGCGGGGCTGCTCGACGGCAAGAAGGCGACTATCCATTGGGAAAACCAGGACAGCTTTACCGAAGAGTTCCAGGAGGTCGAACTGACGAAGTCGGTGTTCGTGGTCGATGGCGGGCGGATCACGACTGCGGGCGGCACATCGTCCATCGATCTGATGCTCAAGCTGATCGCTGACGATCAGGGCGAGGATCTGGCGAATGCCGTGGCCGACCAGCTGATCTATTCTGCGATCCGCACCGATCAGGACACGCAGCGCCTGTCGGTTCCGACCCGCATCGGCGTGCGGCACCCCAAGCTGAGTCAGGTCATCCAGATCATGGAAGCCAATATCGAAGAGCCAATCAGCCCGTCGATTTTGGCAAAGGATGTGGGGATGTCGACGCGCCAGCTCGAGCGGCTGTTTCGCCGGTATCTGAACCGCAGCCCCAAGCGGTACTATATGGAACTGCGCCTGCAAAAGGCGCGTAACCTGCTCATGCAGACCGATATGAGCGTGATCAATGTCGCCCTGGCCTGCGGTTTTGCATCGCCTTCACATTTCTCGAAATGCTACCGGGCGCACTATGATACGACGCCCTATCGCGAACGCGGGACACACGCGGCCCGTTTGTCGGTCTAGTCTTCCGCAATGATCTATTAATCTGCAATCGACGGGCCCCTGTGTGCGGCCTGTTGATTGGCCTTAGTTAATATACGCCCGGAATCACGCGGTAACGGGTCTGTGTCGCAAAGACCTGATAGACTTCGTCGGTCAGCAGCAGACGCTCCTCGGCCGCGATCCGTTTGACGAACAGGAACCAGCACAGTCCGATGATCATGATATTGATCAGGGTCGGGCCCGCGAGCAGGAGGCCGACCTGCGACACGACATAGCCTAGATACATCGGATGGCGCACAAATCGGTAGGGGCCGGTTGTCTTGACGCCCCGGTTGGCTGCAACCACGCCAAAACTGCGCCGCAGAGCGAATTTGGCGAGCACATGGATCGCGAAACCAGTCAGTAGCACGCCATGGACGATGATGGGTGGAACCAGCGCCGCACCGCTTGGCGCCGAGATCATGATGGCAAAAAACGTACCGGCAAATCCGAAAATCCAATCATCGATCCTTAGGCTCAATTCCTTCGGTGCGCGGCGCAGAAGCACGAATATCAGGACGACAAGCTGGTCGAGCGCATAGATCAGGGTTACGGGCGAACCCGTTTCGACGTAATTGCTGATCATGCGATACGCGAAAAAGACAAAGGCCGTGGCCAGCAGATATTTTTCGACCGCATCAAGGGTGGCTGCGTTGGCATGCCGCCGCAATTGATTATTCAACATCTTTCAGGCCCCACGAACGCCGACCAAAGGAGGTGCGCGTCTTGTGGTGGGCCAAAGTGGTTTCTTTCGGATGGCCCGAAGGCGAAACCAAGGCAGGTCCGACTACGCTTTCGGCTTTCGGAGGTCTCCTAGCGGGCCATTCTATAGACAGTTCCGTCGCCGACGCTTATGAACCAGATGCTGCCATCCACAGCTTGAACAATGTCGCGTACACGGCTGGTTTCCCCGGATTTTATCTGCTCGACCTCCTCTGCAGCATTGGAGCGTAAATCAAGCCGGGCTATGTAGTCGAACTTGAGGCTGCCGACGAACATGTCACCCTGCCATTCCGGGAACATCGCACCCTCGTAAATCAAAAGCCCGGACGGCGCGATGGACGGATCCCAATAGAAGGCCGGCTGCTCCATGCCCGCCTTTGACGTACCTTCGCCGATCTTGGCGCCCGAATAATGCCGACCATACGAGATGACGGGCCAGCCGAAATTGGCACCTTTGACGACGCGGTTCACCTCGTCGCCACCGCGCGCACCGTGTTCGGCTGTCCAAAGCTGGCCGTTGGCATCCAGCCCGGCGCCCTGTGGGTTCCGATGGCCGTAGGACCAGATTTCAGGCTGAACGCCGTTTGTCCCCACAAAAGGATTGTCAGCGGGAACGGTGCCGTCGCGATTGATCCGGATGATCGAGCCATTGTGGTTTCCGCGATCCTGCGCGCTTGGCCTGTCGCCACGATCACCGATCGTCACAAAAAGCGTGCCATCCGGCGCTTCGACGACACGGCTGCCGAAATGGCGACCGCCGGAACCGCCGGGCGCACTTTCAAAGAGATCCCTGACGTTTTCGAGGCGTCGGCCATCATCGCTGAGACGCCCGACGGCCAATGCCGTTCCGGACCCGCCGCCAGATTGCGGCTTCGAATAGGTAAGAAACACCTCGCGCGTCTGGGCGAAGTCGCGCGGGATCGTCACGTCAAGCAACCCGCCCTGCCCCGATGCCGCGACACGAGGCACGCCCGCAACCCGCCGGGCACGATCACCACTTGCAAGGATAAGGCGCCCGTCGCGCTCGGTCACCAGCACCGATCCATCCGGTAAGGGCGCGACCGCCCATGGCGTGTTGAGGCCGGTGATGACTGGCGTCACTGTGACGGGGCCGAGGGTGGTGTCGAGGGCAAGTGCGGGCGCGGCGCAGACCGCCAGAATGAGCGAGAGTATACGTTTCATCTTTTTGATCCGTTTGCGACGTTTATTGCCCACCTATGACCTGTTTTTGCGCGGTCCAGTCTCCTAGCGGAAATGTGCTTGTTTGCGCTTTCCTTTTTTTCAGGCCCCGAATAGGTTTTTTCCCGGTACAAAATAAAACCGCACAGGGAGTAAACCAATGAAGACAATGCTCACAGCCTGCGCCGCATCGGCGCTGCTTGCTGGTGCTGCGTTCGCGGGCGGACACGCCAAAGAGGTGAAGATCGGCATCATTCTGGGCTTCACCGGCCCGATTGAATCGCTGACGCCCTCGATGGCCGATGCTGCCGAACTGGCGATGAAAGAGGTTACCGACAGCGGGATGTTGCTGGACAGCGCGACGGTGACATCCGTTCGTGCGGATTCGACGTGCATCGATGCCGGTGCTGCAACCGCCGCGGCTGAGCGCCTGGTTACGGGTGATCAGGTTGATGGCATCATGGGCGCTGATTGTTCAGGCGTGACCGGTGCGATCCTGTCGAACGTCGCTGTTCCGAACGGTGTTGCGATGATCTCGCCATCGGCGACTTCGCCGGCCCTCTCGACGGCAGAAGACAATGACCTCTTCTTCCGCACGGCGCCATCGGATGCCCGCCAGGGTGTGGTCATGACCGAAGTCCTGATGGAGCAAGGCATTCAGGAAGTCGCGGTGACATACACGAACAACGACTATGGCAAGGGTCTGGCTGACAGCTTCCAGGCGGCGTTTGAGGCTGCGGGCGGCACGGTCACGATTTCTGCAGCCCACGAGGACGGCAAGGCGGACTATGCGGCCGAGGTTGGCGCTTTGGCCGCGGCCGGTGGCGACCGTCTGGTTGTCGCAGGTTACGTTGATCAGGGCGGTTCGGGCATCGTGCGCGCGGCAATCGACTCGGGTGCGTTCGACACCTTCCACTTCCCGGACGGTATGATCGGCGCAAAGCTCGAAGAGAACTTTGGTGACGAAATCGAAGGTTCGACCGGACAGCATCCGGGCACCGACAGCCCCGGCGTCGCAAAGTTCACCGAGATGGTGGGTGGTGCGTTTGATGCCACATCACCCTTCACGCCAGAAAGCTATGACGCTGCGGCGCTGATCATGCTGGCGATGCAAGCGGCGAACTCGAAGGACAGCAACGACTACAAGGCCAAGATCCTTGAAGTGGCGAATGCACCCGGCGAACAAATCTTCCCCGGTGAATTGGCCAAGGCGCTGCAGATACTGAAAGACGGCGGTGACATCGATTATGTCGGCGCGACGGCGGTCGAACTGATCGGTGGCGGCGAAAGCGCCGGCAACTACCGCGAGATCAAGATCGAAGGCGGCAAGATCGCCACGGCCAAGTATCGCTGATCGATTGCGGGTCTTTATCGGACAGCCCGGGGGAAACCTCGGGCTGTCTCAAATTCGGATAAGCCATGATCAAGTGGCGGGGGTGCGATGATCGTCGTCGATGATATCCACAAGCATTTCGGCGGATTTCACGCGGTTGACGGTGCTTCGTTGCGGATCGAACCGGGGTCGATAACAGGCCTTATCGGACCAAACGGTGCCGGAAAAACGACCCTTTTCAACGTGATTGCGGGCGTTCTTAAACCGACGTCAGGTCGCGTGACGATGGATGGCGAGGACATCACCGGCCTGCCGCCGCATACGCTTTTTCACAAAGGGCTGCTGAGGACATTCCAGATTGCCCACGAATTCCATTCGATGTCCTGCCGCGAAAACCTGATGATGGTTCCCGGTGCGCAATCGGGTGAGACGCTTTGGAACACGTGGTTTGGTCGCCGTCGTATCGCAGATGAGGAGCGAGCCCTGCGGGCCAAGGCGGACGAGGTGCTCGAATTTCTGACGATTGAGCATCTGGCGGATCACAAGGCCGGTCAGGTCTCCGGCGGTCAGAAAAAGCTGCTGGAGCTTGGGCGAACCATGATGGTCGGCGCCAAGATCGTCTTTCTGGACGAGGTGGGCGCAGGCGTGAACAGAACGCTGCTCAACACGATCGGCGACGCGATCCTGCGATTGAACAAGGAGCGGAACTATACCTTCGTCGTTATCGAACATGACATGGACTTCATCGGAAAGATCTGCGACCCGGTGATTTGCATGGCCGAGGGCAAGGTGTTGGCAGAAGGCACGCTGGACGAGATCAAGGCGAACGAACATGTGATCGAGGCCTATCTGGGAACGGGCCTCAAGAACAAGGAAATGGCGGAGGCTGCGACATGAGGCGCGCCGCTTTCGTTCTTGGCCTTCTCTTGTCCGTCCTGATCGGCCCCGCCGCGGTTGCACAAAGCGTGGTCGGAACCAGCCTGGTCGAAGGTCGCAAAGTCGAACTCATGTCAGACAACACCTGGCGCTATGCAGCGGTTTCGCCTGACAATTGCGATGATGTCCGTCTGGGTGTCCGCTTCTGCTCGGCCGGGACGAAATGGTCCCGCAGCGTCAATGCCAATCCGGCCGCAAGCGCCACCTACCAATGGTCGGACCGGACCTTTGCGATGTATATCGTCGAGGGCGTCGGCACCGATGACGGTTTTGATGTTGATGGATTTACGCAGATCGCTCTTGGCTATGTCGCGACGGCCCAAAAGACCGAGATCGAGAATGTGCCGGTCCTGTCTATCGAACCGATTGAGTTGGGCGACGTCGCGGGTCAGACAGTCGTCTATTCTGGCCTCATTCGGGGTGTTTCGGTGGTCTACATCAACTCAATCTTCGTGCAGGCCGACAGGTCACTGCAGATCGTGACCTTTGGTGTCGGCCTTGAGCCGACCGAAGAAATGCAGGCGGCCCATGCCAGCCTGATCGAGAATACGCGCCTATGAAATCAAACCACTCAGATTGCCAGGGTCCGGGGCGTATCGCGTCATGAGCGACAATCCCTACCAAGACGACCGGGGCAACAAGGACGCCACGATAACCAACCCGAAAGGTGCTGGTACCCTTCAGTCGCGCCCCGGAACGGACCATCCGATGGACACCGCCAGTGCCTTCCTGATTGGTGACTGCATGACCGGCGGCTACGGCAACGGGCCCGATATCTTGCATGACTGCACCGTGGCGGTGAACCCGGGCGAGATTGCCGTCATCGTTGGGCCGAATGGCGCAGGCAAGTCGACGGCCATGAAGGCCATTTTCGGGATGCTCGACGTGCGCCAGGGGTCGGTTCGGCTGGATGGTGAGGATATCACTAACCTTTCGCCGCAGGATCGCGTGGTTCAGGGGATGGGTTTTGTTCCCCAGACCTCGAACATCTTCACCTCGCTCACGGTGGAGGAGAACCTTGAAATGGGCGCCTTCATCCGCCGCGATGACTTTTCCGACACGATGGAGCAGGTCTATGGCCTGTTCCCGATCCTGAAGGAAAAGCGGCGGCAGCCAGCGGGCGAGCTTTCGGGCGGTCAGCGGCAGCAGGTCGCCGTGGGCCGGGCCCTGATGACCCAGCCGAAGGTTCTGATGCTTGACGAACCCACGGCCGGGGTGTCCCCCATCGTGATGGACGAGCTTTTTGACCGGATAATCGAGGTTGCCCGGACCGGCATCCCCATCCTTATGGTCGAACAGAACGCGCGCCAGGCGCTTGAGATTGCCGATAAGGGTTACGTGCTGGTGCAGGGGCGGAATGCCTATACCGGGACGGGCAAGGAACTGCTGGCTGATCCCGAAGTGCGGCGGTCGTTTCTGGGGGGATGATGCGGCTGGTTTCCATATTGGCCCTGCCGCTAGCGGCCCTCATGGCGGCGCCGCTGCAAGCACTCACACTGGTCTGTCGGTTCGACCGGGCATGCTTCACCGGCGATTATCGCTGCGAAGATGCAGACGGCGCGCTGGCGATTACCGATCAGGCGGATCAGGCGTTCGGCGCGTTGCGTGAGCGGGGCCCGTTCCTCGCGCTTGGCGATATCGAGATGATCGGGGGTGATCCCCTGCCCGACCGCTTGCGCGCATCGGTATCCGAGGCGCTGATCCCCCGCGGCAGGACGCTCGGGTTTCACACGCAGGGTCGCCGTTTTGAGCCGGCGGCAGGGGAATATGGTTTCGTGATCCCGCAGCCCGACGAGCGGCAAACCCGGTACCTGGTCGGCGCGCGCGACGGCGCGGCCCGTTTCTGGTCTTCGGCCGGACGGTTCGGCGCGTTCATCTATCACGGTAACTGCGAGGTTTTGGGATGAGGATTGCAGCCACCTGCATCGCTCTGGCCTTGCCCGGCATGGTCTCGGCGACCACCTATTGCAGCTTTGAACAGGAATGCTTCGAGGCTGACGCCTGTGGGGACGCGGCATTCCTCTTTGAATATACCGACAATGCGAATGGAGCACGGTTGCAACAGGGCGTCACGGCCTCGACCGAATTCGGCGATCTGGGCGGTTATGTGTTACGGCGGGATGAGAGCTCCGTGTCGTATGCCTTCGAAGGCCCCGGGGCGATGTACTTCCTAACGGTGGAGAATGCTGCTGCCCGTCTTTCCGTTCACATGGAGGGACCGATGGTCGTCACGTATCTCGGGCGGTGCGAGGGGCTGTGAGAGATATCCAAATCATACCGGACGTCGTCGCCGTGCCGAGACGCGAGATGGTGGCGTCGCACCCAACCTTTTTCAATGCTGGCGGGGCGACTAGGTCGGTTCAACATACTGACACATCGGGGTTGGAGCCGCTTTCTGTGGGGCAGCGTCAAATGGAGAACATTAATTGAATCAGGTCATCGTTTCTTCGGTATTATCTGCTCTTTTCATCGGCCTTAAGAGAACTTGTGAGGCGGTCTCCTGATGGATCTTCTCAACGCTTTCGTCGCCCTCTCGAACTTCGTCCTGATCCCCGCCATCGCCTATGGCTCTCAGCTGGCGCTTGGCGCGCTTGGTGTCACGCTGATCTACGGGATCCTCCGGTTTTCCAACTTCGCACACGGTGACACGATGGCCTTTGGCGCCATGGTCACCATCCTGTTCACGTGGATGTTCCAGTCGCTGGGGATCAATCTTGGCCCGTTGCCGACGGCCCTGCTGGCCCTGCCCCTTGGTATCGCCGGATGCATGCTCTTGGTCCTCGGGACCGACCGTCTGGTCTATCGCTTTTACCGCGAGCAAAAGGCCAAGCCGGTGATCCTCGTGATCGTGTCACTGGGGGTCATGTTCATCATGAACGGCCTTGTCCGCTTTATCATCGGACCCAACGACCAGCGGTTCGCGGACGGCGAACGCTTCATCATCTCGGCGCGGGACTTCAAGGTTTTGACCGGCCTGAACGAGGGGCTTGCCATCAAGACAACGCAGGTGATCACGGTCGTGACGGCGATCATCGTCGTGGCGCTCTTGTTCTGGTTCCTGAACCGGACGCGGACGGGCAAGTCGATGCGGGCCTATTCGGATAACGAGGACCTTGCCCTGCTCTCGGGCATCAACCCCGAACGGGTCGTGATGATCACCTGGCTGATCGTGGCGGCGCTGGCCACCATTGCCGGCGTTCTTTACGGCCTCGACAAGTCGTTCAAACCATTCGTTTACTTCCAGCTTTTGCTGCCCATCTTTGCCAGTGCGATCGTCGGCGGTCTGGGCAGCCCGGTCGGAGCCATCGCGGGCGGGTTCACCATCGCCTTCTCGGAAGTGATGATTACCTATGCATGGAAGCGGGTTGCCGGATACGCCTTACCGGATGCGCTGGCGCCGGACGGGCTCGCCCAACTGCTGAGCACCGACTACAAGTTTGCGGTCAGCTTCGTCATCCTGCTGATCGTTCTGCTCTTCCGCCCGACGGGCCTCTTTGCGGGGAAATCGGTATGAGTGAGACCACACGCAATTTCGGGTACTTCGCACTGGTCGCGATCATGATCGCGTCGACCGGGTTCATCTATTCGTGGAATTCGGCCATCCAGATCCTGAATTTCGGGCTTATCTCGGCCATCATGGCGCTTGGTGTGAACCTGCAATGGGGCTTTGCCGGGCTCTTCAATGTCGGTGTCATGGGGTTTGTCGCCCTTGGCGGACTTGCCACCGTTCTGGTGTCGATGGAACCGGTAGGTGAGGCTTGGGAGGCCGGTGGCCTTGGTGTGATCCTCGCGCTGATCCTTGGTGCGGCAACCATAGTGGCCGCGATCCTCGTCTGGACCCAGATGGCGGCGGGCCGGGCCCGAACCATCATGCTGCTGATCATTCTGATCGGCGGGTTCTTTGCCTATCGCGCGGTCTTTGATCCGGCAACCTCGGCTGTCGAAGCGGTCAATCCGGCTGGCACCGGATACCTTGGTGGTCTGAACCCGGGCGGCAAGGATTGGGGATGGATGACGCTGCTGGCATGGCCTGCAGGCGGATTGCTGGCCGCCGGGGCCGCGTGGATCATCGGCAAGACGGCACTGGGCCTGCGCTCCGATTACCTCGCCATCGCGACCCTTGGGATTGCCGAGATCATCATCGCGATCCTCAAGAACGAAGACTGGCTGGCCCGCGGCGTCAAAAACGTCGTCGGCATCCCGCGCCCTGCCCCCTACGAGATCGACTTGCAGAACGACCCCGGCTTTGTCGAACGGGCCGCGTCACTGGGCCTCGACCCGGTCACCGCGTCCACGCTTTGGGTTAAGGTCATCTATGCCATTCTCTTTACCATCGTTCTGGTGATCATCTTCTGGATGGCCCAGAAGGCGCTGAACTCACCATGGGGGCGCATGATGCGTGCCATCCGTGACAACGAGGTCGCGGCAGAGGCCATGGGCAAGGATGTAACCGCCCGCCACCTGCAGGTCTTCATCCTCGGGTCCGCGATCTGCGGGATGGCCGGAGCGATGATGACGACGCTGGACGGGCAATTGACACCCGGGACCTACCAGCCGCTGCGCTTCACCTTTCTCGTTTGGGTGATGGTCATTGTCGGCGGATCTGGCAGCAATCTGGGTGCCGTTCTGGGTGGTTTTCTCATATGGTGGCTGTGGGTCATGGTCGAGCCCCTTGGCTTTGGCCTTTTGCAGATAATCACGGCGGGGATGGCAGAGGGCAGCGCGCTGCGCGAACACCTGCTCGACAGTGCGGCGCATATGAGGCTCCTGACGATGGGGCTCATCCTCCTTTTGGTGCTGAGGTTCAGCCCCCGTGGGCTGATCCCCGAACGGTGATGCGCTGGCGCGCAATCACGGGCTATGTCGGTCTGGCGGTTCTTGCGCTTCTTGTCCTGCCGTTTTCGTTTCTCGCTGCCCGGCGGGGCATCATGGCGCTCAGCGGAAACTACGGCGCACAGGATCGGCTTTATACCGGTGACGGAGGCCTGAGCGACCTTGCGATCTTCGGGCACATGGCACTGGGGGCGGTCGTTGCGCTGCTTGCCGTCGTTCAACTGGTTGGTCCGCTGCGGCGGCATTGGCCAATCGTCCATCGGGTTTCGGGCCGGACCTTGGCGGTGCTGGCCATCCCGACATCGCTGGGCGGGCTTATCTATATCGGGCTGAATGGCACGATAGGCGGGCCGATCATGAATGTTGGCTTCGCACTTTATGGCCTGTTGCTGCTGCTCGCTGCCGTTCAGGCCCCCAGATTTGCCATGGCGGGAGACTATGAACGGCATCGTCGCTGGGGTCTGCGCCTTGCCATTCTGGCGCTCGGGTCATGGATCTACCGCGTACATTACGGGCTGTGGTTCTGGCTGACGCAAGGTTGGGGGGTTGGGTCGCTGTTGGACGGGCCGTTCGACCAGATCCAGGTCTTTGCGTTCTATTTGCCTTATCTCGTGATACTTGAGATCTCGTTCCGCTGGCGTCGCCCCCACCCCGTCAATCGACCTGCGTGATCTCAAGATCGATTGCGGCGTAATAGTCGGCGATGGCGCGTATTTCATCATCGTCCAGAGAGGCGGCGATCTCTGACATGATCTCGTGTTCCCGTTTGCCCCGTTTGAACGCCTTGAGCTGGGTGTCGATATAGATGTTCGCCTCACCCGCCAGATGCGGGGCATCCTCGGCTTTCGACAGGCCATCCGCTCCGTGACACGCGGTGCAGGCCTCGGGGGCGGCTTCGGGCTGCGCTGCCGTGGCGACAGCGGCATGACCGCCATACCATGCTGCTAGATCAATGATTTGTTCATCGCTGAGACCGCGGGCTACGACGGTCATCATTTCGTGTTCTCGCTCGCCCGATCGAAACGCCCTCAGCTGGGCCTCGAGATACGCGGCAGGTTCACCGCCGATATGCGGCGCGATCGGGATCTTCGCATAACCGTCGAGACCATGGCAGGTCCGGCACATGCCGGCTGCCTTACGTCCGGCCCCGCGATCCTGAGCCAACGTAACCGTCCCGGCGAGCATCAGCCCGCCGAGAACGAAAATGAGCACGTAGCGCATCATCCCTCGTACCAGATCCGATAGATCGCACCGGCGAGGTCGTCACTCACGAGGATCGAGCCATCGCGCAACTGGGCGATATCAACGGGGCGTCCCAGATACTCGCCATTCGCATCGATCCAGCCTTCGGCAAAGGGTTCGGTCGTGGCGTTCCCCTCATCGTCGATGAAGGTGACCATAACCCGTGCCCCAACTGGTGTTGTCCGGTTCCATGATCCGTGCTGCGCCGAAAAGATGGCGTTCTTGTACTTCGCCGGGAACATGTTGCCCGTGTAGAACGACATCCCCAGATCTGCGGCGTGGGCCACGGTTTCGACGGCGGGCATCACCACATCGACGGGCACCTCCATCTCGTTGTAGCCGTGATCGCTGACCCGGACGTCGCCACCCCCGTACCACGGGGCGCCGAAATGCTGGCCGGCAGCCGTCTGGCGGTTGATCTCACCGGGCGGGATGTCATCGCCCATGCCGTCGACCTGGTTGTCGGTCCACCAAAGCTCACCCGTTACCGGGTGGAAGTCATGGCCCACCGAGTTCCGGACGCCATAGGTATAGACCTCGCGACCGCTGCCATCAGTGTTCATGCGGATGATGCCACCGATGCCAACCTCATCGTAAAGCGCCAGTTTTTCGGGTGGTGCCACGTTGAAGGGTTGGCCGAGCGAGATATAGATTTTGTTGTCCGGGCCGATCTTGCAGACCCGTGCCGTGTGGTTGAACGATTCCTCTTCTGGCGGGATCAACTCACCCTGTGCAACCAGGTTGAAGGCCGCCACGTCCGGGCTTTCGTAGAAAAACTCGGCTGCCGGGAACAGCAGCACGCGGTTCTGTTCAGCGATGTAGAGAAACCCGTCTTTGGAAAAACACGGGCCGTTGGGGATCGCAAACCGCAGGGACGGCGCAAAATCCTTAACCTCGTCGGCGACGCGATCCTTGTTGCGGTCGGTGACGCTCCAGACCTTGTCCTTGCGGGTACCGACAAAGGTGACGATCCCCTGCGGCCCTACGGCCATATGGCGTGCATCCGGCACGACGGCATAGAGGCCTATCTTGAACCCGGCCGGTAGCGTGATCTGCTCAAGGGTGTTCTTGATCCCGGCCGCATAATCGCCGCCCTGTTCGATAAAGGTGAACTCTGTCACACCGGTCGTCTTGAAGTTCGACAGCTTTTCAAGATTGTCCGGAACATCTGCTGATTGTGCATTGGCAACAGATCCAGCCGCCACGCAGAGCGCGGCGGACGCAATGAGCTTTTTCATCTTTTCCTCCCTTGTGGGCAAAAACCCAATGGAAGGGTCCCACAACGAGGAAGCTCGGAATAGTTGTACTTTACGCTAAGTCAGGTTTGTTGACGCTAACGCCCCTTGAAGAGCCCGCCAAGGATGCCGCGCACCATGCGGCGGCCCGTCGTTCCCGTCAGCTCCTTGACCACCATTTTGGTCATTGCCTGACCAAAGCTTTGGCCGCGACGGGGTGTCCGCGCCGACGACCGCGATACCCGCGGTGCGGTATATCGGCGGGCAGCGTTGAATTCGCGCAGCACCGGTTGCAGCTCCTCTGCTTTTTCCTCTGCTTCTGCTGCCTCTTTGGCCGCTTGATCCGCGCGGGCCTGCAGGATCTCAAAGGCCGATTTGCGATCAAGCACCTTGTCATATTTGCCGGCCATATCCGACGCGGACAGGATGGCCTTGCGTTCAGCGGCCGTGATCGGCCCGAGCTGGCTGGACGGGGGGCGGATCAGCGTGCGTTCGACAATCCCTGGCACACCCTTTTTCTGCAGCATCGATGTGACCGCCTCACCCACGCCCACCTCCTTGATCGCGTCCTCGGTCGAAAAGCGCGGGTTCTCGCGATAGGTCTCTGCCGCCATCCGCAGCTCTTTACGGTCCTTTGCCGTAAAGGCGCGCAGGGCGTGCTGGATGCGGTTGCCGAGCTGGCCAAGGATATCCTCGGGCACGTCCGCCGGGTTCTGGGTGATGAAGTAAACTCCTACGCCCTTCGACCGGATGAGGCGCGCGACCTGCTCGACCTTGTCGACCAGCGCTTTGGGGGCATCCTCGAACAGCAGGTGTGCCTCGTCAAAGAAGAAAACCAGCTTGGGCTTGTCGGGGTCGCCGACCTCTGGCAGTTCCTCGAAAAGCTCGCTCAGCAGCCACAGCAGGAAGGTGGCGTAGAGGCCGGGTGAAGCCATCAGCTTGTCCGATGCGAGGATGTTGACGGCCCCTTTACCCTCGGCGTCCGTGCGCATCAGATCCGCCAGTTCCAGCGCCGGTTCACCGAAAAGCTGGGTGCCGCCCTGGTTCTCAAGAACAAGCAGGCGCCGTTGGATCGCGCCAATCGACTGGGTCGATACGTTACCGTATCGAAGGGACAGATCCTTGCTGTTCTCACCGATCCAGACCAGCAACGATTGCAGGTCTTTTAGATCGAGCAACGGCATCCCCTCTTCATCAGACAGACGGAATGCGATGTTCAGGATACCCTCTTGCGCCTCGGTCAGCTCAAGCAAACGGGAAAGCAGCAGCGGCCCCATTTCCGAAACCGTGGTCCGCACGGGATGGCCCTGTTCGCCGAACAGATCCCAAAACGTGACCGGACAGGCGTGATATGTGTAATCGTCGAACCCGATCTTCGTCGCCCTTTCCGTGAAAGGACCATGCAGCTTGTGCTCGGAGCTTCCCGATTTCGCGAGGCCGGACAGATCGCCTTTGACGTCCGATAGAAACACCGGGACACCGGCGTTCGAAAACCCCTCTGCCAGAATTTGGAGCGTTACCGTCTTACCTGTTCCGGTGGCCCCGGCGATCAGGCCGTGGCGGTTTGCGTAATTTAGGGAAAGCCCCTGTTTTTCCGCGTAATCAGCGCCCCCTCCACCGACAAAAATCTTGCCCTCCATGCGCCCCGCCTTTCGATCTTTCGTTTCGTCGCGGTCCGACCATACAAAGTTAACCTTTCCACGCCAGAATGATTTTCGTTTCGGGTCCACATGTCCTCGTGGCCTGGAACACTTCCTCCCTGTCAGACTGGCCGCGCTCCGTGCGCGGCCTTTTTTCCCGCGAGTGGCGACTATCCGCTGCGCAATCGATTTTCCCGGCTTTAATCAAAGGTTTGAGCACGCATTAACCCTGATTAGCTGTTGACCGGGTGTTCCTGCTTGCGTAACCTCCCGTCACAAATAGTCGGCCGGTCCGACGGGGAGAAAACCAAAGACAAAAGGGGGCGGTTCAGCCCCCTTTACTTTTGGACACTCCGGCCTTTGATCTTCCGTAAAATTTCGGTGCGCATTCGGCAAAATAGCGCCCTTTCGCCCTGACACCCTCAATGCGGCGTGATAGCTAGGTGCAAACAAATCAACCACGTGGAATGAAGATGAAAACATCTCGCACAGCTTTTTTGTCGGCCTTCGCTTTGGTCGCGACGCTCGTTTCCGTGCAGGCGCAGGAAACCACCACCACCGACACAACCGAAGATCCGGCGCAGGAGCAGCAGCAGGCGCCGGCCGACGACACGCTTAGCCTTGGTGAAGAAATTGACGAAAGTGGCCCCAAGATTGGTGAGCCCTATGCCAAGGAGAGAAATGGCGCTTGGGAACTGCGGTGCATCCGCGTCGAGGAAGGCGAAGAGCCCTGTCAGGCGTATCAGCTCATTTCCGACACCGAGGGTGTGCCGGTCGCTGAATTCTCGATGTTCAAATTGAAGGATGGCGGACGCGCCGAAGCGGGCGCGACTGTTGTTGTGCCGCTCGAAACCGCGCTGCAGCAGCAATTGACAATCACGGTCGATGGCGGCGCGGCCCGCAGGTATCCTTTTGCCTTCTGCAACCAGATCGGCTGCTACTCTCGTATCGGACTGACGGCTGAGGACATCGCAGGCTTCAAGCGCGGCGCAACGGCACGGATCAGCATTGTTCCGGCGCTGGCACCCGACCAGAAGGTCGAGCTGGATATGTCGCTGTCGGGTTTCACCAAGACCTACGATCAGGTTTCGGTCGTCGAGCAATAACACCTGGGCGTCAGGTCTCGATCTGGCGCCTTCTATACCCGACGCATTGCCATTACGGCGTTCATGCCGCCAAAGGCAAAAGCGTTCGAGAGCGCAACATCAACCTTGGCTTCGCGGGCATCATTCGGGACGACGTCCAGCGCGCATTCCGGATCGGGCTCTTCGTATCCGATTGTCGGCGCAATAACGCCATCGCGCAGGGCCATGATGCAGGCCAACAGCTCCACTGCTCCGGTACCGCCAATCAGGTGACCATGCATCGACTTTGTTGACGAAATCATCAGCTTGTCGGCATGGGGACCAAAGACATCGGCCACAGCGGCGCACTCGGTTTTGTCGTTTGCGGCCGTCCCGGTGCCATGGGCGTTGATGTAGCCCACTTCGGATCGATCGACCTTCGCGTCCTTCAGCGCCCCGGCCATGGCGCGCGACGCTCCGTTCTTCGATGGCATCACGATGTCCGATGCGTCCGAGGACATGGCAAAGCCGATGACCTCACACAGGATTTCCGCACCGCGCGCGCGGGCATGTTCGTATTCCTCGAAAACGAATACCCCTGCCCCTTCGCCCTGCACCATACCGTTGCGGTTGGCGCTGAAGGGCCTGCAGGCGTCCTTGGACATAACACGCAGACCTTCCCAAGCCTTGACCCCGCCAAAGCATAGCATTGATTCAGAACCGCCCGTGACCATGGCCGGGGCCATCCCCGAGCGTACCATGGCAAAGGCCTGGGCCATCGCGTGGTTCGATGATGCGCACGCGGTCGAAACCGTAAAGGACGGACCTTTGAGGTTGTATTCCATGCTGACGTGACTGGCCGCGGCGTTGTTCATCAGTTTTGGAACGACAAAGGGATGAACGCGGTTCTTTCCTTCTTCGTAAACAGAGCGGTAGTTGGCGTCCCACGTGTTAACGCCGCCACCGGCCGTTCCAAGAATGACACCGGATTTGGCCGAGAGGTCGCCGGAAAACGTCAGGCCCGATTGCCCGATTGCCTCTTTCGCGGCGGCGAGCGTGAACTGCGTAAACCGGTCGTAAAGGCTCATTTGCTGGCGATTGTACCGGCCTTCGCCGTCAAATCCGCGGACCTGTCCACCGATCTTGATCGCCAGCCGATCCACATCCTGAAAACTCAGCTCACCAATGCCGCAGCGACCTTCCCGCATCGCTTCAAGCGTGTCGGCTACACTATGGCCGAGCGCGTTGATCGTCCCCGCGCCCGTGATCACAACTCGATGCATTGTCTTAGTCTTTTTGTTGGCTGATAAGCTTTTCGATGCCGCTGACGATGGCCGTCACGTTCGTGATATCAAAATCGCTTTCGGTCGGCTCGTTGGCATTGAATGGGATCGAAATGTCGAATTCTTCTTCAATCGCAAAGATGCTTTCGACCAGGCCAAGGCTATCGATGCCCAGGTCTTCCAGCGTGCTGTCCATCGAAACGTCCGAAGGCTCCAGAACGGCCTGTTCGGCGATGATCTCGATCACTTTTGTTGCAACAGCTGACTGGCTCATGGTTCCGCCCCCGACCTCGTTGAAGCCGATTTAGTCATTGGTGCCATCTTTGAAAACAGCTTTCTTAAGGGCAGCGACGTCGCGGAGTAGGCGCGGCAGCCGCCGCGACGATTTGTAGGCCTCAAGCTGGGTGTCCATCTTTGTTGCCGGGTAGCCCAACATCACGCGCCCGTCGGGTACCGAAGACAAAACCTTTGATGCCGCACCCAGAACGACGCGGTCGCCGATCGAAAGATTGTCAGAAACGCCCACCTGCCCGGCCATCACGACAAAGTCGCCCACCGTCACAGAACCCGCGATACCAACCATGCCGCAAAGCAGATTATCTTTTCCGATCATGCAGTTATGGCCGATATGAACGAGGTTATCGATCTTGGTCCGGTCACCGATCGTCGTCGGGCGGATCGTCCCGCTGTCGATGACGGAGTTCGACCCGATCTCGACATCGTCACCAATCACCACCCCGCCAAGAGACGCGATGCGGCTCCAGCTCTGGGCTTGCGTCTCGCCCTGCTCGCCCAGCGTTTCGCGTGCTGCCTCTACACCGCTTTTCTCCGGTGTCACGAATGAAAAGCCATCGCCCCCGACCCGTACGCCCGGTTGGGCGATGAAGCGTTCGCCGATCCGGATCCGCGCAGCGATGCTCACCTGTTCGCGCAGATAGGCATCCGCTCCGACCGTGGACCCTGCACCGACATGACATTGCGGCCCGATGACAGAACGGGCTCCGATCACAGCATTCGCGCCGACGACCGAAAGCGGCCCTATCGATACATCGTCGCCCAGCGTCGCCGTCGGATCGATCACGGCGGAGGGGTGAATGCCAGCGCCGAACCCCTGCCCCGGATCCATCATCCCGGTCAGGGCCGACATCGCAAAGCGGGGCCGTGGCGGCATGATGGCCGCGCTCAAGCCAAGAGCGGCCCAATCGGCACCATCCCACAGCAAAGCGGCCTTGGCATGGCCCTGCTGCAGCGCCTCTGCGTATTTCTGATTGGTCGCCAGTGCGAGGTCGGTTGGCCCGGCCTCTGCGGGTTCCGACAATGCGTCGATTTCGATGGTCGCATCGCCGACCGCCGTTGCATCCAGTGCCTCGGCGATCTGGCCAATCGTGAACGTTTTCATCCCACCTCCGGCGAAAATCGCCGAAGGCTTACCCCTGAACGGAGCGCAGCACCACCCCTGCCTTATTCAGGCTCTGCCAAATCCGGGCGTCACGACCGTAGATGTCGCGGCGGTAGTGAACCTGACCCTTGGGTGTTGTGAATGCCGTGCGATAGATCAGATGCACCGGGACCGGCTGCTCAAGGTCGACCCGCGTCTCTTTGCCCGTAGCGAGCGTCGACTGGAAAAGACCCTGCGGATCACGGCTCTGGCGTGCCAGTAGCGTGTAGGCAAAGTCAAACGGATCGGCCAGCCGGACGCAGCCATGGCTGTAGGCGCGCACCTCGCGGCTGAACAGTTTTTTCGCCGGCGTATCATGCAGATAGATGTTGTAGGGGTTCGGGAACATGAACTTGACCAGACCCAGGGCATTGCCCTGCGACGGGGGTTCACGCATCGCGAATGGGAACGTCGTCTCGGAATATTGCGCAAAGTTGACGGCACCGCGGTTCACCACGCGACCGCGACTGTCCGTGATCTCGATATGCCTGACCGCGTAGGGGTTGCTGCGCAGCTTGGGCAGGTATTCCTTGACCACGATCGAGCGCGGCACATACCAGCTGGGGTTCACGACCATGAATTCCATGGTGTCCGAAAATTCGGGGGTTGGCCGGTCGTCCTGACGCGCGCCAACGACCGAACGGGTCTGGAAGGTGACCTTCCCGTTGTCGATGATCTTGGCGGTGAAATCCGGAATGTTAACAAGCACGTGGCGCTTGCCCCGTTCCTTGTTAAGCCAGCGTTCACGCTCCATCGCGACGATAACAGATTGCAAACGCTCGGCAACGCTCCGGTTGATTTCCGTCATGGTATCGGGGCCTGCCACGCCATCGGCGGTTAACCCTTTTGCAAGCTGGAATTGCTGAACGCCCGCCTGCAGCTTGGCGTCATAAGTCTGGCTGTTCGACCGGCCCATGAACCCCATTGCGATCAGGCGATTGCGCAGGGCCACGACCTGGTTGCCGCTGGCACCGGGCTTCAACGACTTTGCGGGTACCTCGGCGCCCCAGCCGCCTCGCGAAAGCTGACGCTCCATCTGCAGTTTCGCCTTGAGCAGGGCGTTATATTCCTTGGTTCCCGGCGGCAGAGCTTTGAAGAAACCATTGGGCGAGGATTTAGCAAAATTCGTCAGATAGGACGTCCGGTCGCGGTACGGTACCTTGCGCACAATCGCCCGATCCACGCGGCTGGGGACCAGAACGCCAGTCTGCATATCGCGGGCATATTCCAGGAATGTCTTGCTCAGCGCGACTTCGAGCGCACCGCGCTCACGCTCGGTCTTTACCGAAGCCATGCGCGACACCAGCGCATCGGCGTCATAACGCGCAGCGGGCAATCCGTGAACGTCCGCGTTGGCGAGTGCCTTCATCAGAGCCGCGCGGCGCTGCCTTTCGCGGCCGCTGCGCCCTGTCCACAAAGATTCGTAGCCGTTCGCCTTGTAGAAAGCGGCGATATCGGCATCGCGCGCGGCGGCTTCGGCGACGGCTTGTTTGAACGCTGTGACTTGGGCCGAGACAGGGCCGGAAAGCCCGAAAAACAAAGCTGGAACCAGCAGTAAGACGAAAAAATGAATGCGTACCGGGGAAGGCATGGGAACCTCTCAAACTCGCGTTAGTAGTAGCGCCCCTTTGTGCGGGGCAAATGGTTTAAAGTCCATTCACATTGTCGAAGCACTCGGAACAAACATCTGCGTGATGCTGTGTCGCATCAGCGACAAGGTCAGGAATTCCACACCCCTATATTTTTGCGCAGATTCTTGCCGAAATGTGGCGATCCACGGGCGATTTGGCGGTTAACGTCTTGGTTAACAAATCACAGTATGTAATAGAAATGTTGCATGTGGGGATGAGATAACAACGCGCGTGTAACATCACGTGCAGGCAGGCGTCACGGGACCACGCAGTGAAATGATAGATAAAACAACGACGGCACTAACTCGCCGCGCCTTACTTGGGGCATTTGCTGCATCAGCAGTCGCAGCAGCACCGACCTTCACCAACGCCGCAGGTTTCTTGCGTGGATCAGGCGACATTCGCCGTCTTCGCATGTATTCCGGCCGCACGGGCGAGCGGATCGACATGATCTATTGGGTCGAAGGCCACTACATCAAAGATGCGGTTAAAGAAGTGAACCACTTCATGCGCGACTGGCGCACGGACCAGGTAAAGTCGATCGATCTTCGGACCATCGATATCATGGCCGCCGCGCACAACCTCATGGATGTGGATGAGCCCTATATGTTGCTCTCAGGGTATCGCAGCCCCAAGACGAACGCGATGCTTCGTTCACGCTCACGCGGGGTGGCGAAGAATTCGCTTCATATGAAGGGTCAGGCGGCGGATTTGCGGCTCAGTACGAGATCGGTATCGCAGATGGCGCGCGCCGCAGCGGCATGTCGCGGCGGTGGTGTGGGGCGATACTCGCGCTCGAACTTCGTTCACATGGATTGTGGCACCGTCCGTACCTGGGGCAGCTGATCCAAGATCCGGTTCACGTCGACCATCTTGGCGCGGCTTAGGCCGCGCGTACTACACGTCATCGGATAGGTCTTGATATCGACTTCGGTTTGTTGCCGTTAGCTAGCAGTAAAAGCCGTCGCTGTCCTCGGATTGATAGCAAGCCATCCGAGCAGAAATCATGAAAATATGAGATTTTGGCGGACCCAAGAGGATTCGAACCTCTGGCCTCTGCCTTCGGAGGGCAGCGCTCTATCCAGCTGAGCTATGGGTCCTTCGGGCTGTCTATAGCCACGCGCGCATCGGCCCGCAATGCCAAAAAGTCAGGCGAAAAGCTCGTGTGCCAGTTCGAGCGCATCGACCAGTACGTCGACTTCGTCCTTGGTGTTGTACATCCCGAATGAGGCCCGGCATGTTGCCGCAACACCCAGATGATCCATCAACGGCCCAGCACAATGGTGCCCGGCCCGTACCGCCACACCCTTCTTGTCGAGGATGGTCGAGATGTCGTGGGCATGCGCCGCACCGTCTAGGGTGAAGGAAAAGATCGCCGCTTTGGTCGCGGTCGTTCCCTGCAGCTGCAGCCAGTTCAGACCCGTCAGCCGCTCAACAGCATAATCGCGCAGCGTGTCTTCGTGAGCGGATATCGCATCCATCCCGTGACCCATCATGTAATCGAGCGCCGCACCGAGCCCGATCATCTGTACGATACCAGGGGTCCCCGCCTCGAACTTCATTGGAGGATCGTTGTAGGTCACGGTGTCTTTCGCCACCTCGCGGATCATGTCGCCGCCACCCATGAACGGGCGCATCTCGGCCATACGCTCTGCTTTGACGTAGAGCGCGCCAGACCCTGAAGGCCCATAGAGCTTGTGGCCGGTGATCGCGTAAAAGTCCGGATCGAGATCCTGCAGATCCACCGCCATATGCACCGCCGCTTGGCTGCCATCGACAAGGACGGGAACGCCAAGCGCGTGAGCCCCGTCGCAAATCGCCTTGACGTCGACCTTGGTGCCCAGGACGTTCGACAGGTGGGTCACCGCGACCAGCTTGGTCTTCGGGGTGATCGCGTCCAACACGGCTTGCGGATCAAGGGCCCCCGTCGCATCGACGTCGACCCATTTCAAAACGACCCCCTGCCGTTCGCGCAGGAAATGCCAGGGCACGATATTGGCGTGATGCTCCATCACGCTCAAGACGATCTCATCACCCGCTTCCATCCGCGGCATGGCCCATCCGTAAGCCACCGTATTGATCGCCTCGGTCGTGCCCGAATTCATGATGATGTCATTTTCTGACGGGGCATTCAGGAAGCGCGCAATCTTGCCGCGCACAGCCTCGTAATTCTCGGTGGCGAGGTTTGACAGGTAATGCAGGCCGCGATGGACGTTTGAATACTCCTCGGCATAGGCCCGCGTGATCGTGTCGATTACGACCTGCGGCTTTTGTGCGGATGCCCCGTTATCGAGATAGACAAGCGGTTTGCCGTTCACCTCGCGCGAGAGGATCGGAAAATCGGCGCGGATCGCGTTGACGTCATACATTGCCAGCAACCTCCAGACTGCCAACGCCGGCCAGCGTCAGCAGGAATGACAGAACGAGGACAAGCCCCACGACCACGGCAATTAGTACGCCCGCGGCCCGTGCCAATGAATCAAAGCGCAGACTGGCACTGATGAAATGCAAAAGCAGATAGACTCCGTAGAGCGAGATACCGAGCGCCAGGAGCCCCGCCAACCCCGGCGCAATAAAGCTCAGCACGAAGACGGCGACCTGCGCCAGCACCCGAAGCGCCTGCAGCCAGATCACAAGCACCAGTACGTCCTCAAGGGTCCCCTGCCCGCCCATGGCCCGACCTGCCCAGAACAGCAGGTGACCCATGATCACGAGGCTGACGGCGACCAGCACAAAGAGTGACAGCGGGTTGGACAGAAGCGGCGGCAGCTCGAACGGCGATGGAAAGAGCTGCTGCATCGCCCCGCTGATCAATGCGTTGAGGGCAGCAACCGCCAGCAGCGCGGTATAGAGCGTCTGGCGGGAGAGCGAATAGGTCAGGATCTGCTCGGCCGCGCCCTTCGGATCCCGGAGCGTATCGATAACAAGCTGTTGCCACTCGATTGTCCGCACGGTCATGTCCGCCCTCTTTCATGTGCGAGGCTTCCACTCAGCCAGAACCAAAGGAAGACGACAAGCCACAAAAGCCCGACCCCTGTCAGGACCGGGCCCGGCCCGATGAACCCCGCGACAAGACCATGAAACAACATCAGCGGCGATGATGCCAGCAGCGCCCAGAACAGTGCGAGCCGTGCGCCATAGCCGCTGCCCTTGCCGCCTGCGATGCGACCGATGAGCCGTGCGAGGAAAGCCAGAGTGTAAAACAGAAGCGGCGCGATGATGAGCCATGCCAGCAGGGTCGCGCCCAACTGCATGTTCAGCTCTTCACCGCTCAGATGCGCCTCGCGCGACAATCGGGGCAACTGCGCTACAAAGACCAGCAGACATCCGCCCATCAGATAGGCCAGCGCCCGGTCTTCGCGCGGACCAAGGGCCAGTAGCCGCTCGATGACGCGGCCCGGCCCCCGATACGTCGCCGTTATGTTGTTCGTGATGGCCATGCTATCCGCGATGGCGGCTCAACCACGCCTCGATCCGCGATGTAATTTCATCGCGCAACGCCTCATCCTCGATCTCTTCGACAGCCTCGGCCAGAAACGCGAGGGTCAAAAGATCGGTAGCATCCTTTTCGGGCACCCCGCGGGACCGGAGATAGAACAGAGCCGTTTCATCGATCGCACCAGAGGTCGAGCCGTGGGAACAGGCCACATCATCGGCATAGATCTCAAGCTCCGGCTTGGCGAGGAACTGGCTGTCATCGTCCAGCAGCAGCGATTGGCTGATCTGGTAGCCGTCCGTCTTTTGCGCACCAGCCTTGACCAGGATCTTGCCCTGAAAGACGCCCGTCGCCCCGTTCCGCAAGACTTTCTTAAAGACCTGTCGGCTTTCGCAGTTCAGCGCGTCGTGGGTGATGAAAACCGTGTCGTCGTGGTGGAAATCACCGTCGCCCACACAAGCGCCTGCCACATGGGCCACGGCATTGTCGCCCGTCAGCTCAATGATGCATTCGTTGCGCGTCAACAGACCATTCGCCGTGAGGGTGAAGGATTTGAATGTCGATTCCTCGCCCAGCCGTGCGAACATGTGGGTGGCGGCCCGTCTCTCGTGATCCCGGCCTTGCGCGCGGATGTGATGGAACGTGGCGCCATCGGCGACATCCACCTCCATCGCCTTGTTGAACCGCGCCGCGGCGGGGCCGTTTTCTAGAACGGTGATTGACGCCCCCGGATCGACCTTGATGACGTGGTGCAGGATCGCATCCGCCGTTTCCGATGCCCGGCGGTAGATGATGCTGACCGGCTTGGCCACCGGTCCGGTTGCATGGATCAGCAGACCGTCGGTCGCAAAGGCCGTGTTCAACGCAGCAAGCGGGCGTTCCACCGGGTCCTGCCCTCGGGCCTCCAAAGCGCCATAGATGTCGCGCGCCCAGTGAATGTCGCTGTTGGCATCGCCAAGGAACTCGATCCGCAGGTTTTCCGCCGTCAGATCATCCGAGGCCTCTTGGTCATAAACGCCGTCAACAAAGACAATCTTGATGCGGTCGATCTCATCGAAAACCGGTGTTTCGTCGGGGTTGAAGACTGCCGCTGCCGGAACTTCCGGCTGTGTCAGCGTGTCGGGCCGGGTGAATTTCCAGTATTCATCGCGCCGCGTTGGCACGCCCATTGCGCGCAGGCGTCCCAATGCCTCGTCCCGCGCCGAGCGGGTCCAGCCGCCGTCAGGCATCGACAACCCGGCGATGCGGGCTTCGGTTGCGTCGGTTTTTTCTGCAGGCAATCCCATCAGGCGACCTCTGCCAGAATGTCGGCATAACCGTTGTTTTCAACCTCGAGCGCGAGCTCTGGTCCGCCCGTCTTGACGATGCGCCCATCGGCCATGATGTGCACGACATCCGGTTTGATGTGGTCGAGCAAGCGCTGATAGTGCGTGATAACGAGGAAGCCGCGGCCCTCGTTGCGCAGCGCATTAACACCCTCGGCCACCAGCTTCATCGCGTCGACATCAAGCCCGGAATCGGTTTCGTCAAGGATGCACATCTTGGGCTCCAGCACGGCCATTTGCAGGATTTCGTTGCGCTTCTTTTCACCGCCCGAAAAGCCGACATTGACCGGTCGCTTCAGCATCTCGGCATCGATCTTGAGCGCCTTGGCCCGTTCACGGATGAGTTTCAGGAAATCGGCCGCGCTGACCTCATCTTCGCCGCGCGCCTTGCGTTGCGCGTTCATGGCGGTCCGCAGGAAAGTCATGTTGCCAACGCCCGGGATCTCAACAGGATATTGAAACGCCAGAAACAGCCCGGCGGCAGCCCGCTCTTCCGGTTCGAGTTCCAAGAGATCCTCACCTTCGAGCAACGCCGATCCTTCGGTCACTTCGTAACCATCGCGACCGGACAGTACGTATGAAAGCGTCGACTTACCCGACCCGTTCGGGCCCATGATCGCATGCACCTTCCCGGCCTCGACCTTGAGATCGACACCTTTCAGGATCTGCTTGCCTTCTTCCTCAAGTTCGACGTGTAGGTTTTTGATTTCCAGCATCTTTCTTACTTTCCAATAGCGTCAGGCCGCGCGGCGGGATGCCGGCGGCTGACAGGTTTTTCGACAGGTGTTCGTGTGTTCAGTACGCCAGCGGCGGTGTCCGTAGCCCGGCCTGGATCAGCATCGCGTCGACATGCTCGACCGAGTAAAGCTGCGCCCACTGCTCGGGAAAGAGCCAGGCGAGGTAAGGCTCGCCCAGAAAGATGGCGATCAGACCCGCTGCGATCCCGATGCAATGGTGTTTGTCCCGCATCCCAAAGCCGATCATCACCACAAAGAGAAGCAGGCCCGCAATGCCCCACGGACCGATCGCCAGAATGACCTTGCCCAGAAACTCGCCGTCCGAAGGTGGCAGTGCGCGCGTTTGAAAGCCCGCCACGTTCCCGACCATCAGGATTATTGCGGCAAGAGCGAAGGCAACAATGCCGCCGATCGGAATGCGGCGCTCTTCCTCTTCCGGTTCGGGCTGCGAACGCAGCTCTGTTTGATCGCCGACCAGAAGCGGCTGTTCCTGTCCCTGATTGGCGTTGATACGCGCAATCCGTTCCTGGAACTCCGCCTGCTGCTGGTTCTTCATGTCCTCGTGCTGCATGATCCGCCCGATCCGCGATGCCTGCTTCTTTCACGTAAGCGTTTTGCTTACGCTCTGGACGCAACTTTGGCGGGATTAGGGCCATTTCACGCAACCGTGGAGGATATGAAGATGACGGCGTCATCGCAGGCTCACGCCAAAACGACGGCGGTGCCCGATGCACTCACCATCAGCATGTTGTTGATCACCTCGTAGTCGAGGTCGACGCCGACGACCGCGTTGGCCCCGAGAATTGCGGCGCGTTCTTCGAGCTCGCTCAGCGCGATATCGCGCGCCTTGCCCAGTTCCTGCTCATAAGCCCCCGAGCGCCCCCCGATGATGTCCGTGATCCCTGCAAAGATGTCGCGGAAGACATTCGCGCCCAGAATGGCCTCGCCCACGACGACGCCCTTGTAATCCGTGATGGTCCGGCCTTCGACGGATGGAGTGGTTGTGACGATCATGAAAATGTCCTTGCATGAGAATGGTCGCGCCCTTTCGCGAGGGCGCGTCTTGGATGGTCGAATTGACTTGATCGGAAACTGGTCGGCAGAGGCTCAGGCTGAACGCCGGCTCTTAATCCACCATGATAAAGCGGCCTTCGCGCCCCGTCTGGTCGAGCGTATCGCGGAACCCTTTCAGACGCAGACCTTCCTCTGCGCTCAGGAAGAAGTCGGGCGTAACCCGCTCCGGTCCTTCGGACGAGCCCGCTTCGTCTGTCTGGAAAATGTCCGAGAACGAGACATAGGCGGCGACGGCGTAAATCGTGCCCGGTTCGGTCCTGTCCTGGACCTCTTCGACGTAGGCCGGCGAATAAAGCGCCGCCATCCATTCCGGGTACCACCAGACCACGTTGTGCATCAGCACAACCGTCAGCCAGACACCGGTCACCCGGAACCGTCCTGCCATCGGAAAGCTGTTGCCGAAGGTCGCGCCAAAGACCTTGCACATCATGTAGCTGAAGCAAAAGTCGAAGAGCGGCCGAAGGTTCATCCCCGCCGCGTCGAGAGACAGACCCGAGGGTTCGAGGTAGTAGACCCGCAGCATCCGTCCGAACAACGCCCCGATGACGCCGATCATCAGCGCACTGGCTGCCATCACGCAGCGCATCAGCACAAAGCTCAGCCCAGACGCGTCCCAGCGATGCGCGTTGCCCGCGGGCCGCGGCGGGTAATGGCTGGCGTACAAGTGTGTCGCGTCCGTCATGAAAGAACCCGGAAACCAACAGATTTCGGATCTTGACTGCACTTTTGTGGCAAAAGTTGGCCGAAATTGGTGACGAACGGCCCCAATCAGCACAAAAGATGCCGGTCAGAGGCTCGCCCCCTAAACTTCGTGTCCGGCACGCGGCATTCATAATGCTTAACCCACCGAGCCCTCAAGTGAGATCGCCACGAGCTGCTGCGCCTCCATAGCGAACTCCATCGGCAAGGCCTGCAATACCTCTTTGCAGAAGCCATTCACCACCAGAGCGACAGCCTCTTCTTCGTCCATACCGCGCGACCGGCAATAAAAAAGCTGATCGTCATCCACCTTGGATGTCGTCGCCTCATGCTCGACCCGGCTCGAATTGTTCTT
>CAWUIQ010000020.1:0-47824 GCA_963922565.1 uncultured Rhodobacterales bacterium
CATTTGGGTCTGACAACATTCGACATGCGCGACGCTAGCCGTCCCCGGGTTAACGTCCGGTTTCGCCGGTAGGGTGCGTGCTTGCACGCGCCGCCTGTCCAGCCGCCGTGCATTGAGGATCCTAGAATAAATCTCAAATGAGATAATTATATAAAGCAATTACCTCGGGAGCCGGGCCTCTTTTCGGTGCCTCGGCCGTCTGGTCGAATTGCCGGTTTCGCGCCGGAATTGACCTCTCAAACCGGCTCTTCGCGCCCCGCAGCGCCGCTTTGGTCGCAAAGTCGGGCGGTTGCTTAAATTCTGTGCAGATTAACAAGTTTTGGGTCTGCTTTCCCGGCCTCATCCAAATTGTACGAACTCCGCTGCAAAACGTAAGGTTTGACCAAAACGGGCCCGAAATCGGGGTTTGGCCGCAGGGTGAAACCGTACGTTTTGGCCGGCAAATCGTACGTTTAGCCTTCATCCGGGGCCCCAGGCCGTCTCGCTCGGCATGGGGTCGGGCTTGGTCAACAAGGCGGGCGGGCCGTTCACCTTGTGTTTGGATCTGCGACAGGGCTGACACAGAAAGTTACCCACAGGTCTTCATGAATCTGTTACACTCCGAATATGATAAATAAAATCAAGCAGTTCGCGGTCACATCTGTTGTAGTTTTTGGCGCTCCGCTCAGCGCCGGACCGCTGGCTGAGGTGATTTGTTCACCCACCGACGTGCTTCACACCCGTCTCACGCAGCAATACGGTTCCGAAAAACAATCCTCCGGCCTCCGCGCCCCCGACGAAATGATGGAGGTCTGGACCAACAAGGCAGGGGATTGGACGCTCATCATTCGCTATGCCACTGGCAGTTCATGCATCGTTGCCATGGGCGAAGCGTGGGAAACGTGGTCGCGAGACCCCGCGTAGTTCATTGAAATCGCAGGATTATCGCGCGCAGGGCAACCGCCGCACGTGACTCGTTTCGACGCATGAACTCAGTCAGCGAAACCGAACAGGCACCGCACTGATTGGATAGCACGAGGGTGTCTTAGACGGCTTGGCCGAAGCCGCGCACCCGCGTCAGAGCAGCTTCAGATCGCCGGCCATCTGGCGGCCATCTCGGCCCTCCAGCAGCTCGAAGCTGACTTTCTGGTTGTCGGCAAGCCCCGTTAGACCAGACCGTTCAACTGCTGAAATATGTACAAATACGTCCTTGCCGCCCTCTTCGGGGGCGATAAATCCGTAACCTTTCGTGGTGTTGAACCACTTCACGGTGCCAACCGGCATTTCCCGTGCCTCCTATTCGCCTTGCTTTCTTACCCCAATTTCACGCACTGGGGGACTTTGCCGCTTCGGCGCCGAGTGCCAAGAGACACGCTTTGCTTCCACAATTTATGAGATTGCCTTCGCCTTAAAAAAATCAAGGATGACCTTGCCTTTAGGCTGCTTCATGCCTGAAATTTGATCGAAACGGGGGGACAATTCATGCGGATGTTTGGACTGAAGTCATGCGACACCTGCCGGAAGGCGCGGAAAGCGTTACCGGAGGCTGAATTCGTTGATGTTCGTGAGCAGGGTGTGCCTGCCTCGGTGCTGGAGGCGGCCCTGGAAACCTTTGGCGATGCGCTGATCAACACGCGGTCGACAACATGGCGCGCCTTATCGGACGAGGATCGTGCGCTTGCGCCCATTGCGTTGCTGCAGGCCCACCCGACTGTGATGAAGCGCCCGCTTATCGAAACGGGCGCGACCTATCATCTGGGTTGGAACGCGGCCACGCAGGCTGCTTTGAAGGGCTAGCGGCCCAGTCGATCCATCAGAACCTTGTCGAGCGAAAGCGGTCCAGGCCCTTTGATGACAATCACCAGCAGCATCAGCACCCAGAGCGCCCGCTGGTCAAGGATTGCGCTGTCAGAGATGCGGTCGAACCAGACCCCAACCGGGGTGCCGTGCCCGACAATGTCGGTCATCGACTGGACGATAATGAATCCGATCATCCCGAGTGCTGCCAGTCTCGTGAAAAGCCCCACGATGATCAGCGCGGGCAGCACGAACTCGGCCCATGTGCCCGCGAGGATAACAACCTTCTGAAAGCTGGAGGCTTGCGTGATATCGTAGCTCAACGCTTCAGCCCCGCGAGGAAAGATCTGGGCGAAGGCGTTGAATGTTGGTGAAAAAAGCCCGCCAAGCGATCCGCCCAGTTTTGTGATCCCGGACATCCAGAAATACATCAGCAGCACGGCCGCAAAGACGAACCGCGCCAGCGTGGGCAGCAGCCAGTCGGCGCGTTCGATGGGGCCAAAGACAGCGTCATGCAGGCGGATGAGGGCGTTCATGATTGGGTCCTTCAGGTCTTGAGGTCAGTGACTGCGTTGGTCTGCAGCAGCAGTCCCAGCAGCGGGGCAAGGTCGAAATCCTGATCCACGGCCAATGCAGCATCATGGGCAAACCCTAGTGTTTCGTCGCCGAGGACTGCACCGATCCACGCATTCTGCGCGGGCGACAGGGCGTGCGGCTGCGGGTCAAATTCGGGGCGTGTGATCAACACCGGTTGGGCGACCGCCTGCGGCTTTGGCGCGCCGTCGATCGTGTTGTAGGCCCAGATGTCATGAAGTGGCCATTGCGACGGGACGTGCACGACACTGGGCGCCAGAGCCAAACGCGCGGCCATCAGAGCCGCTTCGTCGAGTTCTCCAAAACGGGCAGGGTCAATCGGCGTGGAATCCGCCGCGTGGTATGACGCCCGCAGTCCCAGTTCCAACCGGGCGACGTCCGCGAGGTAACCGATATCGCGCAGGGGTTCGAACCCTTCCAGAAAGACGGGCATGTCCTGCCCGTAATGCATCATCAGGGGGGATTGCGGAGGATGTGCGCGCAGAAACACGCCGCACAACCGCTTGAACGTCTCTGGCCCCAGCAGCTTGCGCAGAACCGGAAACCCGGTTTCAAGCGCCTCGGTCAGGGAAACGGCCACGTTGTTGCGATACACCGAAAACCGTCGGCCCGCGGGGTGGCCCGCGCCATCGCTCAGGCCGTCGGGAACTGGCGCGCTCGGGTCTAGCAGCGCGTTCCTGAATGTCGATTGGTCTGAGGTCATGGCTAACTCACGGGCACCCGGGCAAGCGCGGCGCTGGCACGCTCGGCCTCGCTGCGCAGGGTTGGCCAGTCGGGCACATCGGTGTCCCACTCGACAAGAACAGGGCGGGGGCCACTGCGGCTGAGCGCGTGATCGAGCAGGGACCAAACCGGATCGGCCGTTTCCCGACCGTGGCTGTCGATCAGAAGGGTGTGGCCCAGATCATCTTCGTCTTCGTCATGCCCCCCGACGTGGATTTCGCCCACATGATCAATCGGATAGGCGTTGATATAGCCCTCGGGCGTGTAGTCGAGGTTGGTCGCCGAGATAAAGACGTTGTTTACATCCAGCAGCAGCCCGCAGCCCGTCCGCTGCGCGATCTCTGCGAGAAAGTCGGTTTCCGACCAGGTGCTTTCCGCGAAAGCGAGATAGCTTGACGGATTTTCAAGCAGCATCCGTCGGCCAAGCGTCTCTTGCACCTGATCGATGTGATCCGCGACCCGCATCAGCGTCTTTGCCGTGTAGGGCAGGGGTAGCAGATCGTTCAAAAACTCGGACCCGTGCGTCGACCAGGCGAGATGCTCGGAAAAGCTTGCCGGTTTCAGCCAGTCGACCAGATGCCGGAGACGCTTGAGGTGGTCGGCGTCAAGCGCGCCTTCGCCACCGATCGACAATCCGACACCGTGAACCGAGATCGGGAACCTCTCGCTCAGCGCTTGCAACTGGGCCAGTGGTCGCCCGCCTTGGCCCATGTAGTTTTCGGCATGAATCTCGAGCCATTTGACCGGGCCGGGCGCGGCAGTCAGATCGCTGAAATGGATGGCTTTGTAACCAACACCGGGTGCTGCGGGCAGTGTGGTGTTATGGGATGACGCATCCAGCATGACGGCCTCGTCAGGGGGGTGGGCCCGGACCGCCATCATGCGGACCGGGCTGAGTGGCTTAGGCGGTTGGCAGGTCGCGCTCGATTTCCTCGAGCGATCCTTTGCGTGGTGTGCCGTCGGCCATGGCGGGGAGGTCGATGGATTCGCATGTGCCTGCGTCAACCAGTGTCCAGGCGTTGCCCTGGTAGTCGACGGTCGAAGTGCCAGCGCATGTGGTGCCCGGACCTGCGGCGCAGTCGTTTTCACCGGCCAGCGAAATACCAAAGCATTTCTCTTTTGCGGCGGCCTCAGCTGCGGGTGCATGTGCAGCGACAGCGGCGGCGACGGCACCGAAAAGCGCCATGGATTTCATTGTGTTAGACATTGCCTACTCCTCTCAATGTCGGTCAGTGCAATTAATTCCGTGCCCCTCAAATAAGACACCCGGGCAGCAGTTTAACAGTCACGAGCGTGTGTGTCACAGCCGCGTGAAAGGATGTCAGGTTTGTGTGGATTATTGTGCCGTTTCGCGCCGAAATGTTTCAATTCCGGCCCTGAAACGAGGCCCTGCGTTACAATCAGAGATGTCTGACGCCGCGCGCTCAGCCCGGCGCCGAAACATATTCTCAGGCAGCTTTGTCGTTCGGAAGCAAATCGGGCGGTGTTGCTTCGCTCTCAAGCTGCGCGACAATCTCGTCGAGTGACTGCGTCTTGGTCTGCTTTTCACCCAGCCGTCGCACCGAGACTGTCCGTTCCTCGACCTCGCGATGCCCCACGGCAAGGATCACGGGCACCTTGCCGACAGAATGTTCGCGGACCTTGTAGTTGATCTTTTCGTTGCGCAGGTCGGCTTCGGCCCGGATCCCCTTGGCCTTGAGCGCCTCAACGACGTCGAGCGCATAGGCGTCGGCCTCGGAGGTGATCGTGGTGACGACGACCTGACGCGGGGCCAGCCAGAAGGGAAACTTGCCCGCGTAGTTCTCGATCATGATGCCCATGAAACGCTCGAAGCTGCCAAGGATCGCGCGGTGCAACATGACGGGGCGATGTTTCGCACCGTCCGCGGCGATGTACGTCGCATCCAGCCGTTCGGGCAGTTGGAAATCGGCCTGAAAGGTACCGCATTGCCATTCGCGCCCAATCGCGTCGGTCAGTTTGAAATCGAGCTTCGGCCCATAGAACGCCCCTTCGCCCGGATCGATGACGTAATCGTTCCGCACGGTCAGGATCGCTTTTTCCAACGCGGCCTCGGCCTTGTCCCATTGTTCGTCCGTTCCGATCCGGACATCCGGGCGGGTCGAGAGCTTGATGTCGAATTTGGAAAATCCGGCATCGCGATAGATGGTCGAGAGCAGCCCGATGAAGGCGGCGCATTCATCCGCGATCTGATCTTCGGTGCAGAAGATGTGGGCGTCATCCTGAGTAAAGCCACGCACCCGCATCAATCCGTGCAAGGCGCCATGTGCTTCGTACCGGTGGCACGATCCGAACTCCGCCAGCCGCAGGGGCAGGTCCCGGTAGGATTTGATGCCCTGGTTGAAGACCTGAACGTGACACGGGCAGTTCATCGGCTTGAGCGCATTGGTGCGTTTTTCGTTCGCATGCTCTTCGTCGATCTCCGTGATGTACATATTCTCACGGTATTTGTCCCAGTGGCCCGAGGCCTCCCAGAGTTTGCGGTCGACGACCTGGGGTGTCTTGATCTCTTTGTAGCCGGCCTCGGTCAGACGGCGGCGCATGTAGGCCTCAAGCTCCAGATAGACTGTCCAGCCATTTGGGTGCCAGAAGACCATGCCGGGCGCTTCTTCCTGAAAGTGAAAGAGCTCCATCTCGCGGCCCAGTTTGCGGTGATCCCGCTTGGCAGCCTCTTCAAGCATGTGAAGGTGCGCTTTCAGCTTTTCCTTTCCGGTAAAGGCAACGCCATAGATCCGCTGCAGCATCGCGCGCGAGCTATCGCCGCGCCAGTATGCGCCCGCGATGGACATCAGTTTGAACGCGTCCGCCGGAACCTGTCCGGTGTGTTGCAAGTGGGGGCCGCGGCACAGGTCCTGCCAGTGTCCGTGCCAATACATCCGCAGCGGCTCGTCACCCGGGATCGCCTCGATCAGTTCGACCTTGTAGGGCTCGTTATTGGCCTCGTAGAACTTGATCGCCCGGTCGCGGTCCCAGACCTCGGTTGTGACCGGATCGCGGCGATTGATGATCTCTTTCATCTTGGCCTCGATCTGGCCGAGATCTTCAGGGGTGAATGGCTCTTCGCGGTCGAAGTCATAGTACCAGCCATTATCGATGACCGGTCCAATCGTGACCTTGGTGTCAGGCCAGATCTCTTGCACGGCGCGGGCCATGATGTGCGCGAGGTCGTGACGCACCAGTTCGTTGGCCTGCTCTTCGTCCTGCATCGTGTGGATTGCGATGCTTGCATCCGCCTCAATCGGCCATTGCAGATCCCAGTGCTGATCATTGACGGTTGCGCTGATCGCTTTTTTGCCAAGCGATTTCGAAATGCTTTCAGCGACTTGCGCAGGCGTGATGCCGGCGTCAAAGTCGCGCGCATTGCCATCGGGAAAGGTGAGGGAGATTTGGGCCATATCGGCTGTCCTCGTCAGTTTGGCGCCCACGGAACGCCCGGTTGCGGGTTATTGGTCGGACTGAAATGACAGGGCAGGGTGGCTGCGTCAAGCCACCTTTGGTGCCCGCGCACTCGACAGCGTCAGGTGCAACAGCGCCAATGCCGAGCAGAGGCCGGCCGCGATGCCAGTAGCAGAAAGTCCGTAGAGATCGATGACGATCGCCCCAAAGGCCGAGCCGATCGCCGCGCCGACATAAATCGCGGCCGCATTCAGGGCGAGGATGACGGGCGCCTGCGGACCGGCAAGGGTGATCAGCCGCAACTGTTGGGCCGCCATGAACGACCAGCCCGACGCGGCCCAGGCAAGCGACAGGGCCAATAGGGCGACATCGGGGATTGGAAGCAGCGAAAAGAGCGGCATGATCGCGATTTGCAGCAGGCAAAGCGTCGTGAGCGTGGCGCGCCATCCCACTCGGTCAGCCATGATACCCCCGGCGATGTTTCCTATGACGGCACCGCAACCGAAGAGGAGCAGAACCAGCGCAACGCCATCCCGTCCGTACCCCATGGTTTCGCTAAGAAGCGGCGCAATGAAGGTGTAGAGAACGTAAATGGCGCCAAGGAAAGTTGTGGTGAACGTCACCGCCAGCATCATCCGTCCATCGGACAAGGCCGAACCGAGATCGCCCAGCGAAACGGGCTGAAAGCTCAGACCAGCCGGCACTTGCGTCCAAACCAGATAGAGACACGGGACAGACAGCGCGACGACGCTCCAAAACGCCCATCTCCAACCGAAGGTGTAAGCCAGCCAGCTACCGGCCGGAACACCGATCACCTGTGCAAGCGTCAATCCGAAAAACACCGCAGCGAGGATCTTGGCTCTGTTTTCGGGCGGATAAAGACCGGCGGCCACCGACGCCGCGACCGGGGTAAAGATCCCCGCACCGGCGGCGGCAAAGACGCGTGCGATCTGCAGGGTGAGAAAATCTGGTGCCAAGGCTGACAGCACGGCCGCAATTGTGAAGATCCCCAGTCCCGCCGTCATCACCCGCCGCCTGCCCACCGAGCCAGTGAGTGAGACCAGAAGTGGTGAAAGGATCGAATAGCTGAGCGCATAGACCGTCAACAGCAGGCCGGTCGACGTGGCTTCGACGCCAAGATCGCTGCCCAATGGTTCGATAACACCCACGATCACGAACGCCCCCATGCCCACGAGGAAGTTCGAGGCCGAGAGCGCTGGAATCAGCAATCTTGGTGGGTGAGACATGAAGCCGACTATGAGGTCGATTGCCCGCCTTTCAAGCGGCATACCAATGCATGCAGAAAAAGCGACAAAAAATCCTCCAAAACCGACCGAATCCTATGGACAAACCAGCACAGTTTCTTAGGTTGCCCAGTGTGTTCACTATCGGAAACACCAACGATCAAGGAGCAGCCGGTGCCCAAATACAACCGTAACTTTGAGCTTTCGACCGATGATCTTGAGCTGATCGAGAATGCGCTGCGGGCCAACAAGCACGCGCTGTCGCAAACGATGCTCAAAGATGGCGATGAGGTGGATGAGGACGTGCGGCAGATCCACGATTTGCTGGGCCGTCTCCACAATCAAAAGACGTTCTACCGTCCTGCGAAAGGCGCCTATATCGGCGGCTGACCCTTTGCGGTTGGGCGGGTCGCCCCGCCCGAACCGATATCACGCGATCAGGATTTGAACGCCGATCGCGACGACACAAAGCCACGCAAGAGTAAAGATGATGGGCCGCGCCGGCAGCGCTGCGAGGCCGGTGATCATCCCGATGGCATGTGCGACACGCAGCCAGAAAAACGCAGCAGACGCCCAGACCGTGACCCATGTCGACACGCCCAGTTGGTGGGCCAGCAGGACGAGCGCGGCAAAGGGTAAAAACTGTTCCAGAAGGTTAAGGTGCGCGCGGAACGCACGATGCACCCAAGGCCGCTGCAGCGCGGGATTGCCCGGGCGGGTGAAGTCACGCGAGTCCACTTCTGCCTCGCTGCCCGCCTCGGATGTGTTGACGCCAACGATATAGGGTATCCACAGCGATGCAGCGAGCAGCGCCGTAAGCACGAGATACATCAGTTCGGTTGTCATGCTGATGCCTCCGCCGTTTCGGCCCGGCTGCCGAAATGGGCGTCCTGACCGGTTTCCAGCCACGTCTTGAGGCCCGCGGCCCAGCGTGCCCAACCATCAGCAACCCCTTCTCCCGGTACGACAGGAAAGGTGAGATCGTAGTGTTCGATGGTCAGCTTGCAGAATTCGCCCTCGGGCTCGATCACGTAGATGACCTTGGACGGGGCACCGCCGCCTTCCCAATGTGGTTCGAACGTGCATTCCATCCGGCTTTTGGGCTCTGCCTTGAGCAGAACCGACGACATCAATGGCGTGCCGTCCGGCAGATGCATGACGACCCGGTCACCGTCGCGCGATGCATGGCTGGCGATGAAATGGTAATGCGCCACGTTCTTTTCGTCCGAAAGCGCATCCCAAAGTCGATCCTGCGTCGTCTTTATGTAGGTCTGCATAATGTAGTCAGGTTTTGACATTGCCGTTCTCCCATCAGAGTGGTCAGGCCGCCGAGGTGAATGCGGGTGTGAATTTCTGCGAGACGCCGGTTTCTAGCCACGTCTTCAGCCCTGCGAGGGTGCGATGCCAACCGTCGGCAACTCCCTCGGCGTCCTGCTCAAGGTCATAGTGTTCGACGGTCAGGGCGCAGAATTCTCCTTCGGGTTTGATCAGATACACAAAGCGCGAGATCGGTGCGTCCGGCGCCCAGCGTGGCTCGAACGTCGAGGCGATCCGCGTTTTCGGTGTGGTCTCGGTTTCGGTACAGACCAGCATGACGGAATCGTCGTGTGTGTAGTACACGAACCCGTTTCCTTCGCGTTCGACCCGTGCCGCCATGAAGTTGAACGCAGCCTGGCTTTCGGGATCAAGCAGAGCATCCCAAAGCGCGTCCTGGGTGCATTTGATATAGGTTTGCATCATGAAATCGGGTTTCGTCATCTCAGTGTCACCTTCCAGTTGAGATTTCAGGTCCAGAACTGCTCGAGCCGCCGGTTTGACGAGCAGGGGCTCGATCCAGCGATCAATGGCTTGTTGAAGGGGCAGGGCGTTTAGGAAGTGGTGTTTGAAGCGCCCTGATTTTTTGGTCACGATCAGCCCCGCCTCTTCCAGCACGCCGAGATGCTTCATCACCCCAAAGCGGGTCATGTCGAGTTGCCCCTGCAGATCCTGCAGGGACTGGCCGTCCTTTTCGCGCAGGCTGTCCAAGAGCGTGCGGCGGGCCGGATCGGCCAGAGCTTTAAAGATCGCATCCATGGAATCGCTTATAGGTGATTAATTAGTCACGTGACAAGGTAGTCACTTAAAAATCCACATTGCTCTGCCAGCCTCCGCGTGCATGATCGCCGCAAACGGAGGCAGGCATGGAATTTCTGGAGACACCCCAAGGGCGCAGGCTGGCCTATCACCGCACCGCAGGGCAGGGCCCTTGGATCGTGTTTCTTGGCGGGCTGAAGTCGGACATGGAGGGCACCAAGGCGATCCATCTCGAAGCCTGGGCCAAGGCCAATGGACGCGCCTTCCTACGCTTCGATTATTCGGGCCATGGCGAAAGCTCGGGGACGTTCGAAGAGGGCAGCATCGGTGACTGGGCCGAAGACACCGCCGCCGCCATCGGGACCTTGACCGACGGCAAGGTGATCGTTGTCGGGTCGTCGATGGGCGGCTGGCAGGCTCTGCTTTTCGCGCGCAATTACCCGGATCGGATGGCCGGGATGGTAACGATCGCGGCGGCCCCGGACTTCACCGAAGACGGCTATTGGGCCAATTTCACCGATGCACAAAAGGCCGAACTGGAAAGCGAAGGCCGCGTCGCAATGCCGTCTGACTATATGGAGCCCTACATTATCACCAAGCGGCTGATCGAAGACGGACGTGAGCAATTGGTCCTGCGGTCACCGCTCTCGCTTCCGTTTTCCGTGCGCTGCCTGCAAGGCACCGCCGATACCGCCGTGAGCACCGAGACGGCACTACGTCTTTTGGATCATGCTGATTGTCCCGATATGCGTCTGACCCTGGTCAAAGATGCCGATCACCGGTTTTCGGACGAGCGGTGTCTGGCGATGATCGAAGCCGCCATCCAAGACGTGCTCGATGACTAGGCTCATCTTCATCACCCATGCGGATGTCGCGATTGATCCGGCCGTGGCTGTCACGGACTGGTCCCTGTCCGATATCGGCCGTGCGCGACACGTGGCGTTCTCCGGCAATCCGGTCCTCGATGGGGTCGAAGCGGTCTATTCAAGCACCGAGCGCAAGGCGATTGAGGGGGCGGTGATCCTTGCCGAGGCGCGGCAGGTCCCGCGGCACGAGGTCGAGGCCCTGCATGAAAACGACCGAAGTGCGACGGGCTATCTGCCAAAGACCGAATTCGAAGCCGTCGCCGACGCATTCTTTGAGCGCCCTCAGGAAAGCGTGCGCGGGTGGGAACGCGCGATCGATGCGCAGGCCCGCGTTGTCGCCGCCTGCCGCAAAATCCTTTCGCAGGCCACCGGCGATGTGGCCGTGGTCGCCCATGGTGGTGTCGGTGCGTTGCTCGTTTGCGATGCTTTGGGCGTACCGATCTCGCGAGACTATGATCAACCCCCGACCGGCGGCGGCAATTACTGCGTCGTGTCCTATCCTGATTGGTCGCTCGCTCAATCCTGGACCGACATCGCGCCGAAAGACACGCTGGTATGAAGTGGCTGATCTACCTCGCCGTCGTTTCACTGCTGACGGTGGTGGTCATTTGGATCTTTGGGCCGCGCGAGCCCGCCGATTTGACCCACGACTTTGATCCCGCTGATATGGGCGAAGATCTCGACGCCTATTTCACGGCGCAAGAGAGCCGCTTCGCCGATCTGCGAGGCGGCGTGGAAAAGAGGGTGGTCTGGGCCGGGCAGATCGGCGAACGCTCGGACTGGGTTGTCGTCTATATCCACGGGTTCTCGGCAACATCGGAAGAAATCCGGCCCGTCCCCGACCGGCTGGCCGAGCGACTTGGGGCCAACCTCGTATTCACCCGCCTACAGGGTCATGGGCGCAGCAATGATGCAATGGGCGAGGCGACCGTCGAGGGGTGGATGACCGATTTGGCAGAGGCTTTGGAGGCGGCGCGGCGGGTCGGGGACCGCATTCTGGTTTTGTCGAATTCGACCGGCGGTACGCTCTCGGCCGCCGCAGCACTGGACGCGGACCTGAACCGTAACGTCGCTGGTTATGTCTTCTTCTCACCCAACTTTGCCATCAACAATCCGCTGGCTCCGGCTTTGACCTGGCCTGCTGCCCGGTATTGGATGCCTCTGATCGCCGGTCGACGCTACAGTTTTGAAACCCGCAGTCCCGAACAAGAGAAATACTGGACAACCGAATACCCGTCGGTTGCCGTGTTCCCGATGGCGGCTTTGGTTCAAAAAGTGCGGTCGCTTGATTTTGGCGCGGCGCAAACACCGGCTCTCATCTGGTATTCGCCCAACGATCAGGTCGTGCGCGCTGACGCGATTGACAAGGTGGCAGCGGCCTGGGGCGGGCCGAAAGACATCGTAAATCCCGAGCTTGGTCCCGGGGACGATCCGTTCGAACACGTGCTGGCGGGGGCGATCATGTCACCGGGGCAGACAGATACGGTTGTGGATGCCCTGTTGGCTTGGGTGGAAGGCCTCTAGACGATGGGGAACGCGCTGCACAGGTACGAGGGTAAGTGATGCGGCGACCGGCAAGCATGTGGAGCCTTGAGACACTCGGACGCGTCCGCCTTTCCAGACATTTCTACATGCGCGACTTTCTCTATTCCGAGATCGGTAACTTCCATCAGGTGCAAAACCTGCCCCGTGATCCGGATCTGGCCATCGAGCACGGCAAGCGCCTGTGCCAGGATCTGCTCGACCCATTGGAAGAGACGTTCGGACGGATCGCCGTTCGATCAGGCTATCGATCGCCGGAACTCAATCAGTTCGGCAACGAAAACCGTCTGAATTGCGCCCGCAACGACAACCCGCTGGAATGCCACATCTGGGATTGGGGCAGGGGTGATAAGGCGGTGGCCGGGACGTCGCTGGTGATCCCGTGGTTCGCCGATCAGTATGAGAATGGGCGGGATTGGCGCGACCTCGCATGGTGGATCCACGACCATCTGCCCTACTCGGCCATGTGGTTCTTTCCCAAGCTCTGTGCCTTCAACCTTGATTGGCGACCCGAACCGCTGCGGACCATATCGAGCTACATCAAACCGAGGGGCATGCTGTTGCGGGCGGGCAGCGAGCCCGATGAGCCGCCTGCGGCGCGCCGGCAACGCTATGCCGATTTTCCGCCTTTTCGTGGAATCCGTTACCCTTAGCGGGCTTTGCTGACGCAGCGTTTCGGGTTACACTCCCTGCAAAACGATAAAAACGAACGAGAGCAGGTCAGATGACAGAACCCGTCGTGTTCCTCCCGGGAACGATGTGTGATGCGCGCCTTTTCGGGCCGCAGATCGCCGCCTTATCCTCTGAAGTCACCGTAACCGTTGCCCCCATCACCAAGGGCGAAAGGGTTGAGGAAATCGCGTCGGGCCTGCTTGATACCTTGCCCGCGCGTTTCGCCCTTGCCGGGCTCAGTCTTGGCGGGGTTGTCGCGATGGAGATCCTGAGACGCGCACCGGACCGGGTGACCCGGATGGCGCTCATGTCAACCAACGCGCTGGCCGAAACACCGCAGGCGGCAGCCGCGCGTGAACCGCAGATCGTCAAGGTGCGGTCGGGCAAGTTCAAAGAGGTCATCGCCGAAGAGATCGAGCCTAGTTACTTCGCGCCCGGGGCATGGCGCGAGGAGATTGTGGCGCTGGTGATGGATATGGCCGAATTTCTTGGCCCCAACGTTTTTGTGCGCCAGTCCCGTGCGCTGCAGCGCCGCCGCGATCAGCAAAAGACGTTGCGCCAATGCAAGGTGCCCACGATGGTACTCTGCGGTGAGCATGATCAGCTTTCACCGGTCAAGCGCCATACCTTCATGGCCGAGCTGATCCCAAATGCCGAATTGCGCGTGATCGAAGGGGCGGGGCACCTGCCGACCCTTGAGAAACCGGATCAGACGACAAACGCTCTGCGAGACTGGCTCAAGCTGCCATTCGTTCTGCGCTAGGATCGTTCCAGCGGCAGTTTGGCCCGGTCATCGTCTGTCAGAACATAGACCGACCGGATTGGAGTGCTGTCGCCTTCAATGTCAAAGAACGGATTGGCGCGCCAACGCCCGGTCAGGCGCGCGCGGGTTGCTCGAACCAGCAATCCGACAATCAGCTTCAACGTACCTTCGGTTTTTTGCCGTCCGTCGGCTTGAGGCACAAAGGCACGTGCCACGACAGGGCCTGTCATCGACGGGTCCGACAACCGCGGTGTTCTGATAGATGCAAAGCTCAACGCGGGGCCGCGCAGCGTGTTGAACAGGATCGCACCACAGCACTTCGCGTACCATCGCAGGATCTTGCCCTGGTCGATCGAAAACACGGCGAGATGGTCAAGCCCACTGTCAAACCTGATCTTGTCCGCCGACATCTGAACCAGATCCACCGGTTCGGGATACGGATCGGCCTGTCCGGTAAAGACTTCGGCGGCGCGGCATTCAGAACAAAAGCATTGGAGGCGGGCCCCCAGCCGAGGCCCTGTATCCAGCAGCGATCCCGAAATCGTTCCGCAGGAGCAGGCGAAACCGATATTCGCCTGATCCGTCATCCTTTAAGAGGCGGCCGCGTTCTTGTTGGCCGGCCGGCGCGTTGGTTTCTTCGGTGAATTGGTGTCGATGAAATCAAGCACCAGCGGGCGGATGTTGTTGCGCCAGCTCTTGCCCGCAAAGATCCCGTAATGCCCCGCGCCGGGCTCGACATGGCTGGCCTTTTTGCTGTCGGGCAGCCCGGTGCAGAGATCAAGCGCCGCAACGCATTGCCCGGGCGCCGAGATGTCATCCTTATCGCCCTCGACGGTTTTGACGGCGACCGTGGTGATCTTTCCGATATCGACGGCCTTGCCTTTGACCTCAAAGACGTTGCGGGCGATCTCGCGTTTTTTGAAGACCCGCTCCACAGTCGAAAGATAGAACTCCGCTGTCATGTCCATCACGGCAAGGTATTCATCGTAGAACTTGTTGTGCTTGTCGTGATCCCCGGCCTCGCCCCGCGCCACGCGCGTGATCTGATCGGTGAAGGCTTTCGAGTGCTTTTCGGCATTCATCGACATGAACGACGCAAGCTGCAAGAGACCCGGATAGACCTTGCGGCCCACCCCCGGATATTTGAAGCCGACCCGCTGGATCATGAATTCCTCAAGCTGGCCCATCGTGACGCGGGCGCCAAAGTCGGTCACATCGGTTGGCGTGGCATCCGGATCGATCGGTCCGCCGATCAGCGTGAGTGAGCGCGGTTGCGCGTCCGGATCCTCATCAGCGAGGTAAGCTGTCGCGGCGAGCGTCAGAGGCGCCGGTTGGCATATGGCAATTACATGCGTGTCCGGCCCGAGGTGGCGCATATAGTCGACGAGGTAGAGTGTGTAATCTTCGACATCGAACTTGCCGGCACTCACTGGAATGTCGCGCGCATTGTGCCAGTCGGTGACGTAGACTTCGCAATCGGGCAGGAGCGACATGACCGTCGATCGAAGCAGCGTCGCGTAGTGGCCCGACATCGGCGCGACCAGCAGCACCTTCCGCGTCTTTTTCTGGCGGCCCGGGATGTTGAAATAGATCAGGTCGCCGAAATCACCGGGCAGGACGGTTTCGATGCTGACGACATGATCCTTGCCGTCCTCGCAGGTGACCGAGGGAATGCCCCAGTCCGGTTTGACGACCATCCGCTGGAAGGTGCGTTCGGTAACTTCGCCCCAGGCCCGCAGCCAGCTGAGGGCAGGGTTGGGCATCATGGCAAGCTGAGGATAAGCGCCAAGTGCGGCTGCGGATGCGCCCATCCACTGGTTCGTGTTGCGCATCGTTTCCATCAGATCGTAGTTGATCATGTACCGCATGACTGCTCCTCTTGGTTCGGGTTGGGCCACCGCCCGGTTTTTGGACCTTTTTGTCGCTTTGCTCCCCGACACATGCGACTTTACTGTAGACTACAACACAGGTGTAAACGCGCGCATACCCAGCATGCTGCGGCTGCAAAGATACGGCGAGATAGACTTTATGACAACTAAAGAGACCGCCGAAGGTGGGATCGCCCTCGAAAACCTTGAGAAATTAAAGTCTAACCTCGAAAAGGTAGAGGCGCTTCAGGAAAGGCTCGCCAAGGTCTTCTCGCATCGCAGCATACAAAACCCCGCCTTGGACGGCCCGAATCAAGAGTTGTACTCCAAGGCGGCGACTGCGTATTGGGCCGAAGCCTGGCAGAACCCGGCCAAGGTCATCGAACACCAGTTCGAATTCTGGTCCAAATCCGTCACCCACTTCGTCGAGGCACAGCAGGCGCTGGCCAGCGGACAGCTGAGGGCACCCGACAATCCCGGTCCGAAAGACCGCCGTTTTTCGAACCCGCTTTGGGATACCCACCCCTACTTCAACTTCATCAAGCAGCAGTATCTGATCAATTCCGAAGCGCTTGAGCAGGCGGTCGAAGATGTGACCGATCTGGACCCGGTCGAGAAAAAGCGTCTGCGGTACTTTTCCCAGCAGATCATCGACATGATGTCGCCCACGAACTTTTTCGCGACGAACCCAGACGCGCTGGAAAAGGCCGTTTCAACCGATGGTCAAAGCCTGATCGACGGTCTTGAAAATCTGATCTCGGACCTCGAGGCGAATAACGGGGAACTGGTCGTACGACTGGCCGACGAATCCGCATTCGAGATCGGTGGCAACATCGCGACGTCGCCGGGCAAGGTTGTCTACCGCAACCGCATGATGGAGCTGATCCAGTACGAGCCCACGACCGAGACGGTGCACAAGACCCCCCTGATCCTGTTCCCGCCATGGATCAACAAATACTACATCCTTGATCTGAAGGCGCAGAACAGTCTGGTGAAGTGGATCGTTGATCAGGGCTACACGCTGTTCATCGTCTCATGGATCAACCCGGATGAGACTTACGCCGACATCGGTATGGAGGACTATATCGAGGACGGCTATCTCGCGTCGATCCGCGAGGTCAAAGCCATAACCGGAGAAGAGCAGGTCAACGTCGTCGGCTACTGCATCGCCGGAACGACACTGGCCCTGACGCTGTCCCTGATGAAACAGCGCGGCGACAAGTCGATCAAGTCGGCCACGTTCTTTACGGCACTCACGGACTTCGCTGACCATGGCGAGTTCACGCCTTTCCTAACCAACGACTTCATCGACGGGATCGAGGAAGAGGTGGAAAAGCGCGGCATCCTGCCGTCCGTCATCATGGCGCGGACCTTTTCGTTCCTCCGTTCGAACGACCTTGTCTATCAGCCTGCGATCAAGAGCTACATGATGGGGGAGTCGCCGCCCGCCTTTGACCTGCTCTACTGGAACGGCGACGGGGCCAACCTGCCGGGCAAGATGGCGATGCAGTATCTGCGCGGGCTGTGTCAGCGCAACGAATTGGCGCTCGACGGATTTGATCTGATGGGTCACCGGCTGCGGCTCGGCGAAGTTGACGTTCCGCTCTGCGCGGTTGCGTGCGAGACCGATCATATCGCCGCCTGGAAAGACAGCTATCGCGGCATTCAGCAGATGTCATCCCGGTCAAAGACATTCATCATGACCCAGTCGGGTCACATCGCTGGCATCGTGAACCCGCCCAGCAAAAAGAAGTACGGCCACTACACCAATCCGGACATGACGCTTGACCACGATGCGTGGCTCGAAAGTGCAGAGTTTCACGAGGGATCGTGGTGGCCCCGCTGGGAGGCCTGGCTCAAGAAACGGTCAGGCCGTCAGGTGCCTGCGCGAAGCCCCGGTGATTCGTCCCACCCTGCGCTGGCGGATGCGCCCGGCGCGTACGTTCTGGCACGCGCGCAACTCTAATCAACTCTAGGTAAAGCACTTTTCTGCACCGCAGCATTTTACTTGATTTGCTGCGCCGCAGCATGTACATAAGAGCATGATTAACGCGGGAAGGGCCCGCTATCAAACAAGGACCAAAGGTATGGCCACGAAGACCACAGACATGACCGCGATGTTCAAAGATATGATGGGTGCGTTTCCGGTCGACACGAAAGCGATGGAAGAAGCTTTCAAAACAACAGCGACGCTGAACGAAAAGCTGAGCCATGTTGCTCTGGATGCGGCTGAAAAGTCGACAGAGATTTCGAGCAAGTGGACGAAAGAAACCCTGTCGAAGCTGGGCGACATGTCAAAAGCGAAAGCCGAGCCAGCCGACTATGCAAAAGCGATGACTGACTTCGCTTCGGCCTATGCTGAAACAGCAGCAGAGCACATGGCAGCCTTCGCAGAAGTTGCGAAGAAAGTCCAAATGGACACTGTTGAGCTGATGATGGCGGCAGGCAAAGACCTGACCGACGACGCTTCGGCCGCTGTTAAGAAAGCGACAGGCGAGATGACTGCCGCTGCTAAGAAAGCGACAGCAGCGAAGTAAATGGTGGCCGCTGGTTAAGCGGTTCCGTTTTCGCGCAACGTTCCTCCCTGACCGGCGCGAAAGCAGAGGCGGATCTGGCAACAGATCCGCCTCTTTTCTTGTCGGGAAACGATGGCCCTGACTTGTCCGCAAGGCATCAGAATGCTGCATCGATTTACCTCGCGGCGCCGCAGCAAGACGGCCTTCATCAACAGGCTTTCTTTTTCAAACACTTGGTCCTAAGCTGCGTTGCAGCACAAAACCGGGGAGAGTGGTCTTGGCTGAAACTGACGCACCGCTTCTGATCAAGCGATATGCAAGCCGCAGGCTCTACAACACTGAGACAAGTGACTATGTCACTCTCGAAGATATCTCCGGTTTCATCCGTGATGGCCGCGAGGTGCAGATCGTCGATCTGAAGACGGGTGATGACCTGACCCGCCAGTATCTGCTGCAGATCATTGCCGAGCACGAAAGCCGCGGCGAAAGCGTGCTGCCGGTCGACGTTCTGAACGATCTGGTTCGCAGCTACATGACCCCGGGTGCGAGCGTCGTGCCGCAATTCCTTCAGGCCAGCTTTGAGATGCTGCGCCACGGTCAAAGCCAGATGCTGGAAAAGATGACGGCGATGAACCCCATGGCCAAGATGCCAGGTTTCGAAGCCATGCGCGCCCAGCAGGAAGCGTTCCTCAAGGCCATGACCGGCGGGATGTCGGGCAACTGGTCCGGGCCGAGCGCGGAAGACGGCGAAGAGAAGAAGGACGAGGGCGAAGATCTCGACGCGATCAAACGCCAGCTCGCCGATCTTCAGGACAAACTGTCAAAGCTCTCCTGAGCAGGTGAACCTACGCGACCGTCCGGGCGGATGGATCACGTGCCATAGGCGCGCTCGGAGCCCATCACCCGTGTCATCGCCTCAAGCAGCGCGTCACCAACCGCATCAACCGTCGATGGCAGGATGTGAACCGGCAGGCGTACATCGCAGGCCCGTTGTAGCATCATCCGCGTCTGCGGCAGGTCAGGCGTGTGGTCGAGGAACTGCCAGTTCCAGAAGGCGCGCGCGTTGTCGGTGCTCATCCCAAATACCTGAACCTTCACGCCCAGCTCCTGCGCCTGCGCGACAAAGGCGCGAACCTCGTCGTCACGCATGCCAAGCAGGTTGAACTGGATCGAGTCCGGTGCCCGTGTTTCCGGGTTGAGCGGGTCAGGGACCGAAATCCATGGCGACCCGTTCAGCACCTGCGCAAGCCGGTCATGATTGGTTCGCCCTTGTACCACCCGTTGCGGCAGCAGCGGCAACTGCGTGCGGATCACGGCAGCAGACAGGTTGCTCATCCGCAGGTTATAGAGCGGCAGGCGGTTCTGCCAACAGGCCACGGCCTCGTGCAGGATCGCATGCTTTTTCCAGCTGTGTTCGTAAGCGCCCGACATCAGGATCGCCCGGGCGGCCAGGTCTGCATCGTCGGTGATCAGGATCCCGCCCTCACCGGCGTTGATCATCTTGTATGACTGGAATGAAAAACATCCGATCCGACCAAGCGTGCCGATCTTTTTACCATGCCACAGCGTGCCCAGCGAATGTGCGGCATCTTCGATGACCGGTACGTCAGCGGCGTCACAAAGCGCCATGATCGCGTCCATGTCCGAGGTATGACCCCGCATGTGGCTGATGATCACTGCGGAAACGGTGGGAAGCTTCTTCGCGAAGTCCTCGATGTCGATCCGGTAATTCTCGCCAACCTCGCACAGCACCGGCAGGCAATCGGCATGAACCACGGCCGATGGAACAGCGGCGAAGGTGAATGCCGGGATCATCACGCGCGCGTCCCGTGGCAGATCGAGAGCCTTCAGCGTCAGAAACAGCGCGGCAGAGCATGATGACACGGCAAGGGCATACCGGCTGCCCATCATCTCGGCGAATTCGGACTCCAACAACGAGACTGGGGCGTCCTTGTCCGCAGTGTAGCGGAACAGGTCACCCGATTGCAGCAATTCCCGAATGGCGACTTCGGCTTCGGTCGGCAGAGGTTCTGCGGTGTGCAGGTCAGCGAGCTGCATATTTGAGAATCCTTATGAATGGTTTTCAACTTTCTAAAACCATCGTTTTCGGATTTCAATCTTAAAGTGCTGCTACAGCCCCAGCCGATCGCGCATGGCATACCAGGTCATGGCCAGCACCAGGAGCGGGCTGCGCGCCAGCGTTCCACCGGGAAAGGGCGCGGCCGGGATGCTGGCCATGACATCGAACCCGTCGCTTTCGCCCTTGATGGCCTCTGCCATCAGAAAACCGGCATGGGTCGCGGTGCCCAACCCGTGTCCGGAGTAACCGGAGGCCGACAGCATGTTGGGACCAAGCCGGACGAGGTAGGGCAGCCGTTTCATCGTGATGGCCAGCGTTCCGCCCCAGGCGTAGTCAATGTGGACGTCGGCCAGATGCGGGAAAATCTGCGTCATCGGTTTTCGTACGACCGCCGAGATGTCGCGTGGAAAGCGGTAACCATAGCTTTCCCCGCCACCGAAAAGCAGACGCCCATCGTGGCTGAGCCGAAAGTAGTTCACCACGAACCGGTCGTCGGCGACCGCGATCTCCTGCGTCAGAACCCGCTTTGCGTCCCCGCCCAATGGTTCGGTGGCCGCGACGAAGTTGTTGATCGGCATGACGCGTGCGGCGACCTTGCGGTCGAGCCCACCCAGATAGCCATTGCAGGCGAGAATGACGTGTTCGGCCTCGACCACGCCCGCATCCGTCCGGATCTTGGCCGGCGTCCCCGGCCGGATGTCGTGGACGGTGCTGCGTTCATGGATCGTTACACCTGCCGTGGCCGCCGCCCGCGCAAGGCCAAGCGCAAAGGCAAGGGGGTGCAGATGGGCCGCGTCCCAATCCATGATACCGCCATGATAATCCGGGCTGGGACAGAGGGCGCGAAACTGGTCAGGGGGCAGGACCTCCAGATCGTAATCATAGCTCTCGCTCATCAGATCGGCATAGGCCCGCATCTCGTCAAAGCTGCCTTCTGACGAGGCGGCCCATGCAATGCCGGGCCTTAGATGGCATTCGATCTTGTGATCCGTGATCAGGGACTTCACCAGGTGTTTGGCATCTTCGCCGAGGCGCCAGAGTGCGGCGGCCTTTTCCGACCCAAACATTTTTTGCAAGCTGTACTGATCCTGCCGCTGGCCCGACCCGAGCTGCCCGCCGTTTCGACCGGATGCGCCAAAGCCGACACGATGTGCCTCGAGCAGAATGACCTTCCGACCCGCCTGCGCAAGATGAAGCGCTGCGGATAGCCCGGTGTATCCGGCCCCGACGACACAGATATCCGCCTTGTGTGAACCCTTGAGGGGCTCGAATGGCTCCAGGGGTTGTGCCGTCGCGGCGTACCAGCTGTTGGGATATCGACCGGGCTTGTCGTTGGCAAAAAGCAGGTTCATTCGGTCCCCCGATCAAACAGCCCGTTCAGTGTAAGGGCATCAGACGTTCAGCAGCAGATGCTCACGCTCCCATGGCGAGATGACGGCAAGAAACTCTTCGTACTCAGCCCGTTTAACGATGGAATAGACCCGCGCGAATTCAGGCCCCAAAACATCATGCAACGACTTCGCGCCGTCGAAAAGATCAAGCGCGCTGCCCAGTACTCTTGGGATATCACCTTCGCCCTCGTAAGCATCTCCACGGAATTGGGCATCGGGCCGCCGTTCTTCAATAAGGCCCAGATACCCGCAGGCGAGCGAGGCCGCGATACCCAGATAGGGGTTGCAGTCCATCCCGGCGATGCGGTTCTCGACCCGCCGCGCATCCGGCGAGGAAAGGGGGATCCGAATGCCGGTGGTCCGGTTGTCCCTTGCCCAGGAGAGGTTAATCGGTGCCGCGTGGTCCTTAACGTAGCGCCGATAGGAGTTAACGAAGGGGGCCATGACGGCGAGCGCCTCGGGCAGGTGGTTCTGCATCCCCGCGATGAAGTAAAAGAACGCGTCGGTGTCGCCGCCCTGAGGGCCAGAGAACAGGTTTTGCCCCGTCTCGATATCCAGCAAAGAATGGTGGATATGCATCGCGCTGCCGGGTTCATGCTCGATGGGCTTGGCCATGAACGTCGCGAAACAGTCGTGGCGCAGCGCCGCCTCGCGGATCAGGCGCTTGAAGTAAAACACCTCGTCTGCCAGCTTGACGGGATCGCCGTGGCGGAGGTTGATTTCAAGCTGCCCCGCGCCGCCTTCCTGGGTGATGCCGTCGATCTCGAAACCCTGCGCTTCGGCAAAGTCATAGATGTCGTCGATCACGGGGCCGAATTCATCCACTGCCGTCATCGAATAGGCCTGGCGCGCTGCTGCCGGACGGCCTGACCGGCCGACCATCGGTTCGATATCGCGCGCGGGATCGAGGTTGCGGGCAATCAGGAAGAACTCCATCTCGGGGGCCACCACCGGCTCCCATCCCTTGTCGCGATAAAGCTGAACCACCCTTTTGAGTACGTTGCGCGGGGCAAATGGTACCGGTACCCCATCCCGGTCATATGCGTCGTGGATGACCTGCAGGGTCCAGTCGCCCGTCCATGGCGCGGCACTGGCGGTGCTCATGTCGGGGCGCAGTGTCATGTCTTTTTCGATGAAGCCTTCATCCCCGGCGGCCTCGCCCCAATCGCCGGTAATCGTCTGGAAAAAGATGCTGTCAGGCAGATGGAAATAGTCCTGCCGCGCGAACTTGGATGCGGGCACTGCCTTGCCACGCGCGATGCCGGGAAGATCGGCGATGATGCATTCGACCTCGTCCAGCCGTCGACCTTCGAGATAGGTCTGCGCGGCGGGCGGCAGTCCCTGAACCCAATCGTCTTTCACGCTGCCGCCTCCTTCTTTTCCCGTCTGAGAAAGGCCGCGATGTCTTCGGCAATCCGCGCGCTGCCGGTCGGATCGGGCAGACCGGCGATCGCCTGATCAAGCTGGTCATCGGGCACCACGCCGCGCCCTCTGGTTTTGACAAGAACTTCGATAGCCTCTGATCCGAATTCGGGATGGGGCTGGATCGTCCAGATCCGGTCTCCATAGACCAAGGCGGCGGCCTCGCAGAATTCGTTATGCGCCATAACCATCGCGCCATCGGGTACTTCGGTGACCTGGTCCTGATGCCAGGCATTCAGGGCAATCGGTGTGCCCCGATAGGTGTATTCGGTGCGCCCGACCGCCCAACCGCCTTCGAATTTCTCGACCTTGCCGCCAAGCGCTTGCGCCACGATCTGATGCCCAAAGCAGATGCCCACCAGGGGGCGGTGGCTGTCATAGATGGTGCGGATCAGGTCCTCGAGCGGCGGGATAAAGGGCAGGTCCTCATAGGCGCCATGCCGTGATCCGGTGATCAGCCAGCCATCTGCTGCATCCGGCCCGCCAGGGAATTCCATATCAACGACATTGAAGGTTTCGAATTCAAAGCCATGGCCGCCCAGCAGCCGTTCGAACATGGCGTCGTAATCGCCAAGCTTCCCGAGCAATTCTTCGGGTGCATGGCCCGTTTGCAGTATACCGATTTTCATTGATCACCTGAGGATTACGCCCGCACGATAAGCTGAGGCTCAGACCGTGTCGAGATAGATGGCGCGTTGTTCCTCGGGCGCAAGCGGCGCCATCCGCTCAATCTCTTGACGCTTGGTGAACAGAAGGTTGCGGATCAGCTCTTCTGGAAGGATCGTCTTGACCACATCGCATGTCTCGAACGCGTCAATCGCCGCTTTCCACGTTTGTGGTACCTGCGGCAGGTTCAGCGCGTAGGCGTTCCCCGTAATCGGCGCAGGGGGCATTCGGCCTTCCTCGATGCCGCTCAGGGCCGCCCCCAATACGGCGGCAATCATCAGGTAGGGGTTCACGTCCGCGCCTGCCATTCGATGTTCGATCCGCCGCGCCGCGTCGGGGCCGGACGGGATGCGAATGGCGGCTGTCCGGTTTTCGTAGGCCCAGGCGATGCCTGTCGGGGCATGCGCCCCGGGCACCATGCGATCATAACTGTTTGCATGGGGTGCAAAGATCAGGGTCGATCCCGCCATCCCCGCAAGGCAGCCCTCAACCGCGTGGCGCAACGTGTCGCTTCCCGCGGGGGATCCGCCGCCAAAGATGTTCCGCCCGTCTGCGTCAACGACCGAGAAATGCATGTGCAGACCAGACCCCGCGGTATCGCCGTAGGGTTTGGCCAGAAACGAGGCGGCAAAGCCATGCTGGCGGGCGAGGCCCTTGACCAGCATCTTGAACAGCCACGTGTCATCCGCCGCTTTCAACGCGTCCGGCTGATGCCGCAGGTTGATCTCGAACTGCGCCAGCCCGCTTTCCGATAATGCTGCGTCTGCCGGGATGTCCATCGCGGCGCAGGCATCGTAAAGCGCGGTCAGAAAACCATCGAATTGATCGAGTGTGCTGAGGCTCAGGATGTCTCCGCCCGCTGGTCGGCGCCGTGAAATGGGCCCTCGGGGCGGGCCCAGCTCGGCCTGACTGTCGTCGATCAGAAAGAATTCAAGCTCAGTGGCAACTACAGGCGTTAAGCCTTTGTTACGAAACCGTTTCAAAACCCCTGAGAGGGCGTGGCGGGCATCGCCATCGAAGGGCCGCCCATCTTCATGGAACATCGAAACCGGCATCATCGCTGTCGGCGTTTCGAGCCATGGAACGGGCAGAAACCCACGCTCGGTCGGTTTCAGGACGCCATCCTGATCGCCCGAGGCCAGAACCAGCGGGCTGTCGGCGATGTCGTCGCCCCAGATATCGAGGTTGAGGACCGAATAAGGAAAGCGGACAGCACCCGAAGCGATCTTTTCCGCGCTGTCGACGGGCAGCCGCTTGCCCCGAGGCACGCCGTTCAGGTCACACGCTGCCACCCGCAGGGCACGGATTTCGGGATGTTGGGCCAGCCAGTCAGACATCAGCGAATGAGGTTTGGCCGCAGCCGGACGCGAGGGCGCTGAACTGCTGGCAGATGGCGGTTGAGCCTTCGGTTCACCACAGCGAAGATCCCCACGATCATCAGCGTCAGCAGGATGAAATAGAAGGCGAGGATTGGGTAGGGCACGAACGGGTTGAACGTCTTGTCTGCGAAGTAATTCGCATAATAGAGCGCGTCGCCGCGTTGCTGCCACGCTGGAAAGCCCGAAAAATAGACCAGGGTGGTCGATTGGAACAGAAAGATCGCCTCGTTCGTGTAGGCGGGCCAGGCAAGTCGCAGCATGGTCGGGAAAACGATCCGCCGGAACCGGCTCCATCCGGAAAGTCCGTAGGCGTCCGCGGCCTCGACATCACCTTTCGGGATGGCCTGCAGCGCGCCATAGAAGATCTGTGCGGAATAGGCGGCAGTGTTCAGGAACAGGACGATCAGCGCCCCGAGCCACGCCGCGGTGAACAGGTCGAAAAACGGATAGACGCCCTTGAGGTTCAGAAAGAGGAAATAGGCAAAGAAGAACTGGATAAAGAGCGGTGAGCCACGGAAGATGAAGATGAACCACTCGGCCGGTACCCGCAGCCGCGGGTTCGACGAAGCCTTGGCCATGGCAACTGCGGTCGCAAGGAAGAACCCGGTGCAGAGCGCGAGGATGCCGAAATAGATGTTCCAGATCATGCCGGAACCGATCAGCGTAAAGTGTTCACAAAGGGTAAAGTCGCTGCGTGGCAAGAGGCGCTCGCCAATCCCGACCGACCGCAGCCCGTAGGCCTGTATCGTTTCCCAACAGCTCACGCGGCTGCCTTTCGTTGCGCTTCGCCGCCCGTCGTGGCCTGCCCATGAGTAAGGCGCACCATGAGACGACCCAGCACCTTTTCCGAGGCCCATGTCATGAAGAGGTAAAAGACCAAGAGGGCGAGGAAATACCACATCCGCCAGTCCCCGTGCGGATAGTCGGTGAAGCGCGCGGTCTTGGTGCCGCCCAGTTCGCGCGCCCAATAGACGACGTCTTCGATGCCGAGCAGAAAGAGCAGCGGTGTCGCCTTGATCAGGATCTGCCAGAGGTTCGAAAGGCCGGGCAGGGCATAGACCCACATCTGCGGCACAAGGACCCGCCAGAATGTCTGGCTGGGGGACATGCCATACGCTTCTGCCGTTTCAAGCTGCGCCTTGGGCACCGCCCGCATCGCGCCAAAGAGGACGTTGGCGGCAAAGGCGCCGAAAACCAGCGCGAAGGTGATGACAGCCAAGCCGAATGCGTAGGTTTCGTGAATGACTTCCGGTGCGGTGCCGAGGGGTAGTTTCGCCTGCGGGCAGACCAGGAAATCGGTGCCTTGCCGGATGGGCTGGTCCCAGTCGGGGCAGAGCGTTTTGTGCCGCAGCCATTCAAAGGCCTGGTCGAGTGCGATCACGAAGAACAGGAAGAACGCGATATCCGGCACACCCCGAACGATGGCGATATAGGCATTACCGATGCCGGACAGGATGATATTGCGTGCCCGCGCTGCCATCGCGCCGAGAAAGCCAAAGGCGAGCGCCACCGGGGCTGTCACTGCGAGAATGCCAATAACTTTCAAAAAGCTCAGATAGAACGAAAAATGCACACCCGTCGTAAGATAACAGGCGAGCCAACGCCCTGTGCCGAGCGTGTCTGGATCTGAGCAGAACGAAAACATTCAGGAGGTGGGGTGAGCGCGTGGCTCACCCCATCTGTCGCTTAGTAGGTCTGGATTTCTTCGCCGAACCACTTGATGAGAAGTTCGTTCAGGCTGCCATCTTCCTTCATCGAGGTGATCGCGGCGTCGAACTTTTCACGCAGTTCGGTATCGCTTTCGCGCAGGCCCATGCCAACGCCACCGCCCAGGGGGACCGGATCGCCGACAAACATCAGCTCGCCGTTCGATTCCTCGACCAGCGGCGCAAGATAGTCGCGGTCGGCAAAGACGGCATCGGCTTCGCCGTTTCGCACAGCGGCGACTGTTTCTTCAGGTGTCGCGAATTCGACCAGCGTGGCACCGCTTTCGGCGATGTAGCCGGCCTGGATTGTTGCAGTCTGTGCCGCGACAACGCCGCCCTCGAGATCAACGCCTTCCGATGCCGCGACGTAAGCCGATGCGGTCGGCGGGTAGTAGTTCTGCGTGAAGTCGATGACCTCATCCCGTTCCGCCGTGATCGACATCCCGGCCATGATCGTGTCGTAGTTCGATGACACGAGGTTCGGGATGATGCTGTCCCAGTCGTTCTTGACCCATTCACAGGTCAGCTCGGCACGCGCGCAAAGCTCATCACCCAGTTCACGCTCGAAACCGTCAACTTCGCCGGCATCGTTGATGAAGTTGTACGGAGGGTAGGCGCCCTCGGTGCCCATCCGTACTGTCTGAGCGTGGCCGTCGGCGAAAGCCAAGGTGGCCGCGACTGTGATAGCTGCGGTTGATATGATGAGATTTTTCATGAGGTTACTCCCTTTGGTTTATGTTGTTTAGGCGGCGCGTGTCGCGGATAGAAAACCGCGCAGGCGTTCTGATTTCGGTGCGCCGAACAGCGCCGCGGGTGGGCCTTCTTCTTCGATCAGGCCCTGGTGCAGAAACACGACATGGTCCGACACATCTGCTGCCAGTTTCATGTCGTGGGTTACGATCAGCATTGTACGGCCCTCGGCAGCGAGGTCCTTGATGACTTTCACGACCTCCTGTTCCAGTTCGGGGTCGAGCGCGCTGGTCGGTTCGTCGAAAAGCAGTGCTTCGGGTTCCATGCACAGCGCGCGCGCGATGGCGGCGCGCTGTTGCTGTCCCCCTGACAATTGCGCGGGGTAGACGTCGCACTTGTCGCCGATGCCGACCTTGGCAAGATACTGACGTGCCGATTGCTCGACCTCTGCCGGGTCCCGTTTCAGCACGGTGACGGGGGCCTCCATCACGTTCTGAAGGATTGTCATATGGGCCCACAGATTGAACTGCTGGAAGACCATCGAGAGGTTGGTCCGGATACGCAGCACTTGCTTGGCGTCGGCCGGATGCCGGTTGTGGCTGGTGCCGCGCCAATGGACCGGCTCACCCTTGAAGATCACCTCGCCCTGCTGGCTTTCTTCCAAAAGATTGCAGCACCGCAACAGCGTCGATTTCCCGGATCCCGACGATCCGATGAGCGATACGACATCCCCCCGCCGCGCCGCGATATCCACGCCCTTCAAAACCTCCAGGTTGCCATACGCCTTGTGGAGGTCTCTGATTTCAATAACGGGTGTTTCTGTCACGAGGCGGCCGAGCTGCTGCGGGTCACACGGCATAAGGACGCAAATTCGGGGCCTTGTCCACGGGTGAATCGCCTCTTTGGGCGCGAATTGACGCTGGGACAGGCGCTTGCTTACGCAGAAGGCGGTGCCGGAACCGCAAGATACTCGGATGCCGGGATGTCAACGAACCCGCGCAGGCGCAAATCGCATCGATCTTCATGGGTCAGGTTGTCAATCGCTGCCCCGATGGCCTTGGCCACGGGCGCGGGATCGCGGCCGATGGCCGTGATGTAGGGCAGTGCCGGTGTGGGACTGGTCCGCGCGAGGGTATCGAGGAGTGCCATGGCATCCATGTCGTTCTGCGCCCAGATCATCAGTGTGACGGCGTCAATCGCCGCATAGTCCGCCTGTTCCTGCAAGACGGCGCTGATGCTGCCGAGATGCGAATGGGTTTGCTTTGTCCTTTCGGGCCGAAGCCCCAGCCCCGCCATAAAGGTCAGTGGCGCGGCCCATCCGGATTGCGACAGGGCGTCGTTAAAGGCCATGATCCCGCCTGTCGCGAGCTGGCGTAAATCGCGCCGATCGCTCCGTCGCTGGATGATGTAGCTGAAATAGTGCCCGGGCGGGCAATCGGGCAGATCGTAGTCAGGGGTTCCGACAAGTTCGACCTTGCCGTGCAGTCTGGTGCGGTATGGCATCCCACAGGTTTGCGCCAGCACCAGATCCGGGGATTGCCAGATCTCCCAAAGGTCCGTGTCGCGGGTCAGGGTTGCGGGTGCCCCTTCAAGCCCGGCAGCGATAGCAGACCAGAACCGATCGGTCGCGCCGCGTAGATGGGGCATGTCATACATGCCAAGGCTTGCAATCATCCGTTGGCGACACGTTGACGGGCGAGGGCGCTGTCCCGATCCGTGACACCAAGGAGGTTGGACACGAGGCGCAGCAGCGCGTCTTCTTCCTGTTCCCGTACGCCGTCGGCCAGGACCACCTGCCACAGTGCTTCGATCACACCGACCCTGTCATCGTAGGGCACGGCATCCTTGATTGCGCGGGTAAAGCGCACGGTGTCGGGGGCTTCAGCCTCCAGCGCCTCGGCATCACTACGCAGCTTGGTCGCCTCGAAGGGCGAGAGGCCATAGCGCGCGGTCACGATCCGGTCGATCCGATCCTTCTCGGACGCATCATAGTGGCCGTCAGACAGTGCGACCCGCACCAGCAAGGCCGTCAGGGCAAGGCGGGCGTCTTCGTCGGGCAGGGTGGCGGGCTGCGGCTCGGTCAGCCGTCTCAGGAAATCTCCAAACATGGATCGGATATATTGCTTTCGATCCGCCGGGCCAAGCTATTCACCATGGGCGGCACGCTTGATCGCGATGCTGTCCTCTGCCGTGATCCCAAGCGCCGCTTCGATCTGGTGCAGGACGGCTTCCTCGATTTCGGCCTCCTGACCATCGGCCAGCAGAACCTGCCACATCGCGAGGGCGAGATCCTTGCGATGCGCATAGTCGACCTCTTCCCGCAGGATCCTTGCAAAGTCGGATGTGCCGGGCGCGTCGCGTTCCAACGCTTCGCACGTGGCCCGCAGCTTGGCTGCCTCGATCGGCCCAAGGTCGAAGGTCGAGGCAAGGATACGGTCGATCGCGCCGATTTCGCTGGCTTTGTAGTCCCTATCAGCAAATGCAACACGGACCAGCAGGGCACCCAAAGCCAGCTGCGGATTGGGCTGCGGCAGTTCGGGTTTGGAAGCGGCGCGGCGCGGAAACAGGCGTTCGAACATCGGTCTCTGACGGTCTTTTGAGCCGTCAGAATGCGCCGAAATCAGAGCCGGTCAAAGTGTTGTTTCAGGCGTGCGGCTTCTTCGCTCAATCCGTATGGCGGATTGACCACAAACATGCCGGAACCGACCATCCCGTGCCCCGGCCGCGCGGGCGGAAAGCGGACCTCGTGCAGCATGGCGTCAGGGTGGTCCCGGCGCAGGGCGACCGTCATTGGATTGTGTGCCCCGGAGGTCAGGATCGGGTACCACAGCATTATGATCCCGACATTCCATGCTTTGTGCCATTTCCGGATATGTCCCGGGATTGCGTCGTAGTCCGCCTTCACCTCGAAACTAGGGTCGATCAGGATTAGCCCTCGTCTGGGTGTCGGTGGTAGCAGGCTGTGGGCGCGCTCGAAACCGTCTTGGCGGTGACACGACCTGCTGGGCAGGATTTGCCTTAGGGCCTCATACTCCGCCGGATGCAATTCAGCGATGTCAATTGCGTCCTCCTTGCGCAGCAAGGTGTGCGCGATCAACGGTGACCCCGGATAGGCGGCGGTTCCGTGGCTCGTCGCCACGCATTCCAGAACCCGGCAATATGGATGATCCGCAGGAAACCAATCCTTTGCACGCGCAATGCCTTGGGCGGCCTCGCCCGTTTTGAGAGCTTCGGCACCGGCCAGATCATAGAGACCGCGCCCGCCATGCGTTTCGATATAGCTGAGCGGTTTATCCTTCTTCGTCAGATAGGACAGGATCCAAGACAGCAGGCCGTGCTTGTGCACATCGGCGAGGTTTCCGGCGTGATAGGCGTGCTGATAACTGAGCATCAGGCCGTTTCGGAGGCGAGCGCGGCGTTGACCGTGGCTAGCACTTCGTCGGCCACGGCCTCGACGGGTCGGTTGCCGTCGATCACGCGGAAGCGGTCGGCGAACTCGTCCGCGAGGGCCAGAAATCCGTCGCGCATCCGTCGCTGCATGTCCTGGCCGAAGGTTTCGAACCGTTCTTCGTTACCATTTCGGCCGAGGGCGCGTTTCAATCCCGTCTCGGGGTCCATATCGATCAGGATCGTCAGGTCTGGCTCGCGCCCGATCATCAGCGTGTGGAGCTGATCGACGGTGGCCCGCAGATCGCCCCGCGAAAGCCCCTGATAAAGCCGGGTGCTGTCTGCGTAGCGGTCGCAGATCACGATCTTACCGTCTTCGATGGCGGGCCCAATCAGCCGTTCTAGATGGTCGCGGCGGGCTGCGGTGAAAAGCAGGATCTCGGTCTCGGCCGACCACCGGTCCGGATCACCCTGAAGGACAAGCGCGCGGATCTCTTCCGCACCCGGGCTGCCGCCCGGTTCGCGGGTCAGCACCACGTCATGTCCAGCGGCCTTCAGCCCCTCGGCCAACAGGCGCGCCTGCGTTGATTTTCCCGATCCATCGATGCCTTCAAAGGAAATGAACAGGCCCTTGCCGCTCACGATGCTCCCTCGGGCATCTGGACGACCTGTTCAAAGAGCTTGAAGGCCGCCGTTGTCATCCTCGCCATAAAGCCACCATGGGCGACGTCGGTTTCGGCCACGAGGGAAAAGACCTGATCCGGCAATCCCTCGGGCTTTACCACCAATTGCGCCAGTTCCTGACCCTTCGTGATGGGGGCCTGAAAGGGGCCCGTATAAACAACCTCGGCCTCGACCTCATTCGCGTTCAGAACTGGCAGCAAGACGCTGATATCTTCGGCCGGGACAAGGCCAACAGTGGGGCTTTCCCCCATCCAGACGTCAGCCGATGCGATGCGCTGGCCTGCCGTTGCCACCGGTTTCTGGGCAAATTGACGAAACGCCCAGTTCACGATGGCTTCGGCCTCCTGTGCGCGGATCTGGACGGACGGCAATCCCGAGAAAACAAAGATCACCCGGCGATCGCCTTGCTTTGCAGATCCGGCAAGGCCATAGCCCGCCTCTTGCGTATGGCCGGTTTTCAGCCCATCGGCCCCGATCCCGAGGCGGAGCAGGGGGTTGCGGTTCCGGATGTTCGACGGCGCCCGCCCGTCAAAGGCGTATTCCGTTTCGGCGAAGAGCGGATAGAATTCCGGGAAATCCGTTATGATCCGGTTTGAGACGAGTGCCAGATCCCGCATCGACATCAGGTGACCCGCTTGCGGCCAGCCGTTTGAGTTGGTGAAGGTCGAGTTGGTCATGCCCATCTTCTGGGCCCGCTGTGTCATCATGCGGGCGAACCCGGCCTCTGTTCCATCGGGGCTCAGCGCCTCGGCGATGACGACACAGGCATCGTTGCCTGACAGGACGATGATGCCACGCAGCAGATCCTCGACAGTGACCCGGTCCGTCGTGTCGAGAAACATGGTCGAGCCGCCATAGGACATTGCCTTGGTCGAGACCGGCAGCTCTTCGGACAGCGACAGCCGACCCGCCCGGATCGCCTCAAACGCCATGTAAAGCGTCATCAGCTTGGACATCGAGGCTGGCGGCAGCGGCTGATCGGCGTTCTTGCTGAGCAGGACGGTGCCAGTTGTCTGGTCCATGACAAAGGCGGCCTCGGCACGGGTTTCAAAGGCCGCGGCGGGCAGCGTCATTGAAAGTAAGATCGCGAACAGCGAAAGGATGCGGATCATGACGGGCTCCTTCCTGTTAGTTGGTCACGGGATAGGCGTCGGGAAAGCCCTGCTCGCGAATATCTCGCAAGACTTCGCGACGTTCCTGCAAGGTTGAGGCCGGGCCGACGACAACCCGCCAGAACGCCTCGCCATCATCGCGGGTGCCAGGCAGGATCGAGGGCACGATACCCATCGTCCGCAACTGATCGGCTGCGAGGTTGGCGTTGGCTTCGACATTGAAGATACCGACCTGAACATAGGGACGTCTCAGAAGCGGGTTCGCGGCGGCAGGTGTTTCGGCCGCAACAGCGGATGTCGCAGCGGTCTCGACTTCTGTGCTTTCAGCCGGGGTGGGGGCGGCCGCATCGATCGCGGCATCGGCGGCCTCGATCGGGTCAAGCGTCGTTTCGGTGATCGCGCCCGCGGCTGTTGACGCTGCCGCGACACCAGCCACCTCGGGTGCCGGACTGCTTGCCGTCTCTTCGGTCGGGGCGGGGTCGAGTGTGGCCTGTTCCAGTTGCGCGGGTTCCTCAAGGGTGACCGGCACTTCGGGCTCGATCACCACGGTTTCTTCGCGCAGGGCCACGACTTCCAGTGTTGTGGGGGAACCTGCAAGCATGCCAAGCGCGGCGGCAGCGTCCGACGACACCTGAATCCGCGGGCCGGGCAATTCGCGTTCGCGCTTGAACAATGCGCCTTCGATCGTCCGGCCGTTGTCCGCATTCACGATGCGAACCCGTTCGGGTGCGGTCACGTCCGGATGCGCAACCCATGTACCGCCCAGGGACGGGCGCCCATCCCAGAGGCCGGATTCGTTTGCTTCAAAGACGTCGGGGGCCTCGACGATGCGGGTGACGGTTTCTGCCTCTGCTGCCGGGGCGCCTTCATCGGTAGTAGATGCGCGGGTTGCGTCCGTTTTGAATGCGTCGGCCAGGTTAAATCCGCCGCCATCCTCGCAGCCGGTCAGGGCCAGGACCGATGCAAGGGCCAAGCCTGACAGAAACTGCTTATCCAGATTGAAAATTGCCCCGCCCATCGTTGGTTCCTTGCTGCTCGATCCCTTCGGCCGCGTGGGCCCGCCATTTTTGGCTGAATTTTGCCGATAGATTAACGGGTGCCTCGCCGCGTGAAAAGGTTTGCTGACGAGGATCGGCAGAATTCCCCAGAAATTCCGTGCTTTCAGCGAATTGCCGAATCAAGGATCACCCCGTAGAGAGGCCCAACGCGGAGGTTTGGCAGAGTGGTCGAATGCGGCGGTCTTGAAAACCGTTGGGCGTGAGAGCGTCCCGTGGGTTCGAATCCCACAGCCTCCGCCATCTCACAGGCAGAAGACGCTGTTTATACACTCTTTTTTGGCCCTGCCGGTCTCACTCTTTCCACATGTGTTCCCCCACTGTGCTTGTGACGGTCCGTTGGCCCAATGCCGGAGTCGTCCGGGTCTTCGACGGCAATCAGCCTGCGCTGGCCTTCTCATTGATTTGTCCGTAGTTGCCTGCTGTCGTCAGGATATCTTTGCCGCCAGGGTTTCAGGAACTGGCTGCGCGCTCAGCGGATGCCGAGCTGTGTGCCAAAGCGGAGCGCGGGTTTGTCACTCAACTGCAAGTTCTGAGGCTCACGAACTTGCAGAATTGCAAGACCCTTTACTTTTTGCCGGCGAGTTCAATCACACGATATATGACGTCGCACTCCGGTACCTTTGTCCAGTGGTCATCCGGGTTCCATAGTGCGTTCAGGTGATGGAACACGGGCCAGTAGGCCTTTTCGGGGTTCTCTCGTGCCAGCCGCCAAATATTGCCGGGCAGCGTACCCAAGGCGCTGCTTGCCATTTGGTCCGCCGTCTTTTCCCGAAGTTCTAAACTTGATTGCCCTTCGTGCGTCCAGGCACCGGACCAAATCATCGCCTCGGATGCTTTGCCCGTCCAGCAGACTTCATCCGAGACCGAGAGCAGATACCCAAGTCTCGTAAGCGGCATCAGACATTCAAGGTGTGCGGAAGGTACACGAAAAGGCTTTCGTCTCGTTTCGACTTCGCCACTCCAATCTGCGAGGCCCAAATAGATTCTGAGAATTTCATCGAACATTCCGTCAAATTGACCACCGGCAAAGTGATCGTCAAAGCTGTCCGTTGATTTCGACAGCAGACGACCATCGTCCTCGAGCAGATTGAGTTTGTTGAGAAGAGAGGCGCCGCTTTCGAAGAGAGAGATTGCCGGACCACTTAACCTGGAACCAGCGTTTGCGACGTGGCTCTCGTAGCCGAGATGCCGGGAGGTAAGCATGTATGCGACGTACTTCGTCATTGCACTGCAAGCAGATCTGATAGTGTCTGTTTGCGACAAGAAGCCTCCCGAAAGTCATGAGCAGTCTGATGGTTCCGGGGAGGGTGTGATCTGGCACTTTAGGTGTCAAGCGCTTCAGACCTTGGGGTCCGAAACGCTTTATGTATGAGCCGGAAGCGACTCATCCGCTGTTCTAGTTTGCTTCCGAAATTCCCGATGCCGTAAGAGACCCAAGACCTTCTACAGAGGCCCGGCGACTGCTCAGGGATCAGGAGGCGTTGGCTTCCCGGATCTTGTTCGCGGCATCCTTGTCGTAGGTGACACCGTTATCTTCAAGCAGGGTATCCAGCTCGCCCGACAGGGTCATCTCGGTGATGATGTCGCAGCCACCGACAAATTCACCCTTCACGTATAGCTGTGGGATGGTTGGCCAGTCCGAAAATTCCTTGATGCCCTGACGGATGCCTTCGTCGTCGAGGACGTTCACGTCCTGATAATCGACGCCCATGTAGTTCAGCACCCCGGCGACCCGGCTTGAGAACCCACATTGCGGCATGGACTTGGTGCCTTTCATGTAAAGCACCACGTCATTCTGCGTGATGGTGTCCTGGATGCGGTCCTTTACTTCGGTCATGTTTTCTTTCCTCTGGGGGTTTGGCCCTGCATATGGCCGGAGGTTGTCAGGGCGACCGGCTCCATCAATCCGGAGCCTTCGTTGTCAGAGCCAAGGCGTGCAGTTCGCCGTTACTGCCATCCATCTTGCCCTTGAGCGCGGCATAGACCGCGCGCTGTTGCTGGACCCTGTTCTGGCCCTTGAAAGACTGATCGATCACCTCGGCCGCATAGTGATTTCCGTCGCCGGCAAGATCGGTGATGGTGATCTTGGCGTCGGGAAAAGCTGCACGGATGAGGTCTTCGATTTCCTGGGCTGCGATCGGCATGAGTGGCTCCGAATGCGAGATGTTAAGAACTTAGTTGGGCGCGTGCGGCTGCGCAAGCCGATGTGCCCCTTGCTCTGACAGTTCCCCGACAATACGTTTCCCATTGGCGACGATGCCGGCCCCATGCGACCGAAGTCGGGGGTGAATGATTGGCGGAAAGGGTCGATCATGATCGGGGGAGAAATCACATGAGCGTTCTGGACGAAGCACCTGAAAAAGCACTGGATTGGCACCGTTCGGGCCGCGGCGCGGCACTGGCAACGGTTGTCGAAACCTGGGGCAGCGCACCCCGCCGTGTGGGCGCGCAGCTGGTCATCGCAGGGGACGGAGAGATGCAGGGTTCGGTGTCGGGCGGATGCGTCGAAGGAGCTGTCGTTCTCGAAGCGCAGGATGCGCTTGATAAAGGCCAGATGCGGATGCTGGAATACGGGGTCAGCGACGACGACGCCTTTGCCGTGGGGCTGGCCTGCGGTGGCACGATCCGCGTGCTGGTCGAACCCATCGGAGCGGCCATGCCCGAGGACATGTTGGCCAAACTTGTCGCGGCCCGGGCCAATCGCGAGCCCATAGCCTATTCCGTCGACACCGATACCGGCGTGCGACAGATCAGCATGGATGGCTTTCCGGCGCGCTTTGCCTCTGACCGGTCGGGTTTTGAGGAAGACGAAAAGACGTTTGTCGCCATCCACAACCCGCCCCTTCGCCTTGCGGTTGTGGGTGCTGTCCATATCGCACAGGCCTTGCTTCCGATGGCGCGCATTGCCGGTTTCGATCCGGTGCTGATCGACCCGCGCGGCGCCTTCGGGTCCGAGGCGCGGTTTCCCGGCGAGACGATCCTCAGCGATTGGCCGGACGAGGCGCTGGCCGAGTATGGCCTCGATACCCGGACGGCACTGGTCTTGCTGACCCATGATCCCAAGCTCGACGATCCGGCGATCGGTTTGGCGCTGAAGTCAAAGGCGTTCTATATCGGTGCCCTCGGTTCGACCCGGACCCATGCCAAGCGCGTCGCGCGTCTGCAGGAGGCCGGGTTCAGCGATGCCGATATCGGCCGGATCCACGGGCCCATCGGTCTTGATATAGGGGCGGCCAGCCCGCAGGAGATCGCGGTGTCGATCCTTGCCGAGATGATCCAGACCTTGCGGCGCGCGTCGTGAAGTTCGGGCCCATACCACTGGCCGAGGCCGAAGGTGCGATCCTGGCCCATTCGCTGCGTCTGCCCGAGCGGGGACGGCTGGCCAAAGGGTCTGTCCTGACGGCGGATGCGATCGCGACACTGCAGGATGCGGGCCATTCTGAAGTGATCGCCGCAGTGCTGGAGCCCGGCGACATCGAGGAAAACGCCGCTGCTCAGGCTTTGGCCGACGCAATTCTGACCGAGAGCTCGGGGCTGAGGGCCAGCGGTGCGGGCGCGGGTCGGGTGAACCTTTATGCGACGGGGCCGGGTATCCTCGCCCTTGATGTCCCTCGCATTGATGGCATGAATGCCGTGCATCCGATGATCACGCTGGCGACGCTGCCGCAATACCAGCGTGTCGAGGCCGGACAGATGGTCGCGACGATCAAGATCATCGCCTATGCGGTGCCCGAGGATGCGTTGAAAGAGGTCTGCGGCGATGCGCGAGCCACTCTGCGATTGCGCCCGCCGGTCTACGGCATGGCGACCCTGATTGAGACGCGCGTCGGCAACGAAACACCCAGCCGCAAGGGCCGCGCAGCGTTGGCGGAGCGGCTCGACAGGCTGGGCCTGGGTCTCACTGATCGGGTCGTGGTTGGCCATGTCGAGACTCCGCTGGCCGAGGCCATTTCGGATGCAGCCGGTGAGTTCGTTTTCGTTCTGACCGCCTCGGCCACATCCGACCCGCATGATGTGGCCCCAGAAGCGTTGCGCCGGGCAGGGGGAACAGTGACGGCCTATGGCATGCCGGTCGATCCGGGGAACCTGCTGTTTTTCGGGGCCTTGGGCGAAAAGCCGGTGATTGGGCTGCCTGGCTGTGCCCGCTCACCGGCGATGAACGGGGCCGACTGGGTGCTGGAGCGGTTGATCTGCGGTGTCGAACTGGACCAGAAGGACATATCGGCCATGGGGGTCGGTGGTCTGTTGAAAGAGATCCCGACCCGGCCCCGGCCGCGCGGCGGCGATGCCCACCCCGGCGACTGAGGTAACATGGGGTCTAAAACGAAAAAAGCGCCGCAGTGCGACGCTTTCTTACGTAGACCGATCGTCGCTCAGCCCTTTTGCGGCATGGGCCCGATCATCATGACCATCTGACGGCCTTCCATCTTGGGCATGTTTTCGATCTTGCCGAGTTCTTTGACGTCCTCAGCAACACGCTCAAGCAGTTCGCGGCCCAGGTTCTGGTGCGCCATCTCGCGACCACGGAACCGCAAGGTGACCTTTACCTTGTCGCCGTTCTCGAGAAATTTGAACACGTTGCGCATCTTGACGTCATAGTCGTTGGTGTCCGTGTTCGGCCGGAATTTGACCTCTTTGATCTCAATGGTCTTTTGCTTTTTGCGCGCTTCGCTCTCGCGCTTTTGCTGTTCGTATTTGAACTTGCCGAAATCCATGATCTTGCAAACCGGCGGGCTTGCGTTCGGCGAAATTTCCACGAGGTCAAGGCCGGCCTGATCGGCGAGGTCCATGGCCCGTGCCGGGCTGACGACGCCTACGTTTTCTCCATCAGCGCCGATAAGCCGGATTTCGGTGGCGCGGATGCGGTCGTTTACGCGCGGGCCGGTTTCCCTTTGCGGCGGCGCGTTGTGGGGTCTGCGAGCGATGGTGAATGTCCTTGTGTCGTTGCCTTATGGAGCGATGTAAGTAGCGGTCGGGTATCTCTTATTCAAGCCAGAATACAAGGGGACACGCCCCTTGTCAGGCCTTGCTGTGATATTCTCGATACGAAGTTTCGGCCGGTGGCATGGCACCGGCGAAAATCGGCGCGGGTTTCAGCCCACAAAGGCTTTTTCCACGACGTAGTGCTTGGGGTCGGAATTGGCACCTTCCTCAAGCCCGAATCCTTCGAGCAGCGCCTTCATGTCCGTGTTGAAATCGAGGCTGCCGCACACCATGGCACGGTCGGTATCGGCGCTGATGCCATCGATGCCGAGGTCGCGAAAGACCGTGCCGTCCTGCAGCAGCGTCGTGATGCGCCCCATCTTCGGGCTCTGTTCCCGGGTCGTCGTCGGATAGTACCGGATCTTAGCCAGGTTATCGGCGCCCAGAAGCTCGATCATCATCTCGTCGGCTTTCAGCTCTTCGATCAGGCGGCGGCCATATTCCAGCTCCGCCACGTCGCGGCAGGTATGGGTGATGATCACGTCGTCGTAGTTTTCGTAGGTCTCTGGTTCGCGCAGCAGGCTGGCGAAGGGGGCAAAGCCGGTGCCGGTGGCAAAGAACCAGATCCGCTTGCCCGGCAGCAGCGCGTCATGAACCAGCGTGCCCACGGGTTTGGGGCGCAGGATAATCTGCTGGCCCGGCTGGATGTGCTGCAGCTTGGATGTGAGCGGGCCGTCCTGCACCTTGATCGAATAGAATTCGAGCTCATCATCCCATGCGGGCGAGGCGATGGAATAGGCCCGCAGGATCGGTTTCTGCTTGCCGGTCTCGGGGTCCGGGTCGCCCATCAGGCCGATCATCACGAATTCACCCGAGCGGAACCGCAACGAGGCGGGCCGCGTCACGCGGAAGGAAAACAAGCGGTCCGTCCAATGCTCGACCTTGGTGACGGTCTGGGCGTCGGGCAGCGTGGGGGCCTTGACGGCGGTTTCTTGGTTCACGGGTCGATGCTCGGTCATGATGTGTCAACGCAGGTTTACACCTGTGCCTCTTGTTTTAGGAAGGGATTTCTTGAGTCGAAAGAGGGCAATCAGCCGCGCAGGCGGGCCTGATAGTCATGGGCCCGCCAGTCGGCACGGAAGATCCACTGGTCTTCCGGTTGCCTTGCGGCCAGTGCCTGGCTGATCTCGACCTCGTCGAAACCGGCCCGTCGGGCCATGGCGTATTGATCCGCTATGATGTGCCCCTTGGCCCGCAGCCGTCCGCGATAGCCCCGCAGCCGCAGCATCCGCGCGATGGTAAAGCCGCGCCCGTCGGAAAAGCTGGGAAAGTCGACGCGGATGATCTCGGCCGAGAGCGGGATCTCGGCAGGGTCGGCATCGGATGGGATGTCGAGCGCACGGACATCGTTGGCGGCTTCGCCCATGGGCGTGTAGCCCGCGCTCCAGGTGTCGGGTCCAAAACCCTGATCGGTCACGATAATTGTCATGATGCTGCTCCTGTCCGCACCAGTTTGCCATTCACGAAATGAATGCCGCATTCGTCTTTGTCCTGCCCGCGCCAACGTCCTGCGCGGGGGTCTTCGCCTTCGGCCACCGGCGACGTGCAGGGGGTGCAACCGATGCTTGGATAACCCTGCGCCACCAGCGGGTGACGCGGCAGCCGGTTTTCGATCATGTAATCCTGAATGTCCTGCGGTACCCACCGGGCCAGCGGGTTGACCTTGATCCGCCCGGTGCCATCTTCGACCTCGAAGAAATCTAGACTGGCGCGGCGGCCGGATTGATATCTTTTGCGCCCGGTGATCCAGCCGTCGAACGGCATAAGCGCATCTTGCAGGGGCGCTGTCTTGCGCAGATGGCAGCAGGCGTCGGGGTTGCGCAGATGCAGAGAGCCGTCCGGATCATGGTCTGCGATGTTCGTTGCCCGGATGATCCGGACGTTCTGCAGGCGTAGACGCTCTGCAATCTCCAGCTGATAGGCCAGCGTCTCGGGAAAGAGCATCTGGGTGTCGATGAAGAGCACTGGAACGTCGCGGCGCGTGATGGCTGCAAGATGAAGAAGCACGACAGACTCGGCCCCGAATGACGAGACCAAGGCAAGGTTCGGGATCGCGTCGAAGGCGGCCCGAAGCACGTCGGTGGCACCGTGATGGGTCAGTTTCGCATTGAGCGCGCTGACCAGCACATCGGCATCCGGGCGGGCCGACCCTTCGGGAAGCGTATTTTCGGCGAGAAGAAGCATTGGGTTACTCTGCCGCTACGGCCGTTTGGGGATAGAGCGCCGCCTTGAACGGAGCCATGCCAACGCGCCGGTAGGCTTCGATGAAGCTCTCGTCGCGGCTTTCGCGGATGTCGAGATATGCCCCGATCAGGCGCTCGATCGCTGGGATGATCTCGTCCGCCGAAAAGCCGGGGCCGGTGCGTTGGCCCAATGCGGCGTTCTCGGTGTGGTCGCCGCCCAGCGTGATCTGGTAGTTTTCGACGCCGGCGCGGTCAAGCCCGAGGATGCCGATATGGCCCACATGGTGGTGTCCGCAGGCATTGATGCAGCCCGAAATCTTGATTTTCAGATCGCCGATTTCGTGCTCGAGCTTGAGCTCGTCAAAGCGCGTTGCGATTTCCTGAGCGATCGGGATCGACCGGGCCGTGGCAAGCGCGCAGTAATCCATGCCGGGGCAGGCGATGATGTCGGAGATCAGGCCGATATTGGCGGTCGCGAGCCCATGCTGTTTGAGGATTGCATGCAGCGCAGGCAGGTCGGATTTGTGCACATGGGGCAGGATCACATTCTGCTCGTGGCTGATGCGCAACTCATCATGGCCATAGCGCTCAGCGAGATCCGCCATCACCTGCATCTGTGCCGATGACGCATCGCCGGGCGTGGCGCCTTGGGCCTTGAGGCTGATCTGAACGATGGCATATCCATCGGCTTTGTGAGCGGCGAGGTTCGTGTCTGCCCATGAACGGAATACCGGATCCGTCCGATAGGCCTGATCGAACGGCTGCGTGTCTGCGGTGCGAAAGGTAGGCGGCGCAAATTGGGCGCGGATCTTGCCGAGCAGTTCCTGATCGACGCCTTTGAACGCTGGTTTGATCTGTTCGAACCGTTCGGCAACGCGGGCGCGTATGTCGTCGATGCCGTGTTCATGCACGGTGATCTTGATGCGCGCCTTGTACTTGTTGTCGCGCCGCCCGATCTGGTTCCAGACCGAGACGATGGCTTCGAGATAGGAAAGTAGATCAACTTCGGCTACGAAGTCGTTGATAATCTTGCCGATCATGGGGGTGCGCCCCAACCCCCCGCCGACGATGACCTTGTATCCGACCTTGTCGTCGCGCCTTACCATCTGGATGCCTATGTCATGCGCCTTGGTCACGGCCCGGTCGTTGGGCGCGCCCGAGATCGCGATCTTGAACTTGCGCGGCATGAACTGGAATTCGGGGTGGTCGGTGGACCATTGGCGCAACAGCTCGGCGACGGGACGCGGGTCGGCGATCTCATCCGCCGCGGCCCCTGCAAAATGGTCGGCCGTCACGTTGCGGATCGTGTTGCCGGAGGTCTGGATGGCGTGCATGCCCACCTCGGCCAGCGCGTCGAGCATGTTGGGCACATCGCGCAGTTCAGGCCAGTTGTACTGGATGTTCTGCCGGGTGGTGAAATGGCCGTAACCCTTGTCCCACCGTTCGGCGATATAGGCGAGCTGGCGCATCTTGGCGCTGTCGAGCGAGCCGTAGGGGATGGCGACCCGCAACATGTAGGCATGCAGCTGCAGGTAGAGGCCGTTCATCAGGCGCAGGGGCTTGAATTCGTCCTCGGTCAGCGCGCCGCTGATGCGCCGTTCTACCTGGGCGCGGAACTGGCGGTTGCGCTCGGCCAGAAAGGCGGCGTCGAAATCGTTGTACTGATACATCGCTCTGCTCCGTCAGGCCCGTTCGGCCTGTTTGCCATGGTCATAGTTGGAGGGGCCGGTGGCGCGGAATTCCTCGCGGAAGTGCGAGGGTGTGGCGACACCATCTTTGACCTGCACGTCGGCGAGATAGGCGCCCACGATCTCTTCGGTCTGCTGTGTTGCCTCGATCAGGCGCAGGTCCGCGTGCGCCTCGTCCGTCAGCACTTCGGCCTCGTGAATATGCCGCGTCCAGCCGTCGAGCGCCTGATAGATGACATCGCCTTTGAGCAGGTGATTTGCGGTCACGACTTTCGGGGTAAAGGGGCGGGCCATCAGTGAACCTCCTGTGCTGGGATGAGCGGTCTGGTGGATGATCTTGTCGAGGGCGGCAGGCGGTTTTCGCGCGCAGCCGCGATGCGCGGTGCCAGGCCATAGAAGACGAGTGCGGGGCCGGTCAGGGCCGCGTTGCTGAGTGCTGGTTCCAGCTGGCCCAAGGTTGTGTCGAGCACCTGCTGTTCAGGTCGCGATGCGTTTTCGACAACCGTGACGGGCGTGGCGGGATCGGCCCCATGCATCAGAAGCCGCCCTTGAATGAAGCGCGCAGCCCGCTTGCCCATGTAGATGGCCGCGACTTCGCCCGAGCGGGCAAGCGCCTTCCAGTCGTGATCGGCAAATCCCTTCATGTCGTGCCCGGTGAGGAACCGGACAGACGAATTGCGGCCCCGTTTGGTGAGGCTTTGGCCGATCGTGGCGACCGCAGCCGATGCAGATGTGATGCCCGGAACGATCGAGTAGGCGATGCCTGCGGCGGTGACGGCCTCGATTTCCTCGTCGAGGCGGCCAAAGACCGTCGCGTCACCTGATTTCAGGCGTACAACCTGTGCGCCTTGTGATCCATGCTCGACCAGCAGGGCGTCGATGTCGGCCTGGGCGGTGGAGGGTCCAAATCCTTCCTTACCGACATCGATCATCGTCGCTTCGCGGCGGGCGAGTTCGAGGATTTCGGGGCTGACAAGGCGGTCGTAGATCACGACATCCGCCTCATCGAGTGCCTTACGTGCCTTCAGTGTCAGGAGTTCGGGGTCGCCCGGGCCTGCCCCGACAAAGGCGACGTGACCCGGTCGCGCCCGCTTCGTAAGGTGGTCGGCGAGCAGGTAATGGAGCGCGGGTTCGACCGCTTGGATGCCCTCGGTTATGGCGCGGGGGCCTGCATCGAAATAATAGTCGCGCCAGAAATCGCGGCGGGGGCGACCGAACGGAAGTTTCTCGGCCAGTGCGCGAAAGCCTTTGCCGATCCGGGCCAGCGGGCCGAGTGTGGCGGGCAGGCGTTCTTCTAGGTCGGCCTTGATTGCGCGGGCGAGGACGGGCGCGGCCCCCTCGGTGCCGATGGCGACGGTCACGGGGTCACGGTCGACGATGGCAGGGGTGATGAACTCGCTGTCGTCCAGATTATCCACGATGTTGACCAAGGCCCCATCTGCACGGGCGATCGCCGCCGTGCGCGCATCCTCCGTCTTGTCTTCGTCGGCCGCATAGAAGAGCGCAGCGCAGAGCGTATCGCCGGGTTCGAGCCGACGCTGGACTAGGGAGAGCTTTCCTTCGCTGTTCCAGCGCAGGATCTCGGGCGCTGGATTTTCGGCAAACACGGTCAGTCGGGCCTTGGTCTTGAGCAAAAGCCGCAGCTTGGCGAGTGCGGCGTCGCCGCCGCCAGACAAGACGATCCGGCGGCCTGACGTTGCGAGAAAGATTGGGAAATGGTCCATGTCTGGTACGTGCCCGGCTTGTAAGACTTGGGTTGCAATATAGGAAATTGTTCTGTCTATAGGCCATACATCCGGCTGAATAAGGACGTATGTTCTGAATGGCTGAGAGGATGGAACGGGGACACCAGGAATGAAGCGAGGTCGGAATGTCTGTTCGGATTGATGCGCTGGATCGCAAAATCCTTGCTGAACTGCAGCGGGATGCGAGCCAGTCGCTGGACGAAATCGCCAAGGAGGTGGGCAGTTCCAAGACACCCGTCTGGAACAGGATCCGCAAGCTGCGCGAGGCCGGAGTGATCGGTCAGCAGACCGCCGTTCTGGATGCAGAGGCATTGGGTTTCGAGGCGTGTTTCTTTGTTCTGATCCGCACGTCCGAACATGAGGCGGAATGGCAGGCCCGCTTTCTCAAGGCGCTTCGGGACCGGCCCGAGGTACAGGAGGCACACCGGCTTGCGGGTGATATCGACTATATCCTGAAAGTGCGGGTGCAGAATGCGCGGGCCTATGACGCGTTTTACCAGGCGCTGATTTCGGAAGTGCGGGTGCACAACGTCACGGCGCTTTTGTCGATGGAAGAGATCAAGTCGACCACGATGCTGCCGCTTTAGGGGCTGTTCCCAAAGTGCGCGCTTCCGCGCATTCGTTTTATAGCAAGTTGCGCCGCGCCGCTGACCTAGGGCGTCGGTGCACCTTGTCAGGTTTCGACGGTCAGTTCGTCGAGTTTATGGAAGTGGTAGCTATCGGAATAGCGGGGTTCACTAGCGAGCCGGAGATCAGGGTGCGCTTTGAACAAGGCTGGCAGGGCGATCTGCATCTCGAGCCGCGCCAGCGGCGCTCCGATGCAGAAATGCAGGCCGCCGCCAAAGGCCACATGCTGTTTTGCATCACGCGTGGGGTCGAACCGGTCCGGATCGGTCCAGCGCGCGGGGTCGCGACCGGCTGAACCCAACACCAGTGCGACCTCGTCACCGGGTTGCAGTCGGTGTTCGCCCAGCACGACGGGCTCGTACACATACCTCGTGAACACATGCAGGGGCGGATCGAAGCGCAGCAATTCCTCGACCGTGTTTTCGATCGCGCCCAGTGCCAGAGCCGGGGCAGGTGTCCGGTGTTCGAGCAGCGTCTTGATCGCGTTGCCCAGGCTGTGAACCGTTGCCTCGTGCCCCGCATTCAGCAGCAGGATCAGGGTCGAGATCATTTCGTCAGCGCTGAGCCTTTCGCCGTCCTCTTCCGCGGCGATCAGGTGCGAGATCAGGTCATCGCGTGGGGATGTCCGGCGTTCTTCGACATAAGCGCGCAAAAAATCGGAGAACTCCCGCGCGGCAGTGGTGGCTGCTTCTTCGATGGTGCGGTCCCGGTTGGCCTGATACATGGCTACCATTGCCGTCGACCACCGCAGGAGGTCCGGCGCCATGCTTTCCGGCACGCCCATCAACCGCGCGATGACCCGGACCGGGATTGGTTGGCAGAAGGTCGGGATCAGATCAGCACCGGACCCGACCTGCGAGAGTGCATCGGCGGTGATGTCCGCGATATCGGGCGCAAGATGTCCGATCCGGCGTGACGTGAAGGCCCGCAAAACCAGGCTGCGCAGGCGTGTATGCCGGGGCGGTTCAAGCTCCAGCAGCGAGTGCCGTTCGACGGCGTCGAAATCCGCGAGATGGTCGGGGAACGCTTTGCCACCGGGTGCTTGCCGCCCCAAACGCTTGTCTCGCAGCAGGGCGTGAACCGTCGCGTGATCGAAGGCAGCCAGCATCCCGTAATCCTGCCAGAAGAGCGTGGGACCCTGGCTGCGGGCCCTGGCATAGGCCGGGTAGGGATCCTGCACAAACCCCGGATCGGAAAGCGATTGTACGAACATGGGTTCATCCTTAGGCCGCGGTCTGGCCAATGCAAAGGCCCTGAGGCTAGAGTACGGCCCATGATGAGTGGATCGGCGCGGCGCGCCTTCATTGCTGTCGGATTTCTGGTCGCCGTCGCGGTCGCGGGGGCCTTTGTCTGGCGTTACGGCTATATCCAGGCCCTTGGGCAGCTTAGCCGGCAGGCGTCATCGGATCTTGCCCTTGCCAGTGACCGCCTGACTGGCCAACTGCAGCGATACCGGGAACTTGCCGTGCTGACGGCGGATCATCCCACGATCATGCGGGCGCTGCAGGATGGTCCCACGGGCCCGGTCAACGATCTGCTGCTTGAGATCGCTGACAAGACCGCGGCGCTGGATTTGCAACTGATCGACGTGAATGGCCGCCAGATCGCGGGGGCTGCAGGGACAATGATCCGCGGGGATCTGCGGGGCGCACCCCATATCAGCCGCGCGCTGCAGGGGGCGCTGGGTCTGGGGCACGGCCTGCTGCCCGAGACGTCGGAACGGGTTTATCGCTATGCCGCGCCCGTCTTTGGGCCCGATGGGGCGGTTGCCGGCGTCGTTGTGGTCATCGCCGATATGGGCGGGGTCGAATGGGATTGGGTCGGATCGAACCCGGCGGTCTTTTTCACTGACGATGACGGGATCGTTTTTGTCACGAACCGCTCCGAGCTTATTTTCTGGCGGCGGCCCGAGGGTCAGCCGGGGCTTGTCCCGCCCGGCGGTCCGCCAAAGCCCTTCGACAGCTATGACCTGATGCATCACGAGATCTGGCAGATGGGCTGGGGGCCTTACCTGCCTGCGAGCGCGCTGCATCTGGTCCGCCCCTTGCCGGTCATCGGCCTGACGGGCGAGGTTCTGGTTGATGTGGCACCCGCGCGGCGACTGGCCTCATTGCAGACGGCGGCCTTTGCCGCGCTGTGTCTGGCGTTCGGGGCGCTTCTGTTCCTCGCCACCATCCGGCGACAGACGCTGGCCGAGGCCAATGCCCAGCTTGAGGCCCGGGTCGCTGAACGGACGGGCGCGTTGTCGGCGGCCAATCTGCGGATGCTCAACGAAATCTATGAGCGGGAAGAGGCGCAAAAGGCGCTGGCGCGCGCGCAGGCCGATCTGGTCGAGGCGGGCAAGCTCAGCGCGCTGGGGCAGATGAGCGCTGGTATCAGCCATGAACTTAACCAGCCCCTCATGGCGATCCGGTCCTTTGCGGAAAACGGCGTGGCGTTCCTGAAGAAGGACAATCCGGAGCGGACTGCCGAGAACCTTGACCGCATTTCGGACATGGCCCGTCGAATGGGCAGGATCATCAAGAACCTGCGCGCCTTTGCGCGGCAAGAGGCGGAACCGGCTGTGCGTGTGGATGTCGCGCAGGTTTTGTCGTCGGCGATTGAACTGGCGGGGGTTCGTATGCGGCAGGAAGGCGTTACGCTGGATTATGAACCGCCGGGTGGGCCGATCTGGGTGCGTGGTGGTGAGGTCCGTCTTGGGCAGGTCTTCGTCAACCTGATCTCGAACGCCCTCGACGCCATGGCCGGGCAGGAACAGCGCCGCTTGACTGTCGCTATCACCCAAAGCGACGCGATCACCATCGAATTTTCGGATACGGGTCCGGGCATCGACATGCCGGACAAGGTGTTCGAGCCGTTCTATTCGACCAAGGAAGTGGGCGCTTCTGAGGGTTTGGGCCTTGGCCTGTCGATCAGTTACGGGATCGTTCAGAGTTTCGGAGGAGCCATCAAGGGCTATAACGGCGATCAGG
>CAWUIQ010000021.1:0-47480 GCA_963922565.1 uncultured Rhodobacterales bacterium
CGGTGCGCCGATGCTGGGCACCGCCCGCCCGCCGTTCATGCGCGTCGCCGTTGGCGCGTTCGAAGTGACGAACATCCTCGCGGGCAGCCGGTCCGTGCCGGAACCAAACAAGATCTTTGGTCTGAATGTGGACGCATCGACCTTCAACGATGTCAGTGCGGATGCGGGCCTTCCGACTGATGCCGCGCAGTTCTTTTTTACGCCGACGCTGGTCAATACCGGCAGTGAACTCATCCTGTTCGACACGGGCCTTCAGGGCGGGGCGACGACTGCCGCGATCGAGGCCGCGGGATACACCGCAGATCAGGTCGACACCGTTGTGATCACCCACATGCATGGCGACCATATCGGCGGCCTTTTGATAGATGGCGCGCCGACATACCCAAATGCGCGCTATGTCACCGGATCGGCCGAGTTTGACGCCTGGGCCGCCAGCGACAATGAAGGGTTCGAAGCCAATGTGCGCCCCCTGGCCGAGCAATTCACCATGCTTGAAGACGGCGGTTCGGTCGCGTCGGGCGTGACAGCCATGGCCGCCTTTGGTCACACGCCGGGGCATATGACCTACATGATCGAAAGCGAAGGCACGCAACTGGCCCTCTGCGCCGACTTCGCCAACCACTATGTCTGGTCGCTGGCGCACCCTGACTGGGAAGTCCGCTTTGACATGGACAAGGAGGCTGCCGCGGCGACCCGTCGCCGGGTGCTGGACATGCTGGCGGCGGACAAGATCGCTTTTGTCGGCTATCACATGCCCTTCCCGGCCTTCGGGTATGTCGAGACAGCGGGCGACGGGTACCGCTACATCCCGCACAGCTATCAGCTCACGCTCTGATCCCCTGTCGGGCGGGCATCGCGCCCGCCCTGCGCCATGGCCGATTAGGCAGCAAACAGGAAACTGGGTGGTGCCACGCTCTGATCACGCATCTTGAGGCTGAGTATGGCGCGGGCAACCGGCGCTTCGTGGGCTCTCAGAACCCTGCGCGATGTCGCCTCATGCGCAGGATCGTCGAGGGCAAAGCCTGCCCGGGTCTCGAATTCGCTCGCGACACCGGGATCGACAAAACCTGCGGTGTCGTCGCCCAGAAAGAAGCTCTCTGATGGAACGCCATTGGCAAAGACCAGTTCATGGCGTTCGAAAACAAGGTGGTGATACCGGATTTCCCGGGTCTGCAGCCGCCTGACCCGCTCACCATCCACCAGAAATTTTGCGGGGACGAGCACCTCTGACGCCTCGAAATAGAGCTCACATTCACTTCCTTTCAGCAGCATACGATGATTGCCCGAGACGGTCAGATCCTGATGGGTCCCAAAGACCTCTGCCGCGATCCGCACGGGCGCGCCTCGTCCGATACCGGGCACGGTAGAGACCGCGTTCCAGATGAGCGGCTGAAACCCATGATCGACGGTTCGGATCATGTCGCCGGGCTTCAGGCTTTCGACGGTCACCGGCCCCTTCAGCGTTTCGATGACCGACCCCGCGACAAAGCACGCGAACCTGTATTCGGAATCATCGCGTTCATAAGTGTAAAATCCGGGGGAGGCCCCATCGTCGAAATTGTCCCAGTACCATTGTTCGAGATCGAAGTTTGGTGACCAGACAACTTGCGTCAGCTCACCGTTCTGATCAAGCCCCTCGAACGCGATTGCGCCCATGTTGCCGCCAAGGATGTCCGACCGGATGACCACAGCGTCATCGATCCTGACGCCCCCACCATTACCGCCAAAACTGATTGAATAGCTTTCGCCGACCTCAAACAGCCGCTCGTCGGTGTCACTGCCGTTCGACATAATGACGAGGTCTTTCGTCGAGTTCGGCGGATAGTCGAACGTGCTGGTTCCGTCGTCGTCGTCGTTGACGTTGTCCCCCGTAGAAACGGCGAACTGATTGTCTTCCGCATAAAACGTTAAAGGCATTTTCCCACTCTCCCGCCGCGGAGAATGGGACCGAGCTCTTTATGGGGCCTTAACCCAGAACCAGGTTATAGCATTGATTTTAAGCGATTTTTCAGATCATCCACCATGATCCCGCCACCCATTGACGATGGGATATCGGCGATCGAGCCAGAACGCCTTTTTCGTCAGCCGGGTGCCCGGAGCGGACTGGAACCGTTTGTATTCGCTCAGATAAATCAACCGTTCGACCTTGCGCGCGGTCTCGGCGTCATACCCTGCTGCCACGCAATCGGCGATCGATCCATCCCGGTCGATCAGGATTTCGAGCAGCGCGTCGAGATCGGGGTAATCAGGCAGGCTGTCGCTGTCTTTTTGATCTTCGCGGAGCTCGGCGGAGGGGGGTTTGGTGATGATCCGCTGCGGTATGACCTCACCCGCAGGGCCCTTCATCCAATCGCGATGATTGGCATTGCGCCAACGGCAAGTCTCGAACACCCGTGTTTTATAGAGATCCTTGATCGGATTGTAGCCGCCGGACATGTCGCCATAGATGGTCGCATAGCCAACAGCAACTTCGGACTTGTTGCCCGTGGTCAGCAGCATCTCACCGAACTTGTTCGAGAGCGCCATTAAGAGCATCCCCCGGATGCGGCTTTGAATGTTCTCTTCGGTGATGTCGGGACCATGGCCGTTGAAAAGCGGCTTAAGCGTGTGGGTGACGGACGAACGGACCTCTGAAATGGGCAGATAGTCGTACCGGACGCCAAGCGCCTCGGCGCAGGCCTTGGCATCGTCAAGGCTGTGTTCAGACGTGTACTCGGATGGCAGCATGACGCAGCGCACATTTTCGGGGCCGATGGCGTCAGCAGCGATCGTTGCGACAAGCGCGCTATCCACGCCACCTGACAGGCCCAAGAGCACCTTTTTGAAGCCGGTTTTGGCGAGGTAGTCGCGCAGGGCGGTGACCATGGCGCGATAATCCTGCTCCCACGCGTCGGGATGGATGGCCACTGGACCGGGATCGATGTGCCACCCGTTCGTGTCGCGCGATAGATCGATGTGGGTGATCGCCTCGTCGAATACCGGCATCTGGAACGCGAGTGTCCCGCCCGGGTTCAGGCCGAATGATCCGCCGTCGAACACCTGGTCGTCCTGTCCGCCGACCATGTTGAGATAGATGATGGGCAAGCCTGTCTCGACGACGCGGGCCACCATGTGATTGAGCCGCGTTTCGAACTTGCCGCGATAGTACGGCGAACCGTTCGGTACCAACAGGAACTCGGCGCCGGTTTCGGCCAGCGTCTCGGCCACATCCGGGTGCCATGCGTCTTCGCAGATCGGGCTGCCGACACGCGTGTTGCCGACGCTGTAGGGCCCACCAAGGGGGCCTGAATCGAACACCCGCACTTCGTCAAAGACGGTTTCATTCGGCAGATGATGCTTGAGAACCCGGCTGACGATCCGGCCAGCGGTGCATATCAGGTAAGCGTTATAGAGCTCGGCCCCTTCCGCCCAGGGCGCCCCGATCGCGAGCGATGGACCATCGGCGCACGCCTCCGCAACAGCCTGCGCAGCCTTCATCGCGGCAGAATGAAAGGCCGGCTTCATCACAAGGTCTTGAGCATTGTAGCCCGCGATAAACATCTCGGGCAGCGCCACCAGATTGGCGCCCGCGTCCCGGCCCGCCTCCCAAGCGGCACGAGCCTTGGCCGAATTGCCCGGTAAATCACCGACAATCGGGTTAAGTTGAGCCAAGGTTATTCGAAAGCGGTCCGACATAGATGCGCCTTGTCACTGATCTTTCGACTGGATGTAGCAGATTGGCAGGTACAAGGAAGGGCGAGAGACAGAACATCGCGCATCAAAAGGCGTTGCCCGATTGGCTCTGCTCTCTTAACCTGCACCGCGAACCGTACCGAGGCGGGGTAAGGGAAAGGCGAGAAGCAGCATGTTCCGAATTGTATCGATCCTGGCGTTGGTCCTGGCACCGGGGCTTGCAGCCGCGCAGGACGAACAAACCCTGACCAAGCAATACGAAGACGGCGGCGTCTACGAAGGCAGCTTCCGCGGCGGGCTGCAACACGGCCAGGGCACTTATCGACTGCCCAACGGCTATGAATATTCCGGCGAATGGGTCGATGGCGAAATCCTCGGTCAGGGAACCGCGACTTTCCCCAACGGATCGGTTTACGAGGGCGCCTTTGCCAAGGGCAAACCGGAAGGCTTCGGAAAGATCACCTTCGCCGATGGTGGAACGTATGAGGGCGAATGGAAAGACGGCACCATGATGGGTCAGGGTGTCGCCATCTACGCCAACGGCGTCCGCTATGAAGGCGAGTTCAAGGACGCCCGCCATCACGGCAAGGGTGTGATGCAAAGCCCCGGTGGCTACGAATACAAGGGCGACTGGGTCGATGGCGTGAAACAGGGCGAGGCCGTCATCACGTACGCCGATGGCTCTGTATATGAAGGCGCTGTCGAGGCCGGAAAGCTGGAAGGTGAAGGCACGCTGACAACCGCCGAAGGGCTGGTCTTTGCGGGGCTCTGGAAAGACGGCAAAACCGAAGGAGCCGGCACGCTCACCCAGCCCAATGGCGATCTCTACGAGGGTAACTTTGTCGCTGGCCGCCGCGAAGGCCAAGGCAAGATGACCTACCAGAACGGTGAAATCTATGAAGGCGAATTTCTCGACGACCTCCGCCATGGTCAGGGCTCGCTGACCGCACCGGACGGCTATGCTTACACCGGATCCTGGGTCGCTGGTCAGATCGAGGGCGAAGGCCGTTTGGTTCACCCCGATGGCTCGGTTTACGAAGGCAGCTTTCGGGACGATCTCGCCGACGGTCAGGGCCTGATCACCTATCCGGATGGCGCAGTATACGAAGGCCAGTGGGTTGCCGGCGTCATCGAGGGAGACGGCAAGATCACCTACCCGAACGGTGTCGTCTACGAAGGTGGCTTCCGCAATGCGCTGAACCATGGCTATGGCGTGATGGTCTACACAGACGGCTATCGCTACGAAGGCGATTGGGCCGAAGGCAAGCGCCACGGAACCGGCAAATCCACCTATCCTGATGGAACCGTTTACGAGGGGTCCTTCCTGAACGGACAGCGCCACGGCGAGGGTAAGATCGCCATGGCAGACGGCTTCAGCTACGATGGCAACTGGCAGAACGGCAAGATCGACGGCGAAGGGACCGCGACCTATGCCAACGGCGATGTCTACGAGGGCTCATTCAGCAATGGCAAACGGCAGGGTGCGGGGACAATGCGGTTTGCAACGGGTGAGGTCGCGTCGGGCCAATGGCAGAACGGGGCGCTGCAAGAAGGGGGCTGACGCACCTTTCACACCTAACAAGTCCTTCATGGGGGCCCGTGACGTGGGGCATCGAAGAAACAAACCGGATTTGCCCGCGCCCATCCCAGCACAAAACATTGGTCAGAACGTCTGGGATTTCTGAACTATGGTCGGCTTTGCGGACGGAGCTGCCATTGAGGCAACGTTGCTAGATCGGCATGCCAGCTGTGCGAACAGCGTTGGATCGGAAAGTTGAATGAACCAACAGATTGGAACTTCTTTTCAATCGGATGAGGTCGTTGACCTCTATCGCTACCGCCCGCCATACCCTCAACAGATCTACGATTTGATTGTCAATCGTTCGCCTCCACGAAGCCGCATGTTGGATCTAGGATGTGGGAATGGCAAAATTGCTAGGCCCATGTCACAGCATTTCGATGCTGTGACGGCGGTAGACCCATCAGCAAACATGATCACGCTTGGGAAGTCTCTCGAGTTTGGAGCGGCAACAAACCTTGAGTGGGTCGAAAGCTATGCAGAAACGGCACCTTTGAAAGGTAAGTACGACACCGTCGTTGCAGCCCTCAGCATTCACTGGATGAAGCATGATGTTCTCTTTAAAAAACTGCCCAAGTACCTGAAAAAGCGCTATCTATTTGCAGTCGTTGAAGGCGACGGAGCACATAACCCTCCGTGGGAAGGCGATTGGCAATCCTTCTTGGGAAAGTGGGTGCCAAGGCTTACTGGAAAGCCCGTTCATGCGAACGAAGATCGTTCCTTTTGGGAAGAATACCTCGACTATGTTGATGTGAGTGAGACGCACGAGGTCATTTCCGACCCATTCAACCAGAGCATTGAAGACTTCATTTTATGCCAACACTCTCGCGATACTTTTGCGATTTCTAAACTGGATGGTGATCGTGAGAGCTTCGATAGCGAGCTTCGAGAACTTCTAAGTCCCTTTGCGAACACGAATGGCGATTTAGAATTTCAAAGCTATACAAAATTGACCCTCGCCACCATCTAGCATCAACATGGCAGGCTACATGTGATCGACGTCTTCTGAGAGTGAAACGAGTGCGACTTGGGCTCTCTCTAGACATCCATCTCAATCTCAGATCACGAACTCCAGATCAGTCGATGAAATGAAGGCCAAAGTCGCATGAGGTCTCCTAGGCAAGCATCATGACGTTTTGTTCGGTTTTTGATCTTGTCATAACGAAAGAAAGTCGAAATAAAACGAAAGTGAATCGAAAGAGATTCCACCTGTGCCACTCTCCGCCAGACACCAATCCATCCTTGATCTGCTCCGCTCAAGCGGCGGTGCCGAAGTTGACGAGCTGTCTCAGCGATTTTCGGTCAGCCCGCAGACCATCCGGAACGATCTGCGCGAGCTTGAGATGCGCGGCAAACTCAGCCGGACCCATGGGGGCGCACGCCTGATCCACAGCGCGTCTGGCCGCAGCTACGAGGATCGCCGGCTGCACAGGCACGACGAAAAGCGCCAAATGGGCGAGCTGGCGGCAACTTTGATCCCCGAGAATTGTTCAGTCGCGCTCAATATCGGGACATCGACCGAACAGGTGGCGCGCGCCCTGATTGGGCATCGTGGCCTCGTCGTGCTGTCCAACAACATCAACATAATCAACATCCTGCTGGGCGCCCCGGGCAAGGATCTGCGGCTGATCGGCGGCGCGGTCCGGCCCGAGGATGGCGCGATCGTGGGCGAGGATGCGGTCGAGCATATCTCGCGCTACAAGACCGACTTTGCGGTGATCGGGGCTTCGGCGCTCGATGAAGATGGCGCGGTGCTGGATCATGACGCGCAAGAGGTGGCCGTGGCCCGCGCGATCCTGCGGAATGCGCGCACCCGCATCCTCGTTTGCGACAGCTCCAAATTCGAACGCACCGCCCCGGTCCGCATCAGCGAAATCGGCGAGCTGGATTACGTCATTACCGACAAAGAGCCCCCGGGCGGTTTTGTCACCGCGGCCAATCTCGGCAACACAAAAATCATGACATTGGAGACGGCGCATGGAAAACGCGCGGAATACGTCTGAACCCGTCGATCTGTTCATCATCGGCGGCGGGATCAACGGATGTGGCATCGCCCGCGACGCTGCGGGCCGCGGCCTGAGCGTGAAACTGGCCGAGATGGGCGATCTCGCCTCGGCGACGTCTTCGTGGTCCACCAAGCTGTTCCATGGTGGTCTGCGCTATCTTGAGTTTTTCGAGTTCCGGCTGGTTCGGGAGGCGCTGATCGAACGCGAAGTGCTGCTGCGCGCCATGCCGCATATCAGCTGGCCGATGCGTTTCGTGCTGCCCTACCACCGCGACATGCGTTTTGATAGCGAAACGCCGACCTCGCGCCTGCTCAGCCTTGTCATGCCGTGGATGAAGGGGCGCCGCCCCGCATGGCTGATCCGTCTTGGCCTGTTTCTTTATGATCATCTCGGGGGTCGAAAGATCCTGCCGGCTACGCGCAACATCGATCTGAAGACCGATCCCGTCGGTGGCCCCCTCGATGACCGTTTCGAGAAGGCGTTTGAATATTCCGATTGCTGGGTTGAAGACAGCCGCCTTGTCATGCTGAACGCCCGTGATGCCCAGAACCGGGGGGCCAAGATCATGACGCAGACCAAGGTTGTCGAGACGGAAAGATCGGCTGACCAGTGGGTCGTGACGACCGAAGATCAGGTAACCGGTGCACGCCAGACACACGCGGCGAGGTTCCTGGTGAATGCGGCCGGTCCGTGGGTCGGCGAGCTGATCCAATCCACCATCCGCCTGAATTCCACCGAAAACGTCCGGCTGGTTCGGGGCAGCCACATCGTCACCCGCCGCCTCTTTGACCACGACAAATGCTATTTCTTCCAAGGCACGGACGGGCGGATCATCTTTGCCATCCCCTACGAGACCGATTTTACCCTGATCGGCACCACGGATGCAGAGCACACCGATCCTGGTACCAAACCGGAATGCACGGACGAAGAGCGGGATTACCTGCTCACCTTCGCATCGAACTATCTGAAGCAGCCCGTGACCGCTGACGACATCGTCTGGACCTATTCGGGGGTTCGGCCGCTCTATGACGATGGGGCGAGTTCAGCCACGGCCGCGACGCGTGATTATGTTCTGAAGGTCGATACCAACGGCGGCGCGCCCCTGCTTAATATCTTTGGCGGCAAGATCACGACGTATCGACGACTTGCAGAGGCGGCCTTGGCAAAGATCGGCGCGCACTTTTCGAACCTGCCTGGTGATTGGACGGCAGGAAAACCACTACCGGGTGGCGATTTCCCGGTGGACGGCGTCGACAGCCTTATCGCGGGCCTGACGACAAGGTATCCATTTCTGACGCCATCCTGGGCCAAACGACTGGTGAAAGCCTACGGCACCGAGGCGTCGGTCATTCTGGGAGAGGCCAAAGCGATCAGTGATCTCGGCCAATCCTTTGGCGCCACGATCACGGCCCGCGAACTCGATTGGGCCATGGACAAGGAATGGGTACGGACGGCCGAAGATTTCCTGTGGCGGCGGACCAAGCTGGGCCTGCGTCTGTCGACCGAGGAGGTCGCCGCCATCGAGAGCTACATAAGCAACCGGTTGAAAACAGCGGACAGGAAGGTTGCCGAACCAGCCTAGGACGGATCGTCCGGTGTTGCGTGGATGGCGAATTGCGCCAGATCCGCCGCCTCACCCTTGATCGCGCGATAGGCCTCGCGCACGCCCGCATCCGTCAGTTCGCGCGCCACGGTAAGCAACGTGTTCACATCATGATCGGCGCAGAGATCGACCATCTGGATGAGCTCTTCGCGGGCCACATCCCGGGCGGCATCAATCGACGGGGCGCCGTAAACATCGACAAAGTGCTGGGCCAGGCGCAATTCCAACTCATCAAGTTCAGACTGCTGGATTTGGGTTACGGCCACGAAGGTGACCCGCCCAAAGGTCTCAACCCCCAGCCATCCGTTTGAAAAAGCCTGCCGCGATTTGCCGAAAAGATCCGCCTCAGTCCAATTCGAAAACTCGAACCCGCCAGAGATGCACCATTCCCCGGTCCGGGCGGGTGAGAAAAAGACCTGCATATCACTTTCATCAAGGTGGATCGCGCGGGCCAGTTTCATGCAGCACCCTCCAAAAGCAAAGTCAGGGGTACAAGTTTCGTGTCGGCCCCAGAGCGCAACAGCATTCCGAAATTCTCATCGACACCCATAAAGGTACCCTCGTATCGCTGGCCCGCCAGTTCAAAGTCGACCTTCTCGCCCATATCCTTGGCTAGGCCGCGCCATTCGGTATGCAGCGCCTTGTTCCCACCATCCTGCAACCGGTTCAGCCAGTGCAGCGAATGCCGCGCCCAGCTTTCCAATAGCTGCACCGGTGACACATCGGCACATCCCTCTTCGTAAAGGCATGTCTGATCCGGCGCATCCCCCGGATTGGCTTCGGCGGCGGGCAGCAATGGCACTTGCAGACCGACGACCAACCAATTGGGGTCAGGACCCGGATCAGCAGCGATCGACAAACGGCCACAGGCCGCGCCGTTCACCTCGATCCCGCCCTGCCATGTCAGATGAACCGCGACTTCGGGCGGGGCAAGGGCGCCAAGCGCATTCTGAAACCCCAGACCGCAGGCGATCATCGCCACGGCGGCCTCATCCAGCGGCACTTCGGGTGCGAGGATCACGGCCGCCTTGAGCATATCCGGCGTGATCCGGTGAACGACCACCCCGGAATCCGACCCAAGCGCCGCCTGCGCACAAGCCTTGGCAAAAGGATCGACCCCCGGCCCTGCGGCTTGACCAGACATCAGGGGAGGGAAGGTTGGTTCGCTCATATGAGGTTGTCGGCGATCATCTTGCGCGCTAGCCCGCGAAAGGCCAGGGCCTGCGCCGCTTCGGGCTTTGATACGACAATAGGCGCACCGCCATCGGCCGCCTTGCGGATATCGATATGCAACGGCACCTCGGCCAGCAGTGGCACGCCCAGCTTCTCGGCTTCGGCTGCGACGCCACCATGGCCGAACACGTGCTCTTCGTACCCGCAGTTCGAACAGATATGGGTCGACATGTTTTCGATCATACCCAACACCGGCGTCCCCAGCTTGTTGAACATGTCGATCCCCTTGCGGGCATCAAGCAGCGCGATGTCCTGCGGGGTGGAAACGATGATGGCGCCGGTCAGTTCGGCCTTTTGTGCCAATGTCATCTGAACGTCACCCGTGCCGGGCGGCAGATCGACCAGCAAAACGTCCAGCGCCCCCCATTGCACCTGGCCCAGCATCTGCTGCAACGCGCCCATCAGCATTGGGCCACGCCAAACCACCGCCTCTTCCTCGCGCGTCATCAGACCGATCGACATCATCGTGATGCCGTGGTTGCGCAGCGGCAGGATCGTCTTGCCGTCGGGCGAGGCCGGCCGCCCCGACACGCCAAGCATACGCGGCTGTGACGGGCCATAGACGTCGGCATCGAGCAGACCGACCTTCTTGCCCTCCGCTGCAAGCGATGCAGCAAGGTTGGCCGTCACGGTCGATTTGCCAACACCGCCCTTGCCCGATGCGATTGCAATGATCTTGTCGATGCCGGGGATCTTTTGCGGGCCTTGGGGCTGTGCGGGGCGAGCTGGTTTGAGATCGGGGGGAGCTTTGGCGCTGTGGGCCGTCATGACAACTGACACAGACTGAACGCCCTGCAAGGCATTGATCGCGTCCTCGGCCTGCGATTTGACTGCTTCCATCGCGGTCGACTGCGCCGGATCGATCTCGAGCACAAAGCGGACTGCTCCGCCATCAACGGTCAGCGCCCGCACCATCCCCGAAGACGACAGATCACTTCCACCTGGTGCTGCGACACCCGACAACGCCTCAAGCACATCCTCCCGGCTGACTGTCATGCGTCGTCCCGGCCCTTGATCGTCCCCGTCACCTCATGGGTCAGATCAAGACCATCGATGGTCAGCACCATCCGCGCCTCATAGGCTTTGCCTCCGGTATCACCCGCCTTGCGCATCGCGTCCTCGATTGCCTGCTGCGACGTCACCCCAACCTGCTTGAGGAACTTCCGCATCGACATGTTGAAGTCGTCATCCATCCTTTTTCACTCCCTGATACTGTGATTGACGGATCGCCAGACGCTGCTCTAGCGTTGATCCATGTTTTTTGGCCGATCCTTCATAATCTCGGCTTTGCTGATCGTCTTTGCCAGCGGAGCCGCCGCGCAAGACAAAACCATCACGCTGAGCGCGCCGCCCGAATTGATCGAAAACGGCTTTCTTAAGTACGTCCTGCCGCGCTTCAGCCTGAAAACCGGCATCCGAGTCGAAATCGTCGAAGGCGATGCCGTCGCGCGGTTCGGTCCGGAGGGACGCGCCCTGTTTACGGACGGGACGGTAACGTATGGATTCACGCATGATCCGTCGGCCAAAAGGTTTGCGGATTGGCTGAAATCCGATGTTGGCATCCGAACTATCGAGGCGTTCAAGATCGACGGGGCGGCGGTCTATTCCAAGGCCAAGACGCAGGTCGCAGTGGTTAAGCGGGACGCGCTGACTGGGGATGAGGTCAGGGGCGAAAAGCTGTCTTTTGCGCAATGCGGCCGCTGTCACGTTATTGGCGAACGCAACCGGATGTCCGGCATCGGATCCACCCCATCCTTCGCGCTGCTGCGTGCCTTCGACGATTGGGAAAACCGGTTCACCGCCTTCTACGTCCTCAAGCCCCATGGCGCATTCACCATGATCGAGGGTGTCACACCCGAATTCGATCCCGCCAGCCCGCCGCCGATCGCGCCCATCCAGATGAGCCTCGATGATCTCGACGATGTGCTGGCCTATGTCGCGCGCATGGAACCGGCCGATCTCGGGGCGCCCCTCAAGCATCAGTGATCGCGCCGCTTTGAATAATAGTCGTCGGTCGTGCGCACCTTTGGGCGCTCACCCTGGGCAAACGGCTGATTTTCCGCGTGAAATTGTGCGTTGACCCGGCAATCGTCGCACATCCGGATCATCCGGCCCGCATCCGAGGACGCAAACATCGGGTGCTTGCCAGCGAGTTGATCGACGATGCGTTCGATTGTCGATTTGACGCCAAACAGCTTGCCGCATTCGATGCACGGATACGGCTCCTCCTCGTGGACAACCTTTTGCGACAAAGCCGCCTCTGACAGATCCATTTGCGGCTTAAGGGCGATCGCATCTTCAGGGCAGACCGAGGCACAGAGGCCGCATTGCAGGCATGCATCTTCCTGGAACCGAAGTTGCGGCATGTCGGGATTGTCGCCGAGGGCACCACTGGGGCAGAGCGACGCGCAGGACAGGCAAAGGGTACAGGCATCGGTATCCACCAACACCGCGCCGTATGGCGCTCCAGCCGGCAGCGAAAGCGGGCCATCCGGGTCGGGATTCAGCGCCTGTGCAGCCAAGCGGGTGATCTGCCGCCTGCCACCGAGGGGGAGAACAGGGTTATCCAACGCGCGGCCAGCCTCGGCTTCATACAGAACCTTCTCCAGCTCATCCGGGTCGCGCGGCTCGACCAACGTCAGGCTGCGACCACCAGCAAGCGCCCTTGCTAACTCCAGCTCCGGATCCACGGCATCCCGCTCGGTTGTCGGCGAAATCAACAAGTCGACGCTCGCGAAACCGACGGCAAGGGCGGCCAGCATCTCGGCGTGACCAAAGCCGCCTAGCGCCGATGTCTCGAACGGCACGACATCAGCCGGCAAACCCCGTCCGTGGCGAGCCGAGAGGGCGATCAATTCTGCGCCGAACCCCGTGTCATGAACCAGAAGACGGGGCGCTGTGCCACCGGCCTTGCGGAATGCTGAAGCCAGCGTCGATAGCCGCGAAAACACGAAGTCCACCGTCGGGTCCGCATAGGATATCGCCCCGGATGGGCAGACCGCAGAGCATGCGCCGCATCCTGCGCATATCATCGGATCAACGGCCACGTGGTCACCCGCCGACGTAATTGCGCCGGTAGGACAGACGTCCAGGCAACGCGAGCACGCGGGTTGTCCGGCGCGGGAATGCGCACACAGCTCTTCAGTGAGATCCACGTACAGCGGTTTTTCGAACGTGCCAATCAGATGGGACGCTTCGAGAATGGCGTTGGCCACGGATGGCGCATGGCGGGGATCGGCGCGCAAGTAGCCTTCGCGCTTGTCTGGGGCACTGACCATAGGATCGCCCCCGCTCAGATCCAATACGACGTCGCATTGCGAACGGGCGCCGTCGCGCGGTTCGGTGAACGCCAGCTCACCCCGGCCGCCCGGATCCACCAGCTGCAGCGCGTCCAGTGCCACGGCGAACCCGCCAAGCGCCCCGGAAACCGATCGCACCCTGCCAGCCGTGACGTCGTAATCGCGCGCCTCGGGCACGGCGGAACCCGGCGGAAGCAATACGGTCACCGACAGAAATGCGGAAAGTTGCTCTGCTGCAGACAAGGCAACCTCGGGCTCTCCGATAATCAGGCATGTCCCGTCGGAATGGACATCGACGGTTTTGGTAAGGGGTGGATCAAGCAGTGCCTCGGCGGCAAGCGCGGCCATCTTCGGGCCAGCCTTTGCGCCCTCATCCGACCACCCCGCGCGGTCGCGCAGATCGACAAATTGCGGTACCGGCAGTTCCATCTCGGCGGCCAATTCTTCAAAGCGCTGGCGCTCCTGCTGACAGGCGATGACGGCGTCGCCCCGGGCCATCGCCTTGGCCGCCGCTTCGATCTCTTTGGTGCAAAGCGCCGTGTGGATTTTCGAACAGCGGACATCTGCCGCATCTTCGATGGCTGCCGCATCGATCTGCTGCGACCCGGAACAGTCACATAAAATCAGATGCTTAGCCATATCTCCCCCATGGGTCAATTGAACCCGGTCTTCCAGTTGACCCCGACAGCTATGCAGGAAATGTCGGGCAGGTAAAGGGCTGGGCACTGACAAACAGTGCCTTCACGAATCACTTCGGTGATTGCCAGTTTCGGTCTGTTCCGTCTGTCTGGCACCATGCTGGACAGTCTGACTCGCGATTGCATACCACCGCGCACAATACTGCCCAAAATGTCCACCGTTCCGAGGGCAGCTGACGTAAAGGCAATAAACTCTTGTAAGTGGTCCGGTCAGAACGATGATCAAGACAAGCCAGCAGAAAATTCGAATAGCTGGCGGGAGGAAGACCGGGAAGCATGAGCCAACCGCAACTCAGCATGCCGATTGGCGTGGTCGTTCGGAAATCTCCGGGGGCGACCCGCTGGGCAAAGTGGTGCTGGAAAGCCGTCGCAATCCTGCCGGGAGCGGCGGATAGACGCTGGCACCTGCTGCGCAAGGATGGCGAGGTATCCGAATTCCACGCTGCGACCGTTCCGCTAGACCTCCATCGCACCGATACGGAAGCGTATCTAACTGGCATTTCCGCCCGTGTTCCGACCCTCGGTATCGTGATGCGCGACGGCGAAGGCGACGACCCGCTCGACGTGGTGTTGGTAACGGCTTCGCCGTACGAGACGCAGGATTATCTGGATAGCGGCGAAGACATCGTCGAACTGGTGCCAATGACCGACGGGCTGATCGCCCTGATCCGCGATTTTTGCGCTGAACATCATGAGGATGAAACCTTCGTCAAACGGCGGCGTGACAAGAAGCGCATCGACCTTAGCGAAGACGGCAAGGGTGACGCTCGCATCAGGCAGTTGTCCGACGTCTATCGCGCGCCGCGGCAGAGGGCTGTGCAATGAGTGGCGGTGACTTCTGGACTCGCCGGCGCGCCGCCGTCGAAGCAGAGGCCGAAGCCGAACAGGCGCAGCTTGTCGAACAAGAGCGGGCGGAAACGCAAGCCGCGCTCGAGGAACAGACCGACGAGGAAATCTGCGCCGCACTTGATCTGCCAGACCCGGACACCCTGCAACCGGGTGACGATTATTCAGTCTTTCTGCAACAGGCCGTTCCAGAGCGGCTGCGCCGGCGCGCCCTGCGGATGCTTTGGCGCAGCAATCCGGTCCTAGCCAACGTGGATGGCCTCGTCGATTACGGTGAGGATTTCACCGATGCGGCAACGGTGATCGAGAACCTGTCGACCACCTATCAGGTGGGCAAAGGCATGCTGGAGCACGTCATGCGGTCACAGCAGCCGGAAGAGATGGCGGAAGCACGGCCCGAGAGCGAGGAGGCCGAGTTGGAAGCAGCCGAGGAACCGGCTGAGCAGCCAGAAGAAATTCAAGCGGATCTTGACCCCATACCGCACGATGATGAGCCCCTGCCCCGCCGCCGGATGCGATTTGAATTCACAGAAGAAGCGAGCGCCGCGAACTCATGACAGCAACCGCCGAACCGAAACCCGCAATCGATCAGGAAGAACAGCTTCGGGCTGACATTTACGACTTCCTTGCGGCTTTGCTGGCGCGGCCCGCCGATGCTGCCCTGCTGGACAAGTGTGCCGGGCTCAGCGGGGATGACACGGATCTGGGGCAGGCGATCAACACGCTCGCCCGTGTTGCCAAGGCGGTCGATGCCAAGGCTGTCGAACGGGAGTTCAACGCACTTTTCATCGGCCTGGGCCGGGGCGAATTGCTGCCCTATGCCAGTTACTACCTTACCGGTTTTCTGAACGAAAAGCCGCTGGCCGAGCTGCGGGGCGACATGGCGCGCATGCGGATCGAACGGGCGCCCAACGTGTTCGAACCCGAAGACAACATCGCCAGCCTTTGCGAAATGATGGCCGGTCTGATCCTTGGGCGTTTCGGAGATCCCGCGCCGATCCAGACGCAAAAGGAGTTCTACGCCAAGCATATCGGCCCATGGGCGGGCCATTTTTTTGACGACCTCGCGCAAGCGAAATCATCTGTTCTGTACGCCGCCGTGGGAGCTGTGGGGCGTGCCTTCACCGAGATCGAGGCGGAAGCCTTCCGCATGACATCTCATTAACCGCAACCCTCAAACAAAGGAGAGCACATGGCAGACAAGACCAACACCGGCCGACGCGACTTTCTCAAGTTGGCGACAACCGCTGCACCCGCTGCTGCGGTGGCCGTTGCGGCAGGTCAGGCCGATGCCGGCCCTGCAGAGCCAGATCTGACATCAGACAAGATGCAGGACACGGCCCATACGCGCGCCTACCTCGAAAGCGCCCGTTTCTAAGACCGATTTCGGCCCCGCTCGGGCCCGGATCAAACACCCGGCAACTGGTAGCGAGACGCCCGACCGCCGGACATTGAAAGCCAATCCTGGTGCCAAGCACCAAAGGGAGGGAACATGTTAAGGAAAAAGACCAACGGGGTTGCGAGACGCCCCCAGCGGACGAGTATCCTCAGCTCAGTTGCTGAAAAGTCTGTAGATCGCCGCACATTCCTGCGCGGATCGGGTCTGGCCATCGGTGGCCTCGCCGCGATCGGTGCAACGGGCGGCACTGTTACCAAAGCCAATGCCGCGGCCGCCATTCAGGGTGCCGTTGAGACGGTCAAATCCGTCTGCACCCACTGCTCGGTCGGCTGCACGGTCATCGCCGAAGTCGCCAATGGCGTCTGGGTCGGACAGGAACCCGGCTGGGACAGCCCGTTCAACCTCGGTGCCCACTGCGCCAAAGGGGCCGCTGTGCGCGAGCACGCCCATGGCGAACGCCGCCTCAAGTACCCTATGAAAAAAGAGGGTGGCGAGTGGAAGCGCATCAGCTGGGAACAGGCGATCAATGAGATCGGCGACGGCATGATGCAGATCCGGGACGAAAGCGGCCCGGACAGCGTGTACTGGCTGGGATCGGCCAAGCACAACAACGAACAAGCCTACCTCTTCCGCAAGTTCGCCGCCTACTGGGGCACGAACAACGTGGATCACCAGGCGCGTATCTGTCACTCGACCACGGTGGCCGGTGTTGCAAACACCTGGGGCTACGGTGCGATGACGAACAGCTACAACGACATCCACAACAGCCGCGCGATCTTCATCATCGGTGGCAACCCGGCCGAGGCGCATCCCGTTTCGCTGCTGCATGTTCTGCGCGCGAAAGAGCAGAACAACGCGCCGCTGATCGTGTGCGACCCTCGCTTTACCCGGACAGCGGCCCATGCTGACGAATATGTACGCTTCCGTCCCGGTTCGGACGTTGCCCTGATCTGGGGCATCCTGTGGCACATTTTCGAGAATGGCTGGGAAGACAAGGAATTCATCCGCACTCGCGTCTGGGGCATGGATGAGATCAAGGCCGAAGTCGCCAAGTGGACGCCCGACGAGGTCGAGCGGGTCACCGGCACACCCGGCAGCCAGCTTGAGCGCGTCGCGCGGACAATGGCCAACAACCGTCCCGGTACCGTGATCTGGTGCATGGGCGGCACGCAGCACACGAACGGCAACAACAACACCCGTGCGTACTGCATCCTGCAGCTCGCCCTTGGCAACATGGGCACGACCGGTGGCGGAACGAACATCTTCCGCGGCCATGACAACGTGCAGGGCGCAACTGACCTTGGTGTTCTCAGCCACACGCTGCCCGGCTATTACGGCCTGAGCGCCGGATCATGGGCTCACTGGGCGCGGGTCTGGGGTGAGGATCTAGAATGGCTGCAAGGTCAGTTCGAGACCGTCAAAGGATCCGACGGCAAAGACAAGAACCTGATGAACCTCAAGGGTATCCCGGTCAGCCGCTGGATCGACGGGGTTCTGGAAGATCCGGCAAACACGGATCAGCCAAACCCGGTCCGGGCGATGGTTCTCTGGGGGCATGCGCCGAACTCGCAGACCCGCATGAAAGAGATGAAAACGGCGATGGAAAAGCTCGACATGCTTGTCGTGGTGGACCCGTATCCGACCGTCTCTGCCGTCATGCAGGACCGCACCGATGGTGTTTACCTGCTGCCGGCCTGTACCCAGTTCGAGACTTATGGCTCGGTCACGGCGTCCAACCGGTCGCTCCAGTGGCGCGACAAGGTGGTTGATCCGCTGTTCGAGTCCAAGACTGATCATGAGATCATCGGCATGTTCGCCAACAAGTTTGGCTGGGCTGACCGTTTCTTCCGCAACATCGAGATGGACGACGAGAACACGCCGAACATCGAAAGCGTCACGCGGGAGTTCAATGCCGGGATGTGGACAGTCGGCTATACCGGCCAGTCGCCCGAGCGGATCAAGCTGCACATGGCAAACCAGCACACGTTCGACCGGACGACGCTGCAAGCCGTGGGTGGTCCCGCCGATGGGGACTATTACGGCATGCCATGGCCATGCTGGGGCACTGCCGAAATGAAGCACCCGGGCACGCCGAACCTCTACGACATGTCCAAGCCGGTCTCGAAAGGTGGTCTGACCTTCCGCGCCCGCTTTGGCGTGGAGCGGGATGGTGACAACCTGCTGGCTGAAGGCGTCTATAGTGCTGGTTCCGAAATCCAGGATGGATATCCGGAATTCACCATGCAGATGCTGATGGACCTCGGCTGGGACGGTGACCTGACGGATGAAGAGCGCGCGGCCATCGACGCCGTCGCAGGGCCCAAGACCAACTGGAAAACCGACCTTTCGGGCGGAATCCAGAGGGTCGCGATCCAGCATGAATGTGCGCCCTTCGGCAACGCCAAGGCACGGGCCGTGGTCTGGACATTCCCGGATCCCGTACCGCTGCACCGCGAACCACTCTATACCAACCGCCGTGACCTGGTTGCGGATTATCCGACATACGAGGATCGCCACGACTATCGTCTGCCGACCCTGTATGCCTCGATCCAAAAGCAGGACTTCTCAAAAGACTATCCGATGATCCTGACATCGGGACGTCTGGTCGAGTATGAAGGCGGCGGGGACGAGACCCGGTCCAACCCGTGGCTGGCCGAACTTCAGCAGGACATGTTCGTCGAAATCAACACCCGCGATGCGAACAATCTGGGTGTGCGTGACGGCGCGCAGGTCTGGGTCGAAGGGCCCGAAGGCGGCAAGGTCAAGGTCATGGCCATGGTCACTAACCGCGTTGGCGAAGGTGTGGCCTTCATGCCGTTCCATTTCGGTGGGCACATGGAGGGCGTTGACCTGAGGGACAAGTACCCCAAAGGCGCCGACCCGTATGTCCTGGGTGAGAGCACCAACACCGCTCAGACCTACGGATACGATTCAGTCACCCAGATGCAGGAGACCAAAGCGACTCTCTGCAAGATCTGGGCAGCGTAAGGAGGAAAGAGAATGGCAAGAGCGAAGTTTCTCTGCGACGCCGAGCGCTGCATCGAATGCAACGCCTGCGTCACGGCCTGTAAGAATGAGCATGAGGTGCCCTGGGGTATCAACCGCCGCCGCGTGGTGACCATCAATGATGGTGACCCTGGCGAACGGTCGATCTCGGTCGCCTGCATGCATTGTTCGGACGCGCCGTGCATGGCGGTCTGCCCGGTGGACTGCTTCTACCAGAACGAGGAAGGGGTGGTGCTCCACTCCAAGGACCTCTGCATCGGGTGTGGCTATTGCTTCTACGCGTGCCCCTTCGGGGCGCCGCAATACCCGCAGGCAGGCAACTTTGGTTCACGCGGCAAGATGGACAAGTGTACCTTCTGCGCCGGCGGACCCGAGGAAACGCACTCGACGGCCGAATTCGCCAAGTACGGGCGGAACCGGATCGCCGAGGGCAAACTGCCCATCTGTGCCGAGATGTGCTCGACCAAGGCCCTGCTGGCCGGTGATGGCGACGTCGTGAGCGGGATCTACCGCGAACGGGTTGTCGCGCGCGGCTTTGGCTCAGGCGCCTGGGGTTGGGGCACAGCCTACGACCAGAAAGACGGCTAAGAAAGGTGGGCTGCGGCGGCATAAAGTTGCCGCAGCCACCACCGATTTCCAAACCCGCAGCCTTCCCGATGGAAGGTGTTGTATCATCGGCTCATCATAGATCGAGGGACCCCATGCGTGCTCTGTTCTGCGTGATCGCTTTCTTTTTCCTGTCAACGGCAGTGACTGCACAGGAGGCCGTCAGGCCCCCGGACAATGCCGTGAACCAAGCTGACACCGTAGACCGCTCCGCCACGGGCGGTGCGCAGACACTTGAGGATATTCTCGCCCGGCAACGGGGGGAAAAGCTCGACGACAGCTTCCGGCGTGACGACACTGGCAACCCCGATACTGCAGCGGGCATCGCCGCCCAGCTTGGCACCCTGGGAGGTGCGTCGGACAGCGAAGTCTACCGCGCTCTGCGCTATGGATCGGCCAACGTGAACGTGTCGAACAACAGTCCCGCAGCGGACGTCCTCATTCAGGACAGCGGCATGGCGTGGCTGGAGTTCCGGCAGGGGCCGCTCAAGACCTATGGCGGCTATCTGATGCTGGGGACGCTTGGCCTGCTGGTCCTGTTCTACGTTCTACGGGGCAAGATCCGCATCGACGGCACGAAAACAGGCCGAACCATCACACGGTTTTCCGGCATCGAGCGTTTTGCGCATTGGTTGATGGCCGGATCGTTCATTCTGCTCGGCATTACCGGCCTCGTCTCGCTTTTCGGGCGGCTGTATCTCATCCCGGTCTTCGGAAAGGATGCCTTCGCCACCCTCGCGATCGGGTCGAAATGGGTCCACAACAATGTGGCATGGGGGTTCATGGTCGGGCTCGCGCTCGCCTTCGTGTTCTGGGTGATCCATAACCTGCCAAGCCGGACCGACCTCGTCTGGATCGCCAAGGGCGGCGGTCTTTTCTTCAAGGGTGTCCACCCACCGGCCAAGAAGTTCAACGCAGGCCAAAAGGTCATCTTCTGGTCGGTCATGATCCTCGGTGCCTCGATCGCGGCATCGGGTCTGTCGCTGCTGTTCCCGTTCGAGCTGCCGATGTTCGCCAAGACATTCGCGATCCTGAACCAGACCGGCCTGCCGCAGGCTCTGGGCTTTGGCGTGCTGCCCGAGGTTATGGCACCGCATCAGGAAATGCAGCTTGCCCAAGCCTGGCATGCCATCGTCAGCTTTGTTCTGATGGCCATCGTGATCGCGCATATCTATATCGGATCCGTTGGCATGGAGGGCGCGTTCGACGCCATGGGATCCGGCGAAGTCGAAGAGCAATGGGCCAAGGAACACCATTCGATCTGGTACGAAGAAGAACGCGCCAAGGCCAAAAAAGCCCCGGACGGTGGCGTGCCCGCCGAATAGGATGTGGCGTTGGCTGATACCCCTGGCCGTCGTCTGGCCCCTGGGTGCAGCGGCGCAGGATTTCTTTACGCTCAAGGGGCATGGCGGGCCGATCAAGGGGATCGCCGCGTTTGACGACGCGATCCTGACCGCAAGTTTCGACAATTCGGTCGGATTGTGGGTCGACGGGACGCCCCTTTGGCTCGAAGGACATGATGCTGCAGTCAATGTCGTTCTGTTCAAGGACCGGACCCAGGCCTTCTCGGCCGGCGATGATTTTGCTGTCTTCTCGTGGGACCTGCAGTCCGGCACGGGCGCCAAGCTGGGACAGCACAAGGGCAAGGTCATTGGTCTGGCAACCCATGGCGACATGCTGGCCACGGCTTCATGGGACGGTACCATTGGCCTCTGGCGCAGCGCGCCGCAATTCCTGACGGGCCACAACTCGGCGGTGAACGCGGTCGTCTTCTCTGATGACGGGTCGCGGCTCTATTCGGCAGCAGCCGACGGCACGATCAGGATCTGGGATGTCGAAAGCGGCAGCGAAACGCGCCGGCTGGTCAGTCAGGGTTTCGGCATCAACACACTCGCGCTGAACGAAGACGAGGGCTGGATCGCCTATGGCGCGGTTGATGGCGTGACACGGCTGGTCGATCTGAAGACCGGCGACACGCTTGCCGATTTCACGCATGAACGGCGACCGATCCTCGGGATGGCGCTCTCACCCGATGGCCGGCTTTTGGCGACGGGTGACGGGCAAGGGTATATCTCGCTGATCGATACCGAAACGAAACGGTATGTCGCCGACTTTCGCGCCACACTCAGAGGGCCGGTCTGGGCGCTCGCGTTTTCGCCGGATGGTCAGAACCTGCATGCCGGCGGTCTGGACGAGGCAATGTATTCGTGGCCCGTCGAGACCCTTGGCGATGGCGAGCAAATGGTTCAGGGCGAAAAACCGTTTCTGCAAGGCGCCGAGGCCGCCAGCAACGGCGAACGACAATTCAACCGGAAATGTTCGATCTGCCATTCTCTTACAGCGGATAGCGGACGCAAGGCCGGACCCACCCTTCACAACCTCTTCGGCAGAGAGGCAGGCGCGCTCGACGGCTACCCCTATTCCAAGACCTTGCTCACATCTGATATCGTATGGACAGATCAGACGATCGATGCGCTTTTTGATCTGGGGCCCGACGTTTACATTCACGGCAGCAAGATGCCGATGCAACGGATCACGAAACCCCAGGATCGGGCCGATCTGATCGAGTATCTCAAGGGGTTCACGAGGGGGGAGAACTGAGATGAAAGCGTTTCTTTGGGCCTGCGTCGCGATGGTCGCGCTGTCCCTCGCCGGCTATTATGGCTTGGGAAACGCCGGCTTTTCCGCGGCTGATCAGACAACCGGGCCGGCGGTGAGGCTTGAATGACGTCGACCGTCCGTCCCATCCAGCTTGACCGGGGCACGGATGCCAAGGGCGATTTCGGCCCGGGCATGGCGCAGGCATCTGTACTGGTGGTCGATGATGAAACCGGGATCCGCCATTTCGTAACCCGCACGCTAGAGCCGCTGGTTGGCCGGGTCGAGGCGGCCAGCACGGCAGCCGAGGCTTCGGCCAAGATGGATGCCGCCCATTTCGACATCGTCATTCTCGACAACATCATGCCGGGAACCACAGGGCTGGAATGGCTGCGCGAGCAGCGTCAGCTTGGATTTTTCGCCGATGCAATCCTGATCACGGCCTTTGCCGACATGGAAACCGCCATCGCGGCGATGCGGGCGGGTGCCGTTGATTTCATCCTCAAACCCTTCCGGTCCAACCAGATCATCAACGCTGTCGCCCGCTGCATGGATCGGGTGAACCTACGGCGTGAGAACTATCTGCTCAAATACGAGCTGGCCAGCGGAACGACGGCAGCGCGCGGACGCCTGCTGGGAACATCCCCCGCAATCGAAAACATCCGCTCAATGCTCGAACGCATCGCCCCGCTGCCGACACCGGTGCTTTTTACGGGCGATACCGGGACCGGCAAAGAGATCGCGGCGCGCGCAGTGCACGCCATGTCGCCGCGCGCGGAAAAGCCATTTGTTCCGATCAACTGTGCGGCGCTGAGCGACGAGGTGATCGAGAACGAATTGTTCGGGCGGGTCAGCCACCCGCAAGACGACCACAGCGCCGGCCTTTTGTGGAACGCGAATGGGGGCACGCTGTACCTCGATGAAATCGCGGAGTTGCCGACGCGGATACAGGCCGCGATCCTGCGGGTGATCGAAGAACGCCGGGTGCGTCCGGTCGGTGCACTCAGGGATCTTCCGCTCGACGTTCGGTTCATTTTCGCGACCAACGCCGATCTCGAGGCCAAGGTGGCCGAAGGGCTGTTCCGGCAGGATCTCTATCACCGGATCAACATCCTCAACCTGCACATGCCGCGGCTCAAGGACCGGATCGAAGACCTCAAGGAATTGGCGCTTCTGTTCATCCAGCAAATCTCGTCCAACCTTGGCGTGCCACCGGTCGCGCTGACCGAAGGTGTGGTCGTGAACATGGCGCGGTACGATTGGCCCGGAAACGTGCGTGAGTTGCGCAACCTGATTGAGCGGTCATTGATCCTGGGGGAGTTTCCTCCGGAATTCGCCGACACCGAACTTTCACCCGAAGTGACTGAGATCGATACGCTGCAGGCCGTTGAAAAGCGGCACATCCTTGCCGTTCTCGAACGCTGCGACGGCAACGTGGCCGAGGCCGCCCGGCGCCTTGGCGTTTCGCGCAAGACCATCGACCGCAAGGTCGCCATGTGGAATGGGTAACGCCGGTTCCGTCCGGTTCCGGCTGCTTGCAATCGCTCTGCTGCCCACGCTGGTCGTTCTGCCCGTCTTTTTTGCCGTTACCGCGTGGAACTGGTCGGGTCGGTTCGACGAGTTGCTGATCACCAAGGTCAACAGCGAGCTGACGATCGCATCGGAATACATGAACTCGATCCTTGACGATCGGAGCCTGCGGGTGGGCGCGCTGGCCAATTCCGCGCGATTGGCGGCAACGACAGATGATGAGCTGCCCAACCTGCTCAGTGAGGAACGCAATCTGCTCGGGCTCGATTTTCTCTATGCAGTGGGCCCGGGCGAACGGGGCAAGTGGCCGATCATCAACACAGCGCTCGCCGGTACCGCGTCAAACGGCATCGACATCTTTGCCTCTGACGATCTGCGCGCCATATCCCCGACCCTCGCCTCTCGGGCCCGTATACCGCTGGTTCCGACCCGCGCCGCCGTTCCGACCACCCGGTCCGAGGAGAACCGCGCGATGATCCTGCATATCGCTGCCCCGCTGCCCGACGGGGCGGGCGCGTTGGTTGGGGGCGTCCTGCTGAACCGCAACCTTGGCTTCATCGATACGATCAACGACCTTGTCTATCCGACAGAAAGTCTGCCCGAAGACAGCCAGGGCACTGCCACCCTCTTTCTCGAAGACGTGCGGGTCAGCACCAATGTCCGGCTCTTTCAAGATGAGCGGGCGCTTGGCACGCGGGTTTCGGCCATCGTTAGATCGGCCGTACTTGATGAGGGGCGCGTATGGCTCGACCGGGCGTTTGTCGTCAACGATTGGTACATCTCGGCCTACGAGCCGATCATCGACACCTTCGGCAACCGGGTCGGGATGCTCTATGTCGGATTTCTCGAGGCGCCCTTTGAAACCGCCAAGCGGCGCACGATCGCTGCGTTTGCCTTTGGTTTCGTCGCGATCATGGTCCTGACGATCCCGATCTATCTACGCTGGGCCGCGCAGATATTTCGCCCTCTGGAAACGACCCTCGCGACGATGGAGCGGGTCGAACACGGCGATCTTGGAGCACGCACAAATGTGGGGACGTCAAGCGGAGAGATCACGCGCGTCGCGGCCCATCTCGACGATCTTCTGGATCAGATCGAGGCCCGAGACAAAAAACTGCGCGCCTATGCCGATGATTTGAATGCCCGCGTCGCCGAGCGCACGGCCGAGCTTGAAGAAGCCAACAAGAACCTCGAGGCGACGTCGCAACAACTGATTGTTTCGGAAAAGCTTGCCTCGCTTGGCGAGATTGCAGCAGGCCTCGCACACGAGATCAACAACCCTGTCGCCGTCATCCAGGGCAATGTCGATCTGCTGCAATCCGAACTGGCGCAGACCGGCGAAACCCACAAGACCGAATTCCAACTGATCAACGAACAGATCCAGGCGATCAACATGCTGGTCAGCAAGATCCTTCAATTCACGCGCCCTGACGAATTTGCCGATTTCGACGAAACCCATGTCCCTTCAACAGTGATCCGGGACACCCTGCCGCTGATCAACCACCTGCTGGGAAAGGCCAAGATCGACGTCGACCTGCATCTCGACGAAACAAGGCCCGTCAGGATCAACCGAACCGAGCTGCAGCAGGTGCTGATCAACCTGATGGTGAACGCCATTCATGCCATGCCGCGCGGCGGTGTGTTGGGCATCCGTGCGACGCAAGACGGTCGCGGAACTCGGATGATGGTGAGCGACACGGGCACCGGCATGCCCCCGGATGTGAAGGCCCGCGTGTTCGATCCGTTCTTTACGACCAAGCAAGGCGGTGGCACGGGACTGGGGCTTTCGATCACCCGTCAGATCCTTGAGCGCTATGGCGGCCGGATCGACGTCAGCAGTACCGAAGGCGAAGGGACGCAGTTTACCCTTTGGCTACCGGACGCCGATGATTAGCCGGTTTCGACGCAGTGGCGGCGGAACGCGCGCTTGAGCATGTCCAGCTCTGCGCGCAGCAGATCGACCTCGGCCCGGATATCGTCGCCCAGAACCTCACCCGCGACGATGGCGAACTGACCGATGCACTCGCCGTTGCCCCGGTCGTGAACCAGGAAGGTCTGCACACCTTCCGAAATCGCCTCTGCGGGGATCGGCACTTCGAGATGCCACCGCCCGGCGGCCTTTTCTTCGGTCAGCCGAATATTTTCGATCGGTTTTTCAAGATGCGTCACCTCGATCTGAGGCGCGCCTTCGCCCGCTTGGGTGATGGTCGCGCGCCAGACCCCGGCGCGGATGGGTGCGGGTGCAAGGCTGAGTGTGGACACGCGGCGGCTCCTATACTTCGGCGCGGGGGCTGCGCCAGACTGCGAGATCCCGAACCGTGATCTGGTTCATCTCCGGCCCCTCGAAAATCAGATCGATCCAGGCGTTTTCGACCCGGGTTTCGTTCAGTTTGGAATAGGCCAGATCGAAGTCTGCACTCAATTCGCCCCCGGTCATGGCGAGTTCCTGAACGATCTGCTCGGTATTGGGGCCGTGGCGGACGTTGAGCCGGGCAAAGATCTCAAGCGGCCTTTCCAGATCGATTGTCACGGCCATCCGGAACAGATGCGATTTGCTCAAGCTCTCAACGGCATTCGGCGGCAAGGAAAGCGCAAGCGACAGAAACGAGCCACCAAAGCGAAAGACATCCATCCGAAGACCGAAAGGTGCGGTGTCTTCGGATCTGGAGCTGTTGACCTGTCTCAACGTGATCTCCGAAAGCGGACAGTCATGAAAGACCGTGAGATCGTCCCCGAACTGGGTGTTGGGCGAAACCGATGACAAACCCCGCGTGGTCAGGGCACCCCGCCAGACCTCGGGCCGCCAGGACAGGTCGGCATTGTGCGGCTCTGGAAGCTTTGCGAGGCCACGAATACGGTGACGTTCATCAAGTGACGACAGCAGAGTGTTCAACTGGCCAAGCATCGCCCGCGCATCGGTGCGCAGTTCGCGCTGCGCCTGCGGTTCAAGGGACGCAGCCTTGCCTGCAATGCGCGACCAGACTTTTGCTGAATGGCGTCGCAAGGCCTTATCGAGAAAGCTGTTGGAGTTCTTCGGCATTCGTTTTGACAGCCCGCGTGATGGGGTAGCGGTCAGATTATTCTGAACCAGCTCTCGGTCCAAATAAACCAGAGAGACTGAACCGAGTGTTATTTGCGCCGGTCTGTTGCGCATCAACCGGATTTCGGCCAGCCGACGCGACAGCGCGGTTGATGGATTGGCTCAGGCTGCGGTCAAGCGTTTGCGTGATCAGCGCACGTGCGACCGCATCCGGTGTCTCGCCTTCGTCAGGCTTGTAAAGCGTCACCGCCATCACGTGCCCCCCGATCGATCCGGCGCCGCGCCAGATATCTTGGGACAGATCGCTTGACGGTGCATCCGCCCGCAGCCTGACCAGATGAACAAGCTCGGTCTCGTATTCTTCGATGATGGTCCCGACGCCGTCGTTCAATGCCGCATGATCTATCGGGCCATTGATGCGTTCCGGGGCCACGCTGGCCGTCAGGATGGCAAGGGGCGCATTGGCCTTGCGCGGATCACGAGCCCCAAGCGTGTCGCACCGCGCCATCAGTGCAAAGGTGCGGGTCACGCTGCGCGGATCGATACACATGCCGTCGGGCGCTACCAGAGTGACATCGCCGCCCGCGAGCGACGCGGAAACCATACCGGGTTGGCTGCGATCCCCTGCGCTACCGTCCAGCAAGCTCAGCCGCCCGGCATCATCACAAGCGGCCAGCGCCAGCAAGGCCGCAGTGATGATGGCGAGCTTAAAGCTCCATGTATTCATGCCGCTCGGCTGCTCCGCCCGGATGGGTCACTGCCCCTTTGTAGGTCGCACCGACAAGCTGCGCATACTTCCAAAGCGCGCCGGATCCGTAGATCGTCTCGCGCGGGCCGGGCCAGTCAGCCTTTCTTGCCGCCAATTCGTCGTCGGACAGATCAACGCTGATCTCGCCCTTGATGGCGTCGATGGTGATCATGTCTCCGTCTTTCAACAATGCGATCGGGCCACCATGGGCCGCTTCCGGGCCAACGTGGCCAACGCAGAAGCCCCTTGTTGCCCCGGAAAAGCGACCGTCGGTGATCAGGGCAACCTTCTTGCCCATGCCCTGCCCCGACAAGGCCGCTGTGGTCGCCAACATCTCGCGCATACCGGGGCCGCCCGATGGGCCTTCGTTGCGGATGACGATCACTTCACCCTCCTTGTAGGAACGCTCCTGCACGGCCTCGAACGCGTCCTGCTCGCATTCGAACACGCGTGCGGGTCCGGTAAAGACGATCTGATCCTCTTCCATCCCAGCGATTTTCACGATCGCGCCTTCCGGGGCTAGGTTGCCCTTAAGGCCGACAACGCCGCCCGTTGTCGACAGTGGCGTCTCTACCGGATGGATCACGCGGCCATCGGCCTCGCGGTCGATTTTGTCGAGCTCCTCGCCAATCGAGTAGCCCGTCGCGGTCATGCAATCCTCATGGACCAAGCCAGCCTTGCGCAGCTCTTTCATGACAACCGGGACGCCGCCCGCCTCATAGAGATCCTTGGCCACATACTGACCGCCCGGCTTCATGTCGACGAAGTAGGGCGTGTCGCGGAAAATCTCGCAGACATCATCGAGGAAGAACTCGATCCCCGCTTCATGCGCCATCGCGGGCAGGTGCAGGCCGGCATTGGTCGAACCGCCGGTGCAGGCGACTACACGCGCCGCGTTTTCCAGCGACTTGAGCGTGACGATGTCGCGTGCGCGGATGTTCTTTTCGATCAGGTTCATGACGGCCGCGCCCGAAGCCTCGGCATAGGCGTCGCGGGACTCGTAGGGGGCAGGCGCACCGGATGAGTTGGGCAGCGCCAGGCCAATCGCCTCGGACACGCAGGCCATCGTATTGGCGGTGAACTGGCCGCCGCAAGCGCCGGCCGAGGGGCAGGCCACTTTTTCCAACTTTTCCAGCTCGCATTCGCTCAAGTTCCCGGCCTGGTTCTGGCCGACAGCTTCAAACACGTCCTGAACAGTTACATCCTTCCCATCCAGACGGCCCGGCAGGATCGACCCACCATAGAGGAACACCGACGGTACGTTCAGCCGGATCATCGCCATCATCATACCCGGCAGGGATTTGTCGCATCCGGCAAGGCCCACTATCGCATCGTAGCAGTGCCCGCGCATCGTCAGTTCGACCGTGTCGGCAATCGCCTCGCGAGACGCCAGCGAAGACCGCATCCCCTCATGACCCATGGCGATGCCGTCGGTCACCGTGATGGTGGTGAACTCGCGCGGCGTGCCATAGGCCGATTTCACGCCCATCTTCACCGCCTGCGCCTGACGGTTCAGCGCGATGTTGCAGGGGGCGGCCTCGTTCCAGCAGGTGGCCACACCGATAAGGGGCTGATGGATCTCTTCTTCGGTCATGCCCATGGCATAGTAATAGGACCGGTGTGGCGCGCGCGACGGACCCTCGGTCACGTGGCGGCTGGGCAGTTTTGACTTGTCGAACTGGCGCTTGAGCATCGCGGCCTCCCTAAATGCGTTGATGACGGAATACCCACCTGCCCCGACCCCTGCAAGCACCGGCAGAGTTGTAATGCGTCCGGTACACCCCTAGTTAACCCTTCAAGCCACTGCGCTCATGCATGATCGTGGCGCCAATTGGCGGTTTGAACGGCAGGATTTGCATGGAAAGCAGTCTTTTTTCCTTCATTTGGAAGTATTCAAAACGCGACCAGTTCATGCTGCTTGGCCTGACGGTGGTCACTTTCCCCTTCCTCTACGCAACGTTGGAACTGCCCAAGCGGATCATCAACGACGCGATTGGTGCGGGGACCAGCACGATTGACCTGTTTGGCTACGAAGTCAGCCAGTTGCAGTTCCTGCTGGCGCTCTGTTTCGGCTATCTCGCGGCCGTCGTCGCGCATGGTCTGCTCAAGATGCGTCTCAACACCATGAAGGGCGTCGTCGCCGAGCGTATGTTGCGGCGCTTTCGGTACCAGCTCTTGTCGCGTATGACGCGCTTTCCACGGTCGTATTTCCGCAACACCAGCCAAGGCGAGATGGTCAGCATGGTGACGGCCGAGGCCGAACCGATGGGCGGCCTCATGGGCGATGCGCTGGCCCAGCCGGTTTTTCAGGCCGGTCAGATGCTGATCATCGTGACGTTCCTGTTCCTGCAATCGGTCTGGTTCGGGCTGGCGGGCATCGCGCTGATCCCGCTTCAGGCCTGGCTCATCCCCATGATCCAGCGCCAGATCAACCAGTTAAACAAACAACGGATCAGCCAGGTGCGGGCGCTCTCATCCGAAATCGGAGAGACCGCTGCCGGCATCGCTGATCTGCGCACGAATGGCGGGCTGCGGCATCGGCTTGCCATGTTCTCTGACCGGCTTGGGCATTTGTTCGAGGTGCGCTTCCGCATCTACAACAAAAAATTCTTCATGAAGTTCCTCAACAACTTCATCACCCAGCTCACGCCGTTCTTTTTCTATTCGGTTGGGGGTTACCTTGCGATCCGGGGCGAGATCACCGTGGGTGCGCTTGTCGCCGCGCTGGCGGCCTACAAGGATCTTTCAGCCCCGTGGAAAGAGTTGCTGACCTACTACAACCAGACCCAGGACATGTCGTTGCGCTGGCAGATCGTGACGGAACGGTTTGCACCCAGCGGTGTGCTTGACGAAAAACTCTTTGAGGGCGAGCCTGAAACGATCCCCCATCTTGATGGGGATATCATTCTGGACGGGGTCACGGTGCGCAACGGCAATGGCAACCCGGTCCTCGAAGACATCGATCTGACGATCCCGGCGGGGTCCCGCGTGGCAATCCAGGTTCCAAACCAATCCGAACGTACCGCACTGGCCGAGCTTTTGACGCGCGAAGTGTTGCCGTGGCGCGGGGACCTTAAGATGAGCGGCACATCCATCACCGATATTCATCAGTCGATTATCGCCGCGCGGATCGGCTATGCCCATTCGCGTCCTTACCTTTTTGACGGCACGCTGGGCAGCAACCTGATGATGCCGCTCATGGCCCGCCCCGCCGAATTCGATCAGCACGCCAACGGTCAGGAATGGCATTTCCGCGAGGCAGAGCGGTCCGGCAACAGCCTCGACAGGATCGACGTCAACTGGATCGACCCCAGCCTTGCCGGTCTGGGCACCATCGATGAGATCCGCAAATGGTGGTTCGAGCTGGTCCAGACGCTGGGCGTGGACGAATTCATGTTCCGCAGGATGCTCAACTCGCGCATGGATGCGGACCAGCACAAGGCGCTGGCGGATGCGGTTGTGCAGACCCGGCCAGAGGTCTATCGCCGCCTCAAACAGGCGGGGCTGGATGACATCGTCTATCGGTTCGATCCGGACGAGTTCAACCCGGCCATCCCGCTTGGCGGCAACCTGCTTTTCGCCGCGCCCATCCGGGACATCAGCCAGGAAGGTCTGGCATCCAACAAACGGTTCCTGCGGCTGCTCTTTGAACATGGCATCGTCGAGCAGGGCATCGCGATATCGCAAATGCTTGTCGAAACGCTCCACCAGACCTTTGGAATGGACGGCACCAAGCACCCGCTCTTTACCGCGCTCGGGATCGAGGAGGAACTTTACGAACGCTTGGTCGACATCGCCACAAGACGGCGGGAAAAGGGTGACGAAGCGCTGAGCGAAGACGAATTCTCGCTCTTGCTGACGGTTCCCTTCGCCTTCACGGCTGAACAATTCGGGCCCGCATTCCCGGAAAGCTTCAAGAAAGAAATTCTGCATATCCGCAAGACCAACGGCAAAGCGCTGCGGGACCAGACGCGGGGCTTGTTCATTGCAGTTTCGCCCGAAAACTATCTGCCGCGCCTGACCATTCTTGAAAACGCGCTCTACGGCCGGGTCTCGATGGTGGCGGGAACCAAGGCCGAACAGGTCGAAGATATCGTGGCAGAGGTGTTCAAAGAGCTGGATTTGCGGCGCCTCGTGGCCGAGGTGGTGTTCGATATCGAGATCGGCATCGGCGGAACGAACCTGCCCACCATCTTCCACGAACGCGCGGCATTCTCGCGCGCGGCCATCAAGCGGCCTGACATCCTGATCCTCGACAAGGCGATCGCCAGCCACGATGCCGATCAACGGCGCGAGACACGATCGGCGCTGAAAAAGCTGCTGCCGAAAAGCACGATGATCTTCATGGAAGAGAACTTTGACGACGCAGAAGAATACGATTTGTTCGTCGAGGTGAAAAACGGGCGGATCGACGGCATCCACAAGACCGAGGACGACCTGCCAGAAGGCGGCGCAGACGACCTTCGGCGCAAGCTGCGGGTCATTTCCCGAACCGAGCTCTTTTCCGGGCTGGATCAACGCAACCAACGCCTGCTGGCCTTTGCCGCCCAGTGGTACACGGCGATGCCGGACCAGCGCATTTTCACGATGAACGAAAAACCTGACGCGGCCTATCTGTGCGTCGCGGGCCAGGCGGTGCTGAGCTATGAGGATGACAATGGCGATCTGCATCCCGTCTCGACCGTCGAACCGGGCCGTCTGATCGGTGATCTGTCAATCATCATGGACGAACCGCGTCAGCTGCATCTGACGGCCACCGGCTGGGTCACGTTCCTGCGGATCGGGGCCAAGGAATTCCGCGCGGTGATCGAAAACGACCCGAAGGTCCTGATGAGCCTTTTGCAGACAGTCGCAGGGCATCTTGTCGGTGCGGCCGAACTGCTTCGCCAGGCCGAGGTTCGCATCCCACAGGATGTCGGCCCCCCTGCTCCGCCGCTCGAGTAATATGTCAGTCTGGTCATTCGACTACGCGGCGCACGAGACTCTCGTGGCGCCTGCCCGCGCCAGACCCGAGCTGTGGCGGCTCTTTTTCGGTATCATACTCATCGCGGGCATGTATCTGGCCTTTAACCAGATGTTCTTTGATCTCCTGCTCTCGCTATTCCGCGAAGACAACCGCAACGCGCTGATCACCGAAATCCAGTCTGGCAACAGCCCCCGCGGGATGCTGGTCTTGCTATACCAGTTCGGTTTTCTCGCGCTGGCCACTGGCATCACCTGCCTGGTGATGAACCGACGCGATCCGGTTTCGATCCTCGGGCCGTGGCGCAATCTGCGTCATCAGTTCGTCGTGGTGCTGATCGGCCTCTTCGCGCTCAGCATCGCACTTTGGGTCCTGCCGCCCTACACGATGGGCGACGCGTTCGAGCCGGGTCTCGCACCGCAGATCTGGGTCATGCTGCTGCCACTGTCGCTCAGCGCCGTCCTGGTCCAGACGGCAACCGAGGAATACCTCTTTCGCGGATATATCCAGCAACAGCTCGCCGCCCGGTTTTCATCGCCATGGATGTGGATCGTTGTGCCGTCCGCCCTCTTTGGGCTGGGGCACTACTTACCCAATTCCGCTGGTGACAACGCCCTGACCATTGCGCTGTGGGCTTGTCTCTTCGGGGTGCTGATGGCCGACATAACGGCGCGGGCGGGCAGCCTCGGCCCGGCCATCGCCATTCACTTTGCGAACAACGCCTCGGCCATGCTGCTGGTCGGGTTGCCGGACGACATGTCAGGCCTTGCGCTTTACCACACGCCGTTCGGCATGGCCGACGAAGAAGCGCTTGCCGCGTGGCTGCCTGTCGACTTTGGGCTGATGCTGGTAAGCTGGCTCACGGCGCGTGTCGCGATCCGGCGCTGATTGCATTCCGCCGATGCTCGGATTAACTGATCGGTCAGGTCCATAGCAGGAAAGCCCAGATGAACTGGATCACCAACTACGTTCGGCCCCGCATCAATTCGATCTTCTCGCGCCGCGAGACGCCGGACAACCTGTGGACCAAGTGCGACGAATGCGGAACGATGCTGTTCCACCGTGAGATGCTGGACAACCTGAATGTCTGCACCAATTGCGGGCATCACATGGCCATCACCCCGCGCGCCCGGTTCAACGCGCTCTTTGACGGGGGCATCTTCACCGAGGTTCCGGTACCGGCGCCGCTGGCCGATCCGCTGCAATTCCGCGATCAAAAGCGGTACCCGGACCGGATGAAGACCGCGCAAAAGAACACGGGCGAGGCAGAGGCGATGCTGGTCGCCTCCGGTGAGATTGGGCGCACCCCGATCGTCGCAGCCGCGCAGGATTTCAGCTTTATGGGCGGCTCGATGGGCATGTATGTCGGCAACGCCATCATCGCCGCCGCCCAAGAGGCGGTAAAGCTGGGCCGGCCGCTGATCCTCTTTTCCGCAGCCGGTGGCGCCCGCATGCAGGAAGGGATCCTGAGCCTGATGCAGATGCCCCGCACCACTGTCGCGGTGCAGATGCTGCGCGAGGCCGGACTGCCCTATATCGTGGTCCTAACGCACCCGACGACGGGCGGGGTGACGGCCAGCTATGCCATGCTTGGCGATATCCACATCGCCGAACCCAATGCCCTGATCTGCTTTGCCGGGCCACGCGTGATCGAACAGACCATTCGGGAAAAACTTCCCGAGGGGTTCCAGCGGGCTGAATACCTGCTTGATCACGGCATGCTGGATCGGGTGACGCCCCGGACCGAGATGCGTGAAGAACTTATCTCGATCGTTCGCATGCTCACGGGTCTCAACCCGCCGATCAAGGGCGACCTTCCGGCGCCAAGTGCGGAGGCCCCCGATCAAGCCGAGGCAGAGATGGAAGGCGAAAGTGATCGGCCCTTCGAAGAGAGCGCCGAGCAGGACGCAAAAGCAGATTGAACACGCGCTCTGACGTCATCCTTGAACGGATGATGGCCCTGCACCCCAAGGTGATCGACCTGACCCTTGATCGGGTCTGGCGACTGCTGGATCGGCTGGGCAATCCACAAGATCAACTGCCGCCCGTCATCCACATCGCGGGGACCAACGGCAAGGGTTCGACCCTCGCCATGCTGCGCGCCGGTCTGGAAGCCGCGGGCAAACGGGTTCACGCCTATACGTCTCCCCATCTGGTCAGGTTTCACGAAAGGATCCGCTTGGCCGGGGCATTGATCTCCGAAGAGGCGCTTGCCGACCTACTGGATGAATGCGAGGCGGCCAATTCGGGCGAACCCATCACCTATTTCGAGATCACGACATGCGCCGCCTTGCTGGCCTTTGCACGAACACCGGCAGATTACGTACTGCTCGAAGTCGGTCTTGGCGGACGTCTTGACGCAACCAACGTCATCACGAAACCGGCGCTTACGATCGTCACACCCGTCTCGATGGACCACGAAGCCTTTCTGGGTGACCGGATCGAGGATATCGCCGCAGAAAAGGCGGGCATCATCAAATCGCAGGTCCCCCTCATCGTGGGCCGGCAGAACGACGCGGCGCTCGAGGTCATTGAACGGAAGGCGTCGGGGCTGCGGGCGCCGCTCTGCGTGCTCGGCCAGCATTGGCATGTCGCACCCGAACGGGACGGTATGGTCTTTCAGGATGAGAGCGGGCTGGTTCAATTGCCGCGCCCTGTATTGCTGGGGACCCACCAGATCGAAAACGCCGGCGCAGCGATCGCAGCCCTGCGCCATCTAGGGTTCGGGACGGAGGTCTGTGAGGCCGCGGTCACCAACGCAACATGGGCCGCCCGGATGCAAAGACTCCGGCACGGACCGCTCATTGATCAGGCGCCGAATACCGAGCTTTGGCTTGACGGCGGGCACAACCCCGCTGCGGGGCGGGCCATGGCGCAGACGCTTTCTGGTCTGCCGAACCGGTCCACCTATCTGATCTGTGGCATGCTCAACACTAAAGCCGCCGTCGAATACCTGCGGCCCCTCGCCGACGTCGTCGACGGGATGGTCGCCATCACGATCCCCAACGAGGAAAACGCGCTGCCCGCAAGTGCGCTGGCCAAGGCCGGACAAGAGGCGGGCCTTAGTGCATCCGAGGCTGACACCACGGACGCGGCGCTTGAGATGATCGCTCGCCAAACCCCTGATGCCCGCGTTGTCATCTGCGGCTCTCTCTATCTTGCCGGGAACATCCTGCGGGAACACAGCTAGGGCGCTGTTCCCGCTAAGGTTGACGCCACCACATCTCCATGGCTATATGTTGGGTCAAAACAAGGCTGTCCCACTATAAGCACCATGCCGGAGGAGAAAGATGGCCAAACACGTGCAGTCCAGACTGACCTTTGCAGGCCCAGTGCGGTCAAACGACCATCTCGCATCAAAGGCCTTACGGAACCTCACAATCACGCTGGCGACGCTGGTGGTGATCGCAGCCGCCTGCCTGATGTGACCCTGACCTAGGCCGGGTCCTGCCCCCAATCCGAGGCCTGCATCTCGTTCAGACGCGATGCCGTCCGTTCGAACTCGAACGTCCCTTCCCCTTCGATATACAGCATTTCCGGTTTGGCCGCCGCCGAACAGACAAGACGCACGCGGCGCTCGTAAAGCGCATCGATCAGCGTCACGAACCGTCTAGCTTCGTTGAAGTTCGATCGCGACAATTGCGGGATGTCATCGATGAACAGAACACGGACTGCATCGGCAATAGCAAGGTAATCGGCGGGGCCAAGCGGCTGCGCGCACAGATCGAAGAATGACGCCCGCCCGACACCGTTGCTGAACCGGGGCAGCTCGATCACCCGACCTTTCATCTGCAGTGGCAAGGGTTGCGTCACGCCGTTCGTAAGACCTTGCCAAAGTGTGTCCATGGCAGATCGGGCCGGGTGGCCAAGCGGCGTGAAGTAGACCGGGCTGCCCTGCAAGCGGCCCTGACGGTAATCCGTCGGCGAACTCAGTTCCCAGACAACCATCCGTTCCTTGATCAGGGCAATGAACGGCAGAAAAAGCGCGCGGTTCAGGCCGTGTTTGTAAAGATCGTCCGGGATCCGGTTCGACGTCGTAATGACGACAACGCCCGCGTCGAAGAGCGCCTTGAACAACCGCCCGACAATCATGGCATCCGTGATGTCGGTGATCTGCATCTCGTCGAAGGCCAGCAGGCGTACTTCTTTGATCACGGCCTCGGCGACCGGGGCCAGTGCATCGCTGACCCCTTGCTGACGGGCGCGGTGCATCCCTTCGTGGATTTCCTGCATGAAGGCATGGAAGTGAACGCGCCGGTTGGGCACGTCGCCCAGGTGTTCGACAAAGAGATCCATCAGCATCGACTTGCCACGGCCCACACCGCCCCAAAGGTAAATCCCCTTGGGCGGTTCCGGTGGCTTTCTGAACAATCCCTTCTTGACCGGCTCGTTCAGCGCGGTCCGCACGCGCTCAAGCTCGGGCAACACGGCCCGCTGGGCCGGATCGGCCTCAAGCATGCCCGCATCCACTAGGCCGTCATAGATGGTTAACAAGTCGCTCATAGCCATCCCATACCCAAGCGCATCCTGGAGGAAAAGCACGCGGATTGTTCAGATTTTGTGACGTCAGGGCCAAGAAATGCTGATTTGACGTCGCCGGGCTGGCAGGTACCGTGCAGCGACAAGACAGGAGCCTTCATGACACGCAATCCTTCCATATTCACGCCGGTTCTGATTGGCGGCTGTGTCATCATGCTGATCAGCTTTGCGATCCGGGCGTCCTTTGGCGTCTTTCAGATCCCGATTGCCGAAGAATTCGGCTGGCTGCGTACGGAATTCTCGCTCGCTATCGCGATCCAGAACCTTGCATGGGGTATCGGGCAGCCGATCTTTGGCGCCATCGCCGAAAAGATCGGTGATCGGCGCGCGATCGTCTTGGGTGCGCTTATGTACGCGGCGGGCCTACTTCTGTCGTCCATCTCGACAACACCCCAGGCGCATCAGCTTCTTGAGGTCATGGTGGGTTTTGGCATCGCCGGTACGGGCTTTGGCGTTATTCTTGCGGTCGTTGGGCGGGCTTCAAGCGACGAAAACCGGTCCATGACCCTCGCCATCGCTACAGCCGCCGGATCGGCCGGTCAGGTCGTCGGCGCACCGCTTGCCGAATGGTTGCTGACGCTGATGAGCTGGCAGATGGTGTTCGTGACCTTCGCGGCGATGGTGCTGGGGTCGCTGATCATGCTGCCCATGATGCGCGCGCCCGAAGCAGCATCGAAGGCGCAGCTTGAGGAATCGCTGAGCGAGGTTCTGGGCAAGGCGTTTCGCGACCCATCCTACACCCTGATCTTCCTCGGTTTCTTTTCATGCGGTTACCAGCTGGCCTTTGTCACCGCGCATTTCCCGGCCTTCGTGACCGAACTTTGCGGGCCCATTGATCCGGGCGGCATGCTGCACGGTCTGGGGATCACGACGACCAGCGCGCTTGGCGCGGTGGCGATTTCGCTGATCGGTCTCGCCAATATCGCGGGGACGCTGCTGGCCGGTTGGGCGGGCAAGCACTTCAGCAAGAAATACCTGCTCGCCGGCATCTACACCGGCCGGACCATCGTTGCGGCCCTCTTCATCATGTTCCCGATCACGCCGACATCGGTGATCCTCTTTTCGATCGCAATGGGCTCGCTCTGGCTGGCGACCGTGCCCCTGACCAGCGGCCTCGTGGCGCATATCTACGGGCTGCGGTACATGGGCACGCTCTATGGGATCGTCTTTTTCAGCCACCAGCTTGGGTCGTTCCTCGGCGTCTGGCTGGGCGGACGGATGTACGACATCTATGGCGACTACACCCTCGTCTGGTGGATCGGGGTGGGCGTCGGCGCGTTCAGCGCGATCGTCCACCTGCCGATACGGGAAAGACCGCTGGAACCGCGTGCCGTGCCAGCCTAAGGCCAGGCGTCAGGCGCGGTCGGCGTCGTTCCAGCAATCAAGGATGTAGCGGGCGGTCATCAGATCCAGATGCGCGCCACCGCCATTCTTGAAGACGGTGATGTCATCCGGCTGCCGGACAAAGTGCTCGAGATCGTAGTAATCCGCCAGCACCGCCTCGCGGGTGATTGCGCCGCTCTGAAGGGGCGTTTTCAGCTCACCAATATGATCGAGGGTGGTGTCATAGCTGTCGACGAAAATGCGCGCGCGCTGCAACGTCGTGTCGTCGGCCTCCCGCATGTCGGGACGGTAGGCACCGATCAAATCGATGTGCTGACCGGGGCGCAGCCAATCGCCACGGATGAGCGGATCGGTCGTCATGGTCGCGCAAGACACCACATCGGCAGCCTCGACCGCCTTCGCCAGATCCGCCTCCCAAGTCAGACCCAGATGGTCCGCCATGGTCTGGGCGCGTTCCTGGTTCCGGTTCCAGATGTGGAACGACGCGTCGGGAAAGAGGGCGCGATAGGCCTCGACCAGCGAATGCCCGACGGTCCCTGCCCCGACGATGAGAATGTGACTGGTATCCGGCGGCGCAAGGCGCCGGGCCGCCAATACGCTGTCGCCCGCCGTCTTCCACTTGGTCACCAGATGGAAATCGACGATGGCTTCGGGCGTTCCGAAAGCGTCCGAATAAAGCGTGACGCCGCCATTGACGACGGGATGATCATGCGCCGGATTGCCCGGAAAGATGGTCGCCGATTTGACCGCGATGCCCAACCCGTCGATCCACGCCGAACGGCTGAGCAGCGTGTCGGGGTCACGATAGAGAAACGTATCGCCAATCTGCGCCTTGGGCCGCGTGTGACCGGCGGCCAAGGCATCGGTCAGCGCGATCCAGTCGAGGCTGGCCTCACCGTCGGCAAAGGGGATGACCGGGATCACCGCGCATCGCTTTCGCTGAGCAGACCCTCGGCGACGAGGCGGTCAGCCCAGCCTTGGGCTCCCTCGAAGAGATGGGTGTTCCAGCCTCGGCCTTGGGCGACGGCGATGTTGTCGTGTCGGTCATCGGTAAAGATCAGATCGGCGCCTGACAGCCCGCTTGCCTCTTCCACCATTTCATAGATGCGCGGATCGGGTTTGGTCACCCGCATGTGGCCGGAGATGAAATCGCGGTCGAATTCGCGCAGGAACGGGTAATGGGTGGCGGCATAGTCATAGCTCTGGATCCCGAAATTCGTCAGCGAAAACACGGGGACCCCGCGGGCCTGCAGCGCCTTCATCAGGCGGAGCGAGTGATCGATCTGCGGACTTGCCATTTCGATCCAGCGGTCGTGCCACATCCGGATCTCGGCGCGCCAATCGGGATACTGATCGGCATGGGCATAAATCGTATCGGTGAAATGGTGGCCCTGATCGACCAGATCGTTCATCGCATGCAGATCGACGGCATCGAACATCTGTTTGCGTCTCTCCGGCCCTATGACCGCGTCATAGAACCGTTCAGGTTGCCATTCGATGAGAACGTTGCCGATGTCGAAAATGACGGCCTTGATCATTTGACTGCTCTAAGTTCGCGTTCCAATGCGTCGAGGAAACGGGAGCGGTCGGCCTTTGTAAAGCCTTTGCCACCGCCCTGCCTGAACGGGTCGGCTGCCCGCAGATCCGCCATCAGATCCCGTGTCGCCAGCGCATTGCCGACATTGGCGGCGGTCAGCGCCTCGCCATTGTGTTTGAGAACCCGTGCGCCGTTTTCGACGCAGCGCGCGGCCAGGGGGATGTCGCCGGTGACGACCACGTCACCCGATCCTGCGCGATCCGCGATCCACTTGTCGGCCTCGTCCGGACCGTCAGGCACGATCACCGTTTCGACAAGCGGATTGGCCGAGGGGCGCAGACCGCCGTTCGACACAACTTTCATCGCCACCTGGTGCCGGGTCGCGACCCGCTCGGCCTCGGCCTTCACGGGGCAGGCATCCGCATCGATGTAAAGCGTCAAGAATTCAGCGCCTCGGCATGAAACGCCACGTGGTCACCTATGAAGGTGGAGACAAAGAAATAGGAATGATCGTATCCCGGCTGCATCCGGAAGGTTCCGGCCTGCCTCCGGGTTGCCATGGCCCCGGCCAGCGCCTCGGGCTTGAGCAGATCAAGAAACTGGTCCGACGCGCCCTGATCGATCAGGATGGGTGTGTGAAACCCCGCCTCGTGCATCAGGACGCTGGCATCATGGCGCTGCCAGGTGTCTTCACTGTTCCCCAAATACGCACCCAGCTGCTTTCGCCCCCAATCGCTTTTGGTCGGATTTGAGATCGGCGCAAAGGCCGAGACAGAGCGGAAACGCTCGGGCAGGTTCATCGCGATGGTCAGCGCACCATGCCCACCCATGGAATGGCCAGTGATGCCCTGCCGCTCTTCATCCAGTGCGAAATTGCGGGTCAGGATCTTCGGCAGCTCGTCCGTGATATAGGACCACATGCGAAAATGCGGATCCCAGGGTTTCTCGGTCGCGTCCACATAGAAGCCAGCCCCTTTCCCGAGGTCGTATGCATCGTCGTCGGCCACGTCTTCCCCGCGCGGGGATGTGTCGGGAAAGACGATCGCAAGCCCATGAGCCGCGCAATGCTGCTGCGCTGCGGCCTTGGTCATCGCGTTTTCATGGGTGCAGGTCAGGCCCGACAGGTACCAGAGCAGCGGAACGGGCTGCGACTTTGCCTGCTGTGGCAGGAAAAGCCCGAAGGTCATGTCGCACTGGCAGGCCTCGGACGCGTGGGTGTAGACGCCCTGAATGCCGCCAAAACAGGTGTTTTCCGAAATCGTTTCCATTCGCTTCTCCCTCTGGGTCATCGCTATCGGCTGGTGGTGCCTGCGGCAAGTGCGGGTGCCTCCGGCGGGCGTATTTTGCACGAGAAGAAGATCAGCCCTGCACCCAGGCGATCACGGTCGTGACCGTGATGATGCTGAGGCTGGTGGAGACCAGGATCGCCGTCGAGACCCGTTGCGGTGCCACGCCGTAATGCTGGGCGAGGATATAGATGTTGCCGGCCACCGGCATCGCGGCCGTCGCGATGATGACGGCGGCATCGAAGGCATCAACCGGAAAGAGAAAAAGCGCGCTGATCGCCACGAAGGCGGGATGCAGCACCAGTTTGCAGAAAGTGAGCCACGAGGCGATGGAGAGCCGCTCGGCCGATTTCGATGCGAGCGATGCGCCGATGGCGAAGAGCGCGCAGGGTGTCGCCGCCGATCCGAGTATTTCGAGAAAGTCATTCGCGGGCCCCGGTATCGGCAAGGAGAGCGCTGACCAGAACAACCCGAGCCCCATGGCCACGATCATGGGGTTCTTGATCAACCCCAGCCCGATGGTTCCGAAAATGCTGAGGCTGAGGCGCCCGTCGCGGCTGCCGGTGATCAGGATGACGATCAGGCTGGAGAAGACGATGAGATCGATGGCAAGCGCCAGCATCACCGGCCCGATGGCGGCCTGACCGAAAAGCAGCGTCAGCATCGGCAGCCCCAGAAAGCCGGTATTGCCGATGGCCGCGCATTGCGCTTCGACCGCGTTGGTTTCGACATCGAGACCGCGCAGGAAGCCGACGATCGACGCGACGCCGTAGACGACCGCCGTCCCCCAGAGATAGGCGGCGGCGAGCCGCGGATTCCACAGATCGGCGAAATCCAGATTGGCGGCAAACCGGAAGATCATCGCCGACAGCGCGAAATAGAACACGAACTTGGTCAGATAGGCCGTCGCTTCATCGGGAAAGAACTGTGTTCTTCCGGCCAGAAACCCCATTCCGATGAGGGCAAAGAACGGGAGTGTTTCCAGCAGGATCGGCAGCATGAAAACCGGATATCCACGGGCGGCGGCGCCGACAACCCATGCTGGTCTTTCCTGGGCCGGTGGCGACCCCGACGCAACAGTCTAGACCACTTCGCCCGCGTCGAGCCGCCCGAGAAGTGCGGCGGCTTCGGCCAGCACGGTTTCGCGCCGTGTCTCGTCCATCCTGTCCCAGGTCCGGTACATGTTGCCCATCCGCGGGTTGTTCGAGAAGCGGTCGCGATGCCGGTTCAGAAAGTCCCAGTAGAGCAGATTGAAGGGACAGGCCTTTTCGCCCGTCTTGTCGCCGACCTTGTAGTCGCAGGATTTGCAGTAATCCGACATCCGGTTGATATAGGCACCGGACGACACGTAGGGTTTTGACGCGATGACCCCTCCATCGGCAAAGAGCGACATGCCGACGACGTTTGGCGCTTCGACCCATTCGAACGCATCGGCATAGACGGCGAGGTACCATTCGCTCACGGCTTGAGGATCAAGTCCGGAAAGCAGGGCAAAGTTCCCGGTCACCATCAGCCGCTGGATATGATGGGCATAGGCTTCGTCCCGTGTCTGTTCGACCGCCTTGGAGACGCAGTGCATCCGCGTCTCGCCACCCCAGTAGAAATCGGGCAAGGGCCGGTTATGCCCCAGTGCGTTGCCGTTCGGATAATCCGGCCCTTCGAGGAAATAGATGCCGCGCACGTATTCCCGCCAGCCGATGATCTGGCGGATAAAGCCTTCGACCGCGTTGATGGGCGCATGACCCGCGCGCCATGCATCCTCGGCCGCCTGACAAACCTCGACCGGATCCAAAAGCCCGATGTTGAGGTAGGGTGAGAGGATCGCGTGATAGAGAAAGCGGTTGTCGCTCAGCATCGCGTCCTGAAAGTCACCGAATTTCGGCATGGCATGTTCGATGAAATGGGCCAGCGCTGCCTCGGCCTGATCCCTGTCAGTGGCGAACCAGAATGGGCGCAAGGCCCCGAAATTGCTGGGAAACTGCCGCTCGACCAGATCGAGGACCTCGGCCACTGTTTCGTCGGGCTCAAACCGCAGCGGCCCGTCAAAGGTCACGTCGTCCGGGGCGGGTTTGCGGTTTTCGTGATCATAATTCCACTTGTCCCCGGCGGGCTGGTCGCCCTCCATCAAGAGCCCTGTCTTGCGCCGCATGTCGCGATAGAAATACTCCATCCGCAGCGCCTTGCGCCCATCGGCCCAGCGTTCGAATTCGGCGTGTGACGCGATAAACCGGTTGTCTTCGACGATCTCGACGTCAAGCGGCGCGGCCTGCAGCGCCTCGATCAGGCGGAATTCACCCGGTTCGGTGGCGATGACCCGGGACGTTCCGTGGTGATCCGCACGCCGCAACAGCTCGCCCACGATGGATTGCGTGTTTTCGCTGTCATCCAGTTCCGAATAGGCAACCGTCCAGCCATCATCCCTAAGACGCGCCGCGAACTTTCGCATCGCGGCAAGGATAAGGGCGATCTTTTTGGGGTGGTGCGGCACATAGGTGCCTTCGGCCATTACTTCGGCCATGACGACGATATCGCTGGCCTTGTCGGCCTTTTCCAGCGCCGCGATGTTGGGCGACAGCTGATCGCCAAGGATCAGAACCAGACGCGCTACCATGGTACGGTTTCACCTTTCCAGTCGTAGAAATTGCCCGTGTCCTCAGGTTTCAGCCCTTCGATAACGCGGGTCAGGTTCCCGGTCGCCTCATCCGGCGAAACCGCCGGGTGTCGGCCCAGATACTTTTCTGTGAATGGTGTCGCGACCGTTCCGGGATGCAGGGCCACGATCGTGCTGTGCGGATGGCTGCGGGCAAGCTCGATGGCCGAGGTTCTGATGATCTGGTTCAACGCGGCCTTGGCACTGCGATAGCTGATCCAGCCGCCCAGCCGGTTGTCACCGATTGATCCCACACGAGCCGAAAGGGCCGCAAAAACCCCTGGCCTGTCGCGGGGCAAAAGGCGGGGCGCGTGCCGCAGGATCAGGGCGGGGCCGATGGCGTTCAGGGCGAATTGGTCAGCCATGGCCTGCGCATCAATGGCCCTGACGGTTTTTTCCGGCGCAGCCCCGGCGATTTCAAGCGCGCCGGTCGTCACGATCACCCGGTCGAACGGCCCGATGCCGGCAAGCGCCGCATCGATCGCACCGGGATCGGTCACATCAAGCCCGTCGTCGCGCCGCGACAACCCTGTGACCGAGGCGCCCTGCGCAGCATAGGCGGCGGTCAGCGCGCTGCCTATTCCGCCCGAACTTCCAATGATCAGAACGCTTTGCATTGCGGGCTAGATAGCCGGGGGCCCGCAGGCTTCAACATCAGGCCGTCAGCAGGTTCAGCGACGTCGCCTTTCTGATCGCGTGGGCTGTTGTCTGGGCCTCCAGTGCCTCGCGGGCCATGCGCATGTGTTTTTCGACCGTGGCGATGCTGATCCCCATGATGTCAGCGATATCCTGCGTGATCTTACCGTCGGCGCACCACTTCAGCACTTCGAGCTGGCGCGAGGTCAGGGGCCGCAGCAGCCCGGTCTGGGGCAAGCTGGCAAGCCGCAGATGGAAGGTGTTGCAGATCATCTCGATCGTTTGGCCGTGTCTTTGCCAGACGACATCCAGGCTGGACTGATCGACCCCGGCTGGCCCGCCAAGGCCGATAACGCCACGCATCCCCGGAACGATGGCGTTCAATCCACCCATATAGCCGGAGATAAAGCCGAACTGGGCATTGATCTCCCACAGGCGCATCAACTTGGGCGTCAACGCCTGGCCATGGCTGCGGATCGCATCGGGAAAGCTGACAAAACCCCTGTTCCTTGCGGCCCAGCTGAACATCACGCCATGCAGATAGAGTTTTTCGCCCAGCACGATTTCGGTGTATTCGGGGGGGCCGTGCATCAGCACGATGGTCTCATCGACAGACCCGGCATAGCCTTGGGTCGGCAGACAGGTACCGCTGTAGAAGATCTGTGTCAGCCCGTACTGGGGCAAGGACTGGTAAACCACATCCCAGGCGTCCGACACCGACCGGGCGGTTACGATTTGACCGATAATGCTGGTGACTTCGGTCTTTTCGGCAGACTTGGTCATCTTACTGCATCCGTCACTGAAAAGGTTGGCTGAAAAATATCCCCGACCATGCCCGGCAGCGCCCGCTGAGGCAAGTCAGGAATTTCATGCCATGGGTCGCTTGATAACGCAGGAGAAAAAAGACCCTTCTCATTTCGCCTTGGCGGCGTATAACGGCGATATGTTCAAGAACGCGCATAACCTTCCATTGGGTGCCCCTGCGGCGCTGCGCGACCTTCTGCTCCTAATCCGCCTCTGAGCGTGCCATAAGGCGCGCCCGCTCAGAGGTAGGTTTGCGCGCCATGGATTTCGGAACAGATCAAAGAGACACAAGATGACCCAAGACCCAAACCGCGTGTTGATTTTCGACACGACCCTGCGCGATGGTGAGCAATCCCCGGGCGCAACCATGACCCATGCCGAAAAGCTGGAGATTGCGCAGCTGCTCGATGAAATGGGTGTCGACATCATCGAAGCGGGCTTTCCCATTGCCTCCGAAGGCGACTTTGCCGCCGTCAGCGAGATTGCGAAACAGGCGCAGAACGCCGTAATCTGTGGCCTTGCCCGCGCGCAGTTCGGCGATATCGACCGCTGCTGGGAGGCCGTGAAACACGCCAAACAGCCGCGGATCCACACCTTCATCGGCACCTCGCCCCTGCACCGGGCCATCCCGAACCTCGACATGGACCAGATGGCGGAACGGATCGAACAGACCGTGACCCATGCCCGCAACCTTTGCGACAATGTTCAGTGGTCGCCGATGGATGCGACCCGGACGGAATACGACTATCTCTGCCGGGTGATCGAGATCGCCATCAAGTGTGGTGCTACGACGATCAACATACCCGACACGGTGGGCTACACCGCCCCGCGCGAGAGCGCCGATCTGATCGCCCGCCTGATCGCGGATATCCCCGGCGCGGACGAGGTGGTGTTCGCGACCCACTGTCACAACGACCTGGGCATGGCGACGGCCAACAGCCTTGCCGCGGTCGAGGCAGGCGCCCGCCAGATCGAATGCACGATCAATGGTCTGGGCGAACGGGCGGGCAACACCGCGCTCGAAGAGGTCGTGATGGCGATGAAGGTCCGCCACGACATCATGCCGTTCGACACCGGCATCGACACGACCAAGATCATGAACATCTCGCGCCGCGTCGCCTCCGTTTCGGGCTTTCCGGTCCAGTTCAACAAGGCCATCGTGGGCAAGAACGCCTTTGCCCATGAAAGCGGCATCCACCAGGACGGGATGCTCAAGAATGCCGAGACGTTCGAGATCATGCGCCCAGAGGATGTGGGCCTGTCTGCCACCAACCTGGTCATGGGCAAGCATTCCGGTCGCGCTGCGTTGCGATCCAAGCTCGAAGAGCTGGGGTTTGAGCTGGGGGATAACCAGCTCAAGGACGTGTTCGTGCGGTTCAAGGAGCTCGCCGACCGCAAGAAGGAGGTTTATGACGACGACCTGATTGCCCTGATGCGCACGTCATCGGATCCGGAATCCGAGCGGCTCAAGATCGTCAAGCTGGCAGTGCGTTGCGGGACGGAAGGACCACAGGTCGCTGATCTGGTGATGGAGATCGACGGCGAAAGCCACCAGACGACCCAAACGGGCGATGGCCCCGTCGACGCGACGTTCAACGCGGTCAAGGCGCTCTTTCCCCACGACGCGCGGCTGCAGCTCTATCAGGTGCACGCGGTTACCGAAGGCACGGATGCGCAGGCCACTGTTTCGGTGCGGATGGAGGAAGACGGACGGATCGTGACTGGTCAGTCCGCCGATACCGACACCGTCGTCGCAAGCGCCAAAGCCTATGTCCACGCACTCAACCGCCTGCTGGTGCGGCGCGAGAAGGCGGGCAAGGACAAGGCCGAGATCAGCTACAAGGACGTGAGCTGAGGC
>CAWUIQ010000022.1:0-47066 GCA_963922565.1 uncultured Rhodobacterales bacterium
AGACGTGTGCTCTTCCGATCTCCTCCAGCGCGTCCGCCGACAAGGGCGGGGCGGCGGCCGCCATCGGGCCGGTCTCGACCACAGCGGATTTGGGGCGCACCACGATCAGGTCCCCGGGCTGTTCGGTCAGGCTGTAATCGGGCAGGCCATCGGCGCGGATGATCTCGCGCAGCATGGCGCGAAAGACGCGGCGGGGCGAAGTGGAGCCGGATTTCTTGAGCAGGGTCTCGACCGAGACGCGCCATTCGGGCTGGCGGCCGCAATGTTTGCGGGCCAGTTCGTAAAGCCGCCGCTCGAGCGGTTTGCGCAGATCGAAATAGGCGCGTGACAGCGTCAGGACCGATTTCGACAGCACCGCGCGATAAAGCCATTCGCTGAGCGTGACCGCCACGCTCACCATGCGGCCGCCGCGGGTCTTGCGCACGATCTCCCAGCTTTCGATCAGGCCGAAGCCGGTCGTGGTCTCCTGCTCGCCGGTGGCGATGTTGGTGGTGATGCGCGTGCCCGCCAGCCGCTCGAACGCGTCGCGCAGGCGGCGGTAGCTGTCGCCGGAGGTTTCGCGCTTGGTCGCGAGCAGTAGATCATGCGCCGTCAGCGTCAGGGTTCGCGACGTGGGCCGGCCCGCATTGATCGCGGCCATCAGCTGGCTGATGCAAAAGATCAGGATATCGGCATCGAAGATTGTCGCGCGGCCCTTCACGCTGGGCGTCACCGTCACTTCGACATCGTTGTGGACATAGCTGAGGATGCGCCGGTCGGGCCGGGTCGAGAGCGAAAAGATCGGATGCTCCATCGACGCAAGGTCGTGCTTGGGAACGGCGGCCAGAATATCGCAGACGAAAAAATCGCCCGCCGCCGCGCCCTGCCCTATCGCTTGTGCCATCTGCCTGCCTCCCGGATCGGCCTCTTTTCGGGCCCTGACCGGATTCGTCGTTTCATTGACACCCTTGGTACTTATCCACAGGCCACACGTCCAGTATGGCCTTGGCCACGATCGGGGGATCGGAGTCGGATAGTCGTGGGATCAGAGTCGCTTTTTCGGGGGTTCAGAGTCGCCCTGTCCCGGCCGATTGGCGCCAGCACGCTGATTTCAATGGAAAATCCCGAAAAGCGCTGGCCCGTAACTAGAATATAACCCATACATAACAGCAGATTTGTGCGGCTATGCGCCATTCCGGCCACAAGATCCCGGGCCCAACCCTCTTATTTTGCTAAGAAAGCCAAGAGATGTGTTGAGATGCTTTGCATGTCGCACCTTTCGTGGTACTTTTTCCAAAACATGATACATCAGAGGTGAGGCATGAGCAGCGACACCCCGCCCCCCTATTTCAACATCTCGCCCGATGCGGCACTCACGCAGCTTGGGGCGAGCACCGATACGGGTGGCTTTGCCCGGATCGCCAGCGCCTGTCAGCAGGGCCGTGACGATCTGGCCGCCCGGGGGATGAACGAGGACGGGGCCAAGACCCTGCGCCCCTTTTCGACCTGGGAGATCACCAAATACCTGATCCCCGTGGCCCCCGCCCATTTCCGCCGCGTGCTGCGTCAGAACCCAGACCTGCCCCAGGGCCGCAGCGAAACCGAGGGCGGCGCCAAGTGGTTCACCCTTGATGAGGTGCTGCGGCTGCGCGCGTTCTTCGGGCAGGAAGGATCGAAAGCCAAGGAATACCTGCCCTACCGGCCTGCCGGTGCGCCCGCGAAAATCGTCGCCGTGGCCAACTTCAAGGGCGGCGTGGGCAAGACCTCGACCTGCGCGCATCTGGCGATGAGTGCGGCGCTTGACGGCTACCGGGTGCTGATGATCGATCTCGACAGCCAGGGGTCGATGACCTCGATCTTCGGCGGCCGGGTCGAGGATGAATGGCAGACCGTCTTTCCCCTGCTCGCGCGCCATTATGCGCAGACCTTGCAGGCCGACAACCAGCGCCGGCTTGACCGGGGCGAGGCCCCCCTGCCCCTTGATGAGACCCTGTCCGAAGCGCTGAAGGTGAACACGGGCGACGTGATCCAGAACACCCACTGGCCCAACATCGATCTGATCGGCGCGCAGCTCAATCTCTATTGGTCGGAATTCCAGATCCCGGTCTGGCGGATGCAAAGCCGCGGCTGGAAGCTGTGGGACGCGCTCACCGACGTGCTCGAGGCCGATGGGGTGCTGAACGATTATGACCTCGTCTTTGTCGATACGCCCCCGGCCCTTGGTTACCTGACCATCAACGGGCTCTCGGCGGCGGATATCCTACTGGTGCCCTTGGGCGCATCGTTCCTGGAATTCGACTCTACGGGGCGGTTTTTTGACATGTTGCATTCGACTTTCGCCTCGATCGAGCAGGGTGAGAACACCGCCGCCCGCGCCCTTGGGCAACCCGAGATGGCCTTTGAGTGGGATGCAGTGCGGGCGGTCATCACCCGCTATGACGGCGCCCAGCAGGCCGAGATGGCGGGGCTGATCCAGGCATATCTGGGCAAGACGCTGTCGCCCTACCGGCAGGATTTCACCGCGCTGATCGGGCAGGCGGGCGAAAGCGTGAACGGGATCTACGAGGCCGATTACCGCGATTTCAACCGCGACACCTATGCCCGCGGGCGGGCGACCTTCGATGAAACCTATGCCGCCTTCAAGACCCTGCTCTTGGGCATCTGGCGGCGTGACGAGCTGGCTGAACAAACGGCCGCGGAATAACAGCGAGGAGGCAGAGCAATGGCAAAACGCAAACGGCTGACGGTGCCCGAGATCACCCCTCAGAGCGGCGGAGCGGCGTCAGGAGCCGCACCCGAGACGAAATCGGCCTTCCCCCCGCGCCCGGCCCCGATCGCCTCTGTGGCGGGCGAGGCATCGGCCCAGGCGGCCCTCAACGATCTGGCCGACGCGATGCAGAACGCCCGCGAGACGGGCCGCCTGGTCGAAGAGATCCCCCTGAACGAGATCGCCGTGCGGCATCTGACCCGCGACCGGCTGACCTTGGATTTCGAAGAGATGGATGTGCTCAAATCCTCGATCCGGGCGCGGGGTCAGCAAACCCCGATCGAGGTGGTGCGGATCGATGACGGAGCCAAGCGGTACGGCCTGATCTCGGGCTTTCGGCGCTATATGGCCATTTCGGCCCTGCGCGACGAAACCGGCGCACCGGCCTTTGCCACGATCAAGGCGTTGGTCAAACCGATCGACACGGTGTCGGACCGCTACGTGGCGATGGTCGAGGAAAACGAGATCCGGCTGAACCTGTCGTTTTACGAACGCGCCAAGCTGGCGGCCGAGGCGGCCCGCATGGGCGTTTATCCCGACCCCGAAACGGCGGTGCGGACGCTCTTTGCCGCGGCGCCGCCGGCCAAGCGGTCAAAGATCCTGTCGTTCGTGCGTCTGCACGACGCCATGGGCGATGTGCTGCGCTATCCCGCCGCGATCCCCGAAAAGCTGGGGCTGAAGCTGGTGGCGGCCATTGCCGAAGACCCCAAGCGGCTGCGGCGGCTGAAAGAGACCTTGCGCAAGAACATTCCCGACAGCCCCGAAAAAGAACGGGCCGCGTTGGACCGGGCGCTGGCCAAGTCGGCCAGCCCGGACGTGCCCAAGCGCGATGTCATCGCGGGCGTGCGGCTGGATGCGGGCAAGGGCAGGGCGGTTCTGTCTGGCAAGGGTGTCACCCCCGCCCTGATCGAAGAGCTCGAAGCCTGGCTCAAGGCGCGGGGGTCGGATGCCGCGCGGCTTTCGCACGCGAAAATCCGCAGCCTATAGCGTTGAAAACAAAGAGCTTTCTCTGAGATAGCGCGGATGGTCGCTGTGTTCCGCACAGGCGGCCCATCTGCATAGCCGCCTGTTATTCCCTTTGGAATCAAGATGTTGGCTGCGCGGCTTTCGCACGCGAAAATGGGCTCCCCTGATCAGAGGAACCCTTCTTCGGCGGCGATCAGCGTGTTCCAGAGGCTGGTTTCGGCCTGGGCGCTGCTTTCGTCACCGCGGGTATCAAGCGTGACCCTGCCCTTGCCCTGGCCGTCCTGGCCCAGCGACAACAGCACCGTGTCGAGGTCGTAATCGACCATCACCGTCAGGTCCTGTTTCTTGCCCAGCCCGGTGACCTTGAGGCTGTCGAAGGTGCCCACGATCTCGTCGAACTGGATCAGGTCATAGGCTTTGGGTTTGCCGCCCGCGATGGCGCTGACATCGAGATGCAGGTTGGCATCGCCCAGATCGATGATGGACTTCGTTGCCTCGAGATCGCTGTCATAGACACCGCTGAAGAATTCGGTCAGGGCGCCCATGCCGGTTTTGTCGGCGACGAAATGCAGATCGCTGTCATCGCGCAGGATCATGGCGCTCTTGCCGTTGGGGGCGCTGTCCACGCCGACCTTGGCGTCGTCACCGACGATGGTCAGGCTGCTGCCATCCGACAGCTCGAAGGCGCCGCCATCGGTTGCCAGGATCACCTGCGCGTCGTCCGATGCGGTGATGTCGACCGTGCCGTCGAACTTGCCGGTATTCACCAGCCGTCCGCCTTCGGCATCGATGGTCAGGCGGTCAGTGTCACGGTAGCCCGCCATCCAGACCTGCCCGGCCCCGTCGATGGTGAGCGTGGCGCTGGTGTCTTCGACGCTGATTTCGCCCGTAATGGTCAGACGGCCCTGGCTGGCGCTCAGCATCCCGCCATCGCCAAAGGCGAGGCTGCGGATGCCATGGGTGCCGCTGTAGGACACCCAGTTGCCGCCCAGATCGACGTTGTCCCGGGCATCGGGCAGTTCCTCGCCCGTCCAGTTCAGGCGGTTGTCCCAGCGGATCCCGCCACCCAGATCGTTGGGCACGAAGCGCACGTTGTTGCCGCCCTGCTGGGTTTCAGGGGCGGTGTCGAACCCGTCCTGAAAATAGTCGATGATGTGATCGGCATCGACCTCTTCGCCCTTGGTCGTGCCGTCGGCCTGCGCCCGCAGATGGTCTGACAGATCGTCGATCGTGGCGGTGTTGGTGTTCAGCAGATCGGCCGTGTAGTTCTGGATCGTCGTGTCGTTCAGAACGGCATAATCCAGGCCTTCGGTGTTTTCGTTCCGGGCGTCCTGAGTGGTGTAGTTCTTGCCGCCGACCCAGTTGTGCACGACCGTGTCATTATAGAAGGGGTCGTCATTCTTGTGGCGGATCGCGTAATGCCCGATCTGCTTTTCCTTCTGCTCCCGGGCGTTGTCGGGATCGGCGAGGTGCGTGACCACGTTGTTGGTCAGCGAGGTGTCGATGCCGTTATTGGTCAGGCCCTGTGTCAGGCCGCCCTGGCTGTGGGCGGATTCCTTGTGCGCCCCGGAGGTCACGACGTTGTTGTTGACCAGCGAATAGTTACCCCGGCCGGTCCCGTCCTTGTTCATGCCGCCCGCGCCGACCATCAGGCCGTTGTTGTTGTCGATAAAGACGTTGTCTTCGACAAAGCCGCCCGAGCGGACCTGTGCGCCATCGCCCGCACCCTGCATGACGACATTGTCGCGGAAGGTCACATCGCGGTTGTCGCTCTGGATATAGACGTTGTGGCTGTACTGGCTGGGGGCCTGACCCTTTTTGGCCGAGCCGTTCTTGACGTCGTATCCCTCTTCCCAGCCATTGTGATCAAAGAACGTGTCCTCGATCAGCAACCCTTCGGTTTTCTTGACAAAAATACCGCTGGTCCGGTCGGCATGGCCCTGCCATGTCCGGCCATTGACGGCCTCGTCTTCGGTGACGTCGATGATTTCGGAATTGCGCAGAGTGAAGCCGTCGATGTTCTGGACGTTCATCTCTTCGTCGGTGATCGTCACGTCATCCATCAGGATGTTCGCGCCGCTCAGCAGATGCAGGCCGCCGTCAAAGTCGAGGCCCTGGATGACGACGTTTTCGGCGCCTTTCTTGATCAGCTTGATCTCGCTGGTGATCAGCGGATCGTCCCCGGTGCCATAGGCCCCGATATAGATCGGGTTCAGGGCGGATTCGCCACGGGTGCCGGATTCGATGAGGCGGCCCATGTCGTTGTATTCGTGGCCGCGTTCGAACAGCAGCCAGTTCGATGACGGGGCAGTTCCGGTGCCGGTCAGCGCTTTCCATGCCATCGATGCGGCATCTTCGGCCAGCGCCATTTCTTCGGTCGCGCCGTATTCGGGGTTCTTGAGGAAAAAGCTCTTGTTGACCTGCTTGACCGGGATGCCCTCGATCAGCGCGATATCTTCGAGCGTCAGCGCATCGTTGTCGCCCGACACATAGACCTTGCGGTGATTTTCGCCGTGTTCGACGATGATGTCGCCGTTCGCATCGGTGGCGAGCATGTAGTGATCGCCCGCGCCCCAGCCTGAATCCTGGGTGCCGGCCTGCACATCGACCTTGGCCTCGATCACCTCGGTGCGGCCATCGTCATAGGTGACCTCGACGGCAAAGGACGTGTCCTTGGTCTTGGCCTCGCCGGTCAGGACCAGCGCCAGCGAATTGTCCGGATTGACGGTCAGGTTGCCGTAATCGACGCTGTCGACCACGCGGACCGAGGCGATGCCTTCGCCTTCGAGCGCGATGGTGGTGACGCGGCCCGCAGTGGCCTCGACTTCGATCCGGCCCGTCGCATCGGTATCAAGCACCGCCACCTGGCCCGACGCGGCAGGCGCGTCACCCTGGCCCTGTGCAGGCGTATCCTGCGCATTATCAGGCTCTACGCTGCTGTTTTGGCTATCAGCGACCTTGACGACAGGGGCCTCCACCGGCCCGTCCGGATCCTGATCCTTTTGCGGGGCGGTCGTCTTGACCTGTGGTGCCGTATCCGTGTCATCGACGGTTTTGCCGTCGTCTTTCTCGGCCGTCTTTTTGACCGGTTTCTTGGCCTTTTCCGCAGCTTTCTTCTTCTGGACGGGCTTTGCGTCCTTGTCCTCGGACGCGGTATCTTTGCTGTCCTTGTCGGCCTTGTCTTTGTCGGCGGTTTTCTTGACCGGTTTTTTCGCCTTCTCGGCGGTCTTCTTTTTCTGGACCGGCTTGGCGCCCGTGTCGTCATCCGCGACGGCGGCTGTGATCACACTGTCCTTGTCGACGTTCTTTTTGGCGGGTTTCTTGGCCTTTTCGGCCGTTTTCTTGCCGCTGTCCTTGTCATCGACGGGGGCGACCTTGTCTTTTTCGACCGGCTTTTTCGTGGCTTTCTTCTTAACCGGTTTTTTCGACTTGGACGCCTGAGGCTGCTTGTCCGGGTCGTCAGAGGTGCTGCGACGGTCGATATAGGCGGCTTTGACCGCGACAATGCGGTCGGTATCGAGGGTGCGGTTGTTGCGCGGCATCAGACCCTCCGACGCCGTGCCGGCGCTGTCATCGGTACGGTCCGCGATGCGGGGGATCTCGGCGGTGTTGAGGGGACGGGTCCGGGCGGTTGCGGTACCGCTGTCGCCGTCGTCATCCTCCTCGGGAATGTCGAACCGGTCGGGCAGGCGGGTTGTCCGGCCTGCGGTTTCGCGGTCTGGCCGTTCGCCGGATATGTCGAAGCGATCGAACAGCGCGGCGAGTTGGACAAAGAAGCTGGTGTCGCGGAACGATATGAAATCGATCGGCTTGTCGGTGATGTCCGTGGACGCGGTGCCAGCGGTATACGAGACCGGGTTGGCTGCATCGGCGCTGCTGGCTGTGCCTGACAGGCCCATAAGGTAGGCGGTGTATCCGAGCGAGAAGACGACCATCCTAAGCCACTGCCCCCACGAGAACGTGGCTGATCCGATCTTGTCCACCGAAGCTTTGAAGCGGCTGTGTGACATGCTGCGGGTTCCTTCCCACACGCAATAAAGCCATACTCATTCCGTACCCTCAACACGCCTTGTCGTTGTTGCGTGTTAACCAACCGTTTGTGGTTGAAAGCCGGGAAGTCTTTGTCTCCGAAAGGATTAATTCGCGTTAAAAATGTGGCTTTCGCCATTTGCGCGAACAATCCCGATGCGTGGGCTGCGTTTGTTTCTGCTCGGATCATTGTTTTGTTTCTGTCTGGTCCACGGTCGCGCGGGACACTCGTCAATTCCCCATGATCCAGCAATTACCCCGCTGAATTTGGGCGAAAAACAACCGATACTGCCGATCCCTTGATCGCGCTCCCGCCTTATTCCGGCCGAAAAGTAAAAAAAATTCTATCAGTGGTTGATTGGAGGGCGGGGGCCAAAACCAGCGCGGTGCGGCCCGGATCCGGGGTCATCCGAAGAAGCGTTTGAAAGTAAGGGTTTGGGTCAGTTGAACCGCAGATGGGCCAAGGGAAAGGGGGCTAACGCGATTTTGTGGCGCTCTCATGGGCGGCGAGCGGCTTTCTGCCATCCTCGCCCGTGCCTGGAAACGGGGCTGTCGCGGTTTCGGGCCCGTCATGGGCGGGGTCCCGCGAATTCGGGGCCTTTTGGCTGCGCGGATCGATGAGCATGGCGGCGGCCCATCCGGCCACGAAGCCCCCCAGATGGGTTTGCCATGCCAGGTGTCCGTCCATCAGCCACCACAGAATGACGTTCAGCGCCACAAGCCCGAGAATCGCCTGAACCACGGGCCAGAGCCGCCGTGCGGCGGCAAAGCGGTCGATATAGTTCCAGGCCAGGATCCCGCCTGCCAGCCCGAAGAGCCCGCCAGAGGCCCCCACCATCGGGTTGGGGGCATTGGTCAGCAGCCCGTAGCCGAAAGCGCCCCCCAGCACGGCTGCGGTGAAGAGGACCGCAAAGCCCCGCTGCCCGACCCGTTCGATCACCGCGGCACCCAGGCTGACGAGGGTCAGCATGTTGAAGACAAGGTGCAGCAGCCCGCCATGCAGAAAGGCGTAAGAGACGAACATCGTGTAGGGCTGCAGCGGGTAGTTCGGTGTCCAGGGGCCCATCAGACCGGGCCAGAACCCCGCATATTCGTAAACGGTGCTGCGCAGGCGGGGCAGGGGGATCAGGCCCGCATCCCCCAGCTGGAGCGCCGCTTCGATCAGGATGCAGAGGCTGCATATGATCCAGATCAGGCCGGCCTTGCGCAAGGACCGGCGCATGGCGGGCAAGAGGGGCGGGGGGCGGCTCATGGCCGTTAGGTTGTCACCTTTGCCCTGATTTGCAAGCGCTCAGGGCCGCCAGTTGAAGGTGCGTTCGATCCCGACAAAGAGCGTGTTCGACGTTTCGTCGTTGCTGGTTTCGCGGTCGATGCGGGAATATTCGACCCCCGACACCAGATCCCAGTCATTCGCCAGCGTATAGCGATAGGCCAGACTGACCCGCAGCACGCTGCGGTCTTCGCCGCCACCGGTGACAACATTCTGATCGGACAATTGCAGGCTGCCCGTCAGGCTCGACCGGGTGGTCAGGGTCCGGTTATAGCCCACGCGCAGGGCGGTGCGCACGGTCTCTTCGTCGTCGTTGTTGGCGGTGGCGGTCTGGTTCAGGCTCAGCTGCAGCGTGCTCAGCGGATCGATGGCATAGTTCAGGCGCGCATTGACCTGTGGCTGGGTATCGAGATCGCCGGTCTGGCTGGCCCCCAGCGACAGCGCCGCCTCGCCCCATTTGTAGACAAAGCTGCGCCCGATGCTGACGATTGTCCGGGTGCCGTTCACGGTCTCTGTGCTGGAGATATCGCCGCTGATCGTGCCATTGGGCCTGACATGCGAGGCCCCGAGGGCAAAGCCCAGCCCTTCGCTGTCAGAGCCCGTATTGGTGTCGATATCGCTATAGGACAATTCTGCGGACAGGCTGGTCGCCTTGGTGGCCTGAAAGGTCCCGCCCAGGCCAAAGCGCAGGGTCTGCCGGTCGGTGCCGCCGGTGCCGTCCTGTTCGAAATCCTCGAACGAGGTAAAGATATTGGCCGTGGCGACCGGGCTGAGGCGCAACGCGAGGTTGCCGTTCAGCCGGTTGCGGGTGCTGTCACGCAGATCCGGGTCGGTCGTGCCGGAAAATTCGGTCGTGGTATAGGTATGGGCCAGCGTCAGGTTGGCCGGGCCGTCGCGCCCCGTTTCGACGCGGGTGCGCAGCGAAAACACGTCGCGCGTACCGGAATCGATGACGAGGTCGTCATCGATATCCTCGTCCAGAAACGTGCTTTCATCGACATCGGTCTGCCGGAAGGTCGCCGCGAAATCGAGACTGCTGGTGGCGCCGGTCAGGCCGTATGACAGCCGGGCAGTCGTGAGTTCCCGGTCGAGATCTTCGCTGTCCGAAAAATTGTAGGACAGCCGGGTACCAAGCTCGAGGCCAAAGCTCTGGTTGCGGGTCTCGCTGGAGAGGCCGAAATTCAGGTTGGTGACGCTGCGGGTGCCTTCGTCGTCATTGACCGACGCATTTTCCTCGTCGACCACCTCGACACGCTGCCCGATGGTAAAGGCCGCTTCGAAACCGGCTTCGGCCCAGCCTGTCCAGAAGGGCAGGAGGGCTGGAATAGAGACGAAACAGGCCGCTCGGGCCAGGGTCGAGGTTGTGTTACTGCCCACCCACAGGGTCTTTCTTGTTATTCAAACAATCTGCGTTCCGGTACCAGGATTACGTCACCATCCTGCAGGATGATATCGTTTTGCAGTGCCGCCCCGTCCGACAGGGCGCGGTAGTTGACGGAAAAGGTCTGGACGTTGCCGCCATGACCGACCCGCCGCAGCTGGACGCGCTTTGTCGCCGCAAAGCGGGTAAAGCCGCCCGAAAGGGAAATGGCCTGCAGGAAGGTCGTTCCGGGTTCCACGGCGCGGGCGCCGGGTGTGTTGATCTCGCCGGTAAAGAAGATGTCGATCGTTTCAGGTTCGAACGCCGTATCGGCCAGAACCGGCGGCCGCACCGATGCGACGGTCACAAAGACCGTGGGCGGGGCGGCAAAGTTGCGGGCAATGGCCTGCGTGATGGCTGCCTGGATCTGCGATACGCTGCGCCCCCCGGCCCGAAGCGTGCCGGCGAAGGGGAAGTTGATCGTGCCGTCGGGCAGGACCAGCAAAGAGCGGTTCAGATCCCCATCTTCGAGCACTTCGATGGCGAGCGTATCGCCCGGCTGGACGCGATAGTTGCTTTGGGCGGCGAGTGATGTCGCAGCCAGACACAGGCTCCACAGAGCAAGAACAAGGTATTTCATTCCGGGCCTCGGCGTTTGAAAGAAGGGTGCACCACCGCCATTTTTGCCGGATATTGCGCCAAATCCGTCCAAACGGAAAGCAAAAGACGGTGGCCGGGCCAAAGCCCGCCCGTTCCTGTGATGGATGTGTCACGTCACCTGCGGCGGGATCGGACCCCGCCGCGAACCGGTGCTAAGCCCTTGATTATTGGGCGAGGGCGGCTTCGAGTTCGGCGATTTTTTCCAGGATCTGCGGCCCGGCGGCAGGGCCTGCCACCTCGCGCGCCCGGACAAGCTGAACCCCGGCCTCGTCCGTGCGGCCAAGGGCGGCATAGGTCAGCCCCAGATGCACCTGCACGTTCGGGTCGGTCACGAGGGCGCGGGCGGCGGCTTCTAGATAGGGAACGGCCTCCTGGATCTCGCCCGAGCGGTAGAGGATCCAGCCATAGGTGTCCTGCAGGGCAGGGGTCTCGGCCCCCTTGAGGCGCCGGGCAATGACGCGGGCCCGTTCAAGGCTTTCGGCGTCGTTGCGATAGGTGGCCAGCATCGAGGCGAGGTTGTTGGCGATCACGAGCGAGTTCGAATTGGTCTCGTAGAGCTGTTCATAGATCCCGATGGAGCCGTCGATATCGCCGCTTTGTTCAAGAAACGATGCCTTGGCCCACAAGAGATCAGGCGATTGCGGCATGTGCGACAGGCCTTCGTCGATGGTCTGGCCAACCGCGTCCCGGCCTTCGGTGGCGGCCCGGATCCGCGCCAGCTGAAGCCAGGCGAGGGGGCTTTGCGGGATTTCCGCGACCATCTCCTGCAGAACCGTCTCGGCCCCGCCGAAATCGCGCAGGGCCGACAATGTCAGGGCCTTGAAATAGGCGAATTGCATGTTGCCCGGTTCTTCGGTGACCAGCTCCTCGACATAGCTCAGCGCCTCTTCGGTCTGCCCGCTTTCGAGCAGGCCCCGGATCAGGGCCAGCTTGATCCGCGCATTCTCGCTGTGGGTTTCGGACATGGTGGTGAGGTAATCAAGCGCCTGTTCGGCCCCCTGTTCGCGGCTGATCAGTTCAAGTTCGATCGCATCCGCGTCGGTCTGTGCTGCCGGATCTTCGATGCGGTTCAGGGCTTCGATCACCTGGCGGGCGCGGGGCCGGTCATCCTGCTGCAGATAGACCCGGCCCAGACGGGACAGGAGCGACGGGTTGTTCGGCTGCAGGCGCAGGGCCGTGATCAGGGTAGATTCGGCCTGATCGACCTTGTCATCCGCCAGAAGGGCATTGGCATAGCGCAGGGATTCCTCTGGCGCATTGCCCGACGCCTCGACGGCCAGAGACAGGAAATTCAGCATCAGATCGGTGTTGCCGGCCCGACGGTAGGCCCGCGACATCAGCGTCATCGCATCGGCATCGCGCGGACTGGCCGCAAGGGCGGTGCGCAGGGCCGAGATCGCGCCGTTCGTGTCATCTTCGCTGATCAGCCACTGGGCGCGCATTTTCAGGGCGCCGACCTCGTTGGGGTCCTGTTCCAGGATCTCTTCGACCAGGCGGCGGGCACCCACCTCGTTGCCGGTCTGGCTGAGCATCGAGGCCAGCGCCACGCTGTAGCGCTGCCGCTCTTCCGTGGCGATGTCGGCGGCCTCTTCGCCGCTGAGCAGGGCCTCGAGTTCGGCAATGGCCGTTTCGCGGTTGCCGCTGTCGAAATTGATTGTCGCCCGCAGGGCCTTGAGGGTCCCGTTGTCAGGGTCTTCGGTCAGCCGCGTGTCGAGCTCGGCAAGGGCGATGTCCGCGCCGCGGCGCCCGTTGAGGAACCGCACCAGGTCGATAACGGCATTGGCGCGGTCTTCGTCGGTTTCCTTGTTCTCGATCTCGGTCCGCAGGAAGCTTTCGGCTTCGTCGATCTGGCCGCGGGCGATCAGGTAGCGCAGCAGGTTGGCGCGGTCGCTGGTTTCCTTGGGAAACACTTCGACCAGGCGCCGCAGGGTTTTCTCGATCCCCGAATTGTCGCCCAGACGGGCCAGAACCCGGATCTTGAGGTCATAGAATTCGCGGCGGCGGGGGTTGGCCTCAATCGCCTTGTCGATCGTGGCGAGCCCTTCCTCGAACTTGCTTTCGTTGAGATAGCCGTCGATCAGCAGCCGGCGCAGCACCCGGTTTTCCGGGGCCCCTTCGGCCAGCGTTTCGGCCTCGGCCAGCATGACCGGCCGCGTGCTCGTATCCTCGTCGATGGCCGCCTGCCGGTAGCGTTTGGCGAGGGCCACGATCTTGACGTCGGGATTGTCCGGTGCCAGCGCGATGGCGCGGTCGCCATAGCGGTCGAATTCTTCCCATCTCTGGCTCAGGAAAGAGATCTGGGCCAGGGCGATATTGGCCTCGAGATTGTCGGGATCCTGTTCGGCGACACTGCGGTAGCTGCGAAAGGCGGGGCGCAGGCTGCCGTCACGCAGGTTCAGCTGACCCAGGGCCAGATGCGCCCCGATATGCGTCGATGTCAGGCGCACGGCGTTGCGGAATTCGACCCGCGCCCGTGCTTCGTCACCCGCCTCGATCAGCTCGAGACCGCGCTGATACGCCTCTTCGGCCCGCTGTTCCGAGGATTTGCAGGCAGTCAGTGCAAGGCACATCATGAGAACAAGAAAGACTTTTTGTAAGCGCACCGGTCCGTCACCTTTGGCCAGAAGAAAAATGTTTGCCGGTTCTTATCAGGGCCGAACCGGTTATTGCCAGAAAGGATATCCCAACCCCGGGGGAAACACTGTGCCAGCAATGCGGCGGTCGCAAGGATTTGAAGACCGCGAGACCGGCACGGACAAGGCCGGCCGGTCCAATCATCGCAATGACAGGTGGGTCAGTATCCGGTTCCGCGCAGCACCACGCGTACGGTGCGGGCCAGAACCGTGAGATCGGTTCCCAGCGACACCGACCGGTCATAGGCATCGTCGAAAACGGCCCGGTCGCGGAAATCGCAGTTGTTGCGCTTGGAGATCTGCCAGAAACCCGTGATGCCCGGGCGCAGACGGTAATAGCCGCGGCCGGGATAGATCGCCTGCTGGTCGATCATCATGGGGCGCGGGCCAACCAGCGACATCGATCCTGTCAGCACGTTCCAGAGCTGGGGCAGCTCATCCAGAGAGGTTTTTCTGAGAATTTTACCGATCCGGGTCACGCGAAAATCGTTCTTGAGCTTTTGCGCGCTGTCCCATTCCGCCTTGAGGGCGGGGTCATGTTCGAGCTTTTCCTGCAACACACGATCCGCATTGGGGACCATGGTGCGGATCTTGACGATCTTGAAGCGTTTGTTGCCCCGGCCGATGCGGGGCTGGGTGTAGAAGGGTTTGTGCCCGTCCATCGCGACCAGGGCGGCCATGACGAGAACGATGGGCACCACGACGACCGAACTGGCCAGAACAAGCGTCACATCGAAGAGACGTTTGAAATGTTTCCTGTAGGATACAGCGGGCAGTGCGCGCTCGAGGGTTGATACATAGGCGGGTCTGCTGCGACCCAGGGCTTCTTCGTAATGAACATCTTGAACATCATACGGCATTAAATCATCCGGCTCTGCCGGCCCCCGATTACGATGTTCCCACTTGGGAACGGTACAGCCCGAAATTGAGCTCCAATACAAAGAGCGCATTCATGTGCGCTACTTAAGGTAACTTTATGACATTTCATGCAGATTGATCTAGCGGTTGAAGGAAATTTTTGCGAGAAAATCCGCTATGCTGCGCCTGCGACATGCGGGAATTCGCGGAAAATTATAACTATCGGCACGTATAGGCTGAATTTTCCGGCAGCCGCCAAACCCGCGTCTGGAGGGCTGTCAACAATCGAACCGGCGCTCTGTTTCTGTTCATGATCCGGCAACGTTCTCCGAATCGTGCCTTCGAACAAGCCCTTGAATCGATAGAAGTCGCGATAGATTGGCGCGATCTGTTCCTTATTCTTGGCGAAAAGTATATGTATCGCATAGCCAGCCCCGTGTGGCCGAGCGTGCGGCTGCGCGGAGAGGTGGGGCATGGTGTGGATTGAAGTATTTAGAAAGCAGATGGGGCATGGGGTGCCCTGCCTGGATGTGAGTTGATGGCGGTTGATCTTTACACCAAGTTTTTCGGATTTTCCGAGCGGCCCTTCACATTGCTGCCGGATCCCGATTTTCTTTACTGGTCGCCCTCGCACATGAAGGCCTACACGATCCTGGAATACGGGATCGCCATCCGCTCGCCCCTGACGGTTGTTACCGGTGAGATCGGGGCCGGCAAGACAACCCTCATCCAAAAGCTGCTCTCGACGCTCGACGAGGATATTCACATCGGCCTGATCTCGAACGCGCAGGGCGGGCGGGGCGAGCTGATCCGCTGGGTGCTTTATTCGCTGGGCATCGATACGCCGTCGGGCGACGATTATGTTTCGATGTTCAAACGCTTCCAGGATTTTGTCATCGACGAATACGCCAATGGCCGATACGTCGTCCTGGTCATCGACGAGGCGCAGAATCTCAGCGTCGAAGCGCTCGAAGAGCTGCGGATGTTCACCAACATCAATTCCAACAAGGACGAGCTTTTGCAGCTGATCCTGGTGGGTCAGCCGGAATTGCGCGACATCATTGCCAAGCCGTCGCTGCGCCAGTTCACGCAGCGTGTGTCGGCCACCTACCATCTGCGGTCGCTCGACGAAAAGGCGACCAAGGCCTATATCCGCCACCGCCTGCAGCATGTGGGCGGGACGGGCGATGAATTTTCGTCCTATGCGATCCGCCGGATCTATCAGGAAAGCGGTGGCGTGCCGCGCGTGGTCAACAAATTGTGCGATATGGCGCTTGTCTATGCCGCGGCGGCCGAAAAGAATGTCGTGGGCATCGAGATCGTGCGAGAGCTCATCGAAGACGGGATTTTCGTCAAACCGGAACCGGCCGAGGTTCTGGTGCTTGAAAATCCGACATATCCCAATCTGAACAAGGCGGCCGAGTGATGGCTTCGGACCTGAAATTCTATGGCAAACTGCTGATCCGCCGGTTTCCCGCGATGGCGGCCCTGTTCCTGCTGGCGTCCTGTATCGGGGTCATCATCGCCCTGCGCCTGCCGACGATGTACGAGACCCGCGCGACGCTGCTTGTGGAAAGCGCGCAGATCTCGAATGTGCCGTCGGCCATCCAGGCCAGCGCTGCCGAACAGCTCGAGGTTATCCAGCAGCGCCTGATGACCCGGGCCAATCTGCTCGAGATCGCCCGGTCGAACAGGATCTTTCCGGATCTCGCTTCGATGACCCCGGACGAGATCGTGCAGCGCATGCGCGAACAGACCAATATCCGCCGCGTGGCAGGCCGCAACAAGGCAACGTCGATGACGATCCGCTTCCGGGCCGCACGGCCGCAGCAGGCAGCGGCTGTCGTCAACCAGTATGTCACGATCGTTCTGGCGACCAACAGCGAACTGCGCACGTCGTCGGCCCAGGGCAATCTGGATTTCTTCCAGCAGGAGGTCGATCGCCTGTCCGAGGATCTTTCGGTCCAGAACCAGAAGATCGTGGAATTCAAGCAGGCCAATCGCAACGCCCTGCCTGAAAACCTGACCTATCGCCTGAACCGGCAGTCCCTCTTGCAAGAGCGCGTGACCCGGGCCGAGCGTGATCTTGAGGCCCAGCAGTCACAGCGCACGAACATGCTGCGGGTTTTCGAGGCGACCGGCACCATGCAGGCCGCCCAGGACGTGCCCCTGACCCCCGAACAGCAGGAATTGCGCCGGCTGGAAACCGATCTGCGGACAGCCCTGTCGATCTATTCCGAGGAAAACCCGCGCGTGCGGTTGTTGCGGGCCCGGATCCAGACCCTGCGGGACAATATCGAAGCGCAGATGACAGCCGTCAGCGCCACGGAACCCTCTGAAGAGCAAACCAACCAGCAGGCATCGGTTCTGCAGCTCAACCTCGCCGAAATCGATACCCGGATCGAGGCGTTGCGCCGCGAAATCGCGACCACCGAGGAAGAGCTGAAAACGCTCGATTCCAGCATCGAGGCCACCCCGACAAACCGCATCATGCTCGAACAGATGGAACGGGAAAGCGACAACATTCAGCGTCTCTATTCCGCGGCTGTGCAGCGTCTGAACCAGGCGCAGATCAGCGTATCGGTCGTGACATCCGCAAAGGGTGAACGGATTTCGGTTTTGGAGCCGCCAAGCGTGCCGGATTCGCCCGCCAGCCCGAACCGGGCCGCCATTGCCGGTCTTGGCGTTGCGGTCGGCATCGGGCTTGCGGCGGGCCTTTTCCTTTTGCTGGAGGTGCTAAACCAGTCGATCCGGCGGCCTGTCGATATCACCTCCGGGCTGAATATCACGCCTCTGGCAACCTTGCCGCGTCTCGAAACGGAGGCGCACCGCCGATGGCGGCGCGTGGTCCAGATCGCCACCCTGGTGGTCGTCATCGTTGCGGTTCCGGCCTCACTTTGGGCAATCGATACCTATTACATGCCGCTTGATCTGCTCTTTGAGCGGATCCGGGACCGGCTGATCTAAGCACAAAAAGAAACGGATGGCCTGGCCTTGATCGGCGCGCAGGAACGGAACCACAGATGGAAAAACTTCAAAAAGCGCTGAAAAAGGCCCGTCAGGAGCGTCAGGGGCGTGATGTCGCGGATGCGGGTGGCGCAAGCCGTCCGGCGCCCAAGGCGGGTACGCGCGCCAAGCCGGTCGAGGACGCGACGATCGATGAGACATGGGGCGCGCTGAAAGCTTTTGAACCGGACCCCGAGTTTCTGGTCCGCAACCGCATCCTGACCTATTCCGCCCAGAGCCGATCGACGCTGTTCGACATTCTGCGGACCAAGATCTTTCTCATGATGCGGCAGAACGGATGGACCCGTCTGGCCATCACATCGCCCGAGAAGGGATGCGGCAAGACCACCATCGCCTGCAATCTGGCCCTTGGTTTCAGCCGTCAGCACGAAGTGCGCTCGATGCTGTTCGATCTGGATCTGCGGTTGCCCGGCATCGCCCGCACGCTTGGCCTGTCGCCGCCGCATGGCATCCGGTCCTTGCTGGCTGGTGAGGTGCAGCCCGAAGAGCAGCTTTTGCGCGTGCGCAACAATCTCGCGATTTCCGCCGCCAACCAGGCCGTCGACGATCCCACGCAGATCCTGTTGTCGGATCACACGGCGCATGCCTTTGACCTGCTGCAGGCCCAGTTCAAGCCGGATATCATGATTTTCGATCTCAGCCCGATGCTGGTCACGGATGATGCGCGCGCCGTTCTCAAGAACGTGGATTGCGCCCTGATCGTGGCCCGGGCCGAACAGACCCGCATGTCGCAGCTTGATACCTGCGAGCGGGAAGTGGCGGAATACACCAATGTGCTTGGGGTCACGCTGAACGATTGCCGCCATATCGAAAAAGGCGACGATTATCACGACGACTACACCTGAGGACCGTCCGGGCCTCTTCGGCAAAAGCCAAATAAATTACATAATCAAGATTACTGGCCTAAAATTCCGCATAGGCCGGCAATGCCCAGTCGAACGGCATCGCATTCAGCACGATGATCCAGCCGATCACCCCAAGCGCATAGGTCAGTGTCTTTGGCGCGCGGAGGATCGCCATCGCCTTCTTGACCGGATTGCTGCCTGTTAGGGTCTGATCTTTCATGATCCACCTCCGACTAGGGACAGAATATAGCGGCCCGCCGTCCCGATATCCGGGCTGGTCGCAAAGCGGGACAGGATCGCGACATAGCTCATGGTAAAAAGCCAGCCCGCCCCGTTCTCAATCACCGTCATGACGGGTGATCTGGGGGCTGCGGCCGGGGTTTTGAGCGCCGCGCGTTTGCGCAGGTACATCCCCAGGGCCAGCCCCGCTCCATGTCCGATCCCCCACAGGAAATACGGCAATGCGAACCGGTGCCAGAGCCCCACGATCACGAAGGCCAGAAAGATGGCGGTGGTTGGCTTGCCATAGCTGCGCACCAGCGGCTTGAAGAGATAGGTCCCGATAAAGGCCCCGAGGCTGAGGTGCCAGCGCTGCCAGAATTCCTGCATAGACCGGGCGAGGAACGGATAGCGGAAATTCTCGGGCATCCGGACCCCGAAGAGCAGCGCGGTGCCGATCGCGATTTCGGAATAGCCCGCGAAGTCGAGGTACAGAACCAGAAAGGCCCGGTAGGTTTCGACCCAGGCAGCGGCGGTTCCCTGCGGGTCGATCCCCATCCAGCCGGTGACATCCGCCTGCGCCACTGCGGCGCGGAAAACCAGGAACACCGCCGCCCCCCAGCCGATACGGGCAAACCCGGTCAGGGCGTCATCGAGGCTGAGTTGATTGGCCGGTTTGCGAAAGGGCGCAGCCCCCGCAATGGGCCCAGCGACGAAGCTGCCGAAAAACACAAAGGCCGAAACGGCCTCAAACGGTGTGGGCCGCGGGCCGTCGATGGTTTCGCGGCACATGATGAAGCACCGGATCGCGGTATAGCTCAGCCCCAGCAGCGCAAAGCCGCGGATCCCCGCAATCTCGATCGCGCGCGGCCCCAAAAGACCGGATGTCAGCAGATCGACAGGAACGAATTCGACCAGGACCAGCGGTATGAAAACGCCCCACGAGACGCTCTTGAGCCTTTTGCGCGCCACCCCGGCCGAGATCGCCGCGCCAAAGCCCAGAACGATCAGGGCATAGAATGCGACCACGGCCAGGATGAAGGGGCTGAGCATCCAGAGCAGCAGGATCGACACGACCACGAGGAACGCGCGGCGCAAACCGGGCCATGTTGCCGGAAGCGCCCAGTATAGCGGTACGCTCAGCCCGAGATACCAGGCCAGAAAGGAAAATTCGGCAATCATGATGCGGGGGCAAGTCCCCTGCGTCTGAGCTCACCGGCGATCCAGTCGGCAAAGAGCTTGCCGCCTTTCGCATTCAGGTGGGCATTGTCGTAATAGCCGCCATCGGCCAGCTGGCGGCGCAGCTCTGGCGGCGGGACCAGCAGCACGGCCCCGAACATGTCGGAAAAGGCGCCGGCGAGATCGGGGCTGACCGGCACATCGACACCGGGCACATAGAAAAAGACCGGGGCAAAGCCGCGCCGTTCACCCAGTGCGGCCATGTCGCGGAAAGAGGTGCGGTCAAACGCATAGGTGTCTTCGGTCAGATAACCCAAAGGCGCGGGATCGGCCCAGCCGCCTGCCCCGAACGTGTCGCGATAGGCATCGATCTTGGCCTGCTGCTGCTTGCGGACGTCCTCGCTCAGAAGGGACGCGTCGCGCGAATATTTGAGCGCGCAGATCATCGGGCGGTTTTTGTCGATCTGTTTGAAGGGCCGGAAGAGATGCGGATAGACCCGGCGGACGCTGATCAGGGCGATGGTCGACGTGATCCGGTTGGAGACCAGTGAAAACAGATCCGACAGGGCCAGCGCCGTGTTGGGGGCATCGCGAAAGACGCGCAGGGCCTGATCCTGCAGGCTGACACCCAGTACGAAGGCCTTGCGCGCAGGGCCGATCGACAGATCAAGCGTGGGCCGGTTGGGCCCTGCATCGATTGCCCGTTCCGCCGCCTCCAGCGCGCCGGATCTTGCCAGAACCTCGGTCAGCACGATGTCGAAGTCATGATGGCGCGTCATCGCCGAGATCACACCGTAATCGTAACCCGGTGCGATCTGTGGATGCGCCAGGTTCACGACCGCGTCCGGTTCCAACCCCAGAGCGGTGTGCAGATCGGCGGGATCGATCGCTTCGCGGGCCCGGGACGAGCCGATGACGGCGATCCGCGTGGTTTCGGGCAGTTGGGTCTGCAGCCGGTACTGGCAGGCATTGCTGTGGACCAGAATGGCGGCCCGGCTCAGGCTGGAATTCGAGATCACCAGAAGGAGGATGGATCCGATGAACGCGGCGGCGAGCGCAAGGCGCACGATCCACGCGCCGTATCTCATCCGTCGGTCATGAACCCGATGAGCGTCGTAACCCGGTAATCGTCAAATGTCTCGGTCACCTGTTCGAGCTTGGAGCCGTGCAGCTCTTCGAGTTCGAACATGAAATTCATCAGATCGAGGGAATCGAGAATGTCGTCCTTGATCAGATCCGTCTCTTGGGTGACCTTCTCGGACAGGCCTGGTGTGGTCATATCCAGGGCTGATTTAATCTTTTCGAACGCCTCTTGCGCTGTCGACATATCCGCCCCGTAACTTATTGGAATCTAAGGATTCCAGTTGCCCATGACAGCCCCACACCAAATCCCGATATCAAAACGGTTCCGCCGTTGTCAAGTTTGCCCTCGGCCAGCAATCGCTCAAGTAGCAAGGGGATCGTGGATGAGACCGTATTGCCATATTGTGCGATATTCTTGAGCACTTTCTCCGGCGGGATCCGGGCGCGCCGCGCCAGGGCGTCGAGCATGTATTCCGATCCCTGATGCAGGGCGAACCAGTCGATTTCATCCAGCGTCAGCCCCGCTTTCCCGAGGCTGTTTGCGATGCTGCCGGGCACGGTCGTGTTGACAAAGTTGAAGACGGCCCGCCCATCCATGACCAGACGGTGCGCATCGCGGTCACCCACTGTAAGCGCCTCTTGCTGGTCGATGGCCACGAGGGGTGCTGCGGCCCCGCCCGCATCGATCCGGATCGCGTCGCCGCCCGACCCGTCGGTTCCGAAATCCAGCCCCGACAGCGTGCTGCGCTTGCCCCTCCGCGTGACCAGCGCTGCTGCGGCCGCGTCGCCAAAGACGGCATTGGTGCCTTTGTCCTCGGCCGCGATGATCCGCGAATAGGGATCGCAGGTGACAAGCAGGGCGTTGTCGATGCCGTGCACGGTCAGAAAGGCCTCGGTCACCGAAAGCCCATAGACAAAGCCCGAACAGGCCAGTGCGATGTCGAAACTGGCACAGCTCTTGGGCAGCCCAAGCGCATCGGCCAGCCCGGCCGAATTCTGCGGCAGCCGCCGATCGGGGTTCTGTGTCACGAAAACCAGCAGCCCGATATCGTCAGGTGTCAGGCCCGTCTGGTCGAACAATTTGCGGCAGGCATCAGCGGCCAGGCCGATCCCAGTTTCCTCTGGGCCCAGGATATAGCGTTCCTGCACCCCGACCTTGGTGCGGACGAATTCCACATCCGCATCGCATTGCGCGGCGATCTCCTCGACCGAATGATGCACGGTGGGTAGGGCAGAGGCGATGGCTTCAAGCGACATGGGAAAACGTCCGGGATTTGAATGCAAAGGTCACGGCGGCATCAAGGCGTGTGCCCGCGGCCCCCTCGAAGGTGATGCGCTGGATGCTCTGAAAGGCCTCGTCGCGCCCCATCAGCCGTTCGGCCCTGATCTCCAGCCGCCCTTCCGGTTCGGGGAAATCGGGAAGCGGAATGGCGGCCTTGCGCAGGCCGGTGAACCAGACATCCGAAACGTCATCTTTGAGGCTCTGATGCAGGTCTTTCAGAGACTGTATCAGGGCGTTGAGGAAATCTTCGCCGGTGGTCAGGCCGCTCAGGGCAAAATCCGCGTCCAGAGGATTGTCACGATCGGCGTCAAGCCGGGTCCAGGTACAGCCCGGCGGGATATCAGCCCGCGGCGCGGTGGCGGCCCCTTCGACGAAGACCACCGTGATTAGCTGCCCATCCGTGCCCTCAAAGACCGCCCGTCCGAGGGTCTGTTCCGGCAAACTGTCCGCATCGTCTGCCCGGATCAGGGAAACGAGGCGATCGGTGATGCTGTGAAAGGCGGCTTGGCGCAGGATGACGGGTTTTCCGGGGGCTATCACCTCTGCGGCGCGCGCAAGCATCTGCGTGCCCTGAACATAGCCGCGCGATCCATTCAGCACGACATCGAGCGGATATTCATTCATGAAAGCGACGCCAGGAGACAGTATCTATGCTTGGGCGCAGGCTAGCTGGCTATCGGTGGCACTGCAACACCGGCCACCGACGCATCAGAGTCGCCTTGGCTGGTGCCCGCCGACGGGTCCGTCAGTATGCCGGTTCTGGCTCGATCGTCTCGACCAGCCGGGCGGCGGCCTCGGTCCAGCCATAGCGGTGCGCGGTCTGGTGAGCTGCGGCAGACATGGCCTGCCAGTCTGCATCTGGCAGATCCGCCATCTGGCAGATCGCGTCGGCAAAGGCTTGAGGCGTGGGATCAAGCAGGCGGCCATTCCGGTCATCGATAAGATCGGGCGCCGCGCCGGCCCGCGTGGCCAGAACGGGCGTGCGGCAGGCCAGCGCCTCGAGCAAGGGCAGGCCAAATCCTTCGAAGCGGCTGGTAAAGAGCCACATATCGCAGGCGGCATAAAGGCGCGGGATCTCGGTCTGCGGCGGGGCCATGTGGTAATCCACCCAGTCGGGCAGGCCAAATGCCGGATCGGGCTGCTTTTTACCAAAGGCGATCACCCGCAGATCGGGGCGGGCCGCGCGGGCCAGCTTTATGGCTTCGATGGCCAGTTCGACCCGCTTGCGGGGGTGCGTCTGAAAGAGAAATCCGATTGTGGGCGCTGTCCCCCGGGACCGGGGCGGCGCGTCGAACTGGGTCGTGTCGACGGCGTTCGGGATGATGTCGATCATGTCCGGCGCGACCCCGTGATGGGTCACCAGACAGTCGCGGATATAGCTGGATACCGCGATCTTGCGCAGGGGCAGATGGTAGGTGGCGGCGACCTCGTCGACGGGCAGGTTGTCGAAGGTTTCGTAATCCTGCAGCAGATAGAACTTGCGGCCCTTTTCAGGGGGAAAGGCCGCGACGCTTGGTGCGGTTTCCCACCAGGTTGCGATCACGGCATCGGCATCGGGCACATCCGCGGCATCGACCGGGCGAAAGCGGTTCAGCACGATATGCCGGTCACCCAGAAAATCGAGCAGCGGCGTCGCGGTATTCTGGGGCGGCTGGGTCAGGGTTTTCCAGGTGCGCTTGACGCGGGCCTGCAACCCGGTGCTGCGGGGCCGTTTCGGGCGCGATACCACCCAGACATCATGCCCGGCTTCGGTCAGGGCGCGGGCATAGGCGGCCACCACGCGGATACCGCCCGACAAAGAAGCAAAAGGCAGGACGAAAGTGATGCGCACCGCCGTTCTCCTCTCGGGCGTCCGTTGACTAATTACGCAAGCGCAGGGCAGTAAACAAGGGACCTCTCCGGAGGTCAGCCAGTGTTATGCACCGCCTGTTACGCGGAACGATTGAGGGAACGATTACACGATGACCAAGTCCGATTTGCCAGTGCCCAATCTTTTTCTGATTGGTGCGCAAAAGGGAGGGTCCACCACCCTGTCCCGCCATCTCTCGCAGCATCCCGATATCCGGTTCTTTTCGCGCAAGGAGCCCAATCTCTTTTCCGCCGACACGGTCGATGAGTGCAAAACCCGTCTGCGGGCGGCCAAGCAGAAAACAGGCGATCAGACCTATCATCTGGACGGATCCGTCGATTACACGCGCTATCCCTTGCGGGCCCATGTACCGAACAACATCGCCACGCTTTGCGATCCGCAGGCTGTCAAGTTCATCTATATCCTGCGCAATCCCTTCGACCGGGCCGTCAGCGAATATTACTGGAAGCGCGAGCGCTATGGCGAATATGTGCCCATCGAAGAGGCCCTGTCGGACACGTCCCAATATGTCCTGACCAGCTCTTACGACATTCAGATCGAGCGGTTTCTCGGCACTTTCGACCGGTCGCAATTCCTGTTCGTGAAGTTCGACGATTATTATGCCGACCCCAATGCGGGCTTTGCGCCGGTCTGCGACTTTCTGGGCCTCGCCCCGATCGCGATCGACAATCCGGATCGCGCCTGGGGCAAGACCGACAAAGTCGAAACCAAGGAACCGCGCTTTAAGGCGCTGAACCGCTTTCTTTACAACAACAACGCCGTGCGTGACGTCATCAAGGCGGCGATGCCGGACCGGATGTTGCGCAGAACGACGGCATTCCTGAGCAAGCCCGTCCCCCGCCAGCAGGAACCCGAAGGCATGCGAGACCGGATGCTGTCGGGCGTCTTTGCCGACAGCATTGCCCGTACCGAAACCCTGACCGGTCTCGATCTGTCGGACTGGAAGGTCGCGGCCTGATCCTAGCCCTTCAGGGTGTGGATCGTGGTGTTGATCAGTGGCGCATGCCGGCCCAAAAGGCGGGTCAGGGCCTTGTTGGCATAGATCCCGGTTTTGCCCGTCGGGCTGGGCGCGGGTTTGAAGCGGACCTTTGTCGCCGTCCGGGTGCGGGTGGCGAGGTCATCCATCAGGGTCTGCATGCGGACCGGATCGAAAAGCGCCTTGAAGTCCAGCGCGATCTGATCCTGATCCTGCCAAAAGCGCCAGAAGGCATCATAGGCCGCTTCATAATCCGCATGGGTCTCTGCCTGATCATCCTGCCAGCGCATCTCGGACCGGATGACGGCGTCGCGGTCGCGGCGGACGGTCAGGACGATCCCGTCTTTGATCAAACGCTGAACATGCCCGTTGGTTGTGACGCTTTCATCAAGTCCGATGGGCAGATGTGTCTTGATGATGTACCCCGCCCGGGATGTGATCGGCGTCAGCAGGTCATGCGCGGGCGTTGTGCGCTTGAGGCATTGATCGAGGTCGACATAAAGCGGACGGGTTCGGTAGGCGGGCATGTTGTTCAAAAGCAGATCGATCAGAACATGCGTGCCGCTGCGCCGCGGTGTTGCGACGATGATGTTGGGGCGCCCCTGTTCGGTCAGAGTTCCGGGTGGGCAGACCACCCGCGGGTTCTGGAACGACAGGACATGGGTGCCGATAAAATTACTCAGATCTGACACCGCGTGTTTCATGCCGCCTCTGCGCCTTTTCTGCCGCGCTCCTGGCGTGCCTTATAAAAGGGTCGTCGCATGAGTGACAGAAGCTTTGTATAGCTCTGGCAACGCACCACCCGTATCGAGGGCTTCTTGGTTCAGGATGTATCAGACATGAGCGCCGCACAGCCGTTTCGATGGGCAATTCTGGGCACTGGCGGTGTGGCGCGGAAATTCGTGCTGGATCTCAAACAGGTCGGGGCCACAGCACAGATCGCGGCATCGCGTGATCCGGAAAATGCGCGCCGCTTTGCCAAAAGCCTTGGTTTGCCCGAAGCGGCCCCGTCGTATGACGATGCCGTTTCAGCCGCCGTCGACGCGGTTTACATTGCAACGCCGCCCGCCCAGCACGAGGCCCATGCCCTGATGGCGATCGCGGCAGGCAAACCGGTTCTGATCGAAAAGCCCTTTGCGCTGGATGCGCGGGCCGCGCGGCGTATCGTGTTGGCCGCGCGCGAGGCGGGCGTTTTCTGCATGGAAGCGATGTGGACCCGCTTTCAGCCCTTGATAGAGACCATAGCGGCCCACATTGCCGCCGGAGAACTGGGTGAGATCCGCGGTTTTGAGGCCCGCTTTTGTGCCGCCACGATCCCGGATGCGGGCAGCAGCCTGTTCGACCCGGAACGCGGTGGCGGGGGCTTGATGCATCGGGGGATCTATCCGCTGTCCGTGGCGCGCCATCTGCTTGGCCCGATTGAGGCGGAATGGACAGCGGCCCATCTGGGCGACACGGGCGTCGACGAAGAAAGCTGCCTGACCCTGCGCCACAGCTCGGGCGCGTTGTCGACCATCCGGTCGAGCCTCAGGGCAAACGGGCCGGACGGTGTCGTGATCTATGGCACCGCTGCAACCGCCTATCTGGCCGGTCCGGTCTATCGCCCGACGGGTGGGCATATTCAGCCGACATCGCCTGCCCCGGCTGCCACCGGTCAGGCCGGGCCCCGCCGCTTTGAAGCCTTTCGCGAAAGTACGGCCGGGCTGCGCGTGTCGCGGGCGCTCCACCGGATCAGGGGTTACCGCGGTGCAAAACCGCTCAGCGCACCGTTCAGGGGCAACGGCTATCACTATCAGGCGCAGGCCGTGGCTGATGCCGTCCGGAAAGGCGAGCTGGAAGAGCCGCGCATGCCCCTGGGCCAGAGCCTGGAGCTAATGGAGGTCGTCGACCGCGCCCGCGCCGCCTGGGGGATGATGCCATGAAGATCGGTGTCATTGGCTGCGGCTATGTCTTTGACCATTACATGACCACGTTTGACCAGCATCCCGGGATCGAGATTGCCGGGGTGGCCGACCGCAACATGGATCGTGCCCGGCAGGTGGGCGACTATTACGGTCTGCATGTCTATGAGGACAACGCGGCCCTTTTGGCGGATGAAAATGTCTCTATCGTGGCGAATTTCACCTCGATCGAGAGCCATTATGCGGTCAGCCGCGCCGCTTTGGAGGCCGGCAAGCACATCTATTCCGAAAAACCGCTGGTGACGGATATGGCGGAAGCGCAGGCGCTGGCCGATCTGGCCACTGAGAACGGGCTGCGCCTGTCCTGCGCGCCCTCGAATGCACTCTCACCCACAGTTCAGACCCTCTGGAAAGCCGTGAACGACGGGGCCATCGGCACGCCGCGCATGATCTATGCCGAGTTTGACGACAATCCGGTCTATCTGCTGGCCCCCGAAACCTGGGCATCGCGTTCGGGGGCGCCCTGGCCTTATCTGCACGAATACGAAATGGGCTGCACCTGGGAGCATGTGGGCTATCACCTGACCTGGATGTGCGCGATCTTTGGCCCGGTGCGGTCGGTCACGTCCTTTTCCAAGGCGACCCTGCCCGACAAGACAGATCAGCCGCTCGACCCGGCCGATACGCCCGATTTCTCGGTTGCCTGCCTCGATTTCGAAAGCGGGGTCGTGGGGCGCATCACCTGTTCGATTGCGGCCCCCACTGATCACGAGATGCGGATCATCGGTAACAAGGGTGTGCTGAGCGCCGATACCTATCGCGACTATTTCGCGCCTGTTCGGCTCGAACCCTTTTCGGGGACGACCCTCAAGGCCCGCAATTTGCGCATCCTGCGTCAGAATTCCCTTATGCAGAGCCTGTTTGGCATCGGCGGTGCGCGTGTGCCCCTGACTGCCAGCCCGGCCCCGGGCAGCACGGACATTCACCGGCCCAAGGGCTGGAAGGCCCGGCAGCGCGGTCAGCAGGACAAGAGCATCGGGCTGGCGGAACTGGCCGATGCAATCCGGAACGACCGCCCGCATTTCCCGGGCCCCGATTTCACGCTGCACCTGACCGAGCTGACACTGGCCATTCAGGGGGCAGGCCCGGATGGGGCAAGTCACAAGATGACCACGATATTCGCCCCCTTGTCATTGCCGGACCGAACCGCCAAAGCCGGTCCCGACTATAAACGCTTTCGCAAGCCCGCTTTGGTTCCGCGGGTCTTGGGGGCACGCCTGACGTGACGCAATCCGATGTCTGACAAGACCCTGCCCCGCATCGCCTACCTGACGGGCCAGTACCCCGAAGTGTCGCTGACCTTTATCCTGCGTGAGATCGAGGCGCTGCGGGCCCACGGGGCGGAGGTGCTGACCTGTTCGATCCGGCGCACACCGCCTGAACAGCATCCCGGCCCGGCCGAGAAAGAGGCGGCGGCCAGCACGTTTCACGTGCTCGAACAGGCGAAGAACCCACTGAAGCTGCTGGCGGCGCAAAGCTATCTCTTCACCCGTCCCGGACGCTATCTGCGCGCGCTGGCGCTGGCTTGGCGCACGCGGTCGCCGGGGGTGAAGGCGGCTCTGTACCAGCTGATCTTCTTTGTCGAGGCGACGATCCTTGCCCGCTATCTCGAGGCCAAAAAGGTCGATCATCTGCACAACCATTTCGTCTTTGGTTCGGCCACGGTGGCGATGCTGGCCTCGGAACTGACGGGCATCCCCTACAGCTTCACCCTGCATGGCCCCGCCGACCTTTTCGAGCCGTACCGCTGGCGGATCGACGAAAAGACGGCGCGGGCGAAATTCGTCTCTACCATTAGCTATTTTGCCCGTTCGCAGCTCATGTTCTTCAGCGACCCGGCCCATTGGCACAAGATCCGCATCATCCATTGCGGGGTAAAGCCCACCCTTTACGAAACGCCGCCACCGGCCCGGTCCGACGGCGAAATCCGCCTGCTCTTTGTCGGACGGCTTGCGCCGGTCAAGGGGATCCGGGTGCTGTTCGAGGCGGTGCAGCGGCTGTCAGGCGAGTTTCCCAATCTGCGCCTGATCCTCGTGGGCGACGGGCCTGACCGGGCCAATCTGGAAAAGGCGGCACAGCCCCTTGGCGATCTGGTGCAGTTCACGGGCTATAAATCGCAGGCCGAGGTGGCCGATCTGATGCAGTCGAGCGACATCTTCGTCCTGCCAAGCTTTGCCGAAGGCGTGCCGGTGGTGCTGATGGAGGCGATGGCGAGCGCCCGGCCGGTGATTGCAACGCAGGTCGCGGGCGTGGGCGAGTTGGTCGAAGAAGGCCAAAGCGGGTTCATGGTGCCGCCCGGCGATGTCGAGAGCCTGATGGCGCGGATCCGCATATTGGCGGGTGATGCAGAGATGCGGGCACGGATGGGTAAGCACGGGCGTGAAAAGGTGCTGGCGGATTTCGATATCGAAACAGAGGCGGCCCGTCTGCTGCGGCTTTTCGCGGATCAGGCGGGGGACGCCATCCGGCCCGAACCACAGGATCGGGTGGTGCGATGAAATCCCCCCTTTCCGGAAACAGCCTGCGTGCCAAATCCCTCCGGGGGGCGGCTCTGACGCTGACATCGGTGGGCGGAACGAACCTGTTGCGGCTTGGGTCGAACCTGATCCTGACGCGGATCCTCTTTCCCGAAGCCTTTGGTCTGATGGCGCTGGTCCAGGTCTTTGTCACCGGGCTCAAGATGTTTTCCGATACCGGCATCCGTGCCTCGATCATCCAGAACAAGCGTGGCGACGATCCGGATTTCCTCAATACGGCGTGGACCCTGCAGATCATCCGGGGCGTGGTGTTGTGGCTGGGCACCTGCGCTCTGGCACTGCCGGCAGCGGCCCTTTACGACGCGCCGCTGCTTGCATGGCTTTTGCCGGTCGTGGGGATCGGCACACTCATTTCAGGCTTTGCCACGACGAATGTCGCCACCCAGAACCGGCACCTGATCCTGGGGCGCCTGACGGTGATCGAACTGGGGACGCAAGCGCTCAACATCCTCATCATCGTCGGTCTTGCCTGGTGGCTGCGTTCGGTCTGGGCGCTGGCCATCGGTGCGATCACCGGCAGCATTCTGACCGTTCTGGCCCAACACTGGCTGTTGCCGGGGATCCGCAACCGCCTGCATTGGGATCGCGCGGCCTTTGGCGAGCTTTTCGGGTTCGGCAAGTTCATCTTTCTCAGCACCGCGGTCAGCTTTGTCGTCGCCCAGGGCGACAAGGCGATCCTGGGTGCTTACATCCCGCTCGCCGCCCTTGGGGTCTATAATATCGGCTATTTTCTGGGCTCGATCCCGCAGCTTTTGAACCAGGCGGTGATGAGCAAGGTGGTGTTCCCGCTCTACCGCATGAAACCCATTACCGAGAGCCCGGAGAACCGCGCCCATATCTTCCGCACCCGCCGCATCGTGATCTTCTGTTCGGTCAGCTTCACCATGCTGATGTCCTATGGGGGCATCGCGCTGGTCGAGTTTCTCTATGATCCGCGCTATGCCATGGCGGGGCCGGTGGTGGTGCTTTTGAACCTCGTTCTGGTGCCGGGGCTGGTTCTGAAAAGCTATGGGGCGGTGTTTCTGTCCTCCGGGGATTCACGGCAATTCTTTCTGCTCAACGCCACGACAGCGGTGGTGCAGACGGTCCTGATGTTTATCGGTGTCATCTGGTTCAGCATCTTCGGTGTGCTCGTCGCCCAGGGCCTTGCGATCCTGATCACCTATCCGCTCCGCGTCCGCGCATTGCGCAGGCATCAGGCATGGGATGTGGTGGGTGACGCGGCGCTTCTGAGCCTGGGCGGAATGGTGAACGGTCTGGCGGTCTGGTGGCACTGGGATGCGATCACCCAGCTCATGTGAGCCGCTATTTATACTCTATCAAGGCGCTTTTGCGTCCCGTCAGCCGCTTTAGCCCGTATTCCAGCACGCCCAAGGCTTCGGGGATGTTGCCAAGGGTGAGGAAAACGGCGCGATCGACCGACGTCCCCTGCCCAATGAGGCGCAGGGCTTTCAGCGGCCAGAGCAAGGCCAGAAGCAGTGCCCAGGGGGTAAAGAACAGCCCCAGCAGAATGGCCAGCGGCAGGCCGACCCCCCAGATCAGCGCACGCCGGGTCGGGGTCACATTATGCCGTTCGGGCGGGGCCCCATGCATCGCCGCCCCTTCGGCAAAGGCATGTCCGGCACGACGCGTGCGTTTCCACCACTGGCCAAAGCGCGTCAGGGCAGCGTCATGCCAGGTCATTTCGGCATCGAGGCGCCAGATCTTCCAACCGGCCTGACGCAGACGCACGCAAAGTTCAGGCTCTTCGCCAGCGATCAGACCGGGATTATAGCCGCCCACCCCGCTGATCGCCTCCATCCGCATCAGGGCATCGCCGCCGCAGGATCGTGTCTCGCCCACAGGCGTGTCCCATTCGGCATCGGTCAGACGGTTATAAAGCGAAGCCTCGGGGAAGCGTTCGCGCCGCCGTCCGCAGACCACACCCACATGCGGGTGTGCGTCCAGAAAGGCGGATGCGGTGGCGATCCATCCATTCCGCAGCGCGCAATCGCCGTCGATGAACTGCACAAGCTCTGGCGGGGTGCTCCGGTCCGTCAGGGCGGCAAGTCCGGCATTGCGGGCCCGGGCCGCGGTAAAGCCGTCGCTTGTGTCGAGCAGAACGACTTCGGCACCGGCGGCTTCGGCGGCCGCGATGCTGCCATCGGTCGATCCGGAATCGACATAGACGATCGGCCCATCGATTTCCGCCCGTGCCGCATGAAGCGCGCGAACCAGGCGTTCGCCCTCATTCCGTCCGATCAGGACGGCGCCGATGCGGTCCGTTCCGGTCATGATGCGGCAAAGGGATAGCAGACCGTCAAGGCCGGGTGATCGGGAAAATATCCGGCCAGTTCTGCTCTATCCTGCAGAAATTCTGTCTCTAACCGCCTTTTCAGGCTGTCCGACAACTCTGGCCGGGCGGATGGTTTGCGGCCTTCGCGGATCCGGGTGCGGATCGATTTGGGCACCAGCGTGCGGCGCAGGGCAGCCGCAACCGGATTGCCGACAAGCAGCTTGTGCATCGGCAGTCGGCGCACCCGCTCGGCCGAGACATTTTGCGCACCGATACCGTGATCCCAGACGAGGGGTGCCGCGGCCCCGATATGTGCCCCGATTTTTTGGAGTTCGCCTTCGGGATCGGCCTGTATCTGTTCGAGGCTTGTGAGATGAATGGCATCCTTACCGAACTGCGCGACGAACGGAGCGATCTGCATCCCGAAACGGCTATAAGCTTCCAGTTCAGGGTGCTGGGCAAAGGCGGCATCGGGATCCGCACTCATCAACCCTTGGGTCCATTCGTGGATGTAATGCGACACGGCCCGGGCCACTGGATTGCGGATCATGTAGATCAGGCGCGGTGCCTCGAGCGTTTCTGCCAGCCGCGTGACCGTGGCGGGGTATGTGGGCAACTTGGTATAATGGGTGCTGGCCTCTCCCCTGAGATCGCCGGGTGCGGCATCGGCATAAAGCGCGCCATACCAATCAAGACCACGGGCATAGACCGGATCATCCGAAAAGAAATTCGGTTCTTTCGGGTCGGTCATGAACAGCCCGGGCTGGGCGGCAAGCTGCGCCTGCAATGTGGTGGTTCCGGATTTCATGGCCCCGATGATCAGGAAATCGGGCAGGCTCATGTTTGTTCCCACGGGGCATAGCGCGGGCCGAGGGGCTGGCCGATATTGGTCCAGATATCGCGCCCTTCGGCGGCGGGCATGCGCCCGATCTCACGCCCCAAGAGGCCCGATGCGTGTTTGATCCCGCGTCCCAGATACCAAAGCAGATTGGCCGCGATGAGCCCCCCCATCCCGTGCGCCTGGTAGAAATACCGCGTGCGCGAGCTGTAATAGTAGCGTGGCAGGCGTGCGCGCTGGCTGTTGAGCGTCTTGACCGGGCCGGAGCCACCCCGGAAATGCACCGCCTCTGCTTCGGGCACGTAAAAGACCCGCCAGCCCGCCCGGCGTGCCCGCAGACAATATTCGATATCCTCGAAATAGAGGAAATAGCCTTCGTCCATTGGTCCAAGGGCCCGGATCATGTCGCCCCTGAGCAGGATGCAGGCAAAGCTGGCCCAGCCGATCTGATCGGGGTCCGGATCGGGCCCGAGCGACACCTCGTAGCGCTTGAAAAGGCGCGTGATGGGCCCGAGCCGCGCGCTGCGCACCAGTTCGCTCAGGGGGCCGGGGAAGCGAAAGCAGCTGTCCTGAATGCCGCCTTCGTCATAGGCGATCCGCGGGGCGAAAAAGCCGTGATTGGGGTTGGCCCGCGCTGCGGTCAGGATCCGGCGCAGAAATCCGGGCCGCAGGATCGCGTCGGAATTGAGCACGAGGTAAAACTCGGCCTCGACCGCGCCAAAGCCCTGGTTATGCCCGCCGGAAAAACCGGAATTCGTTTCCGAGCGGACAAGCGTGACAGGCAGGTCCGCAGGCTGGCTTGCGATCCAGTCGGCGATCTGTTCGGCCGAGCCGTCCTCTGACAGGTTGTCGACGATGACGATATGCCCGTTGATCCCTTCCATGTCGTCGAGCACCGACTGCACACATTGCAGGGTCAGGTCGCCCGTGCGGAAATTGATGATGGAAACCGCGATGTCGTAAGGCATGTCAGCGCTTTGATGCAGTGGAACGGGTATGGGTGGGTGAAAACCGGCTGTAAGAAGCGCCCGCATTCGCGACCGGCTCTCCGTGCAAGGGGCGCCGTACCGTTCGATCGGGTCTGTTTTCGGTCTCTGACATTGCCGTTTCGGTATCAGTCGTCGTGTCACGCTCCAATTCGAGCCGGCCCAGAAGCGCGCCGGCCATCAGCCATGTCACCGGCGTCAGCCCGGCATTGGGGATCAGATCGATCAGATTGCCGGCCAGAACCAGAGACAGGCAGGATGTGGCAAGGCCGACTTCGTATTTTCTCTTGCGGAAGGCGAGGATCAGGATGGGCAGGGTCAGAAGACCGAAACGGTTCAGATATCCGAACCAACCATTTGTGCCGATGCTGATGACCCAGCGGCCATCGGTGACGCTGATATCGCGCCCTTCCTCGTCATAGACCCGGGCCCGCCCCCAGCCGCCCCAGCCGAATAGCGGGCGTTCGCGGGCTTTTTCCAGAAGAATGTCTTCGTTATTGAGCCGGAATTGCAGCGACGAGCCGCGTTGCGGATCGATCGAGCGAGCGATGCTGACGATCCGGTCAAGCGGCAGCAACCCGGTTTCGCGCGCGGCGGGATAGAACAGGATGGTCCCCGCGACCAGCCCTGCCGTGACCAGTTGCGCCCGGATGTTGAAGAGCAGCATCGCGGGGATCAGCATGACGGCGATTGCAAGAGCGCCAAGCGTCTTGCAGAGAAACAGCGTCACGAAAAGCCAGCCGGCGAGGGCTGCGTATTTCCATTTGTCCCGCCCCTCGGACAATCGGATCAGCGCCACCGTCGCAAGCACCGCGCAGGCCATGAAGATCGCCAGCCACAGCCCGTGCCGCAGAAAGACAAAGGGACGGAAGCCACCCGCCCGCTTGTTCTGGATCCAGTCGGAACCGACGAACCCATAGACATGCAGATTGATCTGCGGCGACATCCGCACTTCGTAAAGCGCCGGAAAGGAATAGACGAAGGCGGAGATGCAAAAAACCAGCAAGAGCGTTCGATGGGCCCGTTCATGGGCCAGAAACTTGCGCGCCAGAAGCGCGGGCAGGACGGTCATGAGACTGGCCAGGACAGCCGAAAATCCGTCATAGATCCGCAACCCCTGGAACACTTTGGGTCCGTAGATCAGCCGGTCTCCGTTGGTCAGGACGGTCAGGAACGCGCTGATCGGGATGGCGATAATCAGGATCATCCCGATCCGTGATTGCGGCAGCCAGCCGGGCAGCGTGTCGTCGGTGACGGGTGCGCCATGCCGGGGGGTTTTTTGCACCTGTGCGACCACAAGCATGACAGCCAGCGCCATCAGGATGGGCACGGTATCCTTGTCCAGTGTCGGCAGAACGGGCAGGTTGATTTCGGTCTTTCCGGGCAGCAGCAGATAGCCTGCGACAACCGTCCAGCAAAGCGCTGCCGCCACATCGAGCCGCCGGAAAAGTCCGATCACCACCAGTGGCCACGAAAACAGAACGAGCATCGGTGGGATCATTGTCGCCCCTCCGTTTTCCGCTCGGGCGCACTCGGGATCCGATGGCAGGGCCTTATTGTCATCCGGCCTGTCTTTCCTTGTCTTGCCAGCGCGTTCTTAACGCAGCCTGCGTCAGGCGGGGCATGATCGCGATGCAGGCGCCATAACGCGCGGCCAGCCGCCCGGGGTTCGAGGCGAGCCGCCACAGCCATTCTGCGGCAAACCGTCTGACGATCTTGGGCGCGCGTATCTGGTTGCCGGAGATAAAATCCAGCCCCGCCCCGATAGACAGGAACCCTACCTCGGGCAATTGCGCGGCTGCCCGGGCTGCAAAGAGCTCTTGTTTGGGTGCGCCAAGGGCGACGAAACACAGGCGCGCCCCGGAGGCGCCCAGCTGCGCGATCAGCACATCTGCATCGGGACTGGTGGGATCGAACCCCATGGGTGGTGCGATCTGTGCCGCCACGGTCAGACCCGGATGGCGGGCGACAAGCGCCTGGGCCGCCGCATCCAGCGACGCCTCGGTCGATCCGAACAGGGCAATCGGCAGGCCATTGCGGGCCGCGATCTGAACCACCGGTTCGATCAGTTCCGATCCGGGTATCAGTGAAACCGCGTGACCGGCGAGCCGGGAAAGCCAGACAATCGGATTGCCATCAGCGGTGACATGGGAATGGCGCAGGTAGGCGGCGCGGAAATCCGCCATGTGGTGCAGCTTGACCACGTGGTCGAGGTTGAGCGTTGCCAGGCTGAACCCCTGCCCCGCCATCAGCCGCGTTTCGATATCGTTAAGAAGATATTCGCGATCGGGGACATTCACGACAACGGCGGGTTTGTCGGCATGTGCCGTATCCCGGGATATGTCAGACCAGCGCATCATCGTCACTCCACCGCGCAAAAAGCGCTTTTGCCTGTTCCTTGATCCGCCACGGTTTGCCGTCCTTGTCCTGGTGCCCTGAATAGAGGGCTATGGCACGGAACTCTAACGGATGACCTTCTGCTGCACCTTGTCGAACGCTTGCAGGAGAATAGGCCAGCCGGTGTGGCATCTCAATGCCAGCGTACGGTCGTCTGACGCAAAATTAACCGCTTAGAGAGATTTTGCCGCGGTCGCGCAAAAAGCACTCAACAGGCGTTCCGACATGTCTATCGATCCAGTTTTTCCGCAGGCATCGCCAGCCTCAAGGCGCTGTTTGCCCGGACGCGTTCATGCGGGTGCCTGCCGTCACCGCCGCAACCCAAACGATGTCGGGCGGGCTTTTCCCGCCCTGATCCACAGGAAAGGAATATCCAATGGCTGACAAGTTCCAGGGCTATGCAGAAGGATTGAACAGCCCTCCGTCGCATCTCAAGGCCGTCACTCCGGATGACGCCAACGATCTGCCCGATGCCAGCCGCTGCATCAATGTGGCCGGGTCCGGCGCGGTGCGCGTCACGACCGTCGCCGGCGATACCGAGACCATCTACGTGGCCGCCGGGATCACGTTTCCCGTACGCGCGGCCCGGATCTGGGCAACCGGTACGACGGCCACAGGGATCATGGTGCTTTACTGATGTCAGGACCCATTATCGGCTGTGATCCAACAGCCCTGAGCCATGTACCGGAGGGCATCGATATCCTGCCACCGCCCCAGGCGGGCGAGATCACCGCAACGCTGCTGCCGGCCAGCGCGCGTCTCTACGAGGGTCAATCGATCGCTGACATGGCGGATTTCGCCGCCATGACGGCCCAGTCGAACTTCACCTCGTCGGCAGGGCCGATCGCCGATGTCACTGTTGGTCCCTTGGGCGATGCCACCGATCTGACCCAGGCTTTGAACGAAGGCCAGCAAGCGGGCTTTGCCGTGACCGTGACCGACAGCGTTGGCACGACCGAAACCTTTTCGACAGTGGTTCAGGTCGTGGAATTCGCGGCCCGCGTTATCGAAACGGCAGGCAACGAGGCAGAGATCGTCGTCAACGATCTGGTTCCGGATGCGGATGTCATCAGTTTCACCCTGTCGGGCGGCACGCCCTATGACGGCACGTACAGTGCTACGGCGGGCGATCTGAGAGCGGATCTGTTTGCCATTCCCGGTACCTACTCGGTGACGTATGTTGGCGAGCGGACTGCCCTGACCTCTGGTGTGACGCTGACCTGCGCCCCGGGTATGTGGCTTACGAAAACCGGCATTCTCGATATCAGCTATGAATGGCTGCGCGATGGTGTGCCGATCGCCGGAGCGACGCTGGAAAGCTATGTTCTGGTTGCCGAAGACGAAGGGGCAAGCCTGTCTTGCCGCATCAATGGCAGCAACGGCACGCTGACGCAGCAGGTTGCAACCGATGGTGTCGCCATCCCGGGTGGCAGTCCGATCGTGACACAGGTCTATCGCCAGAACGCAACGAGCCGTCTGCATGGCGTTGTCGATCTTTCTGCTGTGCCCGAGGGCGCCACGATCTATGCCGCTTATGATGTCCGCAGTTCGTCGGGCGCGCTCACGATCTCTGGCATGACCGTGGATGGCGTGGCGGCGGATGTCGTTGTTCAAAGCCCCGATGCAGGCCGCAGCCGCAGCGGGTTCTTCAAGTTCACACGTCCTGCCAACGCGACACCGGGCATTGCCCTGACCGCGCCGGTGACGAGCTATATCAAGGATTTCGTCCTGACGCTGTTCCACGTGGAAAGTGGCTCTGGCGAGCATGCAGTCATCGCTGCGGGCAGCAGTTCGATCTCTGGTGTCGATCTGGATCTGAACACCGTTGCGGGCGGCGTGTTGCTGATCACGGGTCGGGACGATGGTCAGGGTCTGGGTATGGACGCGATTGGCGCAGGCGCCCTGACCGGTGTCTTCGAGCTCAATACAGACGACACCTATGCCTATGCGATCACCCCCGTGGTGGCGGATGAAACCCCGAGGGCCGTTCGCCTTCAAACCCCCAACAACGGAAAAACGCATTTCTCCGGTGCGGCGATCTGCCTGATCTAAGGAGCGCGACATGAGTATTCTGAAATTTCCCGGCAAGACCGGGATCAATCCGAATATTGCCATCGCCAGCCAGGCGCCGCGGGCCTTTCCGCATTACGGGCTTGTTCGGTCGACCATTGCCCGGTCTTTCGCGACCAGTGCCCAGCGGATGTTTGTTCTGGACGACGGGGCGATTTCAAACACGACAGAGATCAAGACACCACCGGCCGAGGGCCGGGCGGTCGTGCGGTCTGACGGCAATATCTCGCTTGATCTGAGTGAGGTGAAAACACCCGGCGATCTGAACCTGACCTATACCAAGATCGAGGATGGGGCGGTGACGGATGTCGAGGCGACGGTCACGCTGGCCCCCGCCGACAAAGGCAAGGGATGGGGGATCGGCGCCTATTACAAGCTCGAAACCGATGATAACGACGCGGTCATCGTCGAGCCGGCAGAGGATACCCGGGTCATCCACGTCTCGCCCGGCGGTTTTACCAAGCAGCAGATTGCGGATCGCGAACCGGGTCTTGCCGGACCCAGCAATGTCAGCGCGGTGTGGCTGGTCAACAACCGCTCTGACACAGAGAATGAATATTACGGCCAGACGCCGACCATGGCCGTGCACCAGGAAGTGCTGTCGACCTATTTCAACAAGCTGGCAGAGAAGAAATTCGTCTCTGTCTGGGTTCTTTACGAACGGGGTGGCGAATATACGGTCAAACCCTCGATGCCGTCGAAGGTGGGTAAAAGCGCGCTGCACCCCATTCTGATCGGGTCTTATGGCAGTGGCCCTCTGCCACGAACCCCCGGCAATGCACCACAACCGAGCAAGACCTTCGGCACCTACCAGGTCATTCAGGACATGGAATACGATCTGTCCATGGCCATCGGGGACGCGTCCTTTGTCATCGTGGACAACATGGTGAACACGGGCCTCGATGCGCAAAGCTATCCGATCAAGGCCGAGGGTATCGGGGTGCGCGGCCGCGGGATCACTGTCCGCCGCTTCAAATCCCTTGATGCAACACCGCAGAACCCGGTGGGCACACGCTGGCATCAGGCCAACAATGATCGGACATCCTCGTTCTATTACAGCTATCTCGATGGGGTTCTGGTCGAAAAATTCTATTCCGACCTTGCCGGATGGGAGGTCGGGTACCGCGCTGACCGGGATGGGACATTCCCCAAATCGCCAGAAGACCGCAGCCACGCGATCTATCAGCAGTCGCGCAATATCGACTGCACGATGCGGTATCTCTTTGTCACCCGTCCGTCGCATTCGGCCGTGCAGCTTCGTTCGGCGGGCATTCTGGAACATGTCTTTGCCGCAGGCGGCAACAGCGGCATCAATCCGGGCAATGGCGAAAAAGACTTTGAACCCGTGCCCGGGATGCCCGTGGATATCGGCAACTTTGCCTATCTGCGCGACTGCATTCAGACCAAGGGGGGCTACAAGGACTTCTACGACGACATCGGCACCAATGGCGCGGATGGCTTTCTCAAGGAACTGGCGGGCGGGATACGCAACGCGGGGCTTGGGACTACGCTGGACCGGCTGCTGGTGGTGCATTCCGGTCAGGGCGCGCCGATCCAGGGGCCGGGGGATATCGGGCCCGTGGGTGCCGTCACCCAGCCCAGCGAAACCTATGCGGTGGTCAATGCGACCGGTGCAGGCAGCCCCAAAAAGGGATACACCGCCTATTCCGATTACAAGGTCTATGATTGGGAACCCGCCTATAACGCGGACCAGAATGTCGACGGTCTGGACAGCGCCGTTCTGAACGCGACAACGATCGAAGCCTATAACGACCAGAAGGCCGGGATCACGGGATCGAGCTTTTTCGACTTTTGCGACAGGATCCGGACGCTGGACGATCCATGGAACGAACTGCCCGAGATCTTCGGCTTTTTCCAACCGGCTTTTGGCTATCCGGTACAGACCCGCGTCAATCCTCAGATTGTCCGGTTCGAGCCACATGCCAGCGGCCGTTCGCCCGGCAACCGGGCCGACATTCGCGATGATTGGTCGACAGGCGATCTGCCCGGCACGGTGGCGGGCGACGGTGTCGATTTCGGTGGCTACAAGGTCCATTGGAACCTCACGCCGCAAAACCCGCTATCGACGCTGACCTTCGGCAAGGATGCGGAACTCAACATTCTGGGCGGCGCGCTGAAACCGACGGGCGCGCTGACGCTGGATCCGGGTGGCAATGCCGTGACGGTCAAGGGAGGTGGCAAGTTCCAGTTGAGCGGCTATTCCGGGGCGGAACCGCTTGATCTGACCGTGGTCGAGGGCCGGTTCACCAATGTGGGCATATTCGATGGCCAGGCGGATATCAGGGTGATCGGGGCCTCCGAAGCGATCCTGGCCTACGAGGGTGCCGACTTTACCCTGCGGTCCGGGCGGCGTCTGACCATCGGGGGATTGGCCATTGCCGGTTTTGACGGGGCGGCAGGCGGTGCAGCCACGATCACGTTCGAGACGGGATCGACGCTTGCCTTCCGGCCCGGGCTGCGCCTGCCTATCGGCAGCCTGACCGGGTACAAGACGGGCACGACCTACAAGGCATGGCCCCGCCTTGACGATGTCATCACTGCAGCGAACGGTGCGACCGCGCGGGTGCTGGAATTCATCCAGACCACGAACACGCAAGGTCACGCCATTCTCGACGAGATCACGGGCGCTTTCATCAATGGCGACGTGATCACCGGCCAGGCCGCGGCAAACGCGTTCTACGACCTGGGCGAGGTGCGCATGTTGGGGAACGTGGCCGGATCCCGGACCTGCCAGTTCGGTCAGCTGCGCGAATTCCGTTCGGGTGTTCACGGGTTCCAGCCGCCTAATGTCGCCTCGCAGGTCATTCTGGGCGGGGTGCTGGAGATCGATCTGCGGGGTTGTCCTGACGCGATGACCCACGATCTCATCCAGGCCGATGCGGTCTCGGGCGGGTTCGAGGATGTGGTCGTGCTTGGGCTTGGGGCGCGCGATGCCACGATTGCAGTATCGGCCAACGCCGTGACGCTGACCGTCAGCGAAACAGGCACGGGCATGGTGAGTGTGATCTAGCCTTTTCAGGCTCTAAAAAAGGGCTGGCCGACGGGTTCGGCCAGCCCTGTCAGAATTCATACCCGAAAAGCGCGATATCATCCGCATAGTGCTCTGCCACGATGCGCCTGGTCTTTTCGGTGTATTCCTGGCGGTAGGGGCGATGCTGTGACGTGCGCCCCACCTCCAGCGCTCCACCGGGCAGGTTCAGCCGTTCGGTCAACGTCTCGAGATCGGTCTGCATTCGTTCGAAGCGGCCAATGAAATCCATCGCGTGATCCTTCTGACCCGGCAGGCACAGCCAATAGGTTTGCGGGCGAAAATGATCATAGGCCATGACGGCCTTGCGGTATGACCGCACCTGCAGGCTCAGCACGAAATCTTCGAAACTCGGATGCGGGTCGAGATAGGTTTCGGTGAATGTCTTGTCGCGGCGGTTGGTGCCGTTGCCCTGCCGCAGGTAGGAATAGGCAGACAGCAGACGATCCCACGGGTTGCGGACAAAGGCGCATTTGAAAAAGGCCTGCGTTTTCTGCGGATCATAGGCCATGAATTCGGCAATGCGCCGGTGCCCGCCACCGCGTTTCCCGTAAAAACTGGTTTTGAGACTGCTGCCCGCAGCCTTGGGCACATGGATGAAGATCAGCCGTTTTTCCAGGAATTGAGGCAGAAACGGTGAACTCGCGGGGGCAAGTCGAACCAGAAACGGGTGCAAAACCCAAGACGGCGCAATTTGATAAATCTCATCTTTGAAAGACTTTAACATAACACGACAACACTACTACAGAACACGGTCTTGTCCACGCGCATACCACACCCGGTGAATGCGCTCCAACCCTGCTCAAGCCTTGCCCGGCCGGTCACAAGGCCGCTATAGGGTCAACGGTGCGCCCTTTGCGCTTGCAGCATCCGGATCCTTGCATGACCGACATCGTTACCCGGGCCCTGTCCCACCCCCCGGTCGATACACGGTATGTCGCCGACCGCTGGCACCCCGCCCGGGTCTCGCCCAGGGGGGTCTGGATCGAAGCCCGCGTTCTGGCCAGCAGCGTGATCAAACCGGCCAATCGGGCCGCGCACAAATTCCTGATCCTGTGCCGGGCCCGGTCCGGATCAACCCTGCTGACCCAGCTTCTGAATGCGCATGAAGACGTGGCATGCGGGCGTGAAGTCATGGCCCGCCGGGTTCTGTTTCCGCGCAGCTATCTCAACCGGCTGGCCCGCAAAAGCGTGACCCCTGCCTATGGGGCCAAGCTGCTGTCCTACCAGATGGTCCAGGTCCAGCGGCTGGCCGATCCCACGGGCTTTCTGCAGAACCTCGCCAGCGACGGGTTCCGCTTTATCCATGTCGAACGCGACAGCTTTTCGCAGACCCTCTCGCTCAGAATGGCGCAGCAAAGCAGGGTCTTTCATCAGAGCACCCGCACGGATGTCGGCAAGAAAAGCTGGCAGCGCAGCCCTGACAGCGGCACCCGCGCCCCGGTCGAGATTGATGTCGAGGATTTCGCGCGTCGCCTGGAATGGAGCCGCATGCTGCTGGATTACGAACGCCACTGCCTGCGCGACCTGCCGCATCTGAAGGTCACCTACGAAACCGACCTGCAAAGCCAGGAGGCCCAGCAGGCCACCGCCAACCGGATCTTTGATTTCATCGGTGTGCCCCGGGCGTCGGTTTCGGGCGGTGTCAAAAAGCTGCTGCCCACCGACCCGCGCGCCGTGATCGCCAATTACGACATTCTGGCCCAGCATTTGCGCGACCGGGGGCTGGCCGACCTTTTGCCTGATTAGAGACTGCGCTTCGTGACCCAAACCTCTCCTATCGGCTATCTGGTGCCGGAATTTCCCAACCAGACCCACGCATTTTTCTGGCGCGAATTGCTGGCGATCGAGGAAAGCGGCGTGCCCGTGACGGTCTTTTCGACGCGCCGCCCCGCGCCGGGGGCCTGCCCGCATGCCTTTCGCGATGCCGCCCGCGCCCGTACGCAGTACCTGTTTCCTCCGTCCGGGGCGGCCTTGGGTTTTCTGGCCGGGCGGCCCGGGCGGCTGGCCCGCGCGATGCGTTACGTGCTGGGCCTTGATGAAACGCCCCTGCCCCAGCGGCTGAAACTCCTGGCCCTGATCGCATCGGCGGCGGATCTGGTGCGCGCAGCACAGGCAGGCGGGATCGGGCATGTGCATATCCATTCCTGCGCCAATGCGGCCCATCTGGGCGCGCTGGCCCATATTCTGGGCGATCTACCCTACAGCCTGACGCTGCATGGCGACCTGCCGGTTTATGGCACCGATCACAAGGCCAAGATGGCGCGGGCCAGTTTTGTCAGCGCAGTCACCAAACCCCTGCAGCGCAGTCTCGAACAGGAGGTGGGGCACGACCAGCCCTATCCGGTGATCTGGATGGGGGTCGATACCGACCGGTTCAAACCCGATCCGGCCCGGCGCGCCCAAGAGGCCGACGGCCCGCTCGAAGTGGTCAGCGTGGCCCGCCTGACCTTTGCCAAGGGCCACCGGTTTTTCCTGCGGGCCATGGCCAGACTGCGCGACGAGGGTATCGATATCCGGTTCCGCATGGCAGGCGCCGGCCCGGAGGAAGACGGCATTCGGGCCGAAATCGCCGAGCTGGGGCTTGAGGATCGCGCCATTCTGATTGGGTCCATCGGCGAGGACGAGGTGCTGGATCTGTTGCAATCCGCCGATGCGCTGGCGCTGACTTCGATCATGCAGGGCGAAGCCGCACCCGTCGCGGTGATGGAGGCGATGGCCTGCGGCCTGCCCCCGGTCTGTTCGATCATCGGGGGCACGCCCGACATGATCGCGGACGGTGTTGATGGCTTTCTGGTGCCGCAAGAGGATGTCGATGCCATCGCCGCGGCCACGCGCAAGCTGGCCACCGACCCCGATCTGCGCCACCGGATGGGTGAGGCGGCCCGTGCGACCGCCAAGGCCAAGTTCGACCACCGCAGCAATGCGCTGGCGCTTTACCGGATGATCCGCCCTAGCCCTTGAGGCCCAGCATATAGCGCCGCGTGACCGGGTGCCGTTCGGCCGCAAGATGCAGCAGGACCGGCCCGAAAAGCCCCGCCGCCAGCCCCGTCACGAACACCAGCTGCACCGGTGCGATCCCCGCGACTTCGAGCATTTCGCGCGTCCCGGCCGTGAAGATCACGTGATAGAGATAGATGGTAAAGGCAAAGGGCCCCAGCGTTTCGATCTGCGGAAAACGTGGCAGGACAAGAAACAGAAGCGCCGCAAGCCCCAGCCCGAGCATCAGGCTTTGCCCGTCCCGCCGCTCGACCGAAAACGCGCCGGTCTCGAGGTAATGCAGGATATTCATCGCACCGGCCACCGCCACGCCAAGGCCCGCCAGCAGCAGGATGGGCCCGGCCCAATGGGCAACGACATCCCCATGGCGGGCGCATAAAAGCCCCAGCAGCAGGTAGGGCAGCAGATAAAAGGCGGCGTTCACCGACATCACGTTGACGGCCAGCCCCGGCATCAGAAGGTAGAGACCCAGCGACAGCCCGAAAAGGGCCGGCACATACCGCCCGCCCGTGATCCATTCGAAAAGACCCAGACCCGCGAAGATGACGAGGATCGCCTGCAGAAACCAGAAATGGGCATAAGGCAGGACGGCGATCTGCCACAGATCGCCCGCATCCCGGGCAAAGGCGGTGCCCATGCCGGTCGAGAGGCACGCAAAGATCAGCGCCGCCACGAGGCCCGGCACATAAAGCCGCTGGATCTTGCCCAGAACAAAGCCGCGATAATGCCCTCGCAGCACCGGCCGCAGCGCATAGACGTATCCCGCGATAAAGGCGAAAAGCGGCATCCGCAGATCGATCAACCCATCGGCAAAGAGCCGCAAGGGATGCGGATAATCCAGGGTCAGCCCCGATCCGGGCCCCGACCCGATCACGTGAAACGACACCAGCAGGATGACGGCCAGGGCGCGCATGGTTTCGATCGGATCGGACCGTGCGGCAAGGCCGGCATGGCTCGGGGCCTGAAGCTGGGTCTGGGATACCATGGCGGATCTCCTTGCTGGACAGGACGATCCATGGCTTGGCGGTGAAATCTGAAAATTTTCTTAAAAGTAGGAGGGTGTTAACCCTTATCGATCCGGGTGCAGAAAGCGTCAAAGGCGGCTTCGTCCAGGATTTCCTTCCAGGTCAGCTTGCTGAAGGGCAGGCCCGCGCGCAGCAACGCCTCCAGCCGCTCAGGCGGCAGCTGGTCGCGCAGAACCGCCATCATGACAAAGCAGGGCTGGGCCGGCAGGCGGGGCATCCGGTCGAACGCGGCCATCGCCGCCGCATCGGTCTTGAGCGCCCATTGGAACATGTAGGAGAACGGGAAATAGAGGTCGGGCTTGTACCTGAGACGCTTGAGATAGCGCGCATAGGCAACCTCCCACACCTGGTAGAGCAGATGCCCCGGCTGCCCGGCCAGAAACCAGCTTTCGGCCCAGCGGGGCGTGTCCGGCAGGCTCAGCATGAAGGCGCCCGTGCTCATCTGCAACGGCAGCCAGTCGTCGAGGGGGCGGTGGCAATAGGCCGTCGCATCCGACCACACCCCGCCATGATGCAGGATCAGGCGGATGCGCAGAATGTTGGCCAGAAACCGGTTGGGCAGCCCTTCGGCCAGATTGCCCATATCGCTCATGTCGACATGCGTCCCCATGCTGGCCTTGTCGAGCACGCGGACCTCCCATCCCGGATTGTGCCGCCGCCAGCTTTCGATGCAGCGGCGCACGACCATGGGGGCCGCCGCCTCGCCATCGTGCCAGTACATCCAGATGATGCGGGGCAGATCGGCCGCCGCATAGGGGGCCAGCATGTCGCGCACGGCCGGATCACCGCGGGCCTGATCGGCCAGAAAGGCGGCCCGGTCGGCCTCGCCCACCTTGCGGGCATAAAGCTGGTACCGTGGATCGGGCAGGAATTCGTATCGCAGCCAGCGCAGATAGGTGCGGATGCGGGTCAGACCTGACTTGATCTGGCGCGCGCCCTTGCGCCAGCCCGGATTGTCGTCGCCCATGCGGCCATCCTTGTTTCGCCCCCGTGGGCCCAGATCCGCTTTGTCGATAGGCGGGGGTCTGTGGTTTGTCAAACGACCCTGAAAACGGCTGCAGAAAAGGCTGGCAAGTTGGAACAGGATACGGAACAACCCCGGTCAAGGCAGAGGGCGATCCCGATGAAACGCGTCTATATCCATTGCGGTTTCCACAAGACGGCAACCACGTATCTGCAGCGGCTCTTGCGCGACAACCAGGCGGCGCTGGCCCCGCATCTGCATGTCATCAACCGCGTGACCCTTGAAACCGAAGAGGTGCGGCTGGCCGCCATGGCCTTTGCCGCGGGCGATACCAGCGTGACCGAGGCCGATCTGCTGACGGGCTTTCGCACCTTCGCCGAGGCCGCGGCGGCCCATCCCGACATCCCCACCCTGATCAGTGACGAGGAATTCTTTGGGCCCCATCCGGGCCGAGACGCCCAGCACCGGATCTATCCCCATGCCCCTCGGATCGCGCAGCTGATGCTTGAGGCTTTTTCGGGAATAGAGACTGAAATCGTGCTCTATCGCCGCAATGACGAGGCCTGGATCCGCAGCGTCTATGCCCAAGCCGTCAAGCAGAACCGCTATGCCGGATCCTACGATCAGCTGACCCGCGCCATCGGTCAGCCGGTTCGGCTGGAGGATGTGTGCGACCGGGTGGCCGAGGCGATCGGGCCCGAACGCCTGACAGTCTTTGAGCTGGAAGGCGACCGCGCCCATGAGTTTGGCACAGGTGGTCCACTTTTCGATCATATCGGGCTGGACCGGGGCGTGATGGCCGCGCTGAAAAAGCAGCCCGCGCGCAACCAGTCGCTGTCGCCCTGGGCCTTGCGGGTGATGCGCGTGGCCAACCGCCTGCCCCTTTCGGATGCGCGGCTGCGGTCGGTCCAGCACGGGCTTTACGGCCTGCAGGCGCGGGTCGACAGGCTGGGGCGGCGGA
>CAWUIQ010000023.1:0-44510 GCA_963922565.1 uncultured Rhodobacterales bacterium
TGGCAGAGCTATGCGCGGGGGCGCAGGCCAGCGCATCGGAGATTGGCTTCGATGCCGTGGCCGAAGTTCAGCCAAGCGGCCACTTCTTTGCAGCGGCGCAGACGATGGCCCGCTACCAGACCGAATTCTATGAACCCGTCGTCCATGACTATGCCAATTTCGGCACTTGGGAGGAACGCGGCGCAGAGGATGCCAGCACCCGGGCGACAAAGGTCTGGCAATCCATTCTCGCAAACGACACCGGGCCGGTTGTTGACCCCGAACGAACACATGCACTGAAAGCCTATATCGCCCGTCAATCCGCCGCGGGCGGCGCGCCACCGGAAAGCTGAAGCATGGGACAGAGCGGCTCGACCCAAGACCGAAACGGACAAGAGAAACCCAGGCCCGTCGGAAATGTGAAAGTCACGCGCCAGGACTGGTTGAATGTGGCGATGGATGTGCTGGTCAGCGACGGCGTTGAACAGGTCAAGGTTCTGGATCTTGGCAGTCGTCTGGGCGTGTCTCGATCTAGCTTCTATTGGTACTTCAAATCGCGCCAGGCATTGCTCGACGCGCTGTTGCAACACTGGCAGGACACCAACACAGCCGCCATCGTCGCCAAGACAGAAGAGCCCGCCGAGACCATTACCGAGGCCGTTTGCCACTTTTTCCACTGCGTGATCGACGAACGGATCTTCAACAACCCGCTGGACTTTGCAGTCCGGGACTGGGCGCGACGGTCGGGCAAGGTCAGGCGTATACTTGACCAGTCGGATGAGACGCGCGTCGAGGCGCTTGCCACCATGTTCCTGCGCTTCGACTATCCGCCCGATGAGGCGAAGATCCGCGCGCGGGTGCTCTACTTCATGCAACTGGGTTACGATCTCGCAGAGCTCAACGAACCCACCAGTGACAGACTACGACAGGTTCCGATGTACCTGTATTGTTTTACCGGCCAGACCCCACGACCAAGCGAGATCGCGGATCTGGAAGCGTATGCCTTGTCAGCGATGAAGGAGAAGGCGAAATGACCGCAACAGCAGACGCCATCATAATCGGGACCGGGGTTATCGGCTCAGCCATAGCATACGAAATGGCAAAGAGCGGCTGGCGAACCCTTAGTATCGACCGGAATTCGCAGATCGGACACGGTTCAACAGCGGGATCCTGTGCGATCATACGGATGCACTATTCCACGCTTGAAGGCACTGCGTTCGCTTGGGAGGGCTATCACTACTGGCGCGATTGGGCCGAGTATCTGGGTTTGCCAAACGAGACGCCCCTTGCCCAGTTCCGGGAGGTCGGGTGCCTCGTCATGAAAACCGAAGCCAACCAGTTTCTAAGAAAGCACATGGATCACAGCGCCACACTCAACTGCCCTTACGAAGAGTGGTCTGCCGATGAGATCCGTCGCCGACTGCCGATTTATTCTCTCGATCGTTTCGGCCCTGCCAAGCGCACCGACGATCCCGCATTCGGTCATCCAACCGGTGGTCAGTTGCCAGGAGCCGTCCATTGGCCCAACGGCGGATACGTCACCGATCCTGCGCTTTCGGCTCAGAACCTCGCCGAAGCCGCCCGTGCTCGGGGCTCGGAGTTTCGATTGGGCGCAGAGGTCACGGAGATCCTCACCTCCGGAGGTCGCGTGCAGGGCGTGAAGCTGGGCAATGGCGCAGAGATTCACGCCCCTGTCGTGGTAAACGTCGCGGGTCCAGCCTCGTCCAGGATCAATGCAATGGCTGGCGTGCTCGACGACATGACGATTTCGACGCGCCCTTTGCGGCAGGAAGTGGCTCACGTGCCCGCGCCGAAAGGCTTCGACTTTGAACAGGACGGAATGATCATCTCTGACGGCGATATCGCATGCTACTGCCGCCCGGAGCACGGAAACAACATCCTGATCGGCAGTGAGGACCCTGAATGCGACCCTCACGTCTGGGTGGATGATGACAAGGACTATGACCGCGACTTCACCGACCAATGGTCGCTACAGGCGCAGCGATATGGTCAACGTGTTCCGTCGCTTGGGATACCGACCAAGGCCCGCGGAGTGGTCGATCTTTACGACGCGTCTACCGACTGGATCCCGATCTACGACAAATCAAGCCTGCCCGGTTTCTACATGGCCTGCGGAACCAGCGGCAACCAGTACAAGAACGCGCCTATCGCCGGAAAGATGATGGCCGTGTTAATCGACTATTGCGAAGCGGGCAACGATCACGACGCGCGGCCACTGACCTTCAACCTGCCCTATATCAGGCGCGAGACGAATGTTGGCTTTTACTCACGAAAGCGGGCCGTGAATGACGAGTCGAGCTTCTCGGTCCTCGGTTGACGGATTAGTTTGACCGCCTTCCATCGTCATGCTGATAACTGATTTCTGAGCTGGCTCGGGTTAGCAGATCTGGTGGGATAGTCACAGTCTCACTCGGCGCGCGACGAAACCCACAAGAGAGTGAATAGCAACTAGCGGTCGAGGCTCAAAAACCTAACCAACTCCTGCGCGGCAAGTGGCGACCCCGGCAGGATTCGAACCTGCAACCTGCCCCTTAGGAGGGGGCTGCTCTATCCAGTTGAGCCACGGGGCCTGCGCAAAGAGCTACCCCGCATTGCCCTTGTTGTCAGCCAACAAAGTGAAAGCGGGCCCCAAGACCCCCTAAAATGCAGGATACACCACCGTCGTCCTGCCCTAACGGGATCGATAAGACCTTGAAAGTCAGCGGCTTCATCGGCTTCAATACAGCGGGCACACCGCTTACTGCGAACGCCGCAACACCGAACGAACATCAGGAATACCGACTTGGCCGACCGTTTGAACCGTCCCCTCACGCTGCGCGATGTTTCGGCTGCGTCCGGGGTTTCCGAAATGACGGTCAGCCGCGTGCTGCGCAATCGCGGCGATGTCAGCGATGCGACCCGCGAACGTGTCTTGGCGGCAGCCAAAGAGCTAGGCTATGTGCCGAACCAGATTGCCGGCTCTCTCGCGTCCCAACATGTCAATCTGGTCGCGGTCATCCTGCCATCCCTTTCGAATATGGTCTTTCCAGAGGTTCTGACGGGCATCAACCGTGTGTTCGAAGATACGCCTTTGCAACCTGTCTTTGGCGTGACCGACTATCTGCCGGAGAAGGAAGAACGCGTTCTGTACGAGATGCTGTCATGGCGGCCGTCGGGCGTGATCATCGCAGGATTGGAACATTCGGACGCATCGCGGGCGATGCTCAAAGGGGCTGGTATTCCCGTCGTGGAAATCATGGATACCGATGGCAATCCCGTCGACAGCATGGTCGGGATCTCGCACCGCCAAGCTGGGCTCGAGATGGCCAAGGCGATCCTGAAGCAGGGCTATCAGAATATCGGTTTCATGGGGACCAAGATGCCGCTCGACCACCGCGCGCGGAAGCGGTTCGAAGGGTTGACCGAAGGGCTGGCGAAGGCGGGGATCGAAATTCAGGAACGCGATTTCTATTCCGGGGGATCGGCGCTCGGCAAAGGGCGTGAGATGACGGCGGCCATGCTTGACCGAAACCCTGACCTTGATTTCCTCTATTACTCCAATGACATGATCGGCGCCGGCGGTCTTCTCTATCTGCTCGATCAGGGGATCGACGTGCCCGCACAAATCGGGCTTGCCGGGTTCAACGGTGTCGAGTTGCTCGATGGTCTTCCAAAACAACTGGCGACAACCGATGCCTGCCGGTTGGAGATCGGGCAGGCAGCGGCCGAGATCATTCTCCGCCATACCCAGTCCGACGAAGATCTTGAGCCAGAGATCATCAAACTGACGCCCAAAATCTCGTACGGCGACACGCTGCGCCGCAAACAACCGGTGTGAGCAAGGCGCGACTGGCAAACCTAGCGGCCCGCCGGATTTTTCTTGATCGGCACGCCCTGCTTGAACAGCCAGCCGGAGAAGCAAAGGGGCAGGCCCTCCTGCAGCTGATACACCGGCTTGGTTTTGTCCAACTCGACAGCATCAATACCGTAGCCCGAGCCCACGACCTGATCCTGTTTGCGCGCCGACCCCGGTACCGGCCAGACGACCTCACAAGGCTGTATCGCAAGGGCGACACGTTGTTTGAACACTGGACACACGATGCCGCCGTCATACCGATCGAGTTTTATCGCTGGTGGCATCTGCGACGGCAACGCGATGCGGCACAATTGCTCGATCGCTGGCGCTCAGGGCGCCGCGATGGTTTCGAAGGCCAATTCGAGGCCGTTCGCGAGCTGATCCGCGAAAACGGGCCGCTTACCTCAGCCGAGGTCGGCGAAGGCGAAGCGCGTGGATCCGGCGGATGGTGGGACTGGCACCCGTCCAAGACCGCTCTCGAATATCTATGGCGCAAGGGCGAGTTGTGCGTGGTCGGTCGGGACGCGTTCAAAAAGCGCTATGACCTAACCGAACGGTTCCTCGATCAATCCATCCACGATCACGATGAACCCTCCCATGCGGAAACGGTTGCATGGTGTTGCAACGAGGCGCTCGACCGGCTGGGTTTCGCAACCCATGGCGAGATTGCCGCGTTCTGGGATCACATCAGCCCTGCCGAAGCGCGGGATTGGTGCGAAGCGGCGTGTGCGCGGGGCGAAATCATCCCGATCGACGTCGAGGGCGCCGACGGAAAGTATCGCGCCACCTTTGCGCGACCCGACATCGTCGAAGATCCCGCGGCAGAAACCGAGGCGCCGGGCCGCATCCGCATCCTCAGCCCCTTTGACCCCGCTCTAAGAGACCGAAAACGGGCAGAACGGCTTTTTGGCTTTGAGTATCGGATCGAGGTTTTTGTACCCGAGGCCAAGCGCAGATATGGTTACTACGTCTTTCCAATTCTCGAGGGTGAGCGGTTGATCGGCCGGGTCGATATGAAAGCACACAGAGATCAGGATGTACTCCGGGTTCGCGCATTGTGGCCCGAGACCAAGATCCGCTGGGCCAAAGGCCGACACGCGGCATTCGAAGCCGAACTCGAGCGGGTAAAAAAGGTGGCCGGGGTAAGCGAAGTCTCCTTCGAACCGGAATGGCTGCGGCTGGAATAGCGAGCATGGACAACGCCGAGGCCTTTCCACGCATTCGTTCGGTCGGACTCGACGGCATCGTCGTTCAGTTTTCCAATGTTCTGGCCAGTGCTGCAAACCGCGCGGCGATCGCCTTTCATCATCGCATCGCAGAGGCAGGCTGGCCTGAGATCAGCGAAAGTTGCAGCACGCTGGTCTCTGCCTTCTTCCGCATCGATCTCGTCGCGCATGACTACGACACTATGGTTGCACGGTTGACCGAACAGCTCGAAACCCAGGACTGGTTTTCTGTACCACTGCCCGCGGGCCGAAAACTGTGGCGCATCCCGGCAGTCTTTGGAACGGAACGCGCGCCGCAATTGGAAGAAGCCGCCGAAGCGGCGGGATTAAGCGCAGACGAAGCAAAGGCGCAGCTTGCCACCGCGCAGCTGCGTGTTCTCACCTTGGGGTTCGCGCCGGGCCAACCCTATCTCGGGATGCTGGGCGAGGCGTGGGACATTCCCCGTCAGTCGCAACTGACACCTCGTGTTCCGCCGGGCGCCTTGGTCGCCGCTGTCAGGCAGATGTGTCTCTTTTCGAATGAGACCCCAACCGGCTGGCGTCATGTCGGACAATGCGCGTTTCGGTGTTTCAGACCCGGTGGCGCCAATCCCTTTCCGCTCAGCCCTGGCGATGAGATCACCTTTGAAGAGATTACTCCGGGCGAGCTTTTACGGATCGAAGAGCACGACAAGACCGCCGATGGTGGCGCGGAGTGGAGCCTTTTGGAATGAGGCGCCTCATTGTCAGACAGATCGGACCCGGCGCCAGTCTGCAGGATCTGGGCAGGCCCGGGCACCTTGCGCACGGGCTGACCCGAGGCGGTGCCATGGACCGCACGGCGCTGTTCGAAGGGGCCGCGTTGCTGGGGCAGGCAGCCGACAAGGCCACAATCGAATTCGCCGGGATTGGCGGAGTGTTTGAGGCGGAGGCGGATATGCGGATCGCGCTGACGGGCGCGCCGATGCAGGCCGAATGCGATGGCAGCGCACTGGCTTGGCATGCCAGTCACACCCTCACTGCTGGCCAGGTTCTGAAGATCGGCCCGGCAACAAGTGGCATCTACGGATACCTTCATGTGAACGGTGGTTTTGAAACCGAGACCATCCTCGGCTCTCGGTCGACCCATGCGACCGCCGGGATAGGGCGCGCCATCGCCACGGGCGACAAACTTGAACTGGGTCCGAGCAAGGATGGGAGATCAGGCTACAGGATCACACCACAATCCAGATTTACGGGTGGTGCAATCCGGATCGTTCCCAGCGTTCAAACCGGGTCGTTTCCCGAGGAAACGCTCGATCGCTTTCTGTCGACAAGGTTCATCAAACATCGGCAGGCCAGCCGACAGGCCGCGCGCCTTGATTTCGAGGGAGCCGGGTTCTCGGACCCGCAGCAATTAAGCGTGGTATCCGAAATCATCGTGCCCGGCGATATACAGATCACCGGCGACGGAACGCCCTTTGTCCTGCTTGCGGAATCCCAGACGACGGGCGGGTACCCCCGCATCGGGACGGTGATCCCATCCGATCTGCCCACCGTCGCTCAGGCGCAACCCGGATCGCCGCTGACCTTCGAATTGATCGATATATCCCATGCTGCCGACATCGAACGGCAGACCCGGAAGGAAATCGCGGGCCTGAGCAATCAAGTCGAGCCCTTGGTGCGGGACCCGGCGGACATCGCCGATCTGCTGGGTTATCAATTGGTAAGTGGCGTGACGAACGGCACCGAACCCGAAGGAGACTAGCGCATGGAAGTCGATCTGAATGCCGATATGGGCGAGAGCTTTGGCCCGTGGGTGATGGGCGATGACGAAAGCCTTCTCAAGATCGTTAGCTCGGCCAATATCGCATGTGGCGCACATGCCGGCGACCCGGATGTGATGGCCAAAACCATGCGTTTTGCCAAAGAGAACGGCGTTGGTATCGGCGCCCATCCGGGCTTTGCCGACCTTGCCGGTTTCGGGCGGAACCGGATGCAGGTGCCGCTTTCCAGCCTGCAGAACAGCATCCGTTGTCAGATCGGAGCATCGCTGGGTATGGCAAGGGCCGTTGGCGCCGAGGTGCGGCACGTCAAGATCCATGGCGCGCTCGCCAACATGTGCACCGAGGATGAAGAGCTCGCGCGCGGCTGTTTCGAAGCGGTGCTGTCAGTGGTTCCCGACACGATTATCATGGTGCTGGCGCAAACGGCACAGGAGCGTGCCGTCAAATCGTTGGGATGCCTCTATGCGACCGAAATCTTCGCGGACAGAGCCTACAATGATGATGCGACGCTCGTGGACAGGCGAAAAAAGGGCGCGGTCATCCACGATCCGGATCTGGCCGGCGAGCGGATGGTCAACATGATCAAAGCCGGCGCAATCATCACCGACAGCGGCAAACATATCCCGACGCCCATCGATACAATCTGCTTGCATGGCGACACCCCGACGGCCGTCCAGATTGCGGGCTCAGTGCGCGAAGCCCTGCAAGCCGCCGGCGTTTCGATCAAGCGTTTTGAGGGCCGACGCTGACTATGCGCTGAGCACTACAGCGCAGGCATCTGCAATCACCTGCTCTTCGTCGGTTTCGATGCGCATCAGGCGGGCCTGGCCTTTGCCAAAGTCTTCTTCGCCGGCTTCATTGCGCGCATCATCGCACTCAATCCCCAAAAACCGAACGCTGTCCGCCACGCGTTTGCGAATGGTGGTCGAGTTCTCGCCAATTCCGCCGGAAAAGATCAGCGCATCGATACCACCCATGCTGGCCGCCATCGCACCAACTTCGCGCGTGATACGAAACACGAAATAGTCGATGGCCTCGGCTGCTTTGGGATCATCGCTCGCTTCAAGCGTCCGCATGTCTGAACTCACGCCGCTCAAACCCAGCAACCCACTTTCCTTGTAAAGCAGGGTCGAGATCTCGTTCGCACCCAGTTTTTCGTGATCAAGCAGGTAGAGCATCACGCCCGGGTCGAGTTGGCCGCATCGGGTTCCCATCGGCAAACCGTCGAGGGCCGAAAAGCCCATGGTCGAGGCAACGCTTTGGCCATGCTGAACCGCGCACATTGATGCCCCGTTGCCAAGATGAGCGATTACCAGACGCCGATCAGCAAGTTCGGGATAGTTCTTGCGGACATATCCGGTGATGTAGTCATAGCTCAGTCCGTGAAACCCGTAACGGCGTACGCCGGCGTCGTAATACCGCCTCGGCAGGCCAAACGTATCGTTCACCCACGGATGACTGCGATGAAACGCGGTGTCGAAACATCCCACCTGAACGGCATCAGGGAAAGCAGCGATGGCGGCATCGACACTTTCGAGATTATGCGGCTGGTGTAGCGGCGCGAGCGGGGTCAGGAGCCTGAGCTTCTCCATCACCGCGTCGGTCAGGCGCATCGGTTCCGAAAAATCCACGCCGCCATGAACGATCCGGTGCCCAACGGCATTGACCGGAGCACCATCGGTGACGGGCCCGATCTCGGTCAGGATTTCGGCGAGTGCGCGTGCGTGATCGGTCGCGCCAAGCTCTCTCTTGCCGCCGCTGTCCGACTTGAGGATGGCGGCTGGCCCAAGTTGTTCGACCTGCCCCGAGGTCGCGCACACGCCGCCTTGGTAAACCGAGAACTTGAGCGACGATGACCCGGCATTGAGCGTCAGGACCGATGTCATTCGATCTGCGCCTGCGCGTATAGGGCCGCAACCGCACATGAGGCGAGGCGAGCGGTGTCATCGTCGGCCCGGCTGTTGAGGATCACGGGGACCTTCGCCCCCAAAACGATGCCCCCCGCTTCGGCATGGGCAAGATAGGTCAGTTCCTTGGCCAACATGTTTCCAGCTTCAAGGTTGGGTGCAACGAGGATGTTGGCCTGCCCCGCGACCGCCCCCTTTATCCCCTTGGTCCGCGCAGCACCAAGATCGATCGCGTTGTCCATCGCAAGCGGTCCGTCGACGATGCCCCCCGTGATCTGGCCGCGGTCCGCCATTTTGGCCAGTGCGGCAGCATCGAGGGTCGAAGCGATCGCGGGGTTGATCGTCTCGATGGCCGACAGGATCGCGGCGCGTGGTGTTTCAATCCCGATGGCCGATGCCAAATCGATCGCGTTCTGAACAATGTCAGCCTTTGTCGCGAGATCCGGTGCGATGTTGATCGCAGCGTCAGTCACAAGCAGAAGATGTTCAAGGCCGGGCACGTCCATCACGAAGACATGGCTAAGGCGGCGGGCGGTCCTGAGCCCCGCCTCACGCTTCAACACAGCCTTGAGAATGAGGTCGGTATGCAAATGCCCTTTCATGAGCGCCTGCGCCCGTCCTTCACCGATCAGAGCGACAGCGCGATCCGCTGCTTTTGCATGATCGGGTTCGTCGATCACCTCGAAACCGTGATCGGCCTTGCCCAAGGCCTTTGCCGTCTCTGCGATCTTGGTGGCGCATCCAACGAGGACGGGTTTGATCAGGGTCGCTTCGGCAGCGAGGAGCGCGCCGCCAAGAGACTGCGCCTCTTCGGGTGCAACGACCGCTGTTGGGATATCCGGCAATGGTTCGGCCAGCTCCAGAAGGCGATCAAAGTGTTGATGGCGTTGGACGGTGAGACCGGGCAAATCTTTTATATCAAAAGATTTGGCGGTAGCGGGTGCGATCACCTCGGCCTCTCCCTCGGCGATGCAATGGCCGTTCTCATGATCAACCCGGGTATCGAGCATCACCGTTCCATCGCTCGCAATGCTCTTGACCTCGACCGAAACCACCACGCTTTCTCCCGCATGGACGCGTCCACTAAACCGCAGCGACTGTGACTTGTAGAGCGAACCGGGACCCGGAAGCTGATTGCCCAGAACAGATGAGATAAGGGCCCCCAACCACATCGACGGAGCAATCGCCTCCGGTTTTCCGTCGCCGTCGCCATCTTCTTTCGGCAGATGCATCGGGTTTAGATTGCCGCTCGACCGCGCAAAGACATAAAGATCGTCGGCGAGACACAGCCGCGTCACCTCGGCCCTCATTCCCACCTTCAGCTCTTTTGCCGGTATCGAGGTAATTACTGTCATTGCGCGGCTTTCTCCGCCCCTACACCAAGGGTGGTCTCTATTTCGATCTGCACATTGCTGGTTTTGTCTTTCATTTCGCTCCGATCGCCAACCCCATAAGCGAACAAGTCGAGAAACCGTTCGCCGAAGGGCAAGAGCCTGGATAAGGGCTCTGGGCGACTGTCTGTCGACCATGCCAGTGCTGCCGCTCAGAGAGCCCGACAGAGCGACAAGGTGCGCTCATCCCTCTCGCGACAATCGCCGGGAATCGTCACGGACCAAGCTGACATAACGGTCGAAACATCCGCATGAACGCCCATCAATTGATCATTTCCGCGCCATAGAAGAAGGCGTAGCCACCCATTTCTGCCTGCGAATGAGGCAAATGCAGCATTCCGCTGGGTTCCATCCTCGCCCGGACGACGACTTGCGCAAAAGACCCAATGCACTGTCAGGGCGCCTGAACAGGGGGGTGCAAAGACTGCTGGGGTACAACCAGAACGGAAGTCGGATCAGCAGAGCGTATCTGCTGCCAAGCCAGCAGGCCTGCACCGCAATGCGGACAAATAAAGATTAGGAATACATCATGCAAAAAATCGCGAGCGCACTGACGTTGGCAGGCCTGCTGGCCGGGACAGGAGCGATGGCCCAGGACTGCGCCGAACCCATCAAGGTTGGAGTCCTGCATTCCCTTTCCGGGACAATGGCGATTTCCGAAACAACGCTAAAAGACACGATGCTTATGCTGATCGATCAGCAGAACGAAAGTGGTGGCGTGCTGGGCTGTCAGCTGGAAGCAGTGGTTGTCGACCCGGCCTCGGACTGGCCGCTCTTTGCGGAGAAAGCACGGGAGCTTTTGACCGTTCACGAGGTCGATGTCATCTTCGGCAACTGGACAAGCGTGAGCCGCAAGTCCGTATTGCCCGTGATTGAGGAACTGAACGGCCTGCTCTTCTATCCTGTGCAGTATGAGGGCGAAGAAAGCTCCAAGAACGTGTTTTATACTGGTGCGGCGCCGAACCAGCAGGCGATCCCGGCAACCGACTACTTTCTTGATGAACTGGGCGTTGAAAAGTTTGCCCTTCTCGGCACCGACTACGTCTATCCGCGCACAACCAACAACATTCTCGAGAGCTATCTGAAATCCAAGGGCATCGCCGAGGAGGATATCTTTGTAAACTACACGCCGTTTGGTCACAGTGACTGGGCCACGATTGTTGCTGACGTCGTAGCTCTTGGCGAAGACGGCAAGCAGGTCGGTGTGATTTCCACAATCAATGGCGACGCGAATATCGGTTTCTACAAAGAGCTCGCCGCGGCTGGCGTAAGCGCGGATGATATCCCGGTTGTGGCATTCTCGGTCGGTGAAGAAGAGCTGTCAGGTCTCGATACATCGAACCTAGTCGGGCATCTGGCCGCTTGGAACTACTTCCAGTCGGCCGAAAGCGATGCCAACAGCGACTGGGTTGCCGCTTGGAAGGCCCGCATGGGCGACGCACGGGTCACGAACGATCCGATGGAAGCACATTATATCGGCTTCAACATGTGGGTGAACGCAGCCACGCAAGCCGGCACGACTGATGTCGATGCGGTGCGGGACGCCATGTATGGTCAGGAGTTCCCGAACCTTACCGGCGGTACTGCAGTTATGCTGCCGAACCACCACCTCGCCAAGCCGGTTCTCATTGGTGAAATTCAGGCGGATGGTCAGTTCGACATCATCAGCCAAACGTCCGAAGTGCCGGGTGATGCCTGGACAGACTTCCTGCCGGAAAGCGCTGTTCTGAAGTCGGATTGGAAAGAGCTGGGATGTGGCATGTACAACACCGAAACCAGCAGCTGTGTTCAGCTGAAGTCGAACTACTGATCACACGACCATAAACGGAGCGGGCAGATTTGCCCGCTCCTCGATTCTGAAAGAACGATCAAATGATGCGCCTCTTGCTGGCCCTCATGCTTCTGTGGATGCCGATGGCAACATCGGCGCAAAGCCTGCAGGACATCCTCGCCGTTCATGCCGAGGAAGTCGCCAAACCCTCGCGCCGGAGTGTCGGCACCCTTCTCGACGATCTCGTTGCAAGCGGCCTACCACAGGTGCCCCGGTTCCTTGAGGCTTGGCAGGCAAAAGATGCGTGGCAACGAAAAGAGGATGGCGCCGTCTTCCTTGGAAAAGTCGCTGATGGCGGTATTGCCTTGACCGATATCGATAGCGGCGCTGACGTCGGCATCGCTGCGAAATCCGAACTGAAACAGCTCAAGCCCAATGGCGGCGTCCGAAAAGAGATCGGCAAAGCGCTGGTTCAGTTTCAACTATCCGATCCGAATGTAGCGCGGCGCAAGATAGCGGTAGAGGCGATCGCGCGTGCGATGTCCGCGGACCAACTGGCACCGCTGGCCGAGTCCGTCGCATCCGAAGAAGACGAGGCGCTGCGCGAGCGCAAGACAACGCTTGTTGCCATGCTGACGGCCCTTCATGCCGATGACAGCGCGGACCGGGTCAATGCCATTCAATCTCTCGCCGGCCGACAGGACGTTGAGACACGCGCCGTTCTCAACCGGTTGCTGGTGACTGAGACGGGCGTGGGGACCAGCCTTCCGGACCTCAACATTGCGCGCATCGAAGAGCCCGGTGAGGATATCGCGATCGAGGCCGCCTATGACAGGCTGGTACGGGCAGAACTTGCCGCTCCTGTTACCAAAGCGGACAGCATTCGCGCGTCCCTTATCGCAAATATCGAAGGCGGCGAGGTCGCAGGCATCCAGGTTGCGTCACTTGATACCGATGCGCAGCGCCTGTCGGCCTATGCGCGGCTGGCAGAGGGCGGACAGGTTCCGCCGCTTGTCACGGAAGCGCAGGTATTGCGTTCGATCGCCGATCACGTCTTTTGGCTTGCTTATATCGAGCCGGACGGAGCCGTAACGACCGCGGCCCGTCAGGTGCTCGACGATATCGAAATGCGCGTTGGCCTCAGCCAGTTTGGTGACCTCGTGCTGGACGGGCTGAGCCTTGCGTCGATCTATTTCCTCGCGGCTATCGGCCTTGCCATCACCTTTGGGGTGATGGGCGTCATCAACATGGCCCACGGCGAATTCATCATGATGGGGGCCTATACCGGCTACGTGGTGCAGCTGTTCATCACCAACTACACCCTGTCGATTATCGTCGCGCTGCCGCTGGCCTTTGCGGTAACGTTCTGCGCCGGGGTTTTGATGGAGCGGTCCGTGATCCGGTGGCTGCGTCATCGCCCGCTCGAAACGCTGCTGGCGACGTTCGGCATATCGATCGCGCTCCAGCAGCTCGCCAAGAACATCTTTGGCACGCAGGCCCGCCCGCTGACATCGCCAGCATGGCTGGACGGAGCGTGGATCATCAACGACGTCATCCAGATCAGCTATATCCGCATTGCGATTTTCGTGCTGGCGCTGATCTTTCTTGCGCTGATCCTCTTTGTTCTCAATCGAACCCGGCTGGGGCTCGAGGTGCGCGCGGTCACCCAGAACCCCGGCATGGCGGGCAGCATGGGGATCGATCCCGACCGGATCAACATGCTCACGTTTGGGCTGGGTTCCGGCATCGCCGGGATCGCGGGTGTGGCCATCGGTCTTTATGCCAAGGTCACGTCCGAGATGGGGGCGGACTACATCGTGCAAAGCTTCATGACGGTTGTTGTCGGCGGCGTTGGCAACGTCTGGGGGACGCTCGCCGGGGCGACACTGATCGGTTTCCTTCAGAAAGGGATCGAGTGGTTCAACCCGTCCAATACCCTTGCCGCGCAGACCTATATGATCCTGTTCATCATCCTGTTTATCCAGTTCCGGCCGCGCGGCATCGTCGCGCTCAAGGGGCGGGCGGCGGCCTCCTGACATGCGCCAGGGCTTCCTTTCACAAAATCCATCGGTGTTGTGGATGCTCGCAGCTCTGGGGATCTTCACCATCGCGGTCACCTTGCTCAGCGAGGCGACAGGTATTGGGCTTGTCTCGACCAGCTTTGTAAAGACACTCGGCAAGACGCTGTGCCTTTGCCTGGTTGCGGTGGCCATGGATGTCGTCTGGGGCTATTGCGGTATCCTGTCGCTTGGGCATTTCGCATTTGTCGGCCTTGGTGGTTATGCGATCGGGCAATGGCTGATGTATGCCCGGACCGAGATCATCGTGGCCGAAAGCCTGGCCGCCGCACCAATCCCACCCACCGATCAAGAAGTTATCGATGCGATCGGCACACAGATCTTCGGCGTTGTGGGATCGTCTGAGTTCCCTCTGATATGGGCCTTTGCCGATAGCCTCTTTTTGCAACTCCTGCTCGTTGTGCTGTTGCCGGGTCTGCTTGCACTGGTTTTTGGCTGGCTGGCGTTCCGCAGCCGGGTGACAGGTGTCTATCTCTCGATCCTGACGCAGGCCATGACCCTCGCCCTGTCATTGTACCTATTCCAGAATGACAGTGGCCTGCGTGGCAATAACGGCCTCTCGGGGCTTCAGAACATCCCCGGCCTAGACAATATCGGGCAGGACTGGATTTCGATCTGGTTCTTCTGGGCCTCTGCCGCTGCGCTTGCTCTTGGCTATGTCTTTTTCGCTTGGGTCGTGTCGGGCAAAATGGGGTCCGTCATTCGAGCCATCCGCGATGATGAAGCGCGCGTGCGGTTTCTGGGCTATCCGGTCGAGCGCTACAAACTGTTCATCTTCACGACAACGGCCATCGTCTGCGGGATTGCCGGCGCGCTTTACTACCCGCAGGCCGGCATCATCAACCCCGCCGAGGTCGCGCCAATCGCCTCGATCTATCTGGCGGTCTGGGTCGCGATCGGGGGGCGGGGTCGTTTATATGGCGCAGTTATCGGAGCTGCGTTCGTATCGCTCTTGTCCAGCTGGTTCACCGGTGGCGGCGCGCCCGATGTCAATCTGGGCTTCTACACGATCCAGTGGACCGACTGGTGGCTCGTCCTCTTGGGCCTTAGCTTTGTCGCCGTTACGCTGTTCGCCCCTAAGGGCATTGGCGGTCTCTTCGATCTGCTTGCATCACGGCAGAGCCCGGATCGGGAAGGAGATTATGGCCCTGACAAGGGCGCCCTGCGCGTCGAGGAGGCGGCCGAATGAGCACCCTTCTCGAAGTGTCCGGCGTCTCTGTTTCATTCGACGGCTTCAAGGCGATCAACAACCTGTCGATCCAGATCGGCGAACCCGAACTGCGCGCCATCATCGGCCCCAATGGCGCAGGCAAAACGACCTTCATGGACATCATCACGGGCAAGACCAGGCCGGACGAAGGACGGGTCGTCTGGGGCGACAAGAACATCTCGCTTCTGGGTTTGAACGAAGAGCGGATCGCGCAAGAGGGTATCGGGCGGAAGTTCCAGAAACCCACCGTTTTCGAAGCCCAGACGGTGCGGGAAAACCTCGCTATGGCGCTCAAGAATCCACGGGGTCCCTTCGACGTATTGCGGTATCGCAAAACGAGCCACGGCGCAGCCCGCATCGAGGAGATCGCGGAAGAAATAGGCCTGACCCAAAGCCTGACTCGGATGGCGGGTGAGCTGAGCCATGGCCAGAAGCAATGGCTGGAGATCGGCATGCTGCTCGCACAGGATCCGCGGCTGTTGCTGGTCGACGAACCGGCAGCGGGCATGACACCGGCGGAACGGGAACACACAACCGATTTGCTAGTCTCAGCGGCCAAAAGCCGGGCCGTTGTCGTGGTAGAGCACGACATGGAATTCGTGCGCCGCCTCGACTGCAAGGTCACCGTGCTGCACGAAGGGTCTGTGCTGGCCGAAGGCAGCCTCGATCACGTCACGGCCAACCAACGGGTTATTGATGTCTACCTGGGGCGCTGAGCGATGCTGACCATCGACAACCTGACGCTTAGATACGGTCAAAGCCAGATCTTGCACGGCATCTCGTTCGAGGCGTCAAAGGGCGCCATAACCGCGGTGATGGGCACCAACGGTGTTGGCAAGACCTCGTTGCTAAAGGCAATTTGCGGCAGGCATCCGTATGTCGAAGGCCAAATTACGCTGGATGGCCAGTCACTTACTCATCCAACACCCTATCAGGCTGCGCGGGCAGGCATCGCCTATGTCCCCCAGGGGCGCGAGATCTTTCCGCTGTTGACCGTAGCTGAAAATCTTGAGACCGGCTTTGCCTGCCTGCCTGACAAAAGCCGGAAGGTCCCTGACCAGATTTTCGATCTTTTTCCAGTGCTTGCCGAAATGCGGGACAGACGAGGAGGCGACTTGTCTGGTGGCCAGCAGCAGCAACTATCGATCGCTCGCGCACTTATCACGCGACCCAAGGTGCTCTTGCTCGACGAGCCAACCGAAGGGATTCAACCCAACATTATCCAGCAAATTGGCGAGGTCATCGCCTATCTGCGGAAGGAGGGCGACATGGCCATCGTCATGGTCGAGCAGTATTTCGACTTCGCCTATCGCTTGGGAGACCGCTTCATCGCCATGGATCGCGGCCACGTCACGCTCAATGAGCAGGCAGAGCACACGAACCGTGATGAACTCTTGACCAAAGTGTCGATCTGAGATCGGTCTCGAATATTCAACAATAGCAATCCCATGACGGGAATTGTGTCATTGAAAGAACAAGCGTTAACCCCAATTTGGCCATCTTTCGGCGCGACTAATCCAACGAATTGAATTCTCAGTGGGGCAAGATAGAGCAGGCGCGCCCCTGGCGAGGTCCTAAGAATGAGTAGCGCACAACAACAGACGGCGCATGATGATGGTGACGAATTTGTCGACGAGTTGAAGCCCGGAACGGAGCTTCTTCACGGTCAGTATAGGATCGAAAGCTTTCTAAACGCTGGCGGATTCGGCATCACCTACATGGCGCGTGACAGCCTTGATCGTAAGGTTGTCATCAAGGAGTGCTTCCCCGGCGCATTTTGTCGGCGTAGTCGTTTGCTGGTGCAGGCGCGTTCGCGCGCGCACCAGCCCGAGCTCGAATCGATTGTTCGCCTGTTTGTGCAGGAAGCGCGCAGTCTCGCAAAGCTAGAGCACCCGAACATCGTCGGTGTGCATCAGGTCTTTGAAGACAACAACACCGCCTACATGGCGCTCGACTTTGTCGAAGGTCAGGACATGCTGGATGTCCTTGAGGATACCAAGGTCGATCTTGAACCACTCGAAGTAAAGTCGATGCTCCGCAAGCTGCTCGACGCAATTTCGTTCGTTCACGACCAGGGCATGCTGCATCGGGACATCTCACCCGACAACATCCTGTTGGACGCGAACCGCAACCCGATCCTCATCGACTTCGGTGCGGCGCGAGAGCAGGCATCGAAGAAGAGCCGCGTTCTGTCGGCCCTGCGGGTGGTCAAGGACGGGTACTCGCCGCAGGAATTCTATGTCCAGGGGTCGGAACAGGGCCCGTCGAGTGACCTCTACGCTCTTGGCGCGAGCTTCTATCATATCATCACCGGGGAAATCCCGCCGGACAGCCAGACGCGCTTGGCGGCCATCGCTGGTGGCGAACCTGATCCATACGATCCCCTCGAAAAGCGGATCAAAGGCTACGATCGGCGTTTCCTTTCGTCGATCGACACCGCCATGGCAGTTTTGCCCAAGGACCGGATGCAATCGGCCCAAGAATGGCTGGATGCCCTAGACCGGAAGCGTTCGCGCCCGCTGACGCGGGTTTCGCGCAACCTCGGCAAAGAGGAAAAGCCCGAAGCCAAGAAGAAAAAGCCGGTTATGGCCATCGCCTTGGGTTCGGTCGCTGTCATTGGCCTCGTTGCCGCAGGCGTTCTGACGCAGATGCCGTCCGGTACAGGCGAGCAGGCCGAAACAGCTGCAGCCCCTGCTGTCGATGGTTCGGAAGATATCGCGCTAGCGACAACAGTCACACCGGATATCGGCACGCCAGACCCGCTTGTTCTGGAAGAGGCCGACGTTGCGTCGTCGACCATCGTTGAGGAACCCGTTGTAGAAACGGAAACCGACGTGATCGCAGCGCTGCCACCGACAGAGGTGTTTGATCCCGAAGTGGCCGTCGCTTCGTCGGCAGACGAGTCAACTGACGCACCGCTGTCGACATCCGACGACGCTTCGGAGCTTCTGGCAGAGACCCTGCCACCTTTCACTTCGGACGATGCGTTGGCTGAGGTCAGCGACGAACCGCCCGTTGCCGATCCGACCATCCTGCCTGAGCTGACGACAGAACCGGCACTTGCCGAAGTGGCGATACCCAAAACCGAGCTTCTCACAGTGCCAGAGACTGGTGCGGACGAGATTCTGCTTAGCGAACGGTCGGGTGTCATGGATAGCTCACTGCGTCCGCCGCTCCGGGCCTTGCCCGAGGCGACGCCGGCCGAGCCGGAAATCGAACTCCCGGTGCCCAGCGCACAGTTCGAAATCGCGGGGCTGGCAGCCGCCGAAGAGCCTGCGGCATCGAATACGTCCAACTTTACGGCGAGCGAGGACCAATCTCCGGCCCGAGCGACAGTACCGCAACCCGGGGACTTCGAACCGGTGGAAAACATCGCGATCGAAACCGCTCCGACAGAGCCGCCGGTTCGCGAAATCGTGCCGACAGTGCGGTTCACCGCCGTTGCACCCACGCCAATCGAGCCCGAAGTGCAGCCACTAATCCGCGATGTATCGTCAGTCATGTCCGCCTGGTCTGTTGATCTGCCATTCACGGCAGCCTCAGGTGAGTTGCCGACGGTAGGACGGATTACCGGGCGCGTGCCCGGATGGCTGACACCCGGTGTTCCGATCCTGGCAGTGAACGGGACCACGGTCGCTGGCATCGAAGATATCGTACCAGCATTGCGCAGCTCGGTCACACTTGGCGATGAGAGCGAAGTCACCATGCGGCTCGCCACCGGGTTCAGAAACGATGGCTCGCCGATTGAGCGGGAACTGACCCTGCCAATCGTTCAGGACACGGCGCTATTGAACGGTACCCAGTTTGAAACGCGTTTTGTGAACGGCGCGTGGAAGACGACCGTAGTGAACGTGCCTAATAGCCTGAATTCAGAGCTTGAGGCCGGCGACGAGATCGTTGCCTACATCCCGACTTCGGAACTGATCGATGGACGTCAGACACTCAAGACTATCCTCGACCGCGAACTTTCAGCTGGTGTGACGTCCTTCAGCTTTGCGGTCCAACGCGACGGCGCGATGTGGGTCGGCGCCCTGAACTACTCGAATGACCTGAACAACTGAAACCTCCAAGAGCAGCCCTAGAATAGAGGGAGAAAGACAATGGGAATCTTCAGCAGCCTCTTCAAAGGCAAGCAGAACAAGCCGACACAGCAACCATCGGATCAGATCGAGACGATGGAGCAGATCATCAAGGACCTCGCCAGCGAGAAGTCCGGTTCGGGAGCCGCGGGCGATGGTCTTGATATCGTTGATCGTGTTTCCGCTGATATGAAGGACAGTGCTGAGGATCTGAGCATCTGGGACATGGATGCGCCCGCAGCGGATGCTTCCTCTGCCGAACAGGAATTGGATCTGACCGCCGTATCCGAGCAGCCAAAGCGGAATCGTCGGAACAAAACCCGCCTGATCGGCTTCGACACGACCCAAGCGGATGTTGTCAGCCTGTTTGATGACGCACCTGCCGAGAATGCGAATGGACCGGAAAAATTCCCGGTTGGTTGGCTTGTCGTTTCCAAGGGCAAGGGTCGCGGCGCCTGGTTCCCGCTTTACACGGGCCTCAGCCCCATCGGCCGTGGTGAAGACCAGGCGGTTCAGCTTGATTTCGGTGACGCGGCGATTTCCCGCGAAAACCATGCCGCCATCGCCTACGACCCGCAAACCCACGAGTTCCATCTTGGCCATGGCGGAAAGAGCAACATCGTGCGACTGAACGACAAGCCGGTCGTGAGCGCAGAGAACCTGACCACCGGCGACAACATTCGTCTTGGCGAAACTGATCTTCGGTTCATCGCGCTCTGCGATAAATCGTTCAACTGGGCAAAAGATCCTGCAGGAGAGAATGACGATGTGGCGACTGCCTGAACCACGATACGACGTCGCATCGGCACTGAGCCAGGGACAGCGCGATTACCAGGAAGATGCTCTGGTAACTGATTTTCCCTTTGGTGATGACAGCGGAATTGTTGTTCTCGCTGATGGTATGGGCGGTCATGCCGCCGGAGACGTAGCCAGTAAGATTGTTGTCACGGAAGTCTATGGCGCGCTGAAGCGCCAAAGCGACACATTCGTCGGCGAACCAGCCGGGATCCCGGGCATCATGGGTAGCGCGGCTGTTCGTGCAAACGCATCGGTTCGCGAACATGTCCTTTCCAATCCGGGCACCCAAGGTATGGGCGCGACGCTGGTTTCGCTTGTCCTCGTCGGGTCCGAACTGTTCTGGAATTCCATTGGTGATTCACCCCTGTTCCTGATGCGGAAAGGGAAGCTGCAACAGTTGAACGAAGATCACTCGATGGCACCGCAAATCGACTTTATGGTGCAAAGTGGCCTTCTGGATGCCGAAGCAGCGAAAAACCATCCTGACCGGAACTGCCTGACCTCCGTGATCTACGGTGACAAGGTCGCCAAGGTCGATTGCCCGGACGCGTCATTCCAGCTTGAGGCGGGCGACATCGTGGTTTTGTCCAGCGATGGCCTTCAGTATCTCGAAGATCAGCGCATCGAACGTCTTCTTCATCGCTATCGCCGCCGGACGGCCTCCGAGATTGCCGGGGTACTGCTGAGCGCGCTTGAAGATCTGAATGACCCGGATCAGGACAACATTTCGATTTCGGTGATCAAGGTGAACCACACCCAGCCGATCGCGAAGCGTGGTCCAAGTGCTGAGGCAGGTCGCGCCGGAACAGCTGCGACGCGGGTTGCGGACAAATCCAAGATCGCGGAATATGCTCAGGCGCTGTTCGGTACATCGCGCAAAGCTGCCCCGGCAGATAACGTCGTTAAGGTCACCGAAACGCAGGAGCCGAAGCAGGAAACTGAGGATCAGCTTCCACCCGATGCCGTAGATCAAAGCCAAGAGGAAGAAGAGCCTAAGGCAATGGCGGCAGGCGCTTCATGAATATGGCGGTGACACAAACAGACGTTGCAAACCGCCTGCGCCAAGCCATCGAATTGGGTCACCTGACAGGCGATGCGGTTGAACGTGGCGAGGCCATCATCTCACGCCTGAAGTCCCCGGTCCGTGTTGCGGTCATGGGCCCGCGGCGATCGGGCAAGTCGAGCATTCTCAACGTTTTGGCGGGTGCTATGGTTCTGCCTGACGCCCTTCCCTTGCCGACGGTCCAACTTGTTTTTGACGATAAGAACGCGACAACGCTGACCTATCCCAACAAAACCAAGAAGACGATCGCTGATGCCGCCCCCGCCGACTTTGTGACCGGCGATCCGATTTTCGTCGAAATGACGCGAAACCTGCCGGCGCTGCGCGACATCTCGTTGCTCGAGGTTGTGATGGACGGCGATGCGAGTAAAAAGCTGCGCGCGATGACCTGGGCGGCACAGCGCTGCGACATTGCGCTGTGGTGTGCACCGGATTTCACGTCCGAGGATGCCAAACTTTGGGACCAGATGCCTGACGGGCTCAAGCGACGCGCCTTCTTTGTTCTGACCAAAGCAGACAAACTGGGCGGCGCGGATGGCGTGAGGGCCAAGATCACCGGCCTTCAATCCGCGATCGATGGTCGATTCCAGTCCGTTCGTCCAGTCGCCGCATCAATCGCGGTTGGTGCTCTTTTGGCAGATGGCCGGGTCGAGCCGCAGGGCTTCCAACGCAGCGGCGCCAAGGCGCTTTTGGCCTCCGTTCTTGAAGTCGTCGAGATGGGGCGCAAGACGGTTCGCCAGGCTGGCGAAGACCTTCTTAGCGCCGAGGCACGGTCGGTTCCGGTCAAACCAGAACCGACGGCACCTAAAGTCGAGGCCAAGCCTGTCGTTGAGGTTGAACCGAAGGAAGAGCCAAAGCCGGTCACCGAAGATACTTCGTCCGCGCCAAAAGACGTGAAATCAGTGGAACAGGCCGAGGCGAAACCAGCCGTACCCGAGAAGCAGGCTGCGACGGATGGATCCAGCGATGTCATTCGGAATGTGCTGTCTCAGGCGATCAACGCCCCTGACAAGAATTCGAAGGCCGAAAGCAATCCGACACCAGACGACTTTGTGTTCTCGTCTGGATCCACAGAAGCTGACGACGAGGCGAAGGACGATCAGGAAGACGAAGGTCTGACCGAGCAGCAGCGCGCAGCTTTGTTCGGCGTCGTCGAAAAACTGTCCACGAACGCGGCGCACCACAGCCGCACGCTGTCCGAAAAGGGCGATGCCGGACGCGATGAGATCATGTCCGGGTTTCTCGAAGACGCGTTGTGGGTTTCGGAAACCCTGTCAGATGGCGGCCTTGACGGAGCCGAAGAGATCGGCGCGCTCAGGACAACCGTTGATGACGTGACCGACCTGATCCAGCTGATGGAGATGGAGAACAACAAGAACGCAACGGTCGATGCGGCCTGCCTCTTGTTACAGGTCAAACGCGACGTGGAAACAATGCTGGTCGTCTAACAGGCGACCGGCTCCAATTTCCCCCAATACTGCCATATTTCAGCCCGCTTCTTCGTGAACATAGTCAACGAAGTGTTTCCAATTCTGCACCGATACGATCGGAATCAGCAAACGGAACAAGGCAAGCGAGAGTGGGTGGAAAAATGAAGATGGAGGCCATGGACAGCGCCGCTGGCGAGGCGATCGCGCAGCAAACCGTCGATGCGCACGCGGTCGGGTTCGAACCGCTGGCCGAGGTTGCGGCAGACGTTCAAGCCTTGCGCAATCTGCTGACGGATCTGTCCGAGCTTGCCGATGAAGGCGGACGCCAGGCAATCGGGAACCTCGATGATCAGCTGACCGCCCTCGTCCCAAGCGTCACCATGATCGGGCAGGTTAAGGCAGGCAAAACCTCGCTTGTTAACGCTATGATCGGACGCCCGGAGTTTCTGCCGGCCGATGTGAACCCTTGGACATCCGTTGTCACATCCATCCACCTGAACACCAAGCGCGATGAGGAAGCGCCAGCAGCCTCTTTCCAGCTCTTCAAAAAGGATGAATGGGACAATCTGGTTAACGAAGGCGGCCGCCTGGGCGAACTGTCCCGCCGCGCGAACGCTGACGACGAACTCAAGAAGGTCCACGCGCAGATCGAGCAGGTCCGCGACAAAACCCGTCAGCGGCTTGGTCGAAAGTTCGAGCTGCTTCTGGGCCAAAAACACGACTACGGAACGGTAACCGAAGAGCTGATCCAGCGTTATGTCTGCATGGGCGACGATCTGGACCTTCTCGAGGGCGAAGATGACCAACAGGGCCGTTTCGCCGACATCACCAAATCGGCGGATGTCTATTTCGATTCCGAGCGTCTTCCGATGCCATTGTGCATCCGCGACACGCCGGGGGTGAACGACACGTTCCTGATGCGTGAGCAGATCACCATCAACGCGCTGCGCTCTAGCCGCCTGTGCGTTGTGGTTCTCTCCGCTCATCAGGCCCTTACGACGACCGACATGGCGATGATCCGGATGATTTCGAACGTGAAGTCCCGGGATCTCGTCATTTTTGTGAACCGGATCGACGAACTCTCAGATCCGGTCAATCAGGTCGAAGAGATCCGCGCGAGCATCCTCAGCACGCTCGAAAAGCATAACGGCCCAAAAGATGTAGAGCTGGTCTTCGGCAGTGCCTACTGGGCGAACCTCGCCGTGGGCGGCACTTTGCACGGGATCGTCGACGACAGCGCCGATGCAATGCTCAAATGGGCCGAGAAGAAGCTGGGTGCCGAATGCGATGACCTTTCACCGGAGGAAATGGTTTGGCGCCTGTCCGGTGTACCGGACCTGTTCCGTACCCTCGGCAACCGGATCGCAGATGGCGAAGCCGGTGAAGTCCTGCATCATGTAAGGTCGCAAGCCAAAAATGCTGCCGCCGGCCTACAGGTTTCGTCAGCGATCGTTTCGGTCAAGATGAATGGTGGTGCGGTTTCGACAATGTCACGTGACGATGTCGAAATCCGTATTAACCAGATCCGCGGCAAGGCGCTTGAGACGCTTGGGGCAAAACTTGATCAGATGTCCCAACAATTCTCGAGCCGGATCGAACAGTCGCATCGCCGCTTTCTTGATCGCGCTTTGGAGGCGTTGCTGCAGCACCTCGAGAACAACGGCGAAGACAAGGTCTGGCAATACAGCGCAGATGGGCTTCGGGTGCTCTTGCGGTCAAGTTTCCTTGTCCTCAGCCGGAAATACGCCAGCGAATGCGACGGCGTCTTTGCGGACGTCGCAAACCAGATTTCAACGACCTACCGCGACGCGTTCGAGGTTACGGACGAAGGCTTTGGTATCGAACCGCCCTCCGTACCCGTCGTACCTGCCCCGATTGCCCTTGGCACGACGATCGCGCTCGACCTTAATACATCCTGGTGGAAGGGCTGGTGGCAGAAGCGCCGTGGATATCGGAACTATGCTGACAGCTACTATGACCTGATCGAGGCAGAGACCGCCCCGCTCATTCGCCATCTGGACGCGGCGCATCTCGAAGAGATCCGCGAAAACGCTGTGAAAACGCTTCAGGAATTCCTCGAAGATCAGGGCACCCAGCTTCTTGATATCTGCGATCAGACAGAAGGCGCTGCCGATACCACTGACCAAGATCCACAGAAGCAAGACCGGGATAGTGATCTGGCCAACATTATCGATGACTTGAGTAACGAACAAAGGCGGGAGATTCAGTTATGACGCCTGAAACACAACGCAAACCGCGTATCGCGCTTATGGGCGAATTCAGCGCCGGAAAAAGTACGCTTTCAAATCTTTTGCTTGGGGCGCGTCCCCTGCCTGAGCGGGTTACGGCGACACGTTTGTCGCCCGTCTGGATTGCAGAGGGCGATCCGTCGGCACATCGCGAATTGCTGGATGGAACTGAGGAAGCGGTCGAGATCACCGACATTCACGACGTTCCTATCGAAGATACCCGCGTCATTCGGCTGTTCATGCAGGCGGACATGCTTGAGAATTGCGATCTGATCGATTGCCCCGGCATTTCTGACCCCAACATGCCGTCAGAGGTCTGGGAACGTCTTGTTCCCGAAATTGACGCCGTGATCTGGTGCACACATGCGACACAGGCATGGCGACAGAGCGAGGCATCGGTTTGGGAATCGATGCCCGAAGCCCTGCGCGAAAACAGCATTCTTCTCGTCACCCGCTTCGACAAGCTGACAACCGACAAGGATCGGCGCCGCGTCATGGCCCGGGTCGAGCGTGAAACGAATGGTCAATTCGATGCCGTTTTCCCCATCTCGCTCACAAACGCTCTCGCAGCCGGAGATGACCCGGAAAAATGGGAAGCCAGCGGCGCTCATGACTTCGCGGAACACCTGGTCGATATGATCTCGCGCCTCAGCGTGGCAGAGCCCGCAGGCAAAGACTTTGTTCCGCTGGATACTGGCCCCAAGACACTCGTTCTGGAACCATCGATGGCCGTCGAAGAGACCGTCGCAGAGCCTGTGCAGGCTGTGGAAGGAACGGTTGTGCCGCGTCGCATCAGACCCACGGCTGGGGAAAAGAGCGAGCGCCCAAAGCGTGCACGACCAACCGGTGAGAAGTCGTCTGTAAGGCCGCTGCGCCCCGCTACCGGAAGCGCCGGGCTGCCAGACGGGGCAGCATTGAAAGACAGCTGATCAACTGCATCGCCAAGGGCTTCTCTATGCCGGCAAAATAGCTTAATTGTTGTGAAAACAATAAGCACGAGCTTTGAATATGGGCGTCGCGGAAGAGCTGGACGAATTGCGAGGGGCTTTTGAGGCCTGTCGAATTGCAGCGTTTGCTGACATCGACGCCCAGTTGGTTCTTGTCTCAAGCAGCGCGAAAAAAGCACGCCGCGAAACCCTTGATAAGCTTTGCGCCGAAGCCGCGGGCATCTTCCGCGACAATAAGGTCCCCTCGCCTGTGGTCGTTGACTTTGCGGTCAGCCAACAGGACGGCGAGCTAAAGGTGTTTCTTTGCGAACCGGAGCAGCGGCTCGATGCCGCTTGTTTCGTTTGTGAGCCCGGCCTTGATCTGGATGCTTTCCTGACCGCCGCTCGATCCATGCTTGATCGTCTGACCCAGTCTTCGGGGGATAGCGCATGAGCAGCTCTGACGATCTGGCGGGCAAGCTCGCGGCGCTGTCCAAGAGCGAAGACAGCTATGACGGTTCAGCGCGCAGGATAGCCGATCAGGGTATGCCGCTTGCGCTGCAGGCCATTCTGACCGAGATCGACGAGACCGTTCTGACCCGTGCATTGCGGTTCCAGCTGGATGATAAGGCGGCGCTGACGGTTGTCGCAGCCAACAGGCGCCTGTTGGGTATTCAGGATTTTGAGGGCAGCAAGCTCAAAGCGGTTGACGCCCTCAAGGGGCAAGCATTGTCACCTGATGACGAAGGCCAACTCAAGACCCTCAAGTCGATCTTGAACTCGGCCACGAAGGGTATTCAGGCGGTCACGGTCACAACCGCCCCGGCCGAACGCATCGGGAACCAGCGCGACGCGGGTATTGGTATTGAGCGTCTGGCGGCGTTGGCGGGGCTTGAATACCCGTTCGTAACTCCCACGCGGCTTGGATCGCTGCTGATGCGTCTGGACGATGCAATCACGGCCGGTTTTCATAGGAAACCAGGAGAAGACGATTCTTTTTCCGGGGCTGATTCCGAAATTGATTGGCTAAAAGCCAATATCGATTCGATAATTGCAGAAATTAGACAACCTAATTGTCCGCTTAGATTGACAACAATTGGGCAACAATGTGACGACTTTCTATCTATGAGTGTCGCAATTGATGGGGACGAAATTGCCATTTTCAGGCACAATTCGGCGGCCTGTGGCACAATATATGCCAATTGGACTTCGATTTTCCCGCAATAGTAGCAAATTACTCTACAAATACTAGTGTTTCCATACCGGAAACGCCTTTGCACGACCACCGAACAATTAGCCATATTCGGTCGAATTTTGCCCAAATTCACTGGTTCTATTCAGCGTCGACCAAGGGGTGCCCTTGATCAAAATCGTGTCGTCTCGAGCAGCATTAAGGGGCGTTCGATTAATTTGCAGTCGCGCTGTCGCGAATCCATAGGAGGTCAAAGTGGATCTGAGAACTTTCAAGATGAGCGCCGCAATCAAGCGTGCCGCTCTCATTGCAGCGACGGGGATGATCCCCGCAAGTGTACTAGCCGACGAAGTCACGTTGAAGTCGGCCGACGGTACCGTGAACCTTGTTGGAGAATTCGTCGAATTCAAAGACGACAATTATGTTATTCGCACCGCCCTGGGTAATCTTCGCATCAGCGCGGCACGCGTCCGCTGTGAAGGGGCCGCTTGCCCGGTCTTTGAAACCGAGGCGGCTGATGTTGTGTTCGCCGGGTCCGACACTCTTGGCGTTGGTATGATGCCTCTCGTCCTTTCGGGCTATGCATCATTCCTCGACGCAGAAGCGTCTGTAAAGGCAACCGGTACAGAGGGCGAAATCCTCGCCAACTTCATCGGTGATGGCGGTTTCGGCGATGAGATCGGATCTTTCCTCGTGACGTCGACATCATCAAATGCGGCGTTCGGCGCGCTGCTCGACAAGTCGGCCCAACTTGGCCTTTCTGCGCGACGCATTTTGCCTTCAGAAGCACGACAGCTGAAAGCGGATGGCGCAGGCAACATGATCGACCCGCGTCAGGAGCATATCATCGCGGTGGACAGCCTCGTGATCATCACCCACCCGGAAAACCCGGTTAATTCGATGACGATGGAACAAGTCGCCGACGTCTATAGCGGTCGGATCACGAACTGGGCCGAACTGGGCGGTGCCGATCTGCCGATCAAGGTTGTGACGCGTCAGCCAGATTCGGGCACGCGCACCGTATTCGAAAGCGCGATTTACGGCGATGCCGCCGAGACAACGCAAACGATTGGTGAGATTGCAAACGACAGCAACACCATGGCGGCGATGGTTAACGACAATCCGTCGGCAATCGGTTTTGTGGGCTACGCATTCCAGCGCGGTGCCAAGCCGATGTCGTTGGTCAACGCCTGCGGTATCGAAGCGACACCGGACGCGTTCTCGGCCAAGACCGAAGAATACCCGCTTGAGCGTCGCCTCTATGTCTATAACCGCGCGGACACCACCGACGATGCGACTTCGGACTTCTTGAAATACGCCTTGTCCGAAGACGCTGATGGCGTCATCGCGAAATCGGGCTTCATCGACCTTGGCATCAAGCGCAAGCCGATGGAGATGGATAGCAGCCGCGCCAAACTGCTGCTTGATCCGAATGCAGACGCCTACGAAGGCGGCGTGATGCGCGAGATGCTGTCGGAAATGATCAACTACGACCGTTTGTCGACAACGTTCCGGTTCCGCACTGGTTCGTCCAAGCTGGATGAACGTGGGATCATCGATATGCAGCGGTTGGTCAACTACCTCGAGAAAGAAGCCGAGGGAACCGAGGTCAAGCTCGTCGGCTTTACTGATGACGTGGGCGCGTTCGACAGCAACCGCCAGCTTTCGGTAAGCCGTGCGTCCGAAGTTCTCGACACCCTGGTCCAGTTTTCTGAAGGCCGCCTTCAGAATATCAACTTCTCGGTTTCAGGGTTTGGTGAGGTCGCACCGGCGGCGTGCAACATCACCGACAAGGGTAAATCCATCAACCGGCGCGTTGAGGTTTGGATCCAAGCCCAACAGCAGGGCTGATCTCCTCCCTGTTTGATACCGGTTGGGGCGGTGCAGACCCGATGCACCGCCCGCCAACCGCAAATCTCAAGTTATCCATCCACAACGCTGATACTCGAGTCTTCGTATCGGCAATGAGGGCGTATTATGTTGGACTATTACAAAACTTTCCTTCCGCGCACATCCAGCCTGGTGTCGGCTACAATCGCCACGATGGCGCTGAGCGGTACTGAAGTCGCCGTGGCCGCTCCGGAGACGCTCATCGAAGCGCAACTTGTCGAGGACATTGGCGCGGCCGACCGGATCGAGGCGGTCGACCGGCTTCGGACACTGAGCCAGGAGATTCCCTCCGCGGCCTGCCACCTTTACAATTCGGTCGCTGTTGACGAGAGCCGCACATTGCTGAGCGAAGGCAGCGACGAATTCGACACAATTCTCGACGCGCTCTATAACGGCAATCCGGCCATGAACATCATCGGCGCCGAAACCAACCGCAAAACACTTGCCGAATTGGATAAGGTCAAATCGATCTGGTCCGATATCCGCCCCGCTGTGGCAGCAATGCTTGCCAATTCGGATGACGCCGCCGCGATCAAAATTATCAAAGAACGCAACATGCCGCTGTATGAAGAAACAAACATTCTTCTCAGCTATATCTCTGGCGAATACTCAAACCCAGCGGAACTGCTACAGGCCGATGCGATCATGATCGACATCACTGGACGGCAGAGCATGCTGACACAGATGATGGCCAAGGATGCCTGCAAGATCTGGACCGGAACAGCAAGCGACGCCGTGGTGGAAAATCTTGCCTCGTCGCTGTCGACTTTCGATCTCATCCTCAACGCGCTTCGCAACGGGATGCCCGAAGCCGGTGTCAAAGCGGCGCCGACAAAAGAGATCGCAGGCGTTTTGGACGGTATCGCGGCCAGTTGGGCGATAGTGAAACCCAAGCTTGAGGGGGTCCTCGATGGTACTGAACTGACCGAAGACCAGCGGACCAAACTCTATACCGAGTTGAACAAGAAGATGTATGAGTTCGACGACCTCGTCCATCTCTACACCATTTACGCAAAGCATCAGTACTGATGCCCGGCCAATGATCGGAGAACCCGAGCAATGAAATTCGCCCAATCATTCGTAGCCGGTGCATTTGCGCTGGTTGTCCTATCCGGTTCAGCCATAGTCGGGTCGGCGGCGACTTCGATTATCGACATCATGATCGATACCGGTGCCGCCGAGCGGATCGACGCAGCAGATCGGCTGCGCACACTGACCCAAGAGATCCCGTCGGCGGCGTGCCACTACTATAACGGCGTCGCACCGGATGAGAGCCGGCGCCTGTTGGTCGAAGCGCGCGACGATTTCGACAAGCTGCTGGACGCGCTTTACTTCGGCAATGTCGGCATGAACATCATCGGCGAAGAGACCAATCGCAAGACACTGGCCGATCTCGACAAGGTCAAAGCCATTTGGGCAGACATGCGCCCGGCGGTTGAGACCCTGCTCGACAGCCCGCAAGACGATGCCGCAATCTCGGTCATCAAAGCGCGAAACATGGAGCTGTTTGACGTCTCTGCCCACCTGCTGAGCGAATTGACCGGTGAATACACCAATCCGGCCGAACTCTTGCAGGTTGACGCGATCATGCTCGACATGACCGGTCGCCAAAGCATGATGACCCAGATGATGGCCAAAGACGCCTGCAAGATCTGGACAGGTACCGCCAAGGACGACATCTATGACAACCTGCAGGCGACGCTGGACACATTCGATCTTATCCTGAACGCGTTGCGCTTCGGCATGCCGGACGCAGGCATCAAGAAAGCACCAACGCCAGAGATTGCCGCGTCACTGGACGAAATTGCGGGCAGCTGGGACGTTGTCAAAGCCGATCTGGAAACCGCGATTGAAACGCACGACCTCGACGAAGAGGCCCGCGTGCGTGTCTACAAGAACCTGAACAAGAAAATGTATCAGTTCGACGAGGTCGTGCACATGTACGCGGAATTCGCCAAGCACCGCTACTAGGCACTCTTTGTTGCCAACAGAATAGCCGTCGCCCTACGAGGCGGTGGCTTTCTTTTTACCGAGGACGACAATTATTCAGATTGGCAGCGGGCCGCGCGACGATCCGAACCAGGGGCGATTGCTAACCCACAAGTCGGGTCCCTTCGACCCCGGCAACCCGCGTCATCAAGATTTGGCCGACCGGTTGCGGCGTGGCGAATTGCACTTCTGTGAATTGCTCGGTTCGGCCCATGTTTGGATTTTCGGTCAGTACCCGGTGTGTTTTGCCCAATTGCGATTTTAGATGGGCGTCGACGCGCGCGGCTCCAAGTCGACGCAGGCGCGCAGCACGGTCCTTGATGGCAGCGCCGTTAACCTGAGGCATGCGCGACGCTGGCGTGCCCGGACGCGGCGAATAGGGGAACACGTGCAGCCAAGTCAGATCGCATTGATCGACCAGACGCAGCGAGTTCTTAAAATGGGCATCGGTCTCTGTTGGGAAGCCCGCAATGATGTCGGCACCAAAGACCATGTCGGGCCGCAAGCGACGTGCCTCCTCTGTAAATGCAATGGCATCGTCGCGCAGATGGCGCCGCTTCATCCGCTTCAGGATCAGATCGTCACCATGCTGCAGCGACAAATGCAGGTGCGGCATCAACCGCGATTCTGTCGCGATTGCCTCGAGCAGAGCATGATCCACCTCGATGCTGTCGATACTACTGATCCGCAGCCGGGGCAGATCTGGGACGAGCTTAAGAATGCGCATGACGAGATCACCCAGCCGCGGCTGCGCTGGCAGATCGTCGCCCCATGACGTCAAATCGACACCGGTCAGGACAACTTCGTTATACCCGCGATCCACCAGCCGTTTGATCTGATCCACCACGACGCCAGCTGGTACCGACCGCGAATTCCCACGACCAAAGGGAATAATGCAGAACGTGCAGCGATGATCGCACCCGTTTTGAACCTGAACATAGGCCCGCGATCGCGAGCCAAAGCCATCGATCAGATGCCCCGCCGTTTCGGTCACTGACATGATATCGTCAACAAGCACGGGCTCGGTCTGACCGATCAGCGCGGTCCACGTCGCCGGCTGCATCTTTTCGGTGTTGCCGATGACGACATCGACTTCGTCCATGTTGGCAAAGGTTTCCGGTTCCGTCTGCGCGGCGCAGCCAGTGACAATTAGCTTCGCGTCGGGATTGTCTCGACGCAGTTTCCGGATCTCCTGCCGCGCCTTTCGAACCGCTTCTGCAGTCACGGCGCATGTGTTGACCACAACGGCATTTTTGACCCCGGCCTTGGCGGCCAGATCCTTCATCGCTTCAGTCTCGTAGGCGTTCAGCCGACAGCCAAGTGTCGTGAACTTCGGAGCGCTCATGCATCGGCCTCCAGAAACTCACGTGTTAGCGTACCGCTGAACACATGTTGCGTCGGTCCGGTCATCCAGACGCCGTCATCGCGCCACTCGACCTGCAGTTCGCCGCCATCCAGATCGATGCGAACGGAGCGCCCGGTCAGCCCGCGCCGGGCAGCAGCAACGGCAACCGCACAGGATGATGAACCGGAGGCAAGGGTAATGCCGGTTCCTCTTTCCCAGACTCTGACGCGCAGATGATCCGGGCCTTTCAGCTGGACAATCTGTACATTCGTACGCTCGGGAAAAAGCGGATGGATCTCGTGTGCGGCGCCAAAGGTGGCGAGATCGACGGCCTCAACGTCTTCAACAAAGAACGTGCAATGCGGATTGCCCATGCCAGTCGCAGTCGGCGCACCATCGATCGGCAGTTCGAGCGTGTCCATCGGTTTGGCAAGCGGAATGGCCGACCAACCGGTCAGAGGTTGCCCCATGTTGACCGATGTCAGGCCGTCGCCCGCATCTTTCGCTTCTAGTACACCGCGTTCGGTTAGGAGGCGCAGGCCGGCCACACCGTCCTCGTCCATCAGATACCGTGCAATGCATCGGGTGGCATTGCCACAGGCCGCAGAGACGGAACCATCGGCGTTCAGAAACGTGAGTTTGGCATCTGCATCTTCAGTCTGTTCGATAACGGCCAGCTGGTCGAAGCCCACCCCGCGATGCCGGTCAGCCAACGCACGCGCCATAGCTGCATCAAGCGCAAAGCCCTGAGCACGCATGTCAAAAACGACAAAGTCGTTTCCAAGACCATGCATCTTCATGAACGGTACGGTATGTGGCGCCTGCATTTGCATTGCGGGCATATAACGCCCGGGTGTGACCGAATCCAGAGTGTCGCAGCGAAACTTCGTCTCGGCTCCGGGAATCGGCTTGACCCTCGGAAACTTGGTTTCTAAAGAGGCGGCTCAGTGGGCCGTTAGCTCAGTTGGTAGAGCAACTGACTTTTAATCAGTGGGTCGCAGGTTCGAATCCTGCACGGCTCACCACTTCAACCGATTGATCGGAAACGAAAAACCGCCGAGCGAGAGCTTGGCGGTTTTCGCTTTTTCAAACGTTTATCAAACGCTGCGGAGTATTCTTCTACATACCTGCTCGAATGATGCCCACAACGCCGGGATGCTGAGCTTTTTCGTTTTCCCGCCATTGAAACTCGACCTCGACTGGGATTCGGTGTTTGTCGGCCAAGCGACTAATCTCTCTCCAAGCATCCTGCGCGGACTGGCCTTGGATCGAAATGCCGAGTTCAGGATAGAACCTATAGCCTTCCTCTTCATAGGCATCGGACTTTGTCGGAATTTGTAATTCGGTGGCCAGCCGCTCCGCCACGAAGCCTTTCGCCTTAACGTGCTTGGCCATATCGATCAGCAAACCGGCCCACTTAGGCTTGCTGAGCGACTCTCCGTCCAATTTGGCAGACAGGATACGTGTGAACGTTAGACCCGGCGTGCGCTCGAACACGGTCGCCTCACCTTCACTCGCAACGATTTCGGTTTCCTCTTCGTCCAAGTCGCGCTCAAGATCGAGCGCATCCATCTTTTCGCGAACCAAGCTTTCAATCGTCTTTGACGGCGTGTCCGTGCCGAGCCACGTCGAGATGGATTTGAGATCGACAAAAGTTGCGTCGCTGATTCTGATTACTGGCATCATAGCCTTCTCCTAGAGTCGATCTAGGACATAAGTAACATATTTCATATCTCAGTCAAGATGATATGTTACATATTCTCTGATGCGGTCTGCATTGCGAACTCCAGTCTCGGGAAACGGTCTTGGATGTATGGGCAGTACCCGGTTCCAGCTCAGCGTTCAAACAGCAGCTGCGCCTGCTTTCAGTGACAGTTCGATAAGATACACTTTAGTATCGTGAGCGTCTCGAGCCGCCTTAAGTTTATCGTCTATTTGGGCAGCAACGATAATGCCGTGCGTTGGTTTTTCTGGGTCAGCCAAGTTCTTTCGAACCCAGCCCATATAACGAGAACACTGACCATAAACTCTGTCTGCACTTCGGCCCTTTTTGAGCTCGATCACGTAGTACTCGCCAGTAGAATTGCACTTGGTCAGCAGGTCTATAGGTCCAACTGTTGTCGAGTACTGCCTATCGACCAGCGTGAGCTTCACGCCTACTGCCTTTTCAACGAGAGATAGATCATGCTCAAGGTGATCTTCGATAGTTTTCTCCGCGACGATCATGTCTTGGAATTCTTTCAACTCACCCGCAGACAGTTTTGATTTACGTTTCTGCCGGATAGCCGCTTCGATGTCACCTTTGTCCAAGTAATAATCAAGAGCAATGTCCGCAGTGGGTATCGCGCCGGGTCGTCCAAAGAACGAAATCCAATCCTTCTGGTCCGCAAAATAGATAAACTCGCCTTCTTTGTTGTAGTCGGTAAGAATTTTCCGAGTGTCGAGCAATTTGTCTCGAATTAGCCTAAGCGAGCCATCACTATCAATTTCAAAATTCTGGCAAAGATCATAAAACTTCAATGCGTATGACGCATTGAGCCTAATCGTATTTAACATTGAGTCGCGGCGTATACCTGCCAGCTTATACTGTCCGCAAAGATCAAAAACCGCATTGCGTTGATCTTGCGTCAAATCGCGAAAATCGTGAATTAGCTGAACTGTTTTATCGAGATCTTTGTAGCTCTTAGATCGCGAAACAAATAGGATGTACTCGTCTCGAGATATCGATTGCCCGTCCACAGTTCGCAGCGCTTCCAGAAGGTATGGTACCGGATGAAGGTGAACGCCTTTGTGATCCTTGGCGCGAACCGTTGGGTTTGTGAACTGGAACCGTTTCACCTGGTCAGACAACACTTTTTCTGGATCAGGGCCGGTCAGGAACTCATAACCTACGTCAGTGATCTCAACGAATTCGTCGTTTTGAACCCAAGCAAAGCCAAGCATCACATAGACTTGTTTGAGCATCCGAGCGAGCGGTGCGCCACCGCTCTTCCACTCCGAGCGAGCCTCTGAAATCCCGGCTGCCACAAGTGCATCGATGTATGCTTTTTGGCAGTCGCGCCACTTTTTTGTACGACTTTCAAAGGGCTGCAGTTCACTCAAACGCTTTTGAAGCCCATCGGGCGTAACGGCTAAGCCCTTTGGGATATACCAATACGAGGTATCGGAACCATACTTGTTGACGAAGCTCTTCCATTTCGCTGGAACAGCAGTTTTTGGTTTAGCCAAGGCACAACCTGTAACTTGTGGTTGATGTTACAGGAAGGTTAACTGGTCCTCGTCAGGCGAGGCAACACTTCTGCCATACGTTTGTCTTTTGTGTTTCTTTTCAGCATCCTTACCGGTCGAACCCGTCTCAGTTTCGGCCATTGCAATCAACTCATCCTTTCCGGGATACTTGGGACGGCCAACAAGCATGAGCGGCTGATACGGAGCTGTTCGATCAACGCGACGACGAGCAAAGTTGATGTAATCTTCGTTTAAATCAATGCCAATGAACTGCCGCCCCATTGATTTGGCAGCGACACAAGTTGTTCCGAGCCCTACAAACGGATCTAGTACAACTTCACCTTCGAAAGATTCAAATGCTCCGTAAGTGTACAGTTTTATCAGTCGGGCTGGCAATTTGAGTGGAAATGGTGCGGGATGCCCAGCCTCGCGCTTAACGTCTTCAGGATACATGAACCAGACTTGCTGGGTCAGGTCTAACCATTCAGTGCGACTTAACCTGTTACCTTCTTTTACATGTGCATCAAATTTTGGTGGTTTGCCCGGCTTTACGTATACATTGATAAATTCGATGGTATTGTTTTCGAGAATGTTGCCGGGAAACGGATAGCTTCCAAACATCATTTTCGACGTTTGCTTCTGCCAAATAAACAAACTGAATCTTTCGAAGGCGGTTTCTTCCAAGATCAAATGCTCAAGGTCGAAAGCAATGTTCTTTATATGCCGAGTGTGTTGTGAGATCACGCTCTTCGGAATAGGCATTATTGGTGTGTTGATGCACAGCTTTCCATTGGGGCGCAGAACCCGAAAACACTGCTTCCAAACCTTCATCATATCGTTGAGGTAGTCTTCATACGTCTCCCAAGAAGCCTTACCTTGGGCATACTCGACTGCATCCCAATACGGAGGAGACGTGACAACGAGGTCGACACTTTCGTCCTCCATCTCCGCCATTACCTCAGCAGCATTTCCAACAATTAGGCTGTTCAGTTGCGAGGTGCTGTCAAACATGGTGTCGTGCTCGATTCTCAATGTTCTGTAGCTTCCATAGTGTGCGTTTTGCTAGGCAAGCGCAAGATGTAGTGCATTATCGGAGTCGCCGTCTGCTGCTCTCACAGCTCCCAAATTAAAGCATAGCTGGAACCAAAACACGCGATTCGGCTCCCACGATCGCGCCTTTTTTGTAACTGCCTGCAAAATCACGCAATTTCACTGCCTTGCACCTAGTTGGCGTTCAAGCCGTGAGCGCGCGCACCTAGCTTATCCTTCCAGTGGGCTTCACGGTGCAAGATATCTTGCGGCGCCATATCAGGCGAAGCAACCTCCAAGATGGCGACCGAGTAATCCCGATGACCGCCCTCTCGCAGCAGCCGATTCCCGCCATGCCCGTTTGCGACATAGGCAAGCCAGCGGCCCCAAAACCCATCTTGAGCGGATGCGGAGCCTACGTACTGCTCACCATTGTCATTGACCAACAGATAGACTCCTTTAACCGAGCTCAGCGCAGCGCGCCAAGCCTGCGGTAAGGTTGGCAGTTCTTGAATTCTTGACTGGAAATCCGAAAAGCCCGGGAACGGTGCTTCAACGGCGTTCAATCGTATCTCTAAAACTTCCTTCGGATTTCCATTCGCCCACTGACTCCACACCCGGGGCGCTGCGCCCCACCTGATCAGTAGCCTTTCCGACAGGTCATCCGTTCGGTCAATCCAATCGAGATCAAACGCAAGAATTTCACGGCGTGGCGGCTCGGCTGCAATGGCCTCGTCATCGCGTATGCGTGGCAAACGATTCCCATCCCATTCCCACCATTCCAAAATAGTGGTTGTTCCGATGAACAAAGCTGTAGCATCGCCATCGGGCAGTTGGGGTCCGGGTAGGAAATGACATGCTATTTCAGCGCCGCGATACGGCGATGAGTTGGCTCTTTGAAAGCTCGCAAAGCAGCCAAACCTATTTCGCCCGCCCGATACCCAAGCCGCAACGCCACGGACGTCGTGCCTCAACAAACGAACGGTCTGCGGGTCGAATTCTCGTCTTTCCAGTATCTGGTCAAAGAAAAAGTCGTTCATGCAGCATGAGTAACTGGTCCGACTTGTTTCAACAACTTGGAGCAGTCCTCCGTTGGCGCAGAGCTGCATGATTTCGTCTAGATGCTTGGAAATGTGATACTCCTCTTTTTCAGAAGCTCTGATCCATCAAATCGTTCGATCTGCCATTTGTCAGCCGTCTTCGCGCGCAAGTGTTGCACGTCTTCGCCGCGATGGATGACGATTTCTGTGACGCCATGTTTCCAGAGTGAGTTAGCAAGCCTGAACAACTCGTTTCGCTTCAGTTCAGCCGGTTTCAAGATGTTCATTTTGCCAACTCCCGATCAATATGGTATCTTCCTGCACACCAATACTATCCGCGATCTTTGCGAATGATGGCGCGGTTGAAACACCCAATTCACGCTCGATTATCTGCCGAATGATGTTGTCCTTGTTCGGATGGTGAATAATTGTGTTCTTGCGACCGGACGCTTTGTTACCCGCCATAAGACACCTCGTTCTCCGGTTGGGTGGTGATCAAGCTCGCATTATCGTCCGCATACCAATCAACTCGCTCGCGAAGGCGCGCCAATTCTTCTGCGGAGATTCCATCAATATGATCGCACAGCACATCCACCGCCTCTTTCCGAACGCTACTGCGCAGCAGATCGCGGCGTTGATGAGAAGTCTCGATCCCGCTGAGATGCAGTTTCAGCATTTGGGCAAGCGTGACTGCGACGAAGTCGCTGCTTAAGTCTATAGGACAGACATCACCGTTCCATAGCAGCTGGCCGTTGCGGGTGACATAAAGCTCAATATCTGGGTCTTGCGCGTAAACCACGCGAATCGCCCATTCTAGGCAGGCGCGATCATACGGCGTCATTGGCCTTCTCCATCAAGGCGAGTTTTGTTTGCATGTGCTCAGGTAAGTCTTCTGGCTGAGCCCACTGATGCACAAGAAAACCGGCCTTGCGAAGGCGTTGATAGGCCGCCGTGTCGGTCATCGCGTCACGCCGCATATACGCGACCTGAGCATCTTCATCCTTGATGGTCATAGTCTTCGTTCTGGCAATGTCTCCGCGCCCACGGCGATGGCTGTCCTCTGACGGCACATCGTCAACTACGCGCAGTGTTGCACCGGCAGCGTCCGCCTTTTGCTTGGCGTTGAGATACTTTTGTCGATCCCGTGCGTCCGCCCGTGAAATTGTGTGGTTGGGCGCGTGGCCTTTCATGTACCAGTTGCCGTCGTCGCCCGGCACCATGCCAATCTTCGCTATGTCCGCGATTGTCTCTTGCGGGTGTCCGCTCGGATGCTGTTCAGCGCGTTTGTCGTCTTTGACTTGATCGAGAAGACGCTCGTTGTGCTTCTTGATGCCTTCGATGGTTTGCTGCTGAGTTTGGACGGTCTCGGTAAGCGTTGAGACCTTCTTGATTAACGCTTGAAGCGCCTGTGTCGTATCGTCAGCCATGTGTCTGTCCTTGCCAATGAAAAACGGGCGCAGCCGTTGATCTGCACCCGTTCTATTCATCGATAGGACAGACGCGCCGCGCTGTTTGTGCATTCAATTTATTGGGCGCGTAGGAGCAGTTCGACCGGTAGAATTAGGTGCCGCTGACCTCTATTAGATGCTGCCATCTCGCTCTTGCGCGGTCGCATCGTTTTGCATGGGAAACCGCGGCATGCTCACGCCTTTGATGGGTTGTCGCGCAGTCTGCCTTATGAAGGCCTTTCGGAAATGGTTGGTCTGAGTTCAGTATCGCACGGATGCGCTGGGCGATTGCGTCACCGTCCACGTCGATCATTGAGGCAAGCACATTCCGCCAATTGGCATGTGCGTCATAGCGTTCAGTCAGAAATACAATCTCGGAATCCGCAACCGAACGATCATTCGAGAGGAGGTCGGTATAAGCTTGGCCAATGATTGCGAACACGAAACGCTGTTCAGGCGTCAACGCCATTGGATTAGGTTCGCAGACTTTCGACGTTGGTTGTGATCCACTGCCAAGGCATGCTGAATGCTCCACCTGCCCGCTTTAGGGACACGCCTTCGGACGTGGGCAGTACGGCGTAGGTATCCCGGAATGTGTCTTCTGCCGTGGGCGAAAGCATACGCTCAAGGTCATCGGCCAAGCGTTCGCCGTCTGGCACATCAAGTATCGTGGTCGAAGATGCCGTGATGGATCGCAGTGTGGCCGTGCCGTGTTCATCAATTTTTGCTGTGATACGGATCGACTGGCTGGGTTCAAGTTCAGAAGTCATGCTGTGTCCTTTGCAATGTGGCGCGTCGCGGGTCACAGGCCCACGAAAGGAGGTGGGCAATTGCCAGGCATTCCCACGACGCGCACGCCCGGCACAACATGCTTAGACAATCAACTTCGGGTTGTGTGCGCGTTTTAAGGTCTTTTGACTGAAAAATCAGGTCTATCTGCGAGCGTGTTTGAAAGAGCGTTTGAAACCGTAGGCGATCATCAAGTGAACCGCTTAGTTTGATGGGCGAAACCGCACCAAACCTACTGAATGTTATTCAGTTGGGCGCAAATTTGAGCCTGATCGACAATGAGCGGGCGGAGAAAGCGGGTAGACGTAAGCTGCCTGTAGGCGCGCGGTGTCGATTGTCTGTCGACAAGTGTCGTGTGTTGTCCAATCGACACCGCGCTAAGTCTTTGACCTTGTTGCCAAGATGTCGAGTTTGTCGAACTAAAATCAGTTTAGTATCGGCAATTTAGGTCGCTGAACCGCCGAAGACGGTGTTTTTCGACACGCTCGATAAAACCACCATCGACACCGACATAACTCGACAGCTCGACACTAAAACGGCGACTCCGCGCCATAGTGCAAGCGTTCCTTCTCTGCGAAGGCATGCTCCACTTCATTGGGATCGATGGGTTCGCCGTCGTCACCGGGTTGCACTATCCGAAACCGCGCCCAGTCTCCTTCTGGATACTCCGCGCCAGTAATCGCGGCCAGCTTGCGGCGAAACTCGTGTAACGGACCAAGCGCGAAACCGCGTGCATGGCCACCGTTCTCAAAAACAGGCGTAACCAAAGGCATATCGTCGCTTGTAGTCGTGCGATGGTAGTCAGTGATATGCATCGCGTTCCGCACCGATCCTTTGACGCCAAGCATCTTTTTTGCCTGATTTGCCTGATTCACGGGTTTCGCATAAGGCGATGCGCCAAGCTTTCGGCATTCACGGTGCAACACGGACGACGCGATGTTGCCGTCACCGCGTGTGTTGTCCGGGATCACGCCCGCCATAGCGATATTGTGCAATACCTCTAAGACGGGATCCGAAGCGATTTTGTCCTCGCGCTTGGCTTGAGTGATGTGGGGTCGAGAGATCAGATCGCGGTCAACCTCGAACTCAAGAAGGTAACGCAGCACAACACCCGGGTCCAAGTCATGGTATGGCTGCCATGCGGCACGCGCCTTCTCTGTGGTCATATCATCAAACATCGGTTCGACCTCTACGATAGTCCAGCGGCGGTCATCACCTTCAAGATGAACCGCTTGATCGTCGTTGGTTGTCGCGATCAGGCGGTGAACATTCTTTCCATCGAACGTCGCCAAGTGCTTCTGTTCATAAGTCCAAAGGTTCGACGTAATGAAAACCTTGAGTTGGCTCGCCTGTTTTGATGATCCGGTGAAGACTGACTCTTCTGCAAGCACAAAGGTCGCGCCAAATAACCGGCGATTGAAACGTTCGAACATGCGGTCGCTATCTGCAATTTCTTGCGTCTGAGCGGGCAGTAGTAGGCGTGCTATCATCTTGCCCAAGAACGACTTGCCACCGCCTTGTCGACCGCGTAGCACAAGCGCTGTGCCCGGATGAAACGACCATGGGCGCTGCACGCCGTCCGCGATCCACGACATAACCCAGTGCGCGAGGTTTTTGTCGCCGCCGCAGAGCAGACGCTCGACGTAGTCGACCCAAAGTGATGCGTCACCTTCTTTAGGTTCAACTGCCCATCCTTGAAAAACGTTCCACCCGTGGCCGTCGTAGTCTGGCGGTTCAATCACGATGCCCAAATATTCCGCTCGGTCAGGATCAGAAATCCATAACTCCGACATCTGAGCGCGCTTACCGTTGAGGGAGACGGTCAGTGATTTCGTATAGGTTCCGAAGTCCGCGCGCGTGAAAGTCATGCCGTTGGAGAGGTTCAGGAATTCTAGCTTTCCGTCTACGACTAGCAGAGCCCATTCCTGATTCATCTGTTCGACTACGTCATAGCCAATGTCCAGAATGGCTCCTTGAGGCAGTTTCTTTACTTGTTCGATCAATGCAGAAAGACGGCGTTCGTTTTTGATCGGACCCTTGTGACCGAAATAGCTATCCAGGTCTGCGAACTCGTCGTTGACCATGCGAATGATCTCATCCACCTGTTCGTAATCCGCGCCGCGCGCGCGTGCGGAAGCGCCGACGTGGTAAAGGTATGTATTCCGACCTTCCATCGCCTTGCCTGACGACGGGCGTTTGAACCCACCAACCGACTTGCGTTCTCGCGTGGGTGCAGCCGAACCAGCTTTCTTCTTTGGCGTCAAAGCGGCGACAATCGTATCAGCCATTGTCGTGCTCGATACGCGACCGACATGATCCCAGCACATTGGATGGTCAGTGGATACCCAGGTACGCAGACCGGGCCTTTGGTGTGCGATCACGAGACGCTCGCCGCCGAAGCATGGCAAGTTCATCTGCGAACCATCACCATCACTTTGCTTTGGGAAGATCTCTTGCGCATGTTTGATCACTTCCTGAGACAGTACGTTGTCCCGTTTCGCGGTCAGGTATTTACGCATTGTCTCGGCGTCCACCCATTCGTCGGCAAACGCAATTATGTGTATACCGCCAGATTTCGAAAGCGTGATTAGACACGGATCGCGCCATTTGGCCATCAGTTCGGAAAGATGTTCTTCGCTCAGTTCCAGCGGGTAGATGTCAACGTCAACAGCGCCCCATTTTACTTTTCCATCGCGCAACGGCGAGAGTCCAAGCGACACTTCACCGTTGAGATGGCGCGCCCAATCTTTGTCGGACAGCGGGCGATTGATAGTGCGATAATCTGGAACCAACTTTCCATCGTCACGCTCGTCGAGCTTAGTGAAAGTCAGGAAGCGTTGTTCGTTTCCGGAGAAGAGTTCTTTGAATTGTTCCATCTGATCAAGTTCAGGATGGACCCGACCAACCGGTGGGCATCGTGCAAGCGCGAAACTATGAATTTGTCATAGCCATCGTGCTTGCCTTCTTTCATGAGACGCCTCTGGTTGGAGCGGGCTTATCCCGCTCCTCCCACTTTGTGTGACTGCGCCCAAGCGATCACGTCCTCGCGGTCATACCGAACGGTACGTTCCGTCCAATAGATTGCGAGCGGAGAGTCACCACCACGCTTCCAGTCATAGAATTTAGATTCACCAATACCTACGAATTCGCAGACTTGGCGCGGCGTCATCAGTTTGGGAAGTTCAGCCTGCTGTTCGAGCAAGGCGATGCGCTCTTCCAGAGCGCGGATTTTGTCTTGGGACATATCAACGGTTTCCTGTGCTGTCCTATCAATGACAGACGGCCTCTTTGCGCTCTTCGCACCCGTTGATATTTCGGCGGTATGGCCTCAACCCGGAGCGCCGATCTCTCCGGGCATATGCTGGCCCTGTCGTCATGACGCGCGGCGCCTCACGGCGCGGCTTGGGGCGACCTGAACTTAGTGCGGCTTCATGCGATCTTCAATCCTCGAAAGAAGGTTCCACCTTAATCCGTTCGAAAAGCACTGTTTCCACCATCGCGGGCGCGCTCTTGCCGACGCGTGTCGTGTACTTGAGTAGCATCTTCCCGGTTTCTTTCGTTGTTTTGTCACCACGCAGGAACGCCATCACGTGATCTGGAAGCAAAGCTTCGTTGCAAGCCTCTTGGAAAAACTTGCGCGTGTCGTGCTGTCGCAACACTACGCGGCCGTTTGCCTTCAAGGCATCAAGGTGATCGATGTGACCATCTACTGATGGAAACACCCAATCCGATCCAGCTGACTTGATCGACAGGAGTTCTCTGATCACCGTTTCGCAGACTGGGATTTCCATGTCGCGGTTTCCTGATTTGAGCTTTGGGAAAACGAACACGTTTCTTTGCAGATCGACCCAGCCGTGGGTTCCATCGGCTTTCCAGCGAAGAGTACGTACATTAGTCGAGCGAATGCCGGTGAACAGCATGACTATCCAAGCCGTGCCGATAATCACGTTCTTCTCGCGTTTCGACATGATGGCTTCCCAAACAACAGAAAGATCTTCGGGATCGAGTTCCCGGTCGTCATCACAAACTGCGTACCAAAGCGGATCACGCTCGTTCGCTTCTGGGACCGTAACGTGCTTCAACAGGTTCTCGCCGGGCAAGCGTATTAACGCAGCGGACAGTGCGGCTTTCACATGCCGTTTCGTGGCCGACGAGTTGTCGCCACGGCCGGTGTCGATGGCGTTGATGGCGTTTTGGATCATGATTGTCGAAACGTCGGTAGGTGACTTTGACATGATGTCCGAGGCCCATCGGTTGAGCTTGTTGGTCATGTCGCGGCGGTGCGCGTCACTCATGCGGCCTTCCGATTGCTTTGTTGTGCAATGATGCTCCCACGCGTCTCGGACAGTTCGAATGTCTGCCGTGGCTTCGTTGCCAAGGTGTTTTGTAAGTGCCTCTATTTTTGCCTTAGCCTGCGCAGCCGTCGCTTCTGGGAACTTCATGCCGAGCGACTTTTGTTGCGATCTGCCATTCAGCCGACCTTTGAAGTACCAGGTGGCCGCACGCTTGCCGACGCCAAGATAGAGGCATGGGTATTTGTCACCATCATGCGAATACCAAACGGTCCCAACGTCGGGTTTGTGACTTGCTGCTTTTCGCACTTGTGGCACGCTGTCGAAGTTGAGTGTTGCGGTCATCGTGGTTTCCAGTATGGTTTTTCAAACGCTTTTTCAAACAGTCCACAACGCTTACACGGACTAAGTCACACTATCAACCGACTGATTTTCGTTGGAAAAAGATGGTAAATCATTGTTTTATATGAACTCATGCACCAAGCTGCAGTAAGTCAAAAAATATGAGCAACTGACTTTTAATCAGTGGGTCGCAGGTTCGAATCCTGCACGGCTCACCA
>CAWUIQ010000024.1:0-43287 GCA_963922565.1 uncultured Rhodobacterales bacterium
GCGCGACGCGTTCGCGGTCGAGGGCAGCCCGAGCTTGCGCCCGGTTGCGAGGTCGAGCACCCAGCCTTTAAGCACACCATCTTCGACCAAGGCCCGCTTCCGCGTCAGCAGCCCCTCGGCATCAAACGGGCGTGATCCGGAGGTCCGGGCGCGGTGCGGATCCTCGATCAGGTCGATCCCCTTCGGCAGAACCTGAGTGTCCATCGCCTCGCGCAGCCACGACGCACCCCGGGCCACGCTCGACCCGTTGATCGCAACCAGCAGATGCCCGATCAGGCTGGACGAGATCCGTTCGTCGAAGAGCACCGGATAGGCTCCGGTCGGGGGTTTCTTTGCATTCAGACGCGCCAAAGTCCGCTCGGCAGCCTCTTTTCCAATCTCTTCGGCATCACGCAGATCTGCCTGAAAGATCCGGCTGTCGCCGCTATAGTCGCGCTCCATCCCGGTGCCTTCGCCCGCGATCGCAACGCAGGAAATGGCCCGGTCCGTGCGGCGGTAGCCACCTGCAAAACCGTTCGACGCTGCGAGATAGACGTCGCGCGCGCTGTAGGCTGCCGTGGCCTGTTCCACCTGCGTGATCCCGGCTACCGAAAGGGCTGCGGCCTCGGCCGTTTCGGCATCCTGCTGCAACACACTCGGCGCGGGTTCGTCCGCAGGATCGGCAAGCTCAAGCGCGTCCACATCCCAATCCGTCGCAATCTGCCCGGGCTCGGCCAGGCCTGCATTGGGATCATCCGGCGCTTCGTTCGCCATCGCAACGGCCCGCTCTGCCATGTCAGAAATTGTCCGGTCGGATGTGTCTGATGCCGATACAACGGCTTGCCGCTGCCCGATCAGAACCCGCAATCCGATATCGACCCCTTCGGATCGTTCCGCCTGTTCCAACCCGCCAGCCCGCACATCGACGGTCAGCGACGCGCCGGCAACGACAATCGCATCCGCTGCCTCTGCCCCCGCTTTGCGAGCAGCGGTCAGAAGGGCATCGGCAATAGAATCAATCGGTCGGTTCATTCGGGGCTCCGGTCTGGCTAGCGACGGAGGTAGCGCCGCCACCCGCCAGCCGCAAGGCCGGGAGCCTTTCTAGAGCGGGTCGAGCGCGGACCGCTCTGCCTGAACCTGGCGCACGCGGGCAGGCCAGGTTGACTTGATGTATTCGAGAATGTTCCAGATCTCGTCATCGCTTAACGCATCACCAAAGCCCGGCATCCCGCTGTTAAAATTGGTGACACCCGACGCTGCCAGCGCCGCTGCGCCACCCAGCTTGGTATATGCGAAAAGAGCCTTGTCCGAGTGATGCCAGGTATGCCCGGCAGGATCGTGGGGCGGCGCGGGCAGCACACCGTTTTCGTCCGGAACCTGCCAATTCGGCTGCCCCTCCAGCTTGGCGCCGTGGCAGACGGCACAGTTTTCAGCATAGAGCGCCTCGCCCGCGACAAGATCGATCTCGGGCCGCGTCATCGAGACGGCAGGCTTTTCGATGGATCCGACCATTACCCAACCCGCCGCCGCAGCAGCAAGGCAAATACCCACTATCAAAGCTCGCTTCATTGCACGCGCATCCATGTTTTCATTCCGGCGGCCTGATGGCTGAGCATGTGGCAGTGAAGCAGCCAGTCGCCGGGGTTGTGTGCCACAAAAGCGATATCCCGCGTTTCGTTCCGATCGATCAGGATGGTGTCGCGCAGCGGCCCTTGGGTGCCATCGGCCCGCACCTCGCGGAAATGGTGCCCATGCAGATGCATGGCATGCGGGAACGCGGTGTCATTGCGCATCGAAATGCGCACCGGCTCGCCCTTGAATACGTCGACCAGCGGCGCTTCGGGCAGGCCCGCCGTGCCATTGAACGCCCACATCTGGCCACTCTGGACCAGTTCGCGCATCGCCATCCTGCGGCCGTCCATCATTGCACCCCGCATGCCGCCCATGGCACCACCCTCCATTACCAGCGGGATCGGTGTGGCCGATGCGAGATCGGCGCGACCAAGATCTGGGTTCGGCGGCAAGGGCGATGGTGCGGCGCGGGGTTGCGACGCGTCCTGCCCCACCACGTCAAAGGTGACCTGGGCAAACCCGCCATCCCGTTCGAAGTGGATCAGGAAAGCCTCAGACCCCGCCTCGGCCACGACATCAACGATCAGGTCCACCCGCTGTGCCGGAGCGATCACAAAGGCACCATCGACAGGCTCCGGCTGGCCAAGCGGCATGCCGTCCAGCGCGACCGTCCAGGCGTTCAGGCCCTGCAGACCCAGTTGAAAGATCCGCGCGTTGGACGCGTTGATCAGGCGCAGGCGGAGCCGCTCGTTGCGCCGAACTTCATAGGAGAGGTCCATCCGGCCATTGGTTAGAATGATGTTCCCGAGCCGCCCCGCATGGGACTTGTCATGCATGTTGTCAAAGTCGTCGGAAATCTCGCCCGTCTGGGTCAGCCGCATGTCGTCGAGCATCAGCACGATATCACGATCGACATCCGGCCCTTCGGCCTCTTCCACGATCAAGGGGCCATAAAGGCCGCGCGCGATCTGCTCGGTCGAGCGGTTGTGCGAATGGTACCAATAGGTGCCAGCGTCCGGCGTAACGAAATCGTAGTTGAACGCCCCGCCCGGCTCGACCGCCGCCTGTGTGAGACCCGGGACACCATCCATCGCATTGTCGATGCGGATGCCATGCCAGTGGATAGCGGTGGATTGAGGCAACGCGTTCTCCAGTTGCCGGATCACGCGATCACCCTGTTTGATGCGCAGCGCCTCGCCCGGGAAGGTTCCGTTGAAGGTCCAGAGAGGGGTCGCCGGGTACTCTGTTGGCAAAACCTGCTGCTCGGCGGCAGCCGCTTTCAGGACAGTCCCCGGTGACTTAGCAAAGGCGGGACCGGCCGCACAAACCGCTGCGGCGGCCTGAAGAAACGTTCGTCGTGTAAGCGTGGTCATCAATTCACTCCGGCAAGGAAAGAACGCTTGTGAGTATTGAGGTCGCGATCAGGACCAGCCCGATAAGGCCCGCCTCGATCACGATGGATCGCTGCAGATGCACCGCGGCCAGCGTGTCGCCAGCCTGCATCGCGGGGACGAACCGGTACTTGTTCAGCGCGGCGAGGGCGAGGATCGCACCGACCAGGACGATCTTGATCATCAGGACCTGGCCATAGGTCGTCCCAAACAAGGCGCCGAGATCGCGCAGCAGCAGGGCCGCGCAAACTGCCCCAGCAATCAGAAGGACGGGCACGATCACGATAGCGGCCTGCCCGAAGCCATGGGCCAGACTGGCCGCAGCGGCCAAATCGTGTCGCCGCGTGGCGCGATAAAGCGGCGCAAGCGACCCGATCCAGAATGCAAGCCCGGCGAGATGCACAAGCAAAAGCAGCAGCCCCCAATCTGCATCGAGCTGCAGAACATGTCCGACCTGTCCAAAGGACAAAACCAACAGCACGACACCCACCAATCCGATCCATTTTGCCCACGACCGGTCAATCGCGGCCACTGCGATCAGACCAAACCCGACAAGCTGCAGGATCAGGGCGGTGCCTACCGGCCCAGACCAAAGAATGCCCAGCATCATGGGGTCCGTCATGCCCGAGAGGTCACCAGTCAAACGCCCCCCCGCCACCAGAAACCGAGCAACCGCCACGCCCAGCCCCAAAGCCGTCAAAAGCAACAGCAAACGCCGCGACCAGGCAGCTAGGTCAGCCTCATCCCGCGCAAGGATGAGCCGAAAGAGCAGCAAACCCGACGCCGCGAGGCTGGTGATGTATAGCACCACTTTCAGCGCGACGCCGGTAAGAGCAAGACCGTCCAGCACCATCTATTGCTCGACGGTAAATCCGAACGACCCTTGCATCAGATGACCATCGACACCGATGCCGCGCCAGTCGACCTGATGCTGCCCGGCCGCCATATCGGGCAGGTCAAAATCGAACTCGCGCGCGAAGGCGGCGGCATTGCTAAGGTCCAGATCTACAGCATCCCCTTCGCCGGGTGTCATGCTGACCCGGGTCAACCGGATGTCTTCGACAAATGAAAGCGACAGCGTTGTCGGCACCGCGCTCACAACCGATCCGTTACCAGGGTCCGATCGCGTGAGCTTGGAATGCGCAATTGCCTCTGTTCCCACGACACTTATCGCCAAAAGCGCCGAAGCCAGCGTCGCCTTGCCTGTCATACCCATCCTCATCTCGCCATATCGTTTTGGGGTTTGGACTCTGTTCCAGCACGGGAAGGTCAAAGCCAACGTTCTTCACGATCCCGTGATCAGGGTGTAGCACAATCAGGCGCACAAACGAAAAGGCCGGGAACAAACGCTCCCGGCCTTTTGATAACTGACTAGGTCGTCGTCTTAGCCGACAAGTTCCAGACCAGAGAAGAAATACGCGATCTCGACCGCTGCTGTTTCCGGCGCGTCCGAGCCATGGACCGAGTTTTCACCGACGCTTTCGGCGAATTCGGCCCGGATCGTCCCAGGGGCGGCATCGGCAGGATTGGTCGCGCCCATGACTTCGCGGTTCTTGGTGATGGCGCTTTCGCCTTCAAGCACCTGAGCGACGATAGGCTCCGACGCCATGAACTCGCACAATTCGTCATAGAACGGACGCTCGGCATGGACCTTGTAGAACTCGCCCGCCTGCTCCTTGGTCAGGTGAATGCGCTTCTGGGCGATGATGCGCAGGCCAGCTTCCTCGAACTTGGCGTTGATCTTGCCCGTCAGGTTCCGGCGCGTGGCGTCTGGTTTGATAATTGAAAAGGTCCGTTCGAGGGCCATGGATATCTCCCACTCCGTTTTTTTGCGCAATCGCGCCAGTATTGAATTCGGGCGCCGCCTAGCATGAGATTTCGCAGTGGGAAAGCGGATTGTTGCACGGCCCAGGGTATCGACTTGCGATCGGCGCCCGTTGTCAGAATAATTCCTGAGTGAATCGCTCAGAAAAGGATCTCCCGATGTATCGCACCCTGTTCCCTGCCCTCGCGGTCTTTCTCGCAACGACCGCTCACGGAGAAACCCCACCAATGCCGCTGACCTATGACATCTTCGAAGCATCGGTGGCGCATCTCGATCTTGAAAGCTGCCCGACCGGCCTGCCGCAGCAGGAGGTGTTCTGCCGCGCTGCGTTTCTCAATGACACCGTCCACGTCTTTGCCTTTGCCGACGATGGCGACAGCCCGATGGTCGGGTATGCCGCATTCGACGCGCCCGACTTTGCCAGCACTCTGCAATAGCGCCGTGATGCATTGACTTGGCCCGGCGACTGCTTCAGTCGTCGCGCCATGTTGCGCATCTCGGATATCTCGTTTGCCATTGCGGGCCGGCCGCTTTTCGACGGGGCCAGCGCTGTCATCCCGGCTGGCCACAAAGTGGGGCTGGTCGGGCGCAACGGTACCGGGAAAACCACGCTCTTTCGGCTGATCCGCGGCGAACTGGCCCTGGAATCAGGGGACATATCGCTGCCTAAAGGGGCGCGGATCGGCGGGGTCGCGCAGGAAGCGCCGGCAAGCGATGTCAGCCTTCTCGACACCGTGCTCGCCGCCGATACCGAGCGGGCGGCCCTTTTGGCCGAACACTCAGATGATCCGACCCGGATTGCCGAGATCCAGACACGGCTTACCGATATCGACGCATGGTCGGCCGAGGCGCGCGCGTCGACGATACTGAAGGGCCTTGGCTTTGACAGCAACGATCAGGCCCGCCCCTGCGCCGACTTCTCCGGTGGCTGGCGCATGCGCGTGGCCCTCGCCGCCGTCCTGTTTGCCAAGCCAGATGTGCTGCTGCTCGACGAACCCACGAACTATCTCGACCTCGAAGGGGCACTCTGGCTCGAAGCCTATCTCGCCAGATATCCGCACACCGTCATCGTCATCAGCCATGACCGGGGGCTCTTGAACCGTGCGGTCCACAGCATTCTGCATCTCGAAGACCGCAAGCTGACCTTTTATCAGGGTCCGTACGATCAGTTCGCCCGCCAGCGGTCGGAAAAGCTCGCGCTGGCCGAAGCCATGGCAAAGAAGCAGGAAGCCCGGCGGGCACATCTGCAATCTTATGTCGACCGGTTCCGCTACAAGGCGGACAAGGCGCGCCAGGCGCAATCGCGGCTCAAGGCGCTGGCCCGGATGGAACCGATCGCCTCACCACAAGAGGCCGCGCTGCGCAGCTTCAGCTTTCCGACACCCGAAGAGCTTTCGCCACCCATTGTTCAGATGGATGGCGCGGCCACCGGGTATGGGGAGACGACGGTGCTGGACCGCATGTCGCTTCGGATCGATCAGGATGACCGCATCGCCCTGCTCGGCAAGAACGGGCAAGGCAAATCGACACTGTCCAAGCTGCTCTCTGATCGCCTGCCGCTGATCAAGGGCCGGATGACCAAGGCTTCGAAACTGCGGATCGGGTACTTTGCCCAGCATCAGGTGGACGAGCTGCATGTCGATGAAACGCCGCTCGACCATCTGCGCCGCGAGAGACCCGAGGAGACACCCGGCAAGCTGCGGGCGCGGCTGGCGGGCTTTGGGTTGAATGCGGATCAGGTGGACACTATGGTCGGCCAGCTCTCGGGCGGACAAAAGGCGCGGCTCTCGCTCTTGCTTGCAACGCTCGATGCGCCGCACCTGCTGATCCTCGATGAGCCGACCAACCACCTCGATATCGAAAGCCGCGAGGCTTTGGTCGAAGCGCTGACCGACTATTCAGGCGCGGTCATACTCGTCAGTCACGACATGCACCTGCTGGAACTCGTCGCTGACCGACTGTGGCTCGTATCGGACGGGCGCGTCGAACCCTTCGAGGATGACCTCGAAACCTATCGCCGCCATTTGCTGAGCGACAACAGACCTGTCCGCTCCGAACCGACTGCCAAACCCAAAAGGCCCAGCCGCGACGCCATGCTGGCGCTGCGATCCGAAGTGCGCAAATCCGAGGCGCGGCTGCAAAAGCTGAACGAGATGCACGACAAGCTGAGCGAGAAACTGGCGGATCCGGCACTCTACGATGACAGCCGGATCAATGACCTCGAAACCTGGCAAAAAAAGTTTGCCGAGGTCGAAGAGGCGATAGCCCGCGCCGAAACCCTGTGGCTTCAGGCCGAAGAAGCGCTCGAAGCAGCCGAAAAAATCGCCTGATCCTTCACTGTTCCGAAAATACTCAACTCCGACACGACTGGCGAACGAGACGCTGACACGGCGCGCCACGTCGCCTATATCCCGATCAAACGGAGGTTCCATGTCTGGCGATCAAGTCGCATCGTTCATCTTTCTCGGTCTCTGGGCCGTGGCCCTGACCGGGACATTCCTTGCCTCCAACCGGCTGGGTTGGAACAAGACGCTGCAGCAGGCGGCGATCTGGGTCCTGATCTTCCTCGGGGCCATCGCCGCCTTTGCACTTTGGGAATATATCGAGCGCGGGCTCAACCCCAGCGTCGCCCGGATCGGCGAGACCGGCGCGATCGAAGTGCCGCAATACCCCGACGGGCATTATTACCTGACGCTTAACGTGAACGACCAACCCATCGACTTCATGGTGGATACCGGTGCCACCGATATTGTGCTTCGGCGCGAGGATGCGGTGGTCGCGGGCATTGATGTGGGCGACCTGCGCTTTGTAGGCTCAGCCATGACAGCAAACGGCGAGGTCCGCACAGCACCCGTTCGGCTCCAATCCATCTCGCTCGGCCCGATCGAAGACCGCGATGTCTTTGCCGTCGTCAACGAGGGCGACATGCAGGATTCCCTCCTGGGCATGGGATACCTGCAACGCTTTGGCCGCATCGAGATCGAAAACGGGCTGCTGCGGCTGTCGCGCTAGCGCCCTTGCAGCGCCGGGACCGGGCTGATACCTCCTGACTGTTTTGATCGGGAATGGGTAAGCGCGTGCCGGACACTTCTCCGCGCCTGGAAATCCGCAATCTCACGCGCAGCTTTGGCGGGCGCATGGTTGTCGACGACGTGTCGCTGCAGATCATGCCGGGGCAAGTCACCTGCCTGCTTGGCCCCTCGGGCTGCGGCAAGTCCACGACGCTGCGGATGATCGCAGGGGTCGAGATGCAGGACAGCGGCGAGATCTACGTCGACGGCGCGTTGATCTGCGACACGATCACCCGGGTTCCACCGGAGCGGCGCGAAATCGGGCTGATGTTCCAGGACTTTGCGCTCTTTCCGCATCTCAGCGTCGCTGACAACGTGGCCTTCGGGCTCACCGGGTCGAAGGCCGAAAAGCGGGCCCGCGTCGAACAGATGCTGGATCGGGTCCATATGAGCCGCTTCATCGATACCTTTCCGCATGCATTGTCGGGGGGTGAACAGCAGCGCGTGGCGTTGGCCCGGGCGCTCGCCCCCCGCCCCCGCATCATGCTGATGGACGAACCGTTTTCCGGCCTCGACAACCGGCTGCGTGACGGGATCCGGGATGAAACGCTAAGCATTCTCAAGGACGAAGACACTGCGGTTCTGCTCGTCACCCACGAACCCGAAGAAGCGATGCGGATGGCCGATCAGATCGCGCTTATGCGGGATGGCCGGATCGTGCAGCAGGGCGCACCCTACAATGTCTACACCCGCCCCATCGACCGCGCGGCCGTGGCGTTTTTCAGCGATGCCAACGTCCTGCGGGCGCGCGTCGATGGCGCCTTGGCGCCAACGCCCTTCGGGCGCTTTCTGGCCCCCGGCATCCCGGACGGGACAGAGGTCGACATCGTGTTCCGCCCGCAGCACGTGAAAATCGACTTTGACCGCTCTGGTGAAGGACCGCGCCCAACGGTGACCGAGGGCGTGCCCGCGCGTGCCGTTGTTGAACGGTCTCGTTTTCTTGGCAATGAAAGCCTTGTCGAATTCCGCCTTGATAACGATGGCTCGATCCTCAAGGTCACGGTTCCCAACGTCTTTCTGCCGCAACCCGGCATGGTGCTGTGGCTGCGGGTCCCGCGCGACCGGTGCTTTGTGTTCCCGGTGACCTAGGTCTCGGCGGGACCGGCGAACATCGCCATCACCTCGGCCTCCGTCATCGTCTTGCGTTCGCCGGCAAAGGCGTAGCCGTCCGGTTTGCGATCGATAAAGATCTCTTCGGTCAATTCGACCCCGTCGGGATTATCGAGCCCACCCAGCCCAAGGTGATAGGTGCCCTGATAGGGTCCGGGCGCCGTCACGCGATAATAGAGTGAACTGCCGCAGGTCTTGCAGAACGCCCGCTCTGCCCATTCCGATGATCCATAGGTGCTGATGTTGTCCGCCCCCTCAATCTTCAGCGCATCCGCTGGTACCTCGATGCCAAGATAAACGCCGCCGCTCCACTTCCGGCACATGCCGCAATGACAGGCCCCGGTCTTGGTCACATCGCCTTGAATTTCATAGCGGACCGCGCCGCAAATACATGAACCTGTCTTGGACATTAATCCCTCCATCAATCTGGTTCCGGTCTACCGTAATGCCCTGCCATTTTCCGTCAGGAACTTCGGGTTGTGATCGCAATCCCCGCCGCTAAAGTGCGCACGCAAGACGGGAGGATCATAACCGATGTACGAAGTAATGGGAGCGGTGCGCAGCCGCGCGTTCCGGGTGATGTGGATGCTGGAGGAACTGGGCCAGCCTTACGCCTTTACCGAGGTTTATCCCGGCACGCCTGAGGCCAAGCAATTCAACCCCTCCGGCAAGATCCCCGCGATGAAAGACGGCAACGACGTGCTGACCGACAGCGTCGCCATCATGACCTATCTCGCCGACAAGCACGGCGGCATGACGGCGCCCGCCGGAACGATCGCCCGCGCGCGGCAGGATGCCGTTACTCAGATGCTGATCGATGAATTCGATGCGCTGCTCTGGACTCACTCAAAACACAACATGATCCTGCCCGAAGACGTGCGGATGCCCCAGATCACCGACGCGCTGAAAAAGGAATTCCTGCGCAGCCTGTCGATGCTCGAGGATGCATTTCAGGGTCCCTTCATCATGGGCGATGCGATGTCGATCCCCGATATTCTGGCGGTCCATTGTCTGGGCTGGGCGCGCATGGCGGAGTTTCCGCCGATCAGCGACCGGATCAAGGCCTACACCAAGGAAATGCGGGGCCGGCCGGCCTTTTCAGCGGCAGGGCGGCACGCCTAAGGCGCATAACTGGCCGCCGCCCGGCCCGACCACCGACCCGTGGCGAGGCAGGCGGTCAGCAGGTAGCCACCCGTGGGCGCGTCCCAATCCAGCATCTCGCCCGCGCAAAAGACACCGGGCCGCTGCGTCAGCATCAACCCGTCATCCAGCGCTGACCACGCAACTCCTCCGGCGGTCGAAATCGCCTCGTCCATCGGCCTTGGCCCCTGATGCGGGATTGGCAGCCGTTTGAGCGGCAGATCAGTGACCGGAACGCCCCGCGCGAATTCCTGAACGAGCGCGATCTTGACCGGGTGAAAGCGGAACAGACTGCGCAACAGGTTCGAGACCGTCTTGCCACGCCGCGCCCGCGCCAGCCGCTCCTGCACCACGGCATCGCTCAGATCCGGCGCAAGATCGACAAGGAGCTCAGCACCTTCGCGCAATGCCGACGAAACCGCATAGAGGCCGCTGCCCTCGATCCCCTGTTCGGAAATCACGAATTCACCGCGAACGCGCCGATGCCCAGCGATCAGCGCCACTGGTTTGACGGGCTTGCCGAAATGGGGCCGCATGTGATCGCTCCAGCCAACGCGGAACCCGATATTGGAAGGCGCGAAGCGGACGGTTGGGATGCCCGCATCCGCCAGCGTCTCAGCCCACGCCCCGTCTGATCCCAGCCTGCGCCAACTCGCGCCACCAAGGGCCAGAACCACAACATCGGCCTCGACCGGCTCGGCGCTCTCAAAACGCCAGGGCTCACCCGGCCGCGGCAGCCCCCCGACCCACCGATTACGCGTGCGGATCGTGACACCCAAATCCGCCAGACGCCCTGCCCAAGCCCTGAGCAACGGGGAGGCTTTCATCACGGTCGGGAACACATGGCCGGATGATCCGACAAAAAGGGTCTGACCCAGCCCCTCGGCCCATGCACAGACCTGATCCGGGCCGAACGCCTCCAACATGGGGCGCAGATGCTCGTGCGGTTCATAGGTGGCCACAAAGGCATCGAGCGGGCGGTTGTTCGTCAGGTTCAACCCTGATTTTCCGGCCATGAGAAACTTGCGGCCAATCGACGGCATCGCCTCTGCCACCGTCACGGCAAGACCTGCCCGGGCCAGTTCTTCGGCAGCCATCAGACCCGCCGGGCCCGCCCCGATGACAAGAGCGCGGCCCGTCATGCCTCCTGTCGCGGGCCGTTAACGCTTTGTTCAGCCAAGGCATGCGCCTGCTGGCCCTCGGTTTTCAATTCCACCACCCGATGCGGATACGGGATTTCGATATTGGCGTCTTTCAGGGCGTTCCAGATCGCGAACAACACGTGGCTCTTGTACTTGTTTCGCCCGTCGTCGATGCCGTTCACCCAGTATTCGACGCAAAAGTCGACGCCACTGTCACCAAAGCCGACCAGTTCGCAATCAGGCCCCTCGGGCTCGCTCAGAACGAACGACAACGCCTCGACCGCCGGGTTGATGATACCCGGCACCTTGTTGATGTCCGTGTCATAGCTGACCGAAAACGCGGCCTCGTACCGGTTCGCGCTGCCGCTATCGGAATAGTTCACGACCCGCGTGACGATGAAGTCTTCGTTCGGCACAACAATCCAGCGGCCATCGAAGGTTTCCAGGATTGCCGCACGCGCGGTCATCTTAACGATCGTGCCTGCCTCACCGCCGTCGAGTTCAACATAGTCGCCCACGGTCGCCTGCCCCTCAAGCAGCAGAATGACGCCCGAAATGAAGTTCGACGCGATCTTTTGCAGGCCGAAACCAAGGCCCACACCGATGGCACCACCAATGACGGCCAGCGAGGCGAGGTTGATCTCCATGATGCTCATGAGCAGGATGAAGGCGGTACCAAAGATCAGCAGCTCAGCCGTCTTGGTCGACAATTCGCGCAGCGACGGGCGCATCTCCTGCTTGGCGATGTAGACCGCCGATTGCTGGCTGCTCCACGAGCCCAACCAGAACAGGATCGCACCCGCAATGGCCCCCCGCACGATGGACATGAGCGAGAATTGAATATTGCCGACGCCGACGACGGTTTCGGTCAGCCAGACCGATACGGGATCAAGCAGGCCAAGAGCGTAAAGCGCGGCAATGGGAACCAGAACCTTGCCGGCGAGCAGCTTGAGGAACGGTTCCTGGACGATCTCATTGGCCAGCTGTCGTGCGGCCAGAAAGATGAACACGCGCTTGCCAAAGGCAATGACAGCCCCGGATTCAAAGATCGAACGAACGATCTGCTCGCCGATTGCGGTGAACAGAAACGCCGTAAGGGGCAAAAGCAGCGGCAGGAAGGTCAGGACAAAACGGCGGCCCGTCGCGATGACGTTCTGTGCCTCTTCCGGTGGGGTCAGTACACGCTGGAGAGCGGGTGTGACCCTCCGGGTAAAGTACCGCGCCGCCAGATAGGCCACGATCAGTAGCCCGAATTGCGACCATGCTTCGGGGCTCAGCAGCCAGCCTTTCGCCAGGTCCCAGCCCTGCAGGATGTATCCGGCAGCCGTCTGAACGATCTCCGGCTGGCTTTCCAGATCGAAGTTGAATTCGAAGTCCACGCGTCGCCCCCTTGCATCCCTAACGTGCAAGGCCAATTGTCACGGGTGATTGCAGTGGCGCAAGGACCTTTCAATGCCCGATCCGATTTGTCCGCTCTGCGATCGCCCCATTCCGCCCGACGTTCCGCAAAGCCTGCACCACCTGATCCCCAAGCTCAAAGGCGGGAAAGGTGGGCCGACCGTTTTGCTGCATCACATCTGCCACTGCGAAATCCACGCCACGCTGACAGAGGCCGAACTGGCACGATCCTACAACACACCCGAAGCACTGCGCAGCCATCCACGGCTCGCAAAGTTCCTATCATGGGTGGCCAAGCGGCCGCCCGATTTCCAATCGAAGATTCCCGGCAAGCGCCGCAAACGCTAGGCTATTCCGCGGCGGTTGCCATCTCGTCCAGATGCGCCACCCGGGCCCCTGCTTTTGAGCTGGTCACGACACCAAGTGATTTGAGCTTGCGGTGAAGCGCGCTGCGCTCCATCCCGACGAAGTTCGCTGTGCGAGAGATGTTGCCGCCGAACCGGTTGATCTGGGTCAGCAGATATTCCCGTTCGAACGCCTCGCGGGCCTCGCGCAGCGGCAGCGTCGCCAAGGCGCCGGACAGCACCACGCGGCCTTCTTCGGCCTGGCCCTCCTGCTCGCCCGGCAACTCGGCCGCTTCGATCTCGCCAGTGCCCTCGCCCAGGATCAGGACCCGCTCGATCATGTTGCGAAGCTGGCGGACATTGCCGGGCCACGCCATCGTCTGCAAAAGCGCCGAGGCATCTTCAGCGAGGCCGCGCTGCGGCAGGCCCTGCGACTTGTGGAAACTGTCTATGAAATGCGCGGCAAGCACCGGAATGTCTTCGCGCCGGTCTTCGAGCGACGGCACCTCTATCGGCACAACATTGAGACGGTGATAAAGCTCCTGCCGGAAGTTCTGGGCCTGAATCTCCGCCTCAAGATCGCGGTTGGTCGATGAAATCACCCGCAGATCGACACGGACGTTGTCATTACCCCCGACCCTCTGGAACTGCTGGTCGACCAGAACCCGCAGGATTTTCGACTGGGTCCCAACGGGCATATCCGCCACTTCGTCGAAATAGACGATGCCGCCATGGGCCTGCTCCAGCAGCCCCGGTTCCACGCCCCGGTCCGCCGTTTCACGGCCGAACAGCACTTCTTCTACCCGATCAGGTTCGACGCCCGCGCAATTCACCGTCACAAAAGGCGCATTGGATCTATTGGAATGAGCATGAATGTATCGCGCCGCGACCTCCTTGCCGCACCCGGCTGGGCCCGTCAGCATAACGCGACCGTTCGATTTCGTGACCTTTTCAAGCTGGGAAACAAGTGCGCGGAAGGCAGAGGAATTGCCGATCATCTCGGCCTGCCCGGCCTCCTGGCGACGCAGGCTCTGGTTCTCGCGGCGCAACCGGCTGGTTTCCATCGCGCGGCGGATCACGACGAGCAGCTGGTCGATGTTGAACGGCTTTTCGATGAAATCGTATGCGCCCTGCTTGATCGCGGCCACCGCGATCTCGATGTTCCCGTGGCCGGAAATGATCACCACCGGCACGTCCGGGTTGTCCCGTTTGACGGCCTTCAGGATGTCGATCCCGTCCATCCGGCTGTCCTTGAGCCAGATGTCGAGGATGATCAGCGCGGGCGCCTCGGCGTTGATCGCCTTCATCGCGTCTTCGGAATTGCCAGCCAGCCGGGTCGAAAACCCTTCGTCCTCAAGGATGTCCGAGATCAGCTCGCGGATATCGCGTTCGTCATCGACGATTAGTATGTCACTCATGCCTCTACCTTCTCCTTAACTTCCTGATGGAGCACGGGCAGCGTGATCACTGCCATTGCTCCGCAATGCGTTGCGCCCTGCATGGGGGCCGCATCTTCGAGCGTCAGCGTGCCCCCGTGTTCCTCGATGATCTTCTTGACGATGGGCAGGCCCAGCCCGGTGCCTTCGTCGCGGGTGGTTACATACGGCTCGAACAGGCGCGCCCGATCTTCGGGCAGGCCGATACCGTTGTCGGAAATGGTGATCTGCGCGCCCAGCGGTGTGTGGGTCATGGCGACCTCGATGCGGGGGCTGTACCCGTCGGGTGCGCCGTCAATCTTAAGACTTTCAGTGGCTTCGCCGGCGTTCTTGATCAGATTGGTTAACGCCTGCCCGATCATCGTCGCGTCCAGCTCGGCCGCTATTGGTTTGTTCGGCAGATCGGTTGCGATCTCGACACCGGGCTGCCCCGATTGCTGCAGCATCACGGCCCCCTCGACCAGTTCAACGAGATCAAGCGGCTTGCGTTCGGGCTCGGGCATCCGGGCGAATTTCGAAAACTCGTCGACGATGCGGCGCAAATCACCGGTCTGGCGCACGATTACGTCGGTCATCTGTTCCAGGGCGTCGCTGTCATCGGCCAGTTTCGGGCTGAATTTGCGCTTGATCCGCTCAGCGCTCAGCTGGATCGGGGTGAGCGGGTTCTTGATTTCATGGGCAATGCGGCGCGCTACATCGCCCCAGGCCGCCATGCGCTGCGCGCTGACCAGATCGGTGACATCATCAAAGGCCACCACATAGCCCTCAAGGCCCCCATCCTCGTTCCGCCGGGTTGCCATGCGCACCAGCAGGTTTTCCAGCCGTCCGTTCCGCGTCACCTTGATCTCGCCTTGCGCAACCTGGGTCGGGCTGGCGCGCAGCAACGCGAATAGGGCCGCGAATTCGGGCACGGCAACGGCGAGCGGGACCGACTGGCGGTCTTCGTGCCATCCCAGCAGGCGCTCGGCCGAGCGGTTAACGAACGCGACACGCCCCTCGGCATCAAGGCCCACGACGCCCGATGTCACCGAACTCAGCACAGAGTCGAAAAGGCGGCGACGGCGTTCGATCTGATGCGTATTGTCGAGGAGTGTCTCGCGCTGACCCTTAAGTTGCCGGGTCATCTGGTTGAAGTAACGGCCCAGCATGGCGATCTCGTCGTCGCCCTCTTCCTCGCGCACCTGCACGTCCAGATCACCCGCCCCAACCCGCTGCGCGGCACCTGTCAGACGCCCCACAGGGCCACTCAGGCGTTCAGCGAACCACAAGCCCAACCAGATCGCGGCAAGGATCAGGATCACTGCGAAGCCAAGGTAAAAGAGGCCAAAATCAAAGAGCAGGCGACCGCGTTCGCTTTCGAGCTGTTGATAAAAGCGGACCGTTTCCTGTGTTTCATCAAGCAGGGACAGCAACTCGCCATCCACGTCGCGACTGACATAGAGATACCGGTCGACATAGCTTTGCAGCGGAACGAGGGCGCGGAATTCGTTGTTCGCCCAGTCTTCGATGATCACGAGACCATCGGCATCCGCCCGTTCGATATACACTTCGGGCGGTTGCTCGAAATCAAAGAGGTATGACCGATCGCCCCGCGACCTGATCGAACCCGTGCCGTCGATCAGATAGGCCTCGCGCAGGCCACGCTGGATCTGGCGTTGCCCCTCGCCCAAAAGCTCACTGTCGGAAATGGGCTCGGTCCGGCGCAGGCGATCGAAAAAGCGGGCAAGCGCCAGCGCGTCTTCGGCAAGGTCTTCGCGCTGTTCCAGTTCGTAGGCTTCGGCGGCCGCGAGGGAATTGCCCACCACTTGCTGGACCCGATCCGAAAACCAGCCCTCAAGGCCGATATTGATCGTCAGGGCGGCAAAGATCGCGACCGTTACGGTAGGGATGAGCGCCAAGAGGGCAAACACACCCGTCAGGCGCAGGTGCAGGCGTGAACCGGCGGACTTGGCGCGCCGGGCAGCGACGAGCCGGGCAATCTGCGCCAGGATCAGCGCGGCGACGACAAGGACATAGACAAGGTCGGCCAACAGGACCAGCCGCAGCGACAAGGTGCTTGAACCCTGCTCCAGTGGCCCAAGAACCAGAAACGTTGCGAGCGCAAGCAGGGGCCCGAGAACGACCAAACCGAACGTTGCGGCGTTGCGGACCCGCCGTTGTCGTGAAAGTCGACCAAGGGCCGCCAATCGCAGTTGCCGTGTCTGGGTTGCCACGTGGCCCCCACCTCGATGATGGGGCGCAAACTGCGCCCTTCCGCCATATAATGTGGTCCTGACTAGGGAAGCGCCCTAATGGCCACGGTTTGTGTGGCAGTATTACATCAACTTTCTACGACGTGTCACCTGAATATCGAGATCGGTGAGTTTCTTTCTGAGCGTATTTCGGTTGATTCCCAGCAAATCGGCGCATTTTGCCTGATTTCCGCCGGTCGCATCGAGGGCAATCTCGATCAGGGGCACCTCGACTTCGCGCAGGATCCGGCCATAAAGACCCGGCGGCGGCAGCATGTTGCCATGCAGATCAAAGTAGCGGCGCAGATGCCGCGCAACCGAAGCACCCAGCTTTTCCGTGTCGCCCGCGCTGCGCATCGGCTCAAGCTCTGGCTGATGGCCCAGCACCTGTTCAACCTCGGCGGCGCTGATTTCCACCGCGCGGCTGGTCAGCCCCAGGCGGCGAACGGCGTTTTCCAGCTGCCGGACATTGCCTGGCCAGCTGTAGGTGCGAAAGATCTCGGTCGCGCCTTCGCTCAGGACACGCCGGGCCTGCCCCGCCTTTTCGATGCGACCAAGGAAGTGGTCGGCCAGCAGCGGAATGTCATCGACACGTTCGCGCAGCGCTGGCACATGCAGGGTTGCACCACTCAGGCGATAATAAAGATCCTTGCGGACCTGCCCGGCCTCCATCGCGGCGGCCAGATCCGTCTGGCTGGTGGCCAGAAACCGCGGGGTGAAATCGCCGGGCGTGTCCATCATGCGCACGATCCGGGCCTGCAGCTCTTCGGGGATATCCCCGATCTCGTCGATCAGGAGGGTACCGCCCTTGACCCGCGCCATGATGCGCGCCGGACCTTCCAGATCAGTCAGATCGGCCGCAGTAACCGTTACAAAGGGCAGCGTCCGCCGGTCGGAAAAGTCATGAACCGCCCGCGCGATGATCGATTTCCCGGTGCCACTTTCGCCCCAGATCAGGACAGCCAGATCGGTGTTCATGACCCGCGCGACCACCCTGTAGAGGGCCTGCATCACCGCCGTACGACCGACCAGCGGCAGCTCATCCGGGCGCTCGTCTTCTTCGATGGGTCGCGGGCTTTGGGCCTTGTGTTCCAGCGCCTTGGCCGTGCGCTTCATCAAGTCAGGCAGATCGAACGGCTTAGGCAGATAATCGTATGCCTCCGCCTCGGCGGCCTGGATCGCGGTCATGATGGTATTCTGAGCGGAAATCACGATGACCGGCATGCCGGGCCTGTCCTCAGCGATCTTCGGCAGCATTTCCAGCCCGTTGCCGTCAGGCATCATGACGTCGCTGATAACAACGTCGCCTTTGCCCTCGCCCACCCATCTCATCAGGGTCGTCAGTGAAGAGGTTGCATGAACCTTGCATCCCGCACGCGTCAGCGCCTGCGTGAGTACCGTGCGGATCGTCCGATCATCGTCAGCAACCAGAACCGTGCCGTCCATGCTTAATCCTTTCCAGTTTTTACCAAGTCCAATGCCCGCGGCGCGCGCGGAAGCGAAATGCGAAAGACCGTTTTGCCGGGTGCCGATGTCACCGAAATCCAGCCGTTGTGGTCCGAGATGATCTTGGAAACGAGGGCGAGACCCAGTCCGGTCCCGTTCTCCTTACCCGACACAAACGGATCGAATATGTCACCCTTGATGCTTTCCGGCAGGCCGGGGCCATCATCGATGACTTCGATCTGCAGCGGCAGCGATTGCCCCTTGCCGTCGGCGCGACGCAGTCGGAAGGAATGTTCGAAATAGGAATGCAGGCGGATCGTGCCCCCTTCGGGCCCGGCAGCTTCGGACGCGTTTTTCACGAGGTTGAGCACCACCTGCAGCAACTGATCCGGATCGCCATGGGCCAGTGGCAGCGAGGGGTCGTAGTCCTCAATGATCTTCATCTCGGCCCCGAAACCCAGCAGCGCCGAGCGTCTTGCCCGGTCCAGCACGTCGTGAACGTTGACGGGCTGCAGGTCCGGCGGCGACAGGTTACCAAACTGTTCGACCTGCTCCAGCAGCTTCACGATCCGCCGGCTTTCCGTCACGATCAGATCGGTCAGCTCAAGATCTTCCGAACCCAGGTTCATGCTCAGCAGCTGCGCGGCCCCCGTGATCCCAGCAAGGGGGTTCTTGATTTCATGCGCCAGCATCTCGGCCATGCCGATGGCGGATTTCGCCGCCGACTTGACCGAATGATTGAGCGTCATCCGCCCGGCAAGCTCACGCGGGGTGATCATTAGCACCATCTGCCCCGGCGCCCCGATCAGCGGGGCAATCTGCAGGGCGCATTGCAGCGGCGCCCGCTGGCCCGTGCCAACATCGACGTCGTTGACAAACAGCGGCGTGCTCTGGCTGCGGGCACGCTGAAAGCTGTCTTCGAGCGGCGCATCGACGGCCAGCTGATCCCAGACCGGCGTCCCGCGGATCGATTTGGCTGACGCGTTAAAGAACCCTTCGGCAGCCGAGTTGATGTCGACAATCCTGTCATCGACTCCGATGATTACCGCAGGCACGGGGATCGAAGCCCAGATATCCGGCTCACCCTTCATGCGGCGTCTGCTCCTGTCGCGGCGCATATCGCATCCGGCAGCGTATCGAACACGTCCCTGGCGCTTGGCGCGGTCAGGATGCGTTTCCGCAGCGCCTTGGGCGTGCCAGCGTGATCCATGTACCAGCCAAGATGCTTGCGCGCGACGCGCAGACCCAGCGTTTCACCGTAAAAACCAAGCATCGCGTCATAATGCTCTGCCACCAGATCGACCAATTGCTGACCGGTCGGCACATCGGGTCGCGGCGTGCCAAAGAGCTGATGCGCGATCTCGGCCAGGATCCAGGGCCGCCCCTGTGCGCCGCGCCCGATCATGATGCCATCCGCGCCTGACCGGGCCAGCGCCGCCTTGGCTGAGGCCAGATCGACGATGTCGCCATTCGCGATGACCGGAATGTTCACCGCATCCTTGACCGCACGGATCGCCGCCCAATCCGCGCTCCCTTTATAAAACTGGCACCGGGTCCGCCCATGAATGACGATGCGCTGGATGCCCGCCGCTTCGGCTCGCGCTGCGATCTCCGGAGCATTCCGCATGCCATCGTCCCAGCCCAGCCGGGTCTTGAGCGTCACGGGGATATTGACGGCCCGCACGACCGCTTCGATCAGGGTCAGGGCATGATCGGGGTCGCGCATCAGGGCCGACCCGGAATAGCCGTTGGTTACCTTCTTGGCCGGGCAGCCCATGTTGATATCGATGACGGCAGCACCCTGCCCTTCGACCATTCGCGCCGCCTCGGCCATGGGCGCAGCCTCGCGGCCCGCCAGTTGCACAGCGGTGCCCGCGCGCCCGATACCCAGCTCTGCCTTTTCGCGGGTCCCGGGCCTTGCATTCAGCATGTCGTGGCTGGCCACCATCTCGGACACAACCATGCCGACGCCGAACCGGCCCACGAGGTCGCGAAAGGGCAAATCGGTGATCCCCGCCATCGGTGCAAGCATGATGGGAGGATCGAGCGGGGCAAGCGCATAGCGCATGGGCGTCTGCTTAATCCTTGTGCATTTCCCCGTTTAGCTAGCGCAGCGAAGTGGTTCTCTCAATCGCACCGACGCCGAAATTCGCTGTGCTGGGCGCTACTGCTCAAAAAAGAGGCAGATGCTCAGGCATTGCCAGTTCCCCGGCATCTGCCTAGACATCGCGATATGTCATCCGGTTCCGTTAACGATATCGCAGCCATCATCGTCGCCGCCGGGCGTGGCACCCGCGCAGGTGGAGAGACCCCCAAACAATGGCAATCGCTGAGCGGTGCGCGGGTGATCGACCATACCCTTGATGTCTTTCACCGTCATCCCGCCATCGGCCGGATTGTTCTGGTGCTGAACCCCGATGACCTGCCCCTCGCCCCCGTCGGACCAGTGATCGCGACCGGCGGCGCAGACCGTGCAGCCTCGGTCAGGGCCGGGCTACTGGCGCTTGCTGAAATGCCTCCGGAACTTGTTCTGATCCACGACGTCGCGCGTCCTTGTTTGCAAGCCGCAACGATCGACGCGGTGATCGACGCGCTCGCCGATCATGCAGGTGCTGCACCCGCCCTGCCGGTCACCGATGCGCTATGGACCGGTGCGGGCGGCAAGGTGACCGGTACACAAGACCGGACCGGCCTCTTTCGCGCGCAGACGCCGCAAGGGTTCCGATACGACGCCATTCTGCAGGCCCATCAGAACCATGCAGGCAGCGCAGCCGACGACGTCGAGGTTGCCCGCGCCGCGGGCCTTGACGTGGCCATTGTCCCCGGCGACGAAGACAACCTGAAGATCACCCTGCCCGCTGATTTCGCCCGCGCGGCGCGTATATTGGAGAGCCGCAATGGACATCCGCCTCGGTAACGGCTTCGACGTGCACGCTTTCGGACCGGGGGACCACGTCGTTCTCTGCGGCGTGTCGATCCCGCACACCCATGGCCTTGTCGGTCATTCGGATGCGGACGTCGCGATGCATACGGTCACCGACGCAATCTATGGCGCCTTGGCGCGCGGCGATATCGGCCAGCATTTCCCCCCATCCGATCCGCAATGGAAAGGGGCGGCAAGTCACATATTCCTTGAACACGCCGTGGCACTAAGCGCCGAGTTGGGGTTCGAAATCTCGAACGTCGATTGCACGATCATCTGCGAGCATCCGAAAATCGGGCCTTATGCCACGGCCATGCGACAGCGCATGGCAGATCTCATGGGGCTCGATGCCGAGCGGATTTCGGTCAAAGCAACGACATCCGAAAAGCTGGGCTTTACCGGGCGCGGTGAAGGGATCGCCTGCATCGCCACCTGCGCGCTCATCCGGTCATGACGATCGATCGGATCATCGGCACGTTCTTCGGCGCGGGCTACCTCAGACCCGCCCCCGGCACCTGGGGTTCGCTGGCGGCCCTGCCCTGCGCTTTGGCGCTTCATTGGGTCGGTGGCTTTGCCCTTTTGGCCATCGGTACGGTCATTGCCTTCGCCGCCGGCCTCTGGGCCACCGGCAAGATGACCGCAGGGTCAGACGATCATGACCCCTCCGAGATCGTCATCGATGAGGTCGCGGGGCAGTGGATCGCGCTTTGGCCCCTTTCCCTTGCCGCCACGACCCGGGGCATCGACATTCTGGCGATGTGGCCCGGCTGGGTTTCAGCGTTCGTGCTCTTTCGGCTATTCGACATCTGGAAACCATGGTTGGTGGGCTGGGCCGATCGGCGCGGTGACGCGCTTGGGGTCATGCTGGACGATGTGCTGGCCGGTATCTTCGCCGCGCTTGGCACGCTCGCCCTCGCCGCGCTAGCGCATGGAGCGCTGATGTGAGCCTCGCCAAAGACGTTCTCGAAGCGGCCAAGGCCCGCTGCATCATGATCGCAACCGCTGAAAGCTGCACCGGGGGCATGATCACCGCGGCCCTGACCGACATCCCCGGCTCGTCCGCCGTGGTCGAGCGTGGCTTCGTCACTTACACCAACGCGGCCAAGGTCGAGATGTTGGGCGTGGATCCGGCGACGCTGGATGCCGTGGGCGCGGTATCCGAAGAGGTCGCCGCCGAAATGGCCAAGGGCGCGCTACAGCGGTCAAACGCGCAGCTGGCGGTGTCCGTCACGGGGATCGCCGGGCCCGGCGGATCGGAATTCAAGCCGGAAGGCCGTGTGTGTTTCGGGATCGCCGACGAAAACGGCGTCCGGACCGAGACAGTCGAATTCGGCGCAGTCGGTCGCGGCAAAGTGCGGGACGATGCACGCGACCATGCGCTCAGCCTATTACTCGCCGCCCTCGATGATCCGAACGAAGGCTGACAGGTCGTTTCCGTCAATCGCCACCTGAAGCGACCCGGCCGCCGGCCCAATCAAAGCCTCCGCCTTGTGGCGCACCCGTGCAGCGCGCTCTGACATGGGCATCGGATCGGACAGATCGAAGGACACGACCTGACCGCCTGCCTCCACCCACGCTTGCGTCTCGGTCAGGCTGTCATCGGCAATAACGGTCACCCGGTCGCGGATCGCGGCCAGATCGGCACGCTGCGCGGTCTCATCGCTGAAGCAGCCGATATCGGACGTGTTGAGGCCCTTGGCCGCCATCGCGGTCACCAGGCGATAGGAAAACTTGGCCTCCAGCCCCGTGCGGGGCGTGGCGATGTTGCAAACGCTCATCCAGCGCGGATGGGTCGTGATCCGGATCGCATTCGCCGATGTCAGATCCATGTCCCGCATCGCCTCCAGCGCCGCATGAAGGCCGTGACAGCAGGCGTGAAACTTGAGGCTGACCCGCTCCATCCGCCAGTCGACACCCGGCAGGTCCACATCATTGTCTTCACCATGATGGGTCGCGCCAAATGCCTCGATATCATCCGAGGACGTCATCCCGGCCACGGCCCAAAGCGCCGCTTCAACCCCCGCACGCGCGGCGAGACCGGCATTGAGTGGCTTGCCCATCGTGCCGAATTGCGACTTGAGGCCTGAAGCCATAGTGGAACACAATCCCAAGGCGTGGCGCAGCTTGTCGGGCCCAAGGTCCAGCAGCCGCGCCGCCGCCAGTGTCGCCCCGAACGCGCCTGCCGTGGCGGTCTGATGGTACCCCGCCTGATAATGCGACCGACCGAGCCAAAGACCCACGGCGACCGAGGCCTCCGCTCCGATCAGACCTGCCTCGAGCATATCTTCGATCGTGCGCCCTTCGCGTTCGGCTATCGCTAGTGCTGCGGGGATGACCGCAACCGAAGGATGGCCGATATGATCGAAATGAGTGTCATCGAAGTCGAGCGCATGGGAAAAAGTACCATTCGCCAGCGCCGCACCTGCCGGATCGCGCGCCTGACCATCGAAAGAGGCATGCGGGCCAACGCCCGAAAACCCGCCGAACCCGGCAAAATCACCGATGCGCGCACCAGACATGCCACAGGCCGCCCAATCGAGCAGCGAAAGGCGCATGACAGCCAACGCCGTCTCGGGCGGTTTCGCCACCGCAAAATCGATCAGCTTGTCAGTGATGCCCAAATCTTCCGCCCCCGAAACCGACGCCCGAGGCAGGAAAGGTCAAAAAGTGCTATCCGTAAAGCTCTTTCGCCCGCCGTTCGAACGCGCGGACGATCCGCTGCATCGCCTCGTTGAAGACAACGCCGATGATCCCCTGCAGGATGGCGTTCTTGAATTCGAAATCGACAAAGAACGAAACATCGCACCCGCCCTCGGCCTCATCGAATTTCCATGTCGACTTCATATAGCGAAAGGGCCCGTCGACATATTCGGTGTCGATCTCTTTCATCTCCGGGCAGAGAACGACACGGCTGCCAAACCGTTCGCGAAACACCTTGAAGGAAATCACCAGATCTGCCGTCATGACCTGCTTGTCCTCGTAAGGCACCACCGATTTGACCCGCGCCGCCGCACACCACGGGAGGAACTGAGGATAAGACGCCACATCGGCGACCAGATCGTACATTTGCTGCGGGGAATATGGAAGGAAACGGGTTTCGGAATGGGTCGGCATTGCGCTAGTGCTGGTTCTGACGTTCGCGTGGATGTGTCGTGAAGCCATCCCGAAATCAAGAGGGGGCCATGACTGAGCGGCCATATGTCATAGACCAGTTAATTTCGGCCAAAGCCATCGCCGCCCGGATCGAGGCGCTGGCCCGCGAAATCGAAACCGAATTTGCAGATACCGACAAGCTGGTCGTTGTGGGTCTTTTGCGCGGGTCCTTCGTTTTCATTGCCGATCTCGTGCGCGAACTGAACCTGCCGATCGAGGTCGATTTTCTTGAGGCGTCGAGCTACGGTGAGGAAATGACTTCCAGCCGGGAAGTGCGCATTCTCAAGGACTTGCGCGGCGCAATTGAAGCGCGCGATGTGCTGGTCGTCGAAGACATCGTCGACACTGGCCACACCATGCACCACGTTCACCGCCTACTCGCAAACCGCAACCCGGCCCGCATAAAGACGATCGCGTTGCTCGACAAACCGTCCCGCCGCGAGGTCGAGTTCAAGGCCGACTGGACCGGGTTTGAAATACCCGATGAATTTGTCGTGGGGTACGGGATCGATTATGCACAAAGGAACCGAAATCTCCCGTATATCGGGAAGGTCCGGTTTACCTGAGCATTGGACAGCCCGGCGTAGCGCGCGCTAGACGAGCTCGAACTTGGCGTTCGCCCTGTCGACCCCGTTAACCTGCACCGTCAATTCGTGCGCTCCGGGATGCAACGTGAAGGTCGTGGCGTTGCCCTTCAGCTTGTGTGACTTGCGCAGCGTCATCGGCTTGCCCGCCTTCAGGTCAGCGACCTTGAGCTTGAACACCTTCTCGCCCGTCTTTCCGTTCGGGCGCGCAAAGCGCAGGCGGTAGTCGACGACAACCGGCAGATCCTCGGCGCTTTGCAAGGTGACAGTGAAATCAAGCGCTTCGCCAATCTTCGCCGTATCTGCCGCCAGTTCGAGCGTCGCATCAAGCGGCGCGTCTGCCCGATAACCCAGATGGATCATCGCATCCGGATCCCCATCCTTGATTAGGGTTCGCAGCGCGTGGCGGTTCATCCAGGCAAGCTCGTTTCCGGCCTGTTTGCCCACATCGTTCCAGCGCCGCAGCGCGCCCAGCACCAGATCAGGCTGGGTCTTGGCGATGTCATTGAGGTGGTTCGCAACCGACCGGGTGACAAAGCGGGTGGGATCCGCGTGCAGACCATCCAGCAATCCCATCGTCCGGTCCGGCCCCACATCAATGGCCTTGGCCCAGGGCAGTTTCGGGCGCGTCCCTTCGCTGACGAGCCGCCGCACGTGATAGTTTTCGTCCCTGATCCATGCTTGCAAACGCTCAAGCGTTTCATCCGGCCAGCGGTTCAGAAACGGGCGGATGTAGAATTCCATACTGAACCGTTTTGTCGCCGCATGAAGCAGATCGAGCGCGCGGTCGCGGTGATCCTCCATCCCGTGGCGCACCGCCAGCACGCCCGGCACAGCGTGAATGAACCGCCCGAAATCATCATCGCTCAGCCCCGGGTCGAGCGGCGGCGGCATCATCGCCTCAAGCTGATCCGCCATGGTCGGAAAATCAGGGGCGAGATATGGCTCAAGACAATCGGCAAACCAGTCGATACAGGCCACAAGTGTGCGCTCGGGCACGCCGGATAATGCCTTTTCCCGAAACGCAGCCCCATCAAATCCCGGCAGCCCGGCGGCATATTCCGCCGCCAGATCGCCAAGACTGTCGGCGTTGAAGAGCTGATCCTTGAGGGAAAAGTTCTTTTCGGCCATCAGAGCGTCATGTTGGTTGCGCCGCCGTCGAGCAAGATGTTCTGGCCCACGATGAAACCGGCATGCATCGAACATAGAAACGCGCAGGCCGCCCCGAATTCCTGACGGGTGCCATAGCGGCGGGCCGGGATGGTCGCCGCGCGCTCTGCCCGTGCCTCGTCCAGGGTAATCCCCTTTGCCTTGACCACACCGCCGTCCAACGCGTCGGCCCGGTCGGTTGCGTGGATACCCGGCAACAGGTTGTTGATCGTGACCCCCTTGGGTGCCACCTGCCGCGACGTGCCGGCGACATATCCGGTCAGACCCGCCCGCGCTGAATTAGACAGACCCAGCACCGCGATCGGCGCCTTCACGGATTGCGAGGTGATGTTGACCACCCTGCCCCAGCCACGGTCCATCATGCCCGGCAGGCTGGCCTTCATCAGCGCGATCGGCGCCAACATGTTGGCATCAAGCGCCGCGATGAAATCATCCCGATCCCAGTCATGCCACATGCCAGGCGGCGGGCCACCCGCATTGCTGACCAGGATGTCGATGTCACCCGCCGCTTCCAGAACGGCTGCCTGCCCTTCGGGCGTCGTTACATCGGCGGCGACGGTTGCAACCTCAACGCCGTGAGCATCGCGGATCGCCTGCGCAGAGGCTTCCAGCGCATCGGACCCGCGCGCATTCATCACCAGATTGACACCAGCAGCCGCCAGCGCCTCGGCACAACCCAGCCCCAGGCCTTTCGACGACGCGCAGACAAGCGCCCTTTTGCCAGAGATTCCCAGATCCATCACATTCTCCCCTGTTCGCTCATGAAGGCCCACCGGAACGGCAGAAACGTCCCGTTCGCCTCACCTTGGAATGGCGTTAACGGGATGCCAAGAGCATGAAACTGCGATACTCCTTTTTCCATGAAGACGCCATTCCCCCACGACACGCCGGCGCAAAGCCTGCCTGTCATCCGGCACCAAGATTTTCGCGCAAAGACCGGTGCGTCCGAGGGCGAACCGATTTCGTTTGCGGACGAGCTGGTGATGGATGACGTCTATGAGTTGTCGTCGGGCCACCAGAACCTGCCCCTGATGCTGCGGCCCACCGATGAGGGCTATGTTGTCGGGCGTAACAGCGCCGTGGGGGTTCCGGGCGCCCGGGTGCATCTCGATTCGATCCTGACGCTCATGTCATCGAACAACGCGCCGACCGACGCGATGATCCTGGTCGAAGTCGACGATGACGGCGCGATCAACGACATCTATCTGCTGCCCTTTGCCAAGCTCGAACCCCGGCTTTCATACGCGCTGGTGGGCATAGACCGCGAGGCCGCCGCTGAACGACTCGCCGAACTGGCCTGCGCACGGTTCGCGCGCGGCACCCATATCACCCTCGCCTCGGGCGAGCAGCGGCTGATCGAAGACCTGTCGGTTGGTGATCGCGTTCTGACCCGCGACGACGGTGCGCAACCGATCCGCTGGATCGGGCAAAGCACGGTACGCGCCGTGGGGGATTTCGCCCCAATCCGCATCAAGGCCGGTGCCCTCAACAACGCAAGCGACCTGATCCTCAGCCCGGATCACCGGCTTTTCATCTATCAGCGGCAGGACGCGCTCGGCCTCGGGCGATCCGAAGTCCTGATCAAGGCACGGCATCTCGTGAACGGCAGCAGCGTGGTGGTCGATGAGGGCGGTTTTGTCGACTACTTCCTCTTGCTCTTTGACACCCACCAAATCATCTATGCCGAGGGGATCGCGGCGGAATCCATGCTGATCGACATGAACACACGGCCCGCCGCCCCGAACGAGGTCACCGACACGCTGGTCTGGTCGCGATCCGGTCTTGCCGATCTGGAAATCGGCGAGGCCCTGCCCAGCGAGGTGAATATCGCAGAGATCCTGCGCCGTGCTTCCTCGCGCTAAGGCGTTGGGGGTACTCCAAATTGACGATTGAATGGTAGGCAGGACGCAAAGGGGGAGACTGAATGGCAAGCATCAAACATGCGAACGGTATTCTTGTCGCGACAGACATGTCGCCCCGGGCCGATCGTGCCGTTCAGCGGGCCTTTCGCATCGCGCGGCAAAAGGGGCTGGGCGTCAAAGTGCTGACCGTGATCGACGATGCGATGCCCGACGATCTGGTCGAAACCGTCCATGACAAGGCCTTGAGCAACGTCGACCGATTTGCGTCGACGGTGGCGGACGGCGTACCTTACGAGGTCATGGCCGAAGCCGGTGATCCGACGCAATGCATCCTGACAGCGGCCCAGAACAATCCGGAAAGCCTGCTTGTTCTGGGGGTTCACCGGTCGCGCCCTTTTCTGGATGTCCTGCGCGAAACCACGATGCAGCGCGTCGTTCGGCAGACGGAAAATCCGGTTCTGCTGGTCAAGGATGCTGCCGATCACGACTATGATCAAGTTCTCGCGGCCTGTGATTTTTCGCCCGCCTCAACCGCCGCGATGGAATTCGGCGGGATGCTCTCGGGGGATGGCATGGTGACCCCGGTTCACGTCGTCCACATGCCCTACCGCGACATGCTCGAAAGCAGACCCGGTGTCGGAACAAACCTCGAAGCCAGCTTTGTGAAGGAGGCACAGGCGGCTGAAACGGAATGGCGAAACTGTTCGGACCTGTCAGAGCGGATTGCCCCGACAACCGAGATGCCGGTCGGCGCACCCTATGCCGTCTTCAAACAGCTGGCTGATCATGGCGGGGCCGATCTGATCACAGTCGGTGCGCATAGCGACGTGGGCGCGCCGCGTTCCGTGCTCGGCTCGCTCTCGATTGATCTGATGCGTGAACCGCCCTGCGATGTGCTCATAGCGCGACCCTAGAGTGGGCCCCGACGTACAGAAGGGTGGCAAGGCGGAACCCGGACCGCCCTGCCGTTTTGGCGCCTTGTACGAATAGCGGAGTACGAATTACGGATTACTCGCTGGGGGTATAAAAGAACTCTTCACGGGTGATCTTGCCGTTGCCTACGTGATAAACGGCGATCTCTTCCATGTCGCTGACCTGGCCAGATGCCCGGTCCTTGGCCTTGATCTTGAAAATCACACCGAACTTGTCGTCTCCATGCAGCATCGGGCCGGTGATATTCGCGTCGAGGACTTCAAAGGTATTATCCCACCAATCATGCTTGCCCTTGATGGCATCAAGCCCCTGAACCTCGCGACCGCTGCCCATATCGGCCGCCTCGACCGAAACGGCGTCAGGGGCGTAGAGTTTGTCGAGGTTGGCCTTTTCCTGACCGGTCTTGCAGCCTTCGACCAGCGTGTTGGCAATCTCTTTCAGTTCCATTGTCTTTCTCCCTCTCAGGTAGAGAGAACATAGCATGAACATTTTGGTTAATCCATTCTAAATTCGCGCGACAGGCGGGCGAACCGATCCATCTTGCCCCTCCGCCCGGTGCGCCCTATAGCTCCGCCCATGCTCGATACCGCCAAAAACCGTCCGGACCTGCCGCCCGAAATCGCCCGCCGCCGCACCTTTGCGATCATCTCGCACCCGGATGCGGGCAAGACGACGCTAACCGAGAAATTCCTGCTCTTTGGCGGTGCCATTCAGATGGCCGGACAGGTGCGCGCCAAGGGCGAGGCGCGGCGCACTCGGTCAGACTTCATGGAGATGGAAAAGGATCGGGGCATCTCGGTCTCTGCCTCGGCGATGTCGTTCGAATTCGGGGATTACCGGTTCAATCTGGTCGACACGCCCGGCCACTCCGATTTCTCGGAAGACACCTATCGGACGCTCACGGCCGTGGATGCAGCGATCATGGTGATCGACGGCGCCAAGGGTGTGGAAAGCCAGACGCGAAAGCTTTTCGAAGTCTGCCGGCTGCGTGACCTGCCGATCCTGACGTTCTGCAACAAGATGGACCGCGAAAGCCGCGACGTCTTTGAGATCATTGACGAAATTCAGGAAAACCTTGCGATCGACGTGACGCCCGCGTCATGGCCAATTGGTATAGGCCGTGATTTCATCGGTTGCTACGACATCCTGCGGGACCGGCTGGAACTGATGGACCGGGCCGATCGGAACCGCGTGGCGGAATCGATCGAGATCAACGGACTGGACGATCCGAAACTGGCCGAGCACGTGCCCGAGGCGCTGCTGGAACAGCTCAAGGAAGAGCTTGAGATGGCCCGCGAGTTGCTGCCGCCACTGGATCCGCAGGCGATGCTCGACGGGACGCTGACACCGATCTGGTTCGGCTCCGCTATCAATTCTTTTGGTGTAAAAGAATTGATGGACGGCATAGCGACATACGGTCCGCAACCACAGGTCCAGTCGGCCGAGCCGCGCCAGATCCTGCCGGAGGAACAGAAAGTCGCTGGCTTCGTCTTCAAGGTGCAGGCCAACATGGACCCCAAACACCGGGACCGGGTTGCCTTTGTGCGCATGGCCTCGGGCCATTTCAGGCGCGGCATGAAGCTGACCCATGTCCGGTCGAAAAAGCCCATGGCGATCTCGAACCCGGTCATGTTCCTTGCCTCGGACCGGGAACTGGCCGAAGAGGCATGGGCCGGCGACATCATCGGGATCCCGAACCATGGTCAGCTGCGGATCGGCGATACGTTGACCGAAGGCGAAGCGCTGCGGGTGACCGGCATCCCGTCCTTCGCCCCCGAACTGCTGCAAGGCGTCCGCGCGGGCGATCCGCTCAAGGCCAAGCATCTTGAAAAGGCCCTCATGCAATTCGCCGAGGAAGGGGCCGCGAAGGTTTTCAAGCCCTCGATCGGATCCGGCTTTGTCGTCGGGGTCGTCGGCGCGCTCCAGTTCGAGGTGCTCGCCAGCCGGATCGAGCTTGAATACGGGCTTCCCGTGCGCTTCGAGCAGTCGCAATTCACCTCCGCCCGCTGGGTCAGTGGCGACAAGCAGGCGGTGGAGAAGTTCACCGACAGCAACAAACAGCATATCGCCCATGATCACGATGGCGACATCGTCTACCTGACCCGTTTGCAGTGGGATATCGACCGGGTCGAGCGCGACTATCCGGATGTGACCCTGACGGCGACGAAAGAGATGATGGTCTGACCGCGCCGCGGACTTTTGTCGTTGGATTTGAGTATTTTGGAACAGTGAAGGGCGCGGGCCGTGCAGGGACCCACGCCCGTTCGCGTGGTTCAGCCCCGGCGGCGCCTCAGCCAGGCAAGACCGCCCAAACCGGCCAAAAGCATCGGCAGACCGGCCGGTAGCGGAACGGGTGCCAGACCGGCAACATTCACGCCCACAAGGCTGCTGGAGTAAAGCGAGCCGTAGGAATAGCCGTTGCTGTAGTCATAGAATGAAAAGCTGAGATAGCCTTGTGTCGCTTGCGACGGATCCGCGTCTGCCGGACTGGTTCCATCGAGGAATGTCTCAAACGGACCGCTTACATAGGCGTAGTTGTAGCTGCCGGACCAGCCGTTCGACCAGCCCGTCGACGAATAGTAGTCATAGAAATAGATGGTATCGGAATACCCCGAAGAACCCGACGTGTAGTCGTAGGTGTAAAGCCCGTAATATTGCGGATCCATCGAGATGGAGGTGCCGTTGATGGTCAGCGTCACCTGCGACAGATCGAAATACGCGTAATCATAGCTGTAGGCCGTGCTGTAGCTATAGCTGCTCTCATAGGCAGGGGTGTCATCATAGTCGAATGTCACCGTTGCGGTGTCGTTTGCGCCAATGCCAAAGTAGCCGTCGACGATACCCGAACTGGACAGGTTATCGAATGTGAACGAGACCGTACCGGCCATAGCCGGGGACGTGGCGGTCAGGGCAAGGGCCAACGCGGCGGAAAGTCGGGTAAACATGCAAACTCCGTAAACAAACAATCGTGCCCGCTCTCTCGCCGGAAGTTCGGGCAGTGATTTTGCGAATTTTCGGCAACTTTTTGAAAGTGCCAAAACAATCTGTTTTCGATTTGTTAACGGTACTGCCCCCAGCCGGTCCGGAAGACCCCACACAGCAAAGCAGCCCGCGCGTGGCGGAACGGTCGTTCACGCCCTATTTGAGTCTGCGGGGGCGGCCCCACGCCATGACAGCGCAGGCCCTCAAGACCCACATTTCTTGGCAAGAAACATCTCATGCCCTTTGAAGAAGAGCGATCATTTCGGTATGAAGCAAGAAATCGATCCGATCACAGAGGTCGAAATCAATGTCGAGGTGGAAGCTGCCAATGCGACATGGCATTCTTACGTTGGCCCTGCTTGGCGGTCTGACCTCTGCCCTTTGGGCAGAAGAGGCGGACAACTGGCAATTGTTGTCCGAGGCCACGGTCAGCGAGGCCGAGGAGAATGGCGTGTGGCGGGCCGAAAAGCATTTTCCAGAAGGCTTGCGCGCGGCGGCATCCTCCTTTGAGATCAGCGGCTATCTGGTGCCGGTCCTGGCCGAGCCATACATCCAGCATTTCCTGCTCGTGGCCGATCCCGACGACTGCCCGTTTTGCGGCTCATCCGGCTACGGTCCGGCGCTGGAGGTAAACCTGCGGACCCCACTGCCCGATCTGCCCGAATTCTCCGAGATCACGGTGAAGGGAGAGCTCGAACTGATCGACGACCCCGAGACATTCCAGCTCTACCGCCTGAATGACGCAGTGGCCGTGACCGATGCCGGGTCATGAGTGCTGACTACCGGCTGGACTTTCACCTCTGACTTTCACGGACCAAACAGACCCGAAAGCGCAGTGCCGATGGGGCGTGGTTGCGACGATCCTCGCGCCTACGGATGAGATTTTGCGGTTCGCCGCACATCATCTCGATCTTGGGGCGCATCGTCTCTACCTCTATCTCGACGATCCCAATCCAGATGCATTTGACCGCCTCAAGCCGCATCCCAAGATCCGGGTGACGACCTGCGATGACATCTACTGGCGCCGATCGGGGCGCGGCCGCCCGCAAAAGCATCAGGAGCGTCAAAGTCTCAACGCGACCCGCGCCTACCGGAAAGCCGGGGATGTCGACTGGCTCGCGCATATCGATGTTGACGAATATCTCGTCCCGAAACGGGCTATGGACCAGATCCTTGGCGACCAGCCGGACGATGTAACCGCGCTGCGGATGCACCCCGTGGAATTGCTGGCGGACGGGGACGGCTCGGCCTACAAGGCCGCGCTGCCCGCCGGATCCGACATGTCACTGCAGCATGCGATCTATGGGCAGCACGGGCTCGCGCTGCGCCGCGGCCTGCTCAGCCACACGGCGGGCAAGGTGATGGTCAGGACTGGGCACAAGGATGTCTCGGTCCGCATCCATCGGGCATTCGAAAGTGGTCAGGAGATCGCCGCGACCACCGCCCCGGATCAGATCGAACTCGCGCACCACCACGCACCAACGTGGGACGGATGGATCACGAAAGCGCCCATGCGGCTGGATCGGGGCGCCTATCGGGCCGAACTCAAGCGCAGCGCGGATGTGATCAGCCAACACGAAGCATTGTCAGCCATTCTGGAAGCGGACGGCGAAGCAGGGCTCAAGGCGTTCTTCCAAGCGGTCGCCACGGATACCGACCGACTCCGCTCGCATTTGGCAGATGCCGGTCTTTTGCGCATTTTCGACCTCGACCTGGACAACAAGGTCGCACGCCACTTCCCGACGTTCGGACGAATTTGACCACCCCCACGGCGTCTGTTATGGACGCGCAATCGGGCGGGTTATCAGCCCGCAAGGCCATTCGGGCCACACTCTTCAGACGCAGCGGGCCAGGAATTCGTGTCCGCAACCCACGGACGCACATGACAAAATTCTCTGACCTGAACCTGAATCCAAAGGTTCTGAAAGCCATTGACGAAGCGGGCTACGAGGCCCCCACACCCATTCAGGCAGGTGCAATCCCACCGGCGCTCGAAGGGCGCGACGTGTTGGGCATTGCCCAGACCGGGACGGGCAAGACGGCCAGCTTTACGCTGCCCATGATCACCCTGCTCGCCCGCGGGCGCGCACGGGCGCGGATGCCACGCTCTCTCGTCCTTTGCCCCACGCGGGAACTGGCCGCGCAGGTGGCGGAAAACTTCGACACCTATGCAAAGCACGTGAAACTGTCGAAGGCGCTCTTGATCGGTGGCGTCAGCTTTACCGAGCAGGACAAGCTGATCGACAAGGGCGTTGACGTTCTGATCGCGACACCGGGCCGCCTGCTTGATCATTTCGAGCGCGGCAAGCTGCTCTTGACCGGCGTGCAGATCATGGTGGTGGACGAAGCTGACCGGATGCTCGACATGGGGTTCATCCCCGACATCGAACGGATCTTTAACCTGACGCCCTTTACCCGGCAGACGCTCTTTTTCTCGGCCACGATGGCGCCCGAGATCGAGCGGATCACGAACACCTTCCTTTCGGCCCCCGAACGGATCGAGGTTGCGCGTCAGGCCACCGCGTCCGAGACGATCGAACAGGGCGTGGTGATGTTCAAAGGGTCCCGCAAGGATCGGGAAGCCAAGGAAAAGCGAGAATTGCTGCGGAAACTGATCGATGCCGAAGGTGAGAAATGCACCAACGCGATCATCTTCTGCAATCGCAAGTCCGACGTCGATATCGTTGCCAAGTCGCTTGCCAAACACGGCTATAACGCCTCTCCGATCCATGGTGACCTCGACCAATCCCAGCGGACCAAGACGCTCGACGCGTTCCGCGATGGCGGTCTGCGGATCCTCGTGGCCTCGGACGTTGCGGCGCGCGGCCTCGACGTACCCAGCGTGAGCCATGTCTTTAACTACGACGTGCCCAGCCATGCCGAGGACTACGTGCACCGCATCGGGCGCACGGGTCGTGCGGGACGCGAAGGCAAGGCGATGATGATCTGCGTACCGCGGGACGAAAAGAACTTCGACGCGATCGAAAAGCTGATCCAGAAAGAGATCCCCCGGGTCGAAAACCCGCTCAAGATCGAAGCGGAGCCCAAGGCCAAGGCAAAACCCAAGGACGAAGATAAACCCGCACGGGCCAAGTCGGACCGTTCGGACCGGTCAGACCGGCCGAAATCCGAGGCGAGGTCGAACGGCAGATCCAGGGGTCGGCGCGATGACCGGGACAGCGGACCAAAGGTGGTGGGCCTGGGCGAACACACCCCAAGCTTTATCGGGCTAAGCTTCGAAGAACGGATGGCCGGGTAGCGACGTCTTTCTAAGCTTCGCTTCGTTTTGAGTTGCCTTCCAGGCCAACATGGCGGTCGAAACAGGCCTTCCTCGTTCTTCGATGAAAGTCCGCTTGTCTAGGTGCGCTCCAACCACTATTTGAAGTCTCAGGTTGGCGCTGTTGCCAACTTATGGAGATTTTATGTCTACGATTGCGGCCTGCCGCTAAGGTCCTTCATACCGGACCAACTTGAACCAGAAGACTTCCGCGCGTAACGCCGGGAGCCCCTTCGGCTGACATTATCTCAAGAGACAATCCGTTGAATATCTCAAAGCACGAACAGCGTGTTTTGCATGTTCTGGCGCAGGGTGGAGCGATCCATTTCGAGCGCATGAAGAACGGCAAGATACGCGAAGTCTCCTGCTTCACGCGCGACGGTCACGTGCTGGCCGATTGCTCACTGGAGCTTTTCGAACGCCTCAAGAAACGGCGGTTCATCAAATCAGTGAACGGACGACCTTACCGCGCCACAAGGCTCGGAATCCGTTCGGTGAACCCACAATACGACAACCGATAGGACATTCGAACCATGACAAACTTTACGATAAGACCCACATCATCCGATGACATTCCGGGCCTCAGTTTAGTGCTGGACCGCACAGGGCTTTTCCCGAGCGAGATGCTCCCGGACATGCTGGCCCCTGCTTTGGCAGGCGAGACCGGAGCCTTTTGGCTGACCTGTCACCACGACGGAAAGGCTGTCGGCCTGTGCTACACGGTTCCCGAAGAACTCGCGGACGGCACTTGGAACATGCTCGCGCTCGCGGTGCGTCCGGACCTTCAGGGGAAACGATTGGGCACAGAACTTGTCGGCGCGGTGGAACAGCATCTAAAGGACCAGGGGCAGCGCATCCTGATCGTGGAAACATCCGGAACTGATGACTTCGCACTTACGCGCAAGTTCTACACCGGAAACGGTTATGAGGAAGAGGCGCGCATTCGCGATTTCTGGGCGGACGGGGATGACAAGGTGATCTTCAGAAAGGCTCTTTGAGACAAATGCCCTTCGCCATAACTTGGCGAAGGGCTTCCAAAGCCGCCTTTTGGCCTTGATCTAAGCGATCCGGCTGATCACCACCGTCACTTCCGGTTTCTTGCCGATCTCGGACTGGGCGCTTTGCCGGACGACCTTGCGCAGCGCATCCGTCAGGTTGTCGTCATCCGCCAGCGTCTTGCCGTTCGCGCGGCCAAGGAACTGGTTCAGGTCCTCTTCCAACACCTCGACGAGCGCCGCGTTCGAACTGCCGGTCTCGGGCAGGCCCATGATCTCGCACCATGGATCGCCCAGCGGTTCGTCTTCGTCGTCCAGGATCAGCGTCACGATGACATGACCGTTGAGCGCCATGCGGATCCGGTCGCGGACCACACCATCGAGCGCTCCGATCTGAACGCTGCCATCCAGATAGGTCCGGCCCGTATCGACATATCCCGCAACCTTCGGCTGGTTGCCCGAGAGGTCGATCATCATGCCGTTGACCGCCAGCACGCCCGTCCGGCCAAGGGTTTCGGCCACCTTGACGTGTTCGCGCAAATGCCGGTGCTCACCATGCATCGGGACAACGATCTGCGGATTGACGATCTGATGAAGCCGTTCGAGATCGGGGCGGTTGGCGTGACCGGACACGTGATAGAGCCCCGATGAATCATCGACCACATCGACACCCCTTTCCGAGAGCTGGTTCATGATACGGATCACGCCGCGCTCGTTCCCGGGAATGGTCTTGGACGAAAAGAGAAAAAGATCCCCCTCGCGCAGTTCGAGCCCCATATATTTGCCATTTGCCAACTGGGCCGACGCCGCCCGCCGCTCGCCCTGCGAGCCGGTGACCAGCAGCATCAGGTTTTCGCGGGGTATGTTCTGGGCGTCCTCCGGGCTGACGACGCTGGGAAAGTCCGTCAACACATTCTCTTCGACCGCCGCTTCGATCATCCGGCGCATCGCCCGACCCAGCAGGCAGACAGAGCGCCCTGCCCGCTGTGCCGCTTCGGCCAGTGTCTTGAGCCGTGCGACGTTCGACGCGAATGTCGTCGCCACGACCATGCCCGTGGCCGCGCTCACCAGCTTTTCGATCTCGGGGCCGACGCTGGCCTCGCTCCGGCCTTCATGCGGGGAGAAGACGTTGGTCGAGTCGCAAATCAGCGCCTTGACCCCGTTCTTCGACACCTCGGCCCAGAGATCGGGATCGAACGGTTCGCCGACGATGGGCGTGGCATCAAGCTTGAAGTCACCGGAATGGATGACACGGCCATCCGGCGTGTCGATCACCAGCGCGGCACTTTCCGGAATCGAATGCGACACCGGCAGGAAGCCCACGCGGAACGGGCCCGCCTCGATCTGCTCGGGCCATGCGGCGGCGACGGTCACGGCCTCTTCGGGGTGGCCGTGTTCATCCATCTTGCGGCGGGCGATACTGGCGGTGAAGGGCCGCGCATAAATCGGCGCGCCAAGGCGTTTGTAGGTATGTGCGACCGCGCCGATATGATCCTCGTGGGCATGGGTGATAAAGATCGCCTCGATCTGGTCCTTGCGTTCGGCCAGCCACGCGATGTCGGGCAGGATCAGATCAACACCGGGCGTGCCATCCATATCCGGAAAGGTCACCCCCAGATCGACGACGATCAGACGTTCGGCATCCTGCGGTCCGTAGCCATAGACATAGGCATTCATGCCAATCTCACCTGCCCCGCCGAGGGGCAGATAAATCAAACGGTCACTGCTCACGTTAATGATTATCCTTGTTGTATTTGTAGATGACCGTCAGGCCATGCATCGTCAGATCGTCTTCGATCTCGTCAAATAGGACGTCACCCTGAAGGAACAACGGGGCAAGGCCCCCTGTCCCGATCACCCGCATCGGTCGTTCATACTCGCCCTTGATCCGCTCGCAGACCCCGCGAACCAGACCGACATAGCCCCAGAACACACCGGACTGCATGCAGGCCACGGTGTTGGTGCCGATGACGGCCTGTGGTTTCGTGATATCGACATGCGGCAAGGCCGCTGCGGCCTGGTGCAAGGCCTCAAGGCTCAGATTGACGCCGGGCGCGATTGCCCCGCCGACATAGGCCCCGTCATGGGCCACGACATCGAAGGTTGTCGCGGTTCCGAAATCTACAACGATCAGGTCGCCGCCATGCCGGTCAAAAGCGCCTGCCGTGTTCACCAGCCGGTCCGGGCCGATCTGCGTGCCCTCGTCCACCCGGGGCGGGGTTGGCAACATGCAATCAGGCTTGCCGACGACAAGGGGGCGCGTCCCAAAGTATCGGTCACACAGCACCCGCAGATTGAAGACGACCCGGGGCACGGTTGATGAGATGATGACATCGGTGATGTCGACTTCGAGTTTCTGAAACTCCATCAGCGTCGACAGCCAGACATAGTATTGGTCCGCCGTCCGCTGCCATTCGGTCGACGCCCGCCAGGTCGCGACAAAGCCGTTGCCGTCCCAGATGGAAAAGACGGTGTTCGTATTGCCGCAATCGATGGCGAGAAGCATGCGAGGCCCTCAGAAATAGATATCAGCAGCCGGGATGCTGACCCGGCCTTTGGGCGTCTCTAGAACAAGTTGGCCCTGCGCGTCCATATCGAGGAACGTACCGTCATGGGTGGCTGTTGCGGTGCGGGCGCGGATCGGTTCACCCAGCCGCGCGGCATGGGAAAGCCATGCTCGCCGGATCGGGTCGAACCCATAGGTGCGGAATTGATCCTCGAGCCGGGCATAGGCGGCGGCGAGCAGGGTCAGGAAGGCCGCGGGCTCCACCGCCTGCCCCAGGCTTTCGCGAACCGAGACCGGGCGCAGGGCATCCGGTTCGACCGTCTCGGGCGCGGGTGCAGCGGCCAGGTTCACGCCGATCCCGATGGCCAGATGGCTGACGGATTTGCCGCTGCCGACGCTCTCCAGCAGAATGCCGGCGACCTTTCCGCCCCGCAGCAGCACGTCATTGGGCCATTTGAGGGCAAAGGCATCCTCGCGGCCCGTCATGGCCACCATTGCCTCGCGCAGCGCCAACGCCGCAACAAACGATCGCAGCGCTGCCTGGGCGGGTGCCTCGGCTCTGGGCAAGACCAGCGTCGCGGCAAAGTTGCCCGCTGGCATCGACCACGCCCTGCCGCGCCGTCCGCGGGCGGCGGTTTGGTGCAAGGCAAGGATCCATTCCGGACCGGATAGCGTTGGTGCGATCCGCCCTGCCTCATCAAGCGTCGAGTCGACGCTTTGCAGTATCCGCTGGCCGTAACCTGCGGGCCATGTCGGTTCAGTCATGGTTGGTCACCTGGCCGGGGCCCGTCAGTTGACAAGCCCCTGCGCAGCCGCGGCTGCCGCCCCTTCGATCCCGAAAAGATTGATGATGCCAAAGACCATCGCGGCCGCCGACGCCATCAGGAAGCCCGACAGGATGGCCGACCGGCCGCCATTCAGCCCCTCACCCGCAGCGTCGCCAAAATACATGAAATAGACGATCCGCAGGTAATAATAGGCACCGATGGCCGATGCGATGGCCGATGCAACCACCAGCCAGACCAGCCCGGCATCGATACCCGCCTGCCAGACACCGAACTTGGCGAAAAAGCCCAGCATCGGCGGCACGCCCGCAAGGCTGAAGAGCAGGATCAGCATCGCCAGTGCCCGCGCAGGTTCCCGGCTGGCATAGCCCTTGAGGGCGTCGATATCCGTCACCGGCTGCCCGTCCCGTCCCATCATCAGGATGAACGAAAACGTCCCGATATTCATCGTCACGTAGACCGCCATGTAGATCAGCATCGCCTCGACCCCGAGCGCGGTACCCGCGGCAAGACCAATGAGGGCATAGCCCATATGCGCGATGGACGAGAACGCCATCAGCCGCTTGATGTTGCGCTGCCCAATGGCTGCGAAAGCACCCCAGAACATCGACAAAACGGCGAGCAAGGCCACGACCTGCTGCCAGTCGGCAACCGCACCACCGAACGCATCATGCATGACCCGCGCAAAAAGCCCCATGGCCGCGACCTTGGGGGCCGTCGCAAAGAATGCGGTGACGGGCGTGGGCGAGCCTTCGTAGACGTCTGGTGTCCACATGTGGAACGGTGTCGCCGACACCTTGAACCCGAAACCGGCAATCAGGAATACGAGACCAAAGAGCAGGCCAAGCGAGATCTCTCCTTCGGTCGCGGTCTGGATGATCCCCGAGAAAAGCGTCGTGCCGGAATAGCCGTAAACCAGCGACGCGCCGTAAAGCAGCAGACCGGACGAGAGCGCGCCGAGGACGAAATACTTTAGCCCCGCTTCGGTCGATTTCACGCTGTCCCGCCGCAGCGACGCCACGACATAAAGCGCCAGCGATTGCAGCTCTAGCCCCATGTAAAGCGCGATCAGATCGCCCGCACTGACCATGACCATCATGCCCACTGCAGCCAGCGCGATCAGCATCGGGTATTCGAAGCGCAAAAGGCCCCGCTCTGCCATGTAGCTTTCGCTCATCAGCAGAACACAGGCCGCCGAGACGAGGATCACGATCTTGGCGAAACGGGAAAAACCATCGTCGATGAACATGCCGTTAAAGGCAGCGGTCGCCCCTTCGCCGATTGTCCCGATCCAGACTGCGATAGCCAGAAAGACCGCGCTGGTGATCCAGACCATCAGCGACGCGGCCTCGTCCTTGATCGTATAAACCGCGCCCAGCAGGCCCAGCATCGCAAAGATCGAAAGCAGGATCTCCGGCAGGATCGTTGTCAGATCAGCACCCATGGCGGCACCCTCTTAGTTCATTGCGAGCTGGGTTGCGGCCTCAGCCGCGGCCAGCGCCGATTGATAGTTCTGCGACAATGCCGCAACGGACGGCCCGATGATGTCGAGCGCGAGGGCCGGATAGACGCCCAAGAGGATCGTCATCACCACCAGCGGGGCAAAGACCGCCCGTTCGCGCCGGTCCATATCGGTGATCGACTTGAGGCTTTCCTTGATGAGATCGCCAAAGACGACCCGGCGGTAGAGCCACAGCGCATAACCGGCGGAAAAGATGACGCCGGATGTGGCAACCAGTGCAACCCAGGTGTTGACCTGGAAGACTGCCATCAGCGTCAGGAATTCGCCAACGAACCCGCTGGTGCCCGGCAGGCCCACATTGGCCATCGTGAACAGCATGAAGATCAGCGCATAGGCCGGCATCCGGTTCACGAGACCACCATAGGCGTCGATTTCGCGCGTATGCATCCGGTCATAGATCACGCCGACACACAGAAAGAGCGCGCCCGAGATAAAGCCGTGGCTGAGCATCTGGAAGATCGCGCCATCGATCCCCTGCTGGTTGCCTGCGAAGATCCCCATGGTCACGAAACCCATATGCGCGACCGACGAATAGGCGATCAGCTTTTTCATATCCTCCTGCACCAGCGCCACGAGCGAGGTGTAGACGATGGCGATCGCGCTCATCCAAAGAACCAGCGGCGTCAGCACTTCGGACCCGATCGGGAACATCGGGATCGAGAACCGCAGAAAGCCGTAGCCGCCCATCTTCAGCAGGATCGCCGCCAGTACGACCGACCCGGCCGTCGGGGCCTGCACGTGCGCGTCCGGCAACCAGGTGTGCACCGGCCACATCGGCATCTTGACCGCGAAGGACGCAAAGAATGCGAGGAACAGCAGGGTCTGGAGGCCCCCCACGATCTGAATGCCCAGCACGCTGAACGTCTCGGAGCCGAACTGATGCGTCAGCAGCGCCTCGATATCGGTGGTCTGCGCGTCGACATACATCCCGACCATCGCGACCAGCATCAGCACCGAGCCGAGGAAGGTGTAGAGGAAGAACTTGAACGACGCATAGATCCGGTTGGCCCCGCCCCAGATCCCGATGATCAGGAACATCGGGATCAGGCCCGCCTCGAAGAAGAGGTAGAACAGCACCAGATCGAGCGCCATAAAGACGCCCAGCATCAGTGTTTCAAGCAACAGGAACGCGATCATGTATTCCTTGACGCGGTCCGTCACGTTCCATGACGCGGCGATGACCAGCGGCATGATGAAGGTCGTCAGCATGACGAACAGCACGCTGATGCCGTCGACGCCCATCTTGTATTGCAGCCCCATCAGCCATTGGGCCTCTTCCACGAACTGAAAACCGGTGTTCGAGGGATCGAACTGGAACAGGATGAAGAGCGATGCGAGGAACGTGGCGCTGGTGGCGAACATCGCGACCCACTTGGCATTGCGCTGCGCCGCTTCGTCATCGCCCCGCAAAAAGACCGCGAGGATCAGCGCCGCGAGCGCAGGCGTGAAGGTCACAATGGAAAGAAGCGATGTCAGCATCAGTTTGCTCCTCCGCCAAGCGTCATCCACGTGATCAGCACGGCGATGCCGATCACCATGGCGAAGGCATAGGTAAAGATGTAGCCGGACTGCGCCCGCCCCGCGAGCCGCGTGATGAAGGGCACAAAGCCCATCGAGATGCCGTTGATCGTGCCGTCGATCGTCGAGCCGTCTCCTTGTTTCCAGAAGGCGCGGCCAATCATCAGCGCGGGCTTGACGAGGATCGCGTCATAGATCTCGTCAAAGTACCACTTGTTTTTGAGGAACAGGTAGAGCGGGCGCTGGTTTTCGGCCAGACGGACAGGCAGGCTCGGGTTCACGATATAGAACCAGTAGGACAGGCCCAGACCAAGCAGCATCGCCACGAATGGGCTGAGCTTGACCCATGTCGGCACATAGTGGGCCTCATGCAGCACCGTGTTGTCCGGCGCGATATAGATGCCCGCCTCACCCGGCGCGCTTTCCATGACGTATTTCAGCTCGGACGCTTTGGGGTTGGCGTCGGCCACGCTGGCGGCCAGTTCCTCGGACGGCGCTGTGTATTCACCGCCGAAGAACTTCACCACCTCGTTCGTCTTGCCGAAAAAGCTGCTGTACCAGATCATCCCGGCGAAGACCGCACCTAGGCCCAAGACACCCAGCGGGATCAACATGATCATCGGGCTTTCATGGGCGTGCTCATGCGTGTGCTTGTCGCCCCGCGGCTCGCCGTAGAATGTCAGGAACATCAGGCGCCACGAATAGAACGACGTCATCGCGGCCGCCACGACCAGCAGCCAGAAGGCATAATCGGACCCGATAAACGCGCTTTCGATCACCGCATCCTTGGAGGCAAAGCCGGCAAAGCCGATCCAGCCCGTCAGCGGTATGCCAACGCCGGTGATGGCGAGGGTCCCGACCATCATGGCCCAGAACGTGTAGGGGATCTTTTTGCGCAGACCGCCGTAATTCATCATGTCCTGTTCATGATGCATCGCGTGGATGACCGAACCCGCACCCAGAAACAGCATCGCCTTGAAAAACGCGTGGGT
>CAWUIQ010000025.1:0-41832 GCA_963922565.1 uncultured Rhodobacterales bacterium
GCCATTCAGCCCGCCTCGCTTGTGAGCTACATCGATCACCGCAACACCCGGTCCATCGCGCTGGCAAAACGGTTGGGCGCGGTGCTCGATCCAGACGCGGCCAAGCACGACGATGCGGATGTGGTTTACCGTCACCGGAGGCCGCAATGATTGCTTTGACCGGCATTCCGACACTGACCACCGACCGGCTGCGCCTGCGCGGTTTCCAGCCCGCTGACTGGCCCGCATTCTCGGAGTATTTCGGTTCGGACCGGGCCGTGTTCACAGGCGGGCCGATGCTGCCCAAAACAGCGTGGCGGCACTTTGCGACCAATATCGGCCATTGGGCCGTCCACGGTTTCGGGATGTTTGTCGTCACCCATCGTGACGATGACGCGCCCCTTGGGATCGTCGGGCACTGGTATCCGCACGGATGGGCGGAACGCGAAGTCGGCTGGGTGCTGTTCGACAAGGACAGCGAAGGCAAGGGGATCGCGCGCGAAGCGGCCGAGGCCTGCGTGGCCCATGCCTATCAATCGCTGGGGTGGGATACCGTTGTCAGCTACATCGCGGCTGAAAACGCCGCTTCGATCCGGTTGGCTGAGCGGTTGGGCGCAACGCTCGATGAGGCCGCGCCTCAGCCCGACACGACCGCACCTTGCCTTGTCTACCGACATCCGAGGCTCTCATGACCGTCGCCTTCTCAGCACCCACTTTGGAAACAGAGCGCCTGATCCTGCGCCCGCCCAGTCTTGATGATTTTGATGCTTTGGCGGCGTTCTACGCCTCGCCCCGGGCGGAATTCGTCGGTGGGCCGCAGTCGCGCGAACTGAGCTGGCGGAGCCTTGCGTTGGAAGCGGGGCACTGGGTTCTGCGTGGTTTCGGGCGCTGGACGGTGGTCGAAAGGGCAACCCAGAAACCCATAGGAATCGTTGGCCTTTGGCATCCCGAAGGTTTTCCGGAAAACGAACTGGGCTGGGATCTGTTCGACGGTGCGACCGGCAAGGGTTATGCCACCGAGGCGGCCAAAGCCGCACGGGCCTATGCCTATGATACCTTGGGCTGGCCGACACTGATCAGTCTGATCGCCGATCAGAACGTCAATTCGATGCGCGTGGCCGAGCGCTTAGGCGCGCGCTATGACAACGACTTTACCCACGAACGCTTTGGGCCGATGCAGGTCTGGCGCCACCCCGAACCGGAGGCGCTGAGATGAGGTTTGCCTGTGAAACCCCACCCACCGGTAAGGCTGCCCTTTTCGCCCTGTCTCTGCAGGAGCATTTGCCGACCCTCGCCACAGACCGGCTGATCCTGCGGGCGCCCCGCGTCACCGATTTCGAGGCATACGCCGAGATCGCATGCTCGGACCGCGGACAGCATATCGGCGGGCCGATGTCACGGGAGGATGCGTGGCTCGACTTTGCGCAAGTGACTGCGACGTGGATCCTGCACGGCCATGGGGTTTGGACCATCGGGCACGCCTCTCAGGTGGCCGGGTTTGTCTTGCTGGGGTTCGAACCGGGTGATCGCGAACCGGAGCTGGGATTCCTGCTGCGCGCAGAGGCCGAAGGCAAGGGCATCGCATTCGAAGCCACACAGGCCGCGCGCCGTTACGCATTCGAGGAACTCGGTTGGGACACGCTGGTCAGCTATATCGCGCCTGAAAACGCCCGCTCAATCGCGCTGGCCCAGCGGCTTGGCGCACGCCTTGATGGCGTGATCGAAGAGGCGGGCGAGGTTGCACACGTATACCGACACATGCGGGAGGCGGCGCAATGAGCCACCGCGACATACCCGTGATCGAAACGCAGCGCCTCGCGCTTCGCGGCCCTGAGCCCGACGATTATCCGAACTTCAAGGCGACATTCACCTCGTATCGGTCCCGTTTCATGGGCGGGCCCCTCAATGCCTATGAGACATGGATGCTTTATGCGGCCGAGATCGGACACTGGGAGATCCGTGGCTTTGGCATGTGGATGATCCACGACAAGGCATCGGACGAAACCTATGGCATGGCTGGCGGTTGGCACCCGGCAAACTGGCCCGAGCGCGAGATCGCCTGGATCATCTGGCCCGACAAGGCCGGCAAGGGGTTTGCGCTTGAGGCGACCCATGCCGTGCGCCGCCATTTTTACGAGGTCGAGGGTTGGGCGGGTGCGGTCAGCTATCTCGACCCGATGAACCTCGACTCTATCCGGCTTGCCGAACGGCTGGGTGCCCAGAAAGACAAGGGTGCGCAGACAATCGACGGATCAGATGCCGTTTATCGCCACCCCTCACCCGATGCCCTGCGCGGGACACAGCTCGCCCATGGGATCGAAATGGAAATCGGCCATTACGCCGACCCGATGTTCAAACCGAAAGGATGGGCGCTTGACTGATACGACGACCCGCGCCGCCGCATTGCTGTCAGAGCATCGCGAAAGCATCGACCGCCTTGATGCGATCCTTGTCTATACACTGGGCGAGCGCTTCAAGCACACGCAGGCCGTGGGGAAACTCAAGGCCCAACATGACCTTCCCCCGTCCGATCCAGCGCGCGAAGCGGCGCAGATCGCACGGCTCGAAGACCTGGCAAACCGGGCCAATCTGGACCCGGAATTCGCCAAGAAGTTTCTGAACTTCATCATCGCTGAAGTCATTCAGCACCACAAAAAGCACCAAGAATAACAGGCATCTGCCTGTCGCCATCCAAGGAGAAAACAAAATGGCAATGAAAATCAGACTGGCCCGCGGCGGCTCGAAAAAACGGCCCTTCTACCGCATCGTGGCTGCCGACAGCCGCATGCCGCGCGATGGACGCTTTATTGAAAAGCTGGGCACCTACAACCCGCTCCTGCCCAAAGACAGCGAAGAGCGCGTCAAGATGAACATGGAGCGCGTTCAGTACTGGCTGGATCAGGGCGCACAGCCCACCGACCGTATCAGCCGGATGCTGGAAGCCGCTGGCGTGATCGGCAAGAAAGAGCGCAACAACCCGCAAAAGGGTGAGCCCGGTCAGAAGGCCAAAGACCGTGCCGAAGAAAAAGCGGCAAAGGCAGCCGAAGCTGATACCCCGGCCGAAGAAGCTCCGGCGGAAGAGGCTGCTGCAGAAGAGGCGCCCGCAGAGGCCGAAGCCGAAGCGACCGAATAAGGTCCTAGAACTGGGGCACCTTTTCGCCCCGCGCAGCTGCTTGCGCCACAAGACCCACCCGTTTGTTACGGGTGGGTTCTGTTTTTGCGCGATGGATCCAACGCAACACGTTCCTTCGATAGCTGGGGGCGGCCCGGTCAAACCACGCGCGCGCCTGCAAGCCATCCAGCGCTCCTGCCAAGTCGTCAGGCACCTCAAGCGCATCGACGCCTGCGTCGGCATCCCAAAGCGGCGAACGCCGTGCTGCATCGATGGCCTTCTGACCGGCGGGATGCATCCGACCTTCCTGGATCAGGCGTTCGGCCCTGTCTTTATAGCTCTTCGCCCAAATCTGCTGTTTTCGCCGGGATATCAGCTGCATCGTTCGGTCATCGTCGAGCTTCATGCGGCGTCCATCAATCCATCCGAACATGACCAGCACATCAAGCACCTGCTCTCTCGACACGTACTTGTCGGCTCGCGCCGCCTTCCAAGTGACCAGCCAGACGCTTTCATCATCGCCGTGATGCCGTTCAAGCCAGGCTTCAAGCTGGGACGGGGCGGTAATCTCGACGCGCGGGATGTTGTCTGGGTCTTTCATGAAGTGGCCAGATAGCGCGCCCCCGCTCAGCGCAAGGTCTGGACAAAAACCAACGGCCCGCGCAAAAGCAAACCGATGTTCAGGCTTATCCGCACGCTCCTGCTGGTCCTTTTCGCTTTTGTGGCTGGTATTCTGTTCGAGCGCCAAAGCATGGCTGAAAGCTGCCGGGAGGCTGGCGGCAACGTCACGGACGGTCTGTGCTGGAGTGAATGATGTCTGACCTGATTTGCGTTGGCAGTATTGGCGGTGCCTTTGGGGTTCGCGGCGAGGTGCGGATCAAGTCGTTCTGCGCCATTCCTGAGGACATCGAAAACTACAGTCCTCTGATGTCCGAAGACGGCACAGAAACGTTCAACCTGGCGATCGTCCGTCCGATCAAGAACGGTTTTGCCGTGCGCATCGCCGAGGTCGCGACGAAAGAAGACGCCGACGCCCTCAAAGGTGTCGGCCTCTATGCCCACAGGGATCAGTTGCCATCGCTGCCCGACGATGAGTACTACCACGCCGACCTGATTGGCCTGGAGGTTTTTGATACCGGCGGCGCGCCCCTTGGCAAGGTAAAATCCGTGCAGAACCACGGGGCGAGTGACCTGCTTGAACTGCATGTGCCGGGTGCCAGCCAGACCGTTCTGCTGCCCTTTACCCTCGCTGCTGTTCCGACCGTCGATCTGGATGCAGGTCGTATCATCGCGGACCCGCCCGAGGGGCTCTTGTGACCGCCTCCCGATCTCATGGCCGCAAAGCCATTCGGGTGTCGGCGCGCCCCCGGTCGCTGATGGACGAGAACCCGGATTATGTGGATGTATTCCAGGCACGTATCGTTACGCTTTTCCCCGAGGCGTTTCCGGGCGTTCTGGGTCTTTCACTGACCGGCAAGGCGCTCAAGGACGGGCTTTGGCAGCTTCACACCCATGATTTGCGGCAATTCGGGGTGGGCAAACATCGCAATGTCGATGATACGCCCGCCGGCGGAGGGGCTGGTATGGTATTGCGGCCCGACGTCGTTGGTGCGGCCTTGGACGAAGCGCAAAGCCACGCGCGGGGAAACTGGCCTATTCTCTACATGTCCCCACGGGGCAGGCCGTTTGATCAGCGCATGGCCGAGACCTTTGCCCGCTGCGATGGCCTGACAATCCTCTGCGGTCGCTTCGAAGGCGTCGATGAACGGGTGATCGAGCGGTTTGGCATCACCGAGGTTTCCATGGGCGACTTCGTGATGACCGGTGGCGAAATCGCAGCGCAGGCCATTCTCGACACGACGGTGCGGCTGCTGCCGGGGGTCCTTGGCAACGCGACCAGCACCGAAGACGAAAGCTTTGCCCACGGGTTGCTGGAACACCCGCAATACACACGCCCTGCCGAGTGGGAGGGCATGAGCATCCCGGACGTGCTGATGTCAGGAAACCACGGTGAGATCGCCAAATGGCGCCGCGCGATGGCAGAACGGCTGACCCAGGAACGCCGCCCGGATCTATGGGGAAAGTACAAAAAAGCCGACTGAACGCGCCGTCCCGGCACTAAAGCGGCTCGATGTCCCCAATGCTTCGATCCGCGTGAAACTTCGCTTCCCAGGCAACAAAGTCACCAGCGGCGATAGCGTCACGCATCCCCCGCATGATCTCCTGATAGTAATGCAGGTTGTGCCATGTCAGCAGCATCGAGCTGATGATCTCCTGACTGCGGAACACGTGGTGCAGGTAAGCGCGTGAATAGTTCCGGCAGGCGGGGCAAGTGCAGGCTTCATCAATTGGGCGGGGGTCATCCTGATGCCGCGCATTCTTGATGTTGAGCTGCCCCATCCGGGTGAAAACCTGTCCCGTGCGCCCTGATCGCGACGGTAGAACGCAGTCCATCATGTCGATGCCGCGCTTGACCGCGCCGACGATGTCATCGGGCTTGCCCACGCCCATCAAGTATCGCGGTCTGTCTTCGGGCAGCATGTCGGGTGCGTATTCCAGAACACCGAACATGGCCTCCTGCCCTTCGCCGACAGCCAGTCCGCCAACCGCGTAGCCATCGAATTCGATCGCGCGCAGTGCCTCGGCGCTTTCAGCGCGCAGGTCCTGCGTCACGCCGCCCTGCTGAATGCCGAAAAGGGCATGGCCCGGCCTGTCACCAAACGCATCGCGTGACCGCTGTGCCCATCTCATCGACAACCGCATGCTCTGGGCCACGGCATCTTCGGTAGCGGGCAGCGCCGGGCATTCGTCAAAACACATGACGATGTCCGATCCCAGCAACCGCTGGATTTCCATCGACCGTTCGGGCGTCAGCGCGTGTTTTGAGCCGTCGATATGGGATTTGAAGGTCACACCCTCTTCGGTCAACTTGCGCAGGCTCGCAAGGCTCATCACCTGAAAGCCACCACTGTCGGTGAGGATCGGGCGTTGCCAGTTCATGAAGTCATGCAGGCCGCCCAGCCGGTCAATGCGTTCTGCACCAGGGCGCAACATCAGGTGATAGGTGTTGCCCAACAGGATATCGGCGCCGGTTTCCCGAACGCTTTCGGGCAGCATCGCCTTGACGGTCGCCGCCGTGCCGACGGGCATGAAAGCAGGCGTGCGGATTTCGCCGCGGGGGGTGTTGATCACACCTTTCCGCGCCTTTCCATCGGTGGCCTCCAATGTGAACGAAAACCCTGTCATCAAACGATCTTTCCGGTCTGCAGCCTTGAAGCGGCGTACTTATCCCTCTTGCGATTCACTTGCAACTGGCGCGCTCTGCGACCATATCAAAGCCCAATAAACAAACACGAGGGACGATTAACGCATGGAACAACAGATTGTTAATCTGCTGCAAACCAACCTTGTCTACCTGCTGCTGGCAGGCCTGCTCATCCTGCTGGTCTTTCGCTCAGTTAAGATCGTTCCGCAATCCGAGAAATACGTTATCGAACGGTTCGGGCGCCTGCACTCCGTTCTTGGCCCGGGCATCAACATGATCGTGCCGTTTCTGGACGTGGTTGCCCATCGAATCTCGATCCTCGAACGGCAATTGCCGACCGCATCACAGGACGCGATCACCAAGGACAACGTGCTGGTCCAGGTGGAAACGTCCGTTTTCTATCGCATCACCGAGCCGGAAAAGACGGTCTACCGCATCCGGGACGTCGACGGCGCCATTGCGACGACGGTGGCTGGTATCGTCCGGGCGGAGATCGGCAAGATGGATTTGGACGAGGTGCAGTCGAACCGCGCGCAATTGATCGACACGATCAAGGCGTCGGTCGAAGATGCGGTCGATGCATGGGGGATCGAGGTCACGCGGGCTGAAATCCTTGATGTGAACCTTGATCAGGCGACGCGCGATGCCATGCTGCAGCAGTTGAACGCCGAACGGGCCAGACGGGCGCAGGTGACCGAAGCCGAAGGCCAGCGCCGCGCAGTCGAACTGGCAGCCGACGCCGAGCTCTACGCCGCAGAACAAGCCGCCAAGGCGCGCCGCATTCAGGCCGAAGCGGAAGCCTATGCAACCGAAGTGGTTGCCCGGGCCATCGCCGACAATGGTATCGAGGCGGCACAGTATCAGGTCGCGTTGAAACAGGTCGAGGCGCTGAACGGTTTGGGTGCGGGCGAAGGGCGCCAGACAATCGTTCTGCCCGCTAACGCCCTTGACGCCTTCGCGGATGCCTTCAAACTGTTTGGTGGCAAGGGAGCGAGTTCATGATGGCCGGAATACTATCGGTGTGGTGGGTCTGGGTAGCTGCGGCCCTCGTGCTCGGGATTATCGAGATCCTGCTGCCCGGCTTCATCTTCCTGGGTTTTGCAATCGGGGCACTGGCAATGGCCGCGATCGTGGCGTTTACGCTGCTGCCCCTCACCCCTGCATTGACCATCGCATTATTCGCCGGGCTTTCGCTGATCGCGTGGATCCTGCTGCGGCAGACATTCCAGGCCCCGCGCGGGTCGGTCAAACGGTTTACGGACGACATCAACGACCATTAAGCATCGCCAACAACGCTGCGAGCTAACGCTTCTGAAAATCCAAATTGCGCAAAACTTCTACCTATGGTAACTTATTATCGTTTTATTAAGGAGGTTTATAATGCGCGCTTTGGTACTGACCCTCACGTTTTGGGTCACAACGTCCGGTTTGTTTCCATGGGATCAGAACCCGCCAGTGGTTGCGGCGGGGCCCTGTAATCCTGCTGTGAGCACCTGCCTCTAGGGGCGGTGCGGCTGTTCTAAGCCATGAATAGTCTGATCTACGCTGGCGTCGTGCTCGCCGGGGCGGTCACGCTTTTGATAGAAGCGTATCGCAATTATAACTCGTCGCTGACCTCCATCCCGTTCAAAGAGCATCCGATCCTTCAGAATGTTGAGGTCGCAAAGCTTTGCACCCCGCGCGAAAAGAACATCGGCTTTATGTTCTATTCGCTACTTTATCTCGTCTCCTACATTGTCATTCTCAGTTCGACCGAGGTTTACGAACTCGTAAGCCAGGCTGCACAAGCCAATTCCGAGGTCGGGCCAACGGACGCGCTGATCGGGGAAAACAACGACCCGTTCGGCCTCGCGGGCACGCAATACGGCAAGCCTATTTTCATCTCGGCCGCGATCATCTCGATCTTCTCGCTTGGCGCACTCAGACCCGTCGAAAGCACAATGCGCTCACTGGCACATCGCCTCGCCGGTGTGCCGCGGGGCGTCTACAATGTCATCGAAGATCTGCACGCGATACCGTTTCACGAATTCCCCGTCGAATGCCCCAAACCGCTGACGGACATGTTCGACAAGAATGCGCGGAAGGTGTTCGAGGGCAGTTATGACGAAAGCCAGATCAAGACGATTGAGACGTCGCTGCGCACTGTCGATTACCTCGCCCCCGCCATCACGGGCAAACTGCGGATCCAGTATTTCCCGTTCACACAACTCGACAAGATGAGCGAGTTGTCCACGATCCTCGAAGGCAAGGTCGAGGAATTGAAGGACCTTCTGAAAAAGCCGCTGGAGGAAGAGGAAACCGACCGACAAAAGGTCTTCCAACTGGCAAACTCTGTCGCCAACGACACTATCGCGCTGTTTGCCGTGCACTTCCTGCGCAACAACCGCGCCATCAAACATGTCCGCGAGGACACGGCCATTTCGCGAATCTATGACAGCATTCAGCGCAGCTATCAGGTTGAGTTGAATTCTTTCGCCATGGGTATGCTGCTGTCGATCTGTGCCGCTGTCATTGCAGCCTTCAGCGCCTATTACCTGTGGGTCGTGACCGTCGCGCCGATTACACCCGAGGCATTGCAGGCAAGTGTCGTCCAACGGCTCGAAACACAGGAACAACGGCCCGGGATGATTGCGGTCTGCCGGATGACCCCCGCAAATGTCGGCCGGTTCGATGCGCCCAGCCCAGGCATAACCGATGCCGGGCTCACCCCGTTGGAAGGACCGGAGGCCAAGGCCTGTGAGGCCGCCTGGAACGGCAACCTCAAGACACGCCTTTCGGAACGGCGGCAGTTGATCCTGGCCGAGTCGTTCTGGGCAGTCTTTGGCGTGTTCCTCGCCTGTGCCTTCGCGGCGATCTCGGCCATTTTCGGGCGTGATGTGCGCAAGGAAGACAATTCGTGGCCCGAGTGGAAGATCAGGCGCATCCCGTTCCTGCGGCTCTTTTCCATGGCAATCGTACCCGCCCTTCTCGCCATCCTGGGCGTAGCCATCGGATCGTTCCTAAAATTCTGGGTCGACTCGAACTTTAACCTGACCGAGAACCAGATCGCGTTCTTCTTCCAATCCAAATGGGCGTTCTTCGCCATGCATGCGGGGCTGGGCTTTATCGTTGCGATTGCGGTTCTGTTCCTGACCGATCAGCACGACAACATGCATGACATCACGACGTTCTTTCTGGGGTTCGTCTTCGCCGTGATCGCACTTGGCTGGTATTACCTGACCATCATCGCGGGCTACCCGGCAGAATTCATGCGCGGCAGGCCCGAGGGGCTGCCATTCGGCTTCGAGATGCGAGAGACGATCATATTCGGCGCGCACACATTCTTCTTCCTGATCTTCTTCAGCATCTTCCTTGAGGTCACCGAAGATCGCCCCGGCGACAAACGGACCTCTGTCAGCCTGAAGCCGCCGCTGATCTTTCGCCCGAAAAAGGCGAAGGCAGCATGATACGCATACTGGCCATTCTTCTGTTCGTCTGCGGCGCGGGCGTCGTGACCGCACAGGGGACTTTGCGCGTCGATCCGAACCGCGAGGTCAGCGTCGAACTGCGCATCGGGGTCCGCGGATCGGCGCGGCCGTTTTCGTACTATACCAGTGTATTGTCGCCCAACATCTCGACCAAGTCAGGGCCCCTGCGGGCCAAGGGCTATGATGGCTATATGGTTTATATCTGCGACGAAGTCCTGAAGCAGATGCTGATCGACGACGGACGCTCACCCCCCCTGAACGCCAACCAGATCAAGACGGTCAACATCGACACCACGATGGCCGCCCGGCGGGCTCTGGCCGAGAAAGAAACGACCGATACCGTCGCGCTCGACCGTTTTGACCTGCTTGGCGAAGAAGTCGATATCCTGTGCGATCCGGCAAGCATTACGCGCGACCGGGTCCGGCAATACGCAGTGTCGCCCCCTCTTTTCATGACAGGTGTGGGGTATCTTTCGCTCAGGCATTCGGTACCGCCCTCAGCAGATATGCTGTGCCGCCCGGACAAGGCTTTGATGGGTTATGTGGGAACGACCAACGCGCTGACGGGCGGGGTACAAAGTATCCTCGATGCCGGCGAATGGAAGAAGTACCGCGATCAGATCATAACGGCGCTGCGCAACCCAACTGCCGCCCGTGAGAATTGTCCGCCGCCGGATGCCTCGAACAAACCCCATGGCATCCTGTGGTCGGCAAACACGCATGATGAAGTGGCCGAAAAGTTCTGCGACGGGGCCATCGATTTCTATGTTGGAGATATCGAGATCATCGCCACCCATGCCCGAGAGAATACCGGATGCGAATGGTCAAGCGGGGCCCGCAGCTTTACCAACGACCGCTATGCGATATTCGCCGACATTGATTATGCCCAGAAAGAAAAGGCGCTTTTGATCGGCCGTTTCTTCGAAGTTCTCAATCGTGAGATCGCAACGTCCGACAGCCTTCTGGACCGCGCCTATATCGCGACGTTCGGGGCGGCACCTCGCAGCCAGAAACTCGATCTGTTCTTCTGGAGTATGCGCGGGGAACCCTAGGAGACTGCGCCCGGTTCCGCTTGCAAAGATCAACAACCCGGCCTATACGGCCCAAGTTCGGCGGGATTCCCGGCCGGGCAGTTTGGCGCGTGGGTTGTCCTTCCAATCTGACAAGGCGCATCAAACATCGACAAGGAATGACGACCTGATCTCTGGCGGGCGCAACTGCGGACCCGGTGAAGACACAGAGCTCTGAGGCGGAAAATCACGTTGTGGGCATACCCACGCCAGATAGGAGTAGGTCTGATGGACCTGATTGCACAGCTTGAGGCGGAACAGATCGCCTCGCTCGGGAAGAACGTTCCCGATTTCAAGGCCGGCGACACCATCCGCGTCGGCTATAAAGTGACCGAAGGCTCGCGGACGCGGGTGCAGAATTACGAAGGTGTCTGCATCAGCCGCAAGAACGGCGACGGTATCGCCGGATCGTTCACTGTTCGGAAAATCAGCTTCGGCGAAGGCGTCGAGCGGGTATTTCCGCTGTATTCGACCAACATCGACAGCATCACCGTTGTTCGCCGGGGCCGCGTGCGCCGCGCGAAACTCTACTACCTCCGCTCGCGCCGTGGTAAGTCGGCCCGGATTGCGGAAGTTACAAACTACAAACCCAAGTCAGAAGGAGCGCAAGCATGAAAGCCGACACGCATCCCGACTACCACATCATCGATGTCAAAATGACCGATGGTACGGTGGTTCAGATGAAATCGACTTGGGGCAACGAAGGCGACACGCTCTCGCTGGACATCGACCCCAGCTCGCATCCGGCATGGACCGGTGGCGGCACCCGCCTGATGGATACCGGCGGTCGGGTCTCCAAGTTCAAGAACAAATACGCCGGTCTGGGCTTCTAAGCCTCACCGATCGGAACGCTTGGGCCGTCCCTTTGGGGCGGCCTTTTTCGTTTGGCTGGGCCGGTATCGGTGGATGCGGGCGCATCCTGACCCTGTTTTGAGCCAACTGGACAAATTCAGCCAACCAAATAAAGTCCAGTTTATTCAAATACGCGCCAATCTTTCGCCTTCCATAAGCGCTAGACCTTTTGGCAGCGGTGTTTGATTCAGGGTCAGGCAGAATGCATGATCCGTTTATTTTTGACGGGCGGCTTTCGCACCAGAACGGTCGGAACCTGCGAGGAAACAAGGGGCACGCGCTGATCACCCCGAGAGAGATCGGCGCTGAATGCCCCCGAGGAGCAGTCGATGGCACGCGAAATCATCGGATTTTGCCGCTTTTCCTTTTTCGGTCGCAGCGACACCAAGATCAGCTTTGACGACAAGGATGTCGCTTTCGAAGCGCTTTACAATCCGGCCCGGATGGAGGCCCGCTTTGCCCTTTTCGAACGGCTTTTCCTGCCAAGCATTGCATCGCAAACCGATCCCGATTTTCGCCTGATCGTCCTGAGTTCGATGGTTATGCCGGAACCCTACCGTGAACGTCTGACGGCCCTCTGCAACAAGGTTCCGCAAATCGAACTGGTCCTGTCGGACCAGGAAAAGCTCGCCGCCGAGATGAACCGCTATACCCGCGATCCGAAGCTTGCGGGGAAGGGGCTGCTGCAATTCCGGATCGATGATGACGACGCGCTGTCACAGAATTTCATCGCTCGCCTCCGTAAGTGGGACCCGGTCTTGCAGGATCGGATGGTTCTTACCCTGCCCCGCGGCCTCATGCTTTACGATGATCAGACCGAGGTCCGATGCAATCCGATGTACCGCAACCTGACCGGGGCGGGATTTGCATTCGCGACGGACGGGCCCTCACAGAAGAACGTATTCGGCTTTGCCCATATCGCGGCGGGTCGTCGGTTTGCCTACGTGTCCGACCCAGGCCTGCATTCGTTCATCCAGACGTTCACTGCCAGTTCCGATACCGCATTTCGCGCGCAACGAAAGATCCGGAAATTTCTTGAGGCGTCCGGGGTCCGGTGGGACGGCGATCACAGCAAGGAAACGCTGCTTGCGCTCGAACAGGATTTCCCAAGTTTTGACCTGGCAACGCTCGAAGAAATCCATAAGGACGCACAACGCGCGATGTTGATCAGCAGCGAAACTGGCGGCGCCTCCCTGCGAGCATAGACAGCCTGTCTTTTATGAAAACATCACAGTATCGGCACGACGATCAGATGCTTTGACATCGCCGTAAGCCAACTTCGAAGCAGGTAGATGCATACGCACTTATCGTGTTTCGAAAACCTCAATTAACCAAGTGACTGTACGTCGGCTGCACAACACAGCTTGATCCTGTTGGATTTTTCGGCGATTCGGGTCTGAGATGCCTTGATATCGCTGGGGGACCGGGGTGACGTAACAGTGTCCGGGCAGCGTCAATTGGCGGCATGCATCCGGCAGGGATGCGCATAAAGAACACGGGCTGAGGCAACGTCCAATGGCACATATCATTGTGGTCGGTAACGAAAAGGGCGGTGCAGGCAAATCGACCGTATCGATGCATGTCGCCACGTCGCTCGCGCGGCTTGGCCACAAGGTAAGCGCGCTCGACCTCGACCTGCGGCAGCGAACCTTTGGGCGATACGTCGAAAACCGACGAGAATTCCTGAAGCAGTCCGGGCTCACCCTGCCCACGCCAGATGTACATGATCTGCCCGAGATCGATGCCGCGAAACTGCGCCCGGGTGAGAACATCTATGATCATCGTCTTTCAGCCGCTGTAGCATCGCTTGAACCGGACAGCGACTTTATCCTGATCGACTGCCCCGGATCGCATACACGGCTAAGCCAGGTCGCGCATTCCCTGGCCGACACGCTGATCACGCCGCTCAATGACAGTTTCATCGACTTCGATCTGCTAGCCCGGACCGATCCAACCGGCACCGAGATCATGGGGCCTTCGGTCTATTCTGAAATGGTGTGGAGCGCGCGGCAGTTACGGGCGCAGGCTGGTCTGCAACCCATCGACTGGATCGTCGTCCGCAACCGCCTTGGCGCGCAGCGGATGGTGAACAAGGAAAAGATGGAAGGCGCGCTCAAGAACCTCGCCAAGCGCATCGGTTTCCGCATCGCACCCGGATTTTCCGAGCGTGTCATCTTCCGTGAGTTGTTCCCGCGCGGCCTGACCCTGCTGGACCTCAAGGATATCGGGGTAAAGCAACTCAACATCTCGAACGTCGCGGCCCGGCAAGAGCTGCGCGACCTGGTGAAAGCCCTTAACCTGCCGGATGTCGAAGTCGAATTCTGACCTCACCCGACAGCCTTGGGCCGATCACGGCATTTTGGCTTTCCGTCACATCTTCGAAAGGGACTCGGTTCTCACGCGCTCGTGTCCCTTCGCGAGCGGCACTCCCTGCTAGGCCTGACATACCCGCAGGCAAACCTGCGGGTTTGTCTATTCAACACGGGAGTTTTTCCATGCGATTAGTGTCCAAAGTTTCGGCGCGTTTCGGCGCCGTCTTAATGGCCTGCGGGATATCGACAGCGGCGGCTGCAACCACGCTCAATATCACGGTGACCAATAATCAGCCGACCGGCGGGTTTTCTATCACGCCACTTTATCTGGGTTTTCACAACGATCAGTTCGACGCCTTCAATGCTGGCGAAGCCGCATCGCCCGGGGTCGAAGAGATTGCCGAAACCGGCATGCCGGGCGTGGTCGCCGGCGAACGCCTTGCCGCTGATCCAAACTCGCAGGGGCTGGTGATCGCCTCGCCAACCGGCGCACCGCCCATCCAACCGGGCGAGTCAGAAAGCGCACAAATCACCCTTAACCCGACAGACGCGCTGTTCCTGACATTCCTGTCGATGGTCCTGCCATCCAACGACACCTTCATCGGCAGTGACGACCCGATCCAGCTGTTCGACTCGTCCGGCAACTTTCTGGGGGACCAGATCATCGAAGTGACGCGTGAGCAGACATACGACGCCGGGACCGAGGTGAACGGCCTGACAGGGGCGGCATTTCTTGCCAACGAAGACATCACCCTGGGGGATCCGGAAAACGGCGTCATCACGCCGGTTCAGGATCTGACGGTCTTTGCAGGCCAGGAACTGGTGACGGGCGATGTCCTTGGCGACGCGACCCTGCTCGACTTCTTTTCGGACACATCGAACCCAAGCTTCGTGACCATTTCCATCAGCGAGGTCAATCCGATCCCGCTGCCGGCATCTGCGCCGCTGCTGCTGGTAGGTCTTGGCCTGTTGGGCTGGCGCCGTTTCAAAGCCTAATGCAGCCGGATCCGGCGGTCTCTGCCGGGTCCCCTCAGCCCGCCGCCAGATGCTTGAGTGCCTTGCGCAGAACAGCAACTTCGTCCGGTGATAACCCCTCGGTCAGCATCAGATCATAGTCTCGGGCAATGCGCCTGAGATCCTCATAGGCTGCCCGGCCGCTCGCGGTCAGTTCCAGATGTTCGACGCGGCGATCCTCCTCGTCGCGCGTGCGGGTCAGAAACCTGCGCTCCGCCAACCGTTGAACGGCGCGGCTGATCTTGGTCTTGTGGATCTTGGCCCGCGCGCCGATGTCCGACGCGGTCATCCGCCCATAGATGCCCAGATGAAACAGAACCCGCCACTCGGTGCGCAGCATCCCGTAACGATCCTTGTAGAGACGCTGGAAATCCAGGCTCGACGTCTCAGCCGCCTGCGCGAGCAGGTAAGGAAGAAACGTCTGCAGGTCGAAATCGGGATCGTTTGTCATTGTCCGGCGCTTGTTAGTTACAAAAACAACTATTAGGTCATGCCGTGTCAAGCAAGGGAGGTTTCCGATGAACCGCGTCACATCTCCGCACGGTTTGGTGCAAGCGCCGTCAAACGGCGGCACGATCGACGGGTACATGCCCGGCTTTGGCAACGACTTTGAAACCGAAGCCTTGCCCGGCGCACTGCCTCAGGGGCAGAACTCCCCGCAGAAATGCAATTACGGGCTATACGGTGAGCAGCTGTCAGGTACCGCCTTCACAGCACCGAGCCACCAGAACGAACGCACGTGGTGCTATCGGATCCGCCCATCCGTCAAACACACCCACCGGTTCGCGCGGATCGATCTGTCCTATTGGAAGTCGGCACCGCATGTAGATCCGGATGTAACCAGCCTTGGCCAGTATCGCTGGGATCCGGTGCCTCACTCGGATGACGACCTGACCTGGCTGACCGGCATGCGCACCATGACGACCGCTGGGGATGTGAACACCCAGGTCGGGATGGCCAGCCATATCTATCTGGTCACAGCGTCGATGCGGCATGCCTATTTCTATTCTGCGGACAGTGAATTGCTGATCGTGCCACAAGAGGGCCGCTTGCGATTCTGCACTGAACTCGGGGTCATCGACCTGGAACCAAAGGAAATCGCGATCATTCCCCGCGGCCTGGTTTATCGGGTTGAGGTGCTCGAAGGCCCAGCGCGGGGCTTTGTCTGCGAAAACTACGGTCAGAAATTTGCACTGCCGGGGCGTGGCCCGATTGGCGCCAACTGCATGGCCAACCGGCGCGATTTCCTGTCACCTGTCGCGGCGTTCGAAGACCGGGAGACGCCCAGCACCGTGACGGTGAAATGGTGCGGTCAGTTCCACCAGACGCAGATCGGCCACTCACCCCTGGACGTGGTTGCGTGGCACGGGAACTATGCACCCGTGAAGTACGATCTGCGCACCTATTGCCCGGTCGGCGCCATCCTGTTCGATCACCCGGACCCGTCGATCTTTACCGTCCTGACCGCCCCCAGCGGCGTTGAGGGGACAGCCAATATCGACTTTGTTCTCTTCCGCGAACGCTGGATGGTCGCCGAAGACACATTCCGCCCGCCTTGGTATCACAAGAACATCATGTCCGAGTTGATGGGCAACATTTACGGCCAGTACGATGCCAAGCCAAAGGGCTTTGTCCCCGGTGGCATGTCCCTACACAACATGATGCTGCCGCATGGGCCGGACAAGAACGCGTTCGAAGGGGCGTCAAACGCCGAGCTCGAACCGGAAAAGCTCGACAACACGATGTCCTTCATGTTCGAAACCCGCTTCCCCCAGCATCTTACGGCGTTTGCGGCGAATGAGGCGCCACTGCAGGACGACTACATCGATTGCTGGTCGGACATCGAAAAGAAATTCGACGGTACGCCGGGACTGAAATGAACGGCGCTACCCGATGACATCCTGCAAGGTGACCCTGCTCGGCACCAAGGGCGGACCGGCCATCCGACCGGGCAGCCCGATGCCAACCTCCACGCTCATCCAGATGGATGGTCAGACGATCCTCGTTGATGCCGGGCTAGGCGTGACTCGGGCGGTCTGTGACGCCGGCGTGGCGCTGGTTGATATCGACGCCATCATCATCACCCACCTGCATTCCGATCACTATCTGGAGCTTGGCCCACTGCTGCATACGGCATGGACCGCGGGGCTGACAGCGGCGATCCCGATTTTCGGGCCAAGCGGCTTGCAGGATTATTGGGGCAACTTCCTCCGATCGATGGCCTTCGACATCGACCTGCGGCAGCGGGACGAAGGGCGCCCACCGCTTGCCGGGCTCGCAAAGATCCAATCACTGTCCGAAACAGTGCGGTTGGGGCCAATCACTATGCGGACGATGCGAAACGTTCATCCACCCATCGATGAAACCTACGCGCTGCGCTTTGACGGCAGTCGGGCGATCACCCTGTCGGGTGATACTGCCCCCATGCCGGAAATGGTCGACTTTGCGAGAGGGTCAGATCTGTTGGTTCATGAGGCGATGCTGACTGCTGGTATCGACGCCATCTGTGACCGGGTCGGCAACGGAGATGACCGGCTCCGTATCCATCTGGAGCGGTCGCACGCGCCGGCGCACGACGTCGGGCAGATCGCCACGGACGCGGCCGTTGGACACCTTGCACTCAATCATCTCGTGCCTTGCGACCTGCCTGAATTCACCAAGACCGACTGGGAGCGCGAAGTCAGGCGCACCTGGACCGGTCCACTGGACATCGGGCGCGATGGCCTCACCATCCCGCTGGATGAACGGAGGGAACCATGACAACCGCCTTTGCCGACTTGCTCTTCTGGATTGTCATCCTGGCGATCCTGTTTTTCGGCTTCCGCTATCTGCAACGCAAGAACCGGAAAGACAAAGACTGACATGCCCCTGATGCAAAGCTGGGTGGCCAGCGCCAATGATCCCGATTGCGACTTTCCCCTGAACAACCTGCCGTACGGCGTGGTCGATACTGGCGGTCCCCGCACCGACTACTGCGCAACGGCGATCGGTGATCAGGTGCTGAACCTCGCCGTGCTCGAGGCCGAAGGGGTGTTGGTGCCACGGCTGCGCGATGCACCAGATATGCAGCACCCAGAAATGATGACGACCTTCTGGAACAGCTTCATGATGATGGCCGACTGGGATGACTACCGCGCCCGTCTCATCGATCTGCTGGCCGAAGATGGCAATCCCGCCCTAAGAGACAATCCAGACCTTCGCGCAAAGGCGCTGAAGCCGCGTGAAGACGTGACCTTGGGCTGGCCCTTCCGCCTCATGGAGTACACAGATTTCTATGCTGGCCGTCACCACGCCACCAATGTCGGCACCATGTTCCGGGGCCCCGAAAACGCTTTGCCGCCGAACTGGCTGCACATCCCGATCGGATACAATGGCCGGGCTTCGTCCGTGGTGTTGTCCGGAACGGACATCCGCCGCCCATGGGGCCAGTTGAAGGGGCCCAACGACGACGCGCCGCGCTTTGCCCCCTGCGCCCGCTTCGATCTGGAGCTGGAAATGGGCGCGGTCGTCGGTGCGTTTTCTGATGGTCCCGTTACCGTAGACGAGGCGGATGCGATGATCTTCGGCTATGTCCTGCTGAACGACTGGTCAGCGCGCGACATTCAAGCCTGGGAATACCAGCCGCTCGGGCCGTTTCAGGCCAAAGCCACCGCGACCAGCATCAGCCCATGGATCGTGACCAAGGCCGCGCTCGAACCGTTTCGGGTTCAGACACCGCCCCGGGAAAAACCGCTCTTGCCCCATCTGCAAGACACTGGGCCGATGCTCTATGACATCGATCTGTCGGTTACACTTGCGCCCGATGGCAAGGGAGCGACAACGATCGCGCAAACAAACTACCGAGAGATGTACTATTCCTCCGCCCAGCAACTCGCCCATCACAGCACCTCTGGCTGCCCCATGAATGTCGGCGACCTCTTGGGATCCGGCACCATATCGGGACCGGAAAGACACCAGCGCGGCAGCCTGCTCGAACTCAGCTGGGGTGGAAAGGAACCGATCACGCTCGATACCGGCGAAACGCGCAGCTTTCTCGAAGACGGGGACACACTGACACTTCGGGGCCATGCCCAAGGCGATGGCTACCGGATCGGCTTTGGGGAATGCAGCGGCACGGTTCTTCCCGCCTTGGAGGACCCCTATGAACGATGAGGCGCCTTCATTGTTCCAAAAATACTCCCGCCGGAGGCTCCTGCAGGTGACCACTGGCGAAAACGACAGGGACGACAGACTATGACCAAAGCATTCGCCAGCCAGGGCGACATGGTGGAAAAACAGATCAGCTTTACCGAGGTCGGCGAAGGACTTTGGGCCTTCACGGCCGAGGGCGATCCCAACTCTGGCGTGATCATTGGCGACGAAAGCGTGATGATCGTCGAGGCACAGGCGACACCCCGGCTGGCCAACAAGGTGATCGAGAAGGTCCGGACAGTCACCCATAAGCCGATCACCCACCTTGCCTTGACGCACTACCATGCCGTCCGGGTTCTGGGTGCGAGCGCCTATGGCGCGGATCAGATCATCATGTCCGATATGGCGCGCGGCATGGTCGCCGAGCGTGGGCAGGAGGACTGGGACAGTGAATTCCAGCGCTTCCCACGCCTTTTCGAAGGGCATGAGAGCATCCCCGGCCTCACCTGGCCTACCACAACCTTTAACGATCGGATGACCGTCTACCTCGGTTCCCGCCGGATCGAGCTCATGCATCTGGGCCGGGCGCACACGGCGGGCGACGTCGTGATCCATGTTCCCGATCAAAACGTCATGTTCACCGGCGACATCGTCGAATACCACTCCGCCTGCTATTGCGGTGACGGCTATTTCAACGACTGGGGCGGCACGCTTGATGCGATCAAGGCCTTCGAGGTCGACGCCATCGCACCGGGTCGCGGCGACGCGCTGGTGGGTCAGGACATGGTGAACACGGCAATCGAGAACACCCGCGATTTCGTCGACAGCACCTATAAACCCGCCGCTCGTGTCGCGGCCCGCGGCGGCACGCTGAAGGAAGCATGGAATGCTGTACGCGCAGCCTGCGACCCGAAGTTCAGCAGCTACGCGATCTATGAACACTGTCTGCCCTTCAACGTCAGCCGTGCTTATGACGAGGCACGCGGCATCACCCATCCGCGCATCTGGACCGACAAACGGGACATCGAGATGTGGGAGCAATTGCAGGGGTGAGGTGATGGCGAGCAAATACGGGCCAACCCGAAAGGAATTACTCTTCCGTCTCTGGTTCTCGGTTGCGGGGCTCGGCCTGTTGGTCGCTGCGATGCTGTTTCGGGGCCTGCCTCAAGGTCCGGCGGCATTCGAAACCATCGGCATCGCCAGCCTGTTCTTTGGTGGCACGCTCATCTGGACCCTCAGGAAGCTGATCAAAAAGGACTATTCTGATGGCCTATGATTATGCGCCCTTTCCCTATGTCGCCCCACCGGGCCTGACCGAGGCAGAACCGCGCTGGCCCGTGGCCATCATAGGCGCTGGCCCGATCGGTCTCGCGCTCGCAATCGATCTCGCCCTCAAGGGCATCCGTTCGGTCGTGCTCGATGACAACAACGTGGTCTCAGTAGGATCGCGTGCGATCTGCTGGGCCAAGCGCACGCTTGAGATCTTCGACCGGCTGGGCGTGGGCGAGCGGATGCTCGACAAGGGCGTCACATGGAAGGTCGGGCGTCTTTTTCACGGCGCGAACGAAGTCTACAGCTTCGATCTGCTGCCCGAACCCGGTCACAAGTACCCCGCGTTCATCAATCTACAGCAATACTATGTCGAGCAATATCTTATTGAACGCGCACACAATTTTCCCGACCTGATTGACCTTCGGTTCCTGAATAAAGTCATTGGACACAGCGACCACGGCGATTACGTCGAGATCGATATCGAAACACCCGATGGCGCTTACTCCATCGAGGCCGATTACCTTGTCGCTGCGGATGGCGCCAAAAGTCCAACCCGCGAGCGGATGAAGCTGCCCTTCGAGGGCCAGACATTCGAAGAGCACTTTCTCATCGTTGATGTCGAGATGGAGCAATCGCCGTTCGAGACTGATACGCCAGAGCGTTGGTTCTGGTTTGCCCCGCCCTTTCACAATGGCCAGTCTGCCCTGCTTCACCGACAGCCTGACAACATCTACCGCATAGACCTGCAGCTTGGTCCTGATACTGATCCGGTCAGAGAAGCGACCGAAGAAAAGGTTCTGCCAAGGATCAAGGCCATCGTCGGGAACAAGCCATTCCGCCTGGACTGGATGAGCGTTTACAAGTTTCGATGCGCCAAGCTCGATCGATTTGTCCATGGCCGCGTGATCTTTGTCGGTGACAGCGCACATGTCGTCAGCCCGTTCGGCGCCCGTGGCGGCAACGGCGGCATTCAGGACGTCGACAATCTGAGCTGGAAGCTTGCCGCGATGCTGAGCGGTGCAAATACAAACCTGCTGGAAAGTTACGACGAGGAGCGGCGGCATGGGTCGAACGAAAATATTCTGAATTCCAGCCGTGCAACCAACTTCATGACGCCGAAATCCGAAATCGAGGTGTTGTTCCGCAACGAGGTTCTTAACCTCGCCTCCGAACACCCGTTCGCACGAAAGCTCATTAACTCTGGCCGCTTGTCCCTGCCCTGCTCACTTGCGGAACTGCCCCTCCAGACCGGGGATGATCCGCTGGTTGGGTTGCCGCTGATCGACGCGCCGCTCTCCGGAGACAAGGGCGAAACCTGGCTGATCAGAGAGGCGCAAGGCCGGTTTGTCCTGCTGGGAATTGGCGATGTGGCGCTGCCTGCGATCGACGGGTTGGATCGCTTGGGTGTCGCGCAAAGGGCGGACTACCCCTGCTTTGACGACCCAGAAGGTCTGATGGCCGAGCGGTACGGAACAGATCGTGCGATCCTGATCCGGCCGGATGGGCATATCTGCGCCGTGTTCGACAAGCCGGATGCGGTCAGCGTGCAGCGCGGGTTGAACACTGCGCATGGAGCATTGCAATGAAACTGGATGACCGGTTGGGCGCCGGGGGCGACGCCATTTATGCCGCGTTGATGGAAACCCATGAAGGTTTGAGCACCGAGCAGAGCCATGCGCTCAATGCACGGCTGGTTCTGATGCTCGCGAATGAAGTTGGTGATCCCGCCCGGATTGTGCAGATCTTCGATGAGGCCCGGCAGTTCAGCAAGCCCGCTGGTGGTTAGGCGCGGGCGGCCCAAACTTCGACCTCGACAACGAATTCGGGCCGCGTGAACCCCGATACGATCAGCAGGGTCGATGTCGGCAGAACATCCGATTCAGCGAGGAATGTGTCCCTGGCTTTCATGTAACCGGCCATATGCTCTCTGGCCGTTACGTAAGCCGTCAGATGGAAAATATCGGCCGGCGAACAATCAGCTTCGGCCAGTATCGCCCGGATATTGTCAAAGCAGATCGTGGCCTGCGCCTCTGCCCCGTCGGGGACTGTACCGTCAGTGGCGAGACCCAACTGACCTGATGTGTGCACGATCTCGGCGTCCGGGGGTAGCGCAATGCCATGCGCGTAGCGCGCGAATGGCGGTGCGATGCCTTTGGGTTTGAGTTCCCGCACGATGTGTCTCCCTTTGGTCTGTCGGGACTCTCCCAGCGGGCGGCGGAGATGAAAAGAGAAAATCAGACGGTCGGCGCGCGATAACAAGGTCAAAGCATAAGAGCCAAGCACCCGCAAAACGGGAAGGACGGCGGTTTTAGGCAGTGAGGGGACGGCCCCGTACAACAAACCGCAAAAAAGACCCCGATATTTGTATACACGCCTTCGTGCAGTTGGGGTTGACGTCCAAGTCTGGTTACGCAGACTACCAATTGTCGCCCAAATGCGGGCTGGCGGGAAAGTGCAGATCAACTGCGCCAATACGGTGAGGCGCTCACCCTCGCCAAAAATAAACGGGAAAAGGTGCCGAAACGGCGCCGCCAACAGAGAGGAAAATCATGCAATTTTTGACCCGGACGGGAAAACCCCTTCCAAAGTCGATTGTTGACTCGGCCCAGTCCGCCGGGACGGACCCGGTGAACCGACGCGAATTCCTGGCGCTTGCCAGCGCTTTCGGCGCCACTTCTGCCACGGCTTATGCGATGCTCGGCCTGTCTGCGCCAGCGGCCCATGCGGGTGCGCACCAGACCGGTGGCACGGTCCGCATCCAGATGGAGGTTCGCGCACTCAAGGACCCCAGAACATATGACTGGTCGCAAATCGCGAACTTTTCGAACGGCTGGCTCGACTATCTCGTCGGCTACGAAAATGACGGGACGTTCACGCCCCACCTTCTGGAAAGCTGGGAAATCAACGACGACGCCACGCAGTACACGCTGAACGTCCGCAAGGGCGTCAAGTGGAACAACGGCGACGACCTGACGGCCGAACATATCGCCTACAACATCAACAGCTGGTGTGAAAAAGACGTCGAAGGCAACTCAATGGCCGGTCGGATGGGCACGCTGATCGATCCGGACACGAACAAGGCCATTGATGGCGCGATCGAGATCGTCGACAGCCACACGATCAAGCTGAACCTGCCGCGGCCCGACATCTCGATCATTCCGGGCATGGCGGACTATCCCGCCGCGATCCTGCACCCGGACACGCCGCGCGGCGATATCCTGTCCAGCCCGATCGGCACCGGCCCTTATATGCCGGAAACGCTCGAGGTTGGGGTCAAGGCCACACTCGTACGCAACGAAGAGCACACATGGTGGGGTTCGGACGTTCTGGGCGGGCCTTACATGGATCGCATCGAATACATCGATTACGGCACCGACCCATCCGCCTTTGTCGCGGCGGCCGAGGCCGAAGAGATCGATATGACCTACTCGATCGAAGGCGAGTTCATCGACATCTTCGACACGCTCGATGGCTGGCAGCGTAACGAGATCGTGACGGCGGCAACCATCGTCATTCGTCCGAACCAGCTTGCTGAGGTCGACGGCAAGAAGCCTTACGAGGACGCGCGCGTACGCCGGGCGCTTTCGATGGCGGTCGACAACTCCATCCTGCTGGAGCTTGGCTATGCCGGGCGCGGCATCCCGGCCGAAAACCACCACGTTGGCCCGATGCACCCCGAATACGCCGAACTGCCGAAGCAGGACGTCGACCCTGCCGGTGCGATGGCGCTGCTGGAAGAGGCCGGAATGGCCGATTTCGAGCACGAGCTGACCTCGATTGATGACGCATGGCGCAAGGACACGACCGATGCGGTCGCGGCCCAGCTGCGTGATGCAGGAATCAAGGTCAAGCGGACGATCCTTCCGGGATCGACGTTCTGGAACGACTGGACAAAATACCCGTTCAGCTCGACCAACTGGAACCACCGCCCGCTTGGCGTTCAGATCTGGGCGCTGGCCTATAAGTCAGGCGAGGCCTGGAACGAGTTCGGCTATGCCAACTCGGACTTTGACGCGGTCCTGGAAAAAGCACTTGCCACAGCGGATGCCGATGCCCGGCGCGAACTGATGGCTGACGGCGAGAAGATCCTTCAGGACGATGGTGTGACGATCCAGCCCTACTGGCGGTCACTCTATAACCACACCAAGGAAGGCCTTGTCGGCGGGGAGCACCACATCTCGTTCGTCATCCGGCCGTGGCAAATCGCCTGGACCTAAGGCACTGATACAGCAACAGGAGGGCCGCCATAGCGCGGCCCTTTTTCATTGGAGAGCCCGACATGGAAGTCATGATGGAAGTCGTCCAGATCGTCATCACAGCACTCCTCGCTGGATGGCTGACGATTGGTGTGCGTGACAACATCCTGCATCCCGAAATCAATGAACAATACACGGCGGAGGTGCTTTCGATGGCCCGGCTCGAGCGCGACTATCCGGATGAGTTTGCACGGATGTCACAGCGGGCTTTGACCAACCGCGTCACTCAGCGCCTTCTGTTTCGCCTGATCGTCATCACCGAGGCGCTGGTCGCGGGTGCGCTTTGGATCGGGGTGGTTGGTCTGCTCATGGGGCTCGCAGAAACGGGCTCGGCGGAAGTAGGACAGATGATCGCCGTAGGCGCAGCGCTCGGGTTCACCACGCTCTGGGGGATGTTCCTGATCGTGGGTAATTATTTCTGCTACTGGTTCTGCCACGTCGAAGCACAGGCGACGCATTTCTTCATGCTTCTCTGGGGGTTGGCGACCCTGATCGTGCTTCTTCTACCTTAGGATCGGGTCACCGTTTTCTGCCAGCTCGAGCAACAACCCACAGGCCCGCGCATCGGACAGATCCGCCAGAACCGTTGGTGCCCCGACATGGTCGAGATAGGCAAGCGCGCCACCGCGGTCTTGGGGAAAGCCCGTCGCGCTGATCGTCAACGCGTCGATCTCGGCCGGGCTGCCCTGACCATCCTCGACGAGGCTGAGTGCCGCGTTAATCAGGGCCGCGTTTGACCGCCTTACAACCTGCTCGTCCGCCAGGTCCTGACGTTCAAACTTGGCAAACCATGCCTCTTCCCGGATCAGATCCTCAATCAGGGGATCGACCACGGCACCCCCACCTCCGGGATAGCGATAAAAGCCCCAGCCGAGAGCACGGCCCAACCGACCCTCAGCGACCATTCGCTTAAGCACGGGCGACGCAACATCGCCCCTGCGTCGTAACACCTGTTCAAGCCCGACCTCATCCTGCGCCGCACATGGGCCTTTGGCGTAGCCCCATTGCTCCAGCGCATCATCCAGTTCCCAAGGCGCGACATGATGATAGATCAGATGTTCGATGGCCAACCAGAAGCGGTCTTGCAGCAGCGCCACAGCGCGATCAGACGTCACACGCGGGTGCTTTCCAGAAACCGGTTCTTTGCGATGACCGTCAGCAAATCGTTAACGCTCGACTGTTCCGGTCGGTTCGAAGTGTCCACCTGGGCAGAGGCACGCTCGTAATACGGTTGGCGGGTCGTCAGCAGCGTTTTCAGCTGCTCCATGGCCGCCGGGAAACCCTCCATCGGTCGCAGGTCGCCCTGCGCACGCACCCGGGCCATGTGTTCGGCCGGGCTGGTGCGGATCCATATGGTATGAAACCGCTCCAGCAGCATATCGAAGGTCGACTTTTCCGAGACGATTCCGCCGGAAACGGCAAGGATCATACGCTCGTTCCGGTCAACGACCGACCGAAGGCATTTGGCCTCCAGATCGCGATAGCCGTCGAACCCATAAAGCGCGACGACCTCACTGATGGGCATAGCTGCTGTTGCCTCGATCTCGCGATTAAGTTCAACAAAGGGGATCCTCAGCATCGTCGCCGCTTTCTTGCCAAGCGTCGATTTGCCCGCCCCGCGCAGGCCAATCAGGGCGATCCGCTGCGCCTTAAGCGTAGCGGGGTTCTGAGGGGCCAAAAGGGCGCGCACGCGACCCTGTACCGATGCAGGTGCCTGCGCATAAAGCGATGCCACCCGCGCTACATCGTCGGGCAGCGGATCCGCCTCTGCAATCAGGTCCTCGACACGACATTCGAGCGCGTTGGCCACCCGGTTCAAAAGCATGACCGAGATGTTGCCCTCACCCGCTTCGAGTTGCGCGAGATAGCGGGGCGACACCCCCGACATCTCGGACAACGCGCGCCGCGGCAACCCCTTTGCCGCGCGGGCCGAACGTACCCGTACGGCCAACCTTTCGATCAGACCGTTGGGAATCTTTATTTCTGCCTGATCAGAAGACATCCGTTCACCGTGTAAGATATTGCAATACTAGACCGCACTCACGGTCCTTCAATGCATCACAGTGCAGGAAGATCGGACAACCAGGGATCGAGCGCGTAGCGACCGGCGCGGCAACGCTGTGCTCAGTAGGTTTCGACGTGATACCGGCCCGTTTCGCGCATGCGGTCTTTCAGTGATGACCAGTTATGACCAGCTTGGGTTGCAATATCGGCAAAGGCGGCCTCGACCCCCGCCTCCATGTCCTTCAGGCCGCAGATATAGATATGACACAGCGGATCAGAGATCAGGGCGGCGACCCCCTCGCCTTCAGCACGCATTCTATCCTGCACGTACTCCTTCGGCGTCCCCTCGGCCCTGGAAAACACGAGGTGCCGTTGCAGAACGTCGTCAGGAACCTTCTTCAAAGGTCCAAAATAGGGAAGGCTCGCAGGCGTACGCGCACCAAAGAACATCGTCATGTCCCCTTGGCCCAAGCCAGTGCGCTGCCGCTGCATCGTAAAGGCCCGCATCGGTGCTGCGCCCGTGCCGGTGCAGATCATCAACAAGCGGGCGTCAGGATCATTGGGTAACAGGAACGTCGCCCCAAACGGCCCGGTGACATTGACCGTTTCTCCGACCTCAAGATCACAGAGGTAGTTCGACGCAACACCCTGATCCTCGCGTTTCACCGTCAATGAGATGTTGTGATAGCCGGGCCGTTCACCATCACGCGGGCTCGAAACCGAATAGAGACGAGGAAGATGGGCGTTGCCTTTGGCATCGGTTCCGGGCGGGATCACCCCTAGTGATTGGCCCTCGAGCACCGGGAAAGGCACGTCGCCGGTATCAAGGATGATGTGGCGCACATCGTGATCGGGATCATCGGTCAGACGATAGTTGCCGCGCACGGTCAAAGTGGCAGGCTTGCCGAGGTTATGCAGATTGATGGCGGGTTTTGACGCGCTTACCGGTGCCTTTGCCTGCCCCCCGGCACCCTTGTGGGCCTCCTTCAACAGCGCCGCAACGGCGTCGTCCAAAGCCTCTTCGGACGGCGACTGCGCCAACTCTTCCTGCTCCGGCAATTCGAGCCACTCGTATTGCTCTTCAAGCGAATAGGGTGTTTCGACCACCCGCCAATTGTCGATCGATCCGGTCGGGCAAACGGGAATGCAGTCACCGCAGCCATCACACTTGTCAGGATCGACGACGACGTTGTTGTCATCATGTTCAATCGCCTCGATCGGGCACGTCATCTCGCAGGTGTAACACCGGATGCATATCTCCGGATCGATGACGTGCTGCTTAATCAATGCGTTCATTCAGGCAGCCTTTTTCGGAACGATCGCTTCGGGAAGGCTCAGAACCTCAACAAGAGCGAGGCAAACTCCGTCGCATCGCTCGCAGCCGATGCAACTATTCCGAACCTCGTAAAGCTGTTCAGCCAACAATTCCGTCTTGGGGGCGTGACGTACGCGTTGCGATATCTGCATGTGTCCTATCAACCTCAGGCTCTGCCGGACGGCGGCATCATGCCATGTGCAGTTTCACATATTCAAAATCGCCCGGCTTGTTATCGATGCCCACTTTAGGCGGAGCGATCCAGCTTGCGTATTGACCTGGCTCATAGCAGGGCACCATCAGCGACTGAATAAAGTCTCCGTCGGCCTTGGTCGGCAGCCAGTCCTTGACCCTCGCATCCCAGTCTTCTTTCGCGATAATGTTACCTTCGGGATCGACGTTCACAGCGGCAAAAACACCGATAAGACGGTGAAAACCCTCATGCGGCAGCTTCATCTCGAACTCAATGCCCTGTTTGGCAATCAGCTTGTTCCAACGGCCAACACCGCCTGCCGCATCGCGAACGTAGTCATCGCGCAGGCGCATGTTGATGGCCGTGAGCGCAGGCACCTCTTCCGCCACGATGGCCCCGTCCTTGACCGTCCGGACGGTATAGCGGTCGTCCGTCAGCCGGTGATCGTCGTCTATCCGCAACTCCATGTACCGGCCCTTGATGCCAGCGTTGAATGCATTCGCGGCATTGGTCGACACTTCCTGCCCGAAGAGATCGAGCGAGAGTGAATAGTGCAGGTTCAGCTTTTTCTGGATTGTCGGCAGGTCGATGACACCCAGATCGCGGATCTTGTCGATGTCATATGGGTCGGTGATGCCGGCCTTGTTCATCGCCTCGCAGGTCGCCTGGATTGTCCGGCCAACGCCTGTTTCGCCCACGAACATATGATGCGCTTCTTCGGTCAGCATGAAGCGGCAGGTGCGAGACAGCGGGTCGAAACCCGATTGCGCCAGCGATTCGAGCTGCATCTTGCCATCCCGGTCGGTGAAATAGGTAAACATGAAGAATGACAGCCAGTCAGGCGTCTCTTCGTTGAACGCGCCCAGCATACGAGGGGCTTCTTCGGACCCGGACGAGCGGCGCAGCAGGTCATCGGCCTCTTCCCGGCCGTCGCGCCCGAAATATTTGAACAGCAGGTAAACCATCGCCCACAGGTGGCGACCCTCTTCCACGTTGACCTGAAAGAGATTGCGCATGTCGTAGAGCGACGGCGCGGTCAGGCCGAGGAAACGTTGTTGTTCGACCGAGCCTGGTTCTGTATCGCCCTGGATAACGATCAGGCGCTTGAGCATGTTGCGGTATTCGCCCGGCACCTCCTGCCAAGCCGCCTCGCCCGCATGCTCGCCACAAGGTATCTTGCGTTCGTCGACCTGGGGGGCCAGCAGCACACCCCAGCGGTACTCCGGCATCTTCACATAGTCGAATTTGGCCCAGCCTTTGGGGTCCACCGAAACGGCTGTTCGCAGATACACCAGCGATTCCTGAAAGTTCTGGGGGATCAGATCGTTCCACCAGTTGATATAGCCCGGGTGCCAGCGTTCCAGTGCCTTCAGCACCTTCTTGTCGGAACTCAGCCCCACATTGTTGGGGATTTGCGTGTCGTAGCTCACGTTGATGAGGTCGAGCATGTGTCATTCCTCCCAAAATAAAAATGAAGCTGTGCTAGGTGGCCTCATTCCGTTGAGAACTATAATACACATTCCGTGCTCTATCGGCAGATCGAGAGGTCGATTTCCTCAATTACTTGCACTTTTTTGCATTTCTTGAGCGTTTTCGCGGGTCTCGGTCTCCCAACTGAGGAGCGTATCAACATCCAGCTCAAGGATGCTCTTACCCCTGTGCGGCGCCAGAAGCCCATGCACCATTTCGCACAGCCTAAGGGCCGCGTTCGGACGGTCCATCAGCAGTTTCAGGCGCGCATTGGCCAATTGGATCATGGCCTGGCACACCTCCCGCTCAGGTCCATCGGGCAGCACCATCCAGACCGCCTCAAGCACCTCGTGACACTCCCAGAAGTAACCTGCGTGAAAGTAATGCAGGCCTGCCTCCCATGCGCGCGACTCTGTTGGTGCATCTGCGCTGACGTCAGCCTTCAACTTGTCGAACCAGTCTTCCGGATGGCGCTCTGACCTGCCGGGGACATAAACACGCGGCGGCATGGGGATTGGATCAGGCAAGACGCACGGTCGCTTTTTCGATCCGGGCAAGTCGCGCGCAGAAATCAGACATCGCGCTCAACGTCTCAGCCTTCTTTTCCAGGTGAGGTGCGTGGCCGCAATCGTCCAGAACCACCACCTCAAGCGGCGCATAGATCCGGTTCTCGATCTCTTCGATCTGCGCAAGCGTTCCGTATTCGTCATTCCGGCCCTGGACGGCAAGGACCGGGATGCGCCAATGATCGATGCAATCGGCTACGTTCCATTCCTTGAAGTCGGGGGCGAGCCAAGTGTCACTCCATCCGTAAAAGGCGCTGTCCGGATGGTCGTGATGGCGCGCCAGCCGGTCACGCAAATCGCCGTCTTCATAGGCCTCACGCGCCGTTTCAATGGCCTCTAATCCCTCAGCTTCCGTAAAGAAATGCGGTGCCATCAGGATAAGGCCGCGCACCCGGCGGTCCGACACGCTGCCCGCATAGATCGCTGCAATCGTCGCGCCGTCCGAATGGCCCAACAGCACGGCATCATTCGCGCCGATATGGTCAAGAATGGCGCTGACCACGGCGCTCTCGCGGCTCATGTGGTCCAGCGGCCGGGGCAAGCTGACATCCGAAGACCGGCCATACCCGGCTCTGGAATATGCAAAGACGCGCCATCCTGTCGCCGCAGCCAGTTTGGCAGGAAAATCGCGCCACAATCCCACGGATCCAAGCCCCTCGTGAAACAGAACGAGGCAGGGGCCATCGGGCGGGCCCCATTCGGCGATCTCCAACCGGTCGCCGTTGACCTCAAGATAATCCATCAGGCGGGATCACGAAGTTTAAAACGCTGGATCTTCCCAGTCGCCGTTTTGGGCAGATCGTCGACGCATTCGATCCAGCGCGGATACTTCCAAAGACCAACCTGATCCTTGACGTGGGCCTTCAACGTCTCTTCAAAATCATCCGGCTTTCCGGCTTTCAGGATGACAAAGGCTTTGGGCTTTTCCAGCCCTTCATCATCCCGCGCCGCAACCACGGCGGCCTCAAGCACGGCAGGATGAGATGCGATGGCCTGCTCGACCTCGAAGGGCGACACCCAGATGCCGGAAACCTTGAACATGTCGTCAGTCCGACCGCAATAGACGTATCTGCCATCCGCACGCCGTTCATACTTGTCGCCTGTTCGTGTCCATACGCCTTCGAATGTCTGGCGCGATTTCTCACGCTTGTTCCAATAAGCCAGCGGCGCAGACGCACCGTTCACCAGCATCTCGCCGACCTGATCAACACCGACATCATCGCCCGTCTCATCGACCAGTCTGACGTCGTATCCAGGAACAGGTGTGCCAGACGTGCCATAGACGACGTCGCCCGGCGCGTTCGACAGGAAGATATGCAGCATCTCGGTTGACCCGACCCCGTCGAGGATCTCACAGTTCATCAGCGCTTCCCACCGAAGACCCACATGCTCTGGCAGCGCTTCGCCCGCCGATATGCAGCGCCTCAAGGCGACAGAAGGAGCGCCATTCGCTTCCATCTGTGCAACCAATGCCGCGTAAAGCGTTGGAACGCTGCAGAAAATCGTCGGGTCCTCTGACCCTAATACATCCAGCACTACGTCTGGGGTCGGTCGCCCGCCGAACAACACGGTTGTCGCCCCGACAGACATCGGAAAACTCATCGCGTTCCCGAGGCCGTAAGCAAAAAAGAACTTGGCCGCAGAGAAAACTGTGTCCGCCTCTTCGATCTGCAGAACCTGTGCGCCATAGGTGTCAGCGGTGGCCTGAAGGCTCGAATGGACGTGACAGACGCCTTTCGGCTGCCCGGTGGATCCAGACGAATAGAGCCAGAACGCCACCTCATCCGGACTGGCGTCGAATGCGAGCAAATGATCGGCCCTATCCACGAAGTCTGCATAAGATACGGTGCCGTCTGGTGCGTCGCCAATCACGATGATATGGCGCAGATAGGGGTTGCCTTCCAGGATGGATTTGACGCCATCATAAAGGGCTTCGGACACGAACAACGCGACCGCACGGCTGTCGCGCAGGATCGTGTCATAAACCGCTTCCGAAAGCAGCGTGTTTATGGGGACGGGGATGACGCCGTGCTTAATGGCGCCCCAAAAAATCTCCGGGAACTCGATCTGATCAAGGACGATCATTGCGACACGCTGCTCTGGCTGGATCGCCGCACGATGCAACGCGCCAGCGACGCGGCTGGAGGCCTCTGCCAAAGCGCCGTATGTGAGGCTCCGTCCGGTGCCGTATTCCCGAAACGCGACCTTGTCCGCGCGCCCTTCGTCAAGGTGCCGATCCACGAAATACGTGGCCGCGTTATGCACCGCGGTTGTCATGATCCTACTCCCCGATGGATCGCTTATGCGTTATCCTGCATCATCGGCCAATCCTGACAAGTATCTTCTAGCCCCGGCGCAATTTACTGCACCAGACCCAAAAGCCGCGCGGCGTTGCCTTTCAGGATATCGGGCCGCACCTCGTCCCGTATGTTGATCCCCTCGAAATCGCCCAGCCACCGTTCAGGTGCGATCATCGGCCAATCAGACCCGAACAGAACCTTCTTTTTCAGGATCGAATTGCAGTACCTGACCAGGATCTCGGGGAAATACTTCGGGGACCAGCCGCTGAGATCGATATAGACGTTCGGCTTATGCTGCGCGACGGCCAGCGCTTCCTCCTGCCAGGGGAAGGACGGGTGGGCGAGGATGATCTTCAGCTCCGGGAAGTCCACGGCCACATCATCCATGAACATCGGGTTTGAGTACTTCAAGCGCATTCCGTTGCCCCCGGGCATACCGGAACCGACACCAGTCTGACCCGTATGGAAAAGCGCGATACCACCCGCTTCAGCGATAGCCTCGTAGAGCGGATAGGCGATGCGATCGTTCGGATAGAACCCCTGCATCGTGGGGTGAAACTTGAACCCCTTGATCCCGAAGTCGCGGATCAGACGCCGCGCCTCGCGAACACCCACCTTGCCCTTCCACGGATCGATGCTGGCAAACGGGATCAGGATATCGCTGTTTTCGGCAGCGATTTCAGCAACTTCCTCGTTTGCATAGCGGCGGTACCCTGTTTCGCGTTCAGCATCGACCGGAAAGATCACGGCCGCAATGTTCTGTTCACGGTAATGTGCAGCAGTCTCGGGAACGGTCGGCGGATGGGTCCATGGGGCCTTGAAATACTTCGCCATCGTTGACTGCAAATCGTCATAACCGTCATCGGGGTGGCATCCGCAGGGCTCTTCCGCGTGGGTGTGGATATCGATGGCGCGTACTTTGTCGAGGTCGATCATATCACGATACTCGCTGGGTCATTGTTGTCATAAAGGCGTTCGACCAATTCGGCCCTGCGCTGCAAAACCTTGGCAAAGTTGAGGTTGCCCTTTGCCGTCATCTCACCCTCGCCCATCGAAGGCGGCTCTGCCATCACAAGCGCCCGCACGACACGATTGGCGGACCCCGTTGCAGCAGCGGCTTTCGATTGCAGACGGTCGCGTATGGCGCTGATCGCATTGCCGCTACACACCGGTCCAACATCGACAAAATCTCCCGCACGGTTGGGAACGATCAGCACACCGATCTCATCGCGATCTGCCCCGACCACAATCAGATCCGCCGCCAATGGGGCAAGAGCGGCAAGCATCTCGAGCCGCAGGTTCGCTGCCTGCACCCAGGTGCCCGAGCTGAGTTTGAAGTCCTCGCTGGTCCGTCCGTCAAACATCAACCCCTTGTTCAGATCGTCAGGATCGACGAAACGCATCGCATCTCCAGTAATGAAAAACCCTTCTCTGTCGAAGGCGGCGCGGGTCTTTTCCGGATTGGCCCAGTATCCCGGCGTGACGTTGTCGCCTTTGACGCGCACCTCGAACCGGCCCTCCCCGTCATCCTCCAGCTTGATCGTCACACCCGGCAATGGCACACCAACGATCCCGGCCCCTTTGGCCGGCACATGTTGTTGCGTTGCTGCCGGAGCGGTTTCGGTCAGGCCCCATGATGAGGTGATGAGCGGCATTCGCTCCGGTGCAAGGTCTTCAAGTGCTGCCCAGATATCCTGAGGCAATGACGAACCTGCGTAAAAGATCATATCGAGATCGCGAAAATACATCTCACGGAGCTTGGCATCAGCCTGCAACGCCTCGACCAGCTGGCCGAACCCGAGGGGAACGTTGAACGAGATCGTTCCCGAGACCAGCCCGAGATTTTCGAGCGTCCGGGGAAAGAGGGCGGACAGCGGCTTCCCATCATCGATATAGAGCGAGCCACCATTCGCCAGCACGAGGTTGAAGTTGTGCGAGCCCCCAAAGACGTGGTTCCACGGCAGCCAATCAACCAGAACCGGTGGACGCGCCCGCAGAAACGGCAAGCCATCGGCGATCTGCGTCTGATTGGTCGTCATCATCCTTTGTGTGGTCATGACGCCCTTTGGGTCCGAAGTGGAGCCGGACGTCATCAGGATTTTCGCGACAGTGTCGGGCCCGACAGCTGCGTGTGCGCCAAACACACTGCCACTGCCACGCAACAGCGTAGCGAAAGGTTCGGCCTTGCTGGTGCCGGGATTGCTGGCGATTGCAGGCGCATCGGCCATATCCAAGGCTTTGCCATAGGCGTCGCCGTCAGCGGCAAAGACGAGCCCCGGCTTCACCAGATCGATGACGTGCTGCAGGCGACCATGCGCCTCCGGGATCAGCGAATACTGCTCGGCAACAGGCACCGTGATCAGGCCCACGTAATGCGCGGCAAGTGACAGAAGGGCATGATCGATGGAATTGCCCGACAAGATCAGGATTGCGCCCTTGGGCTGGCGGTCAAGCAAAGCGGCGGCGATCGCCTGCACTTGCGGCAATGCCTCCCCATAGCTGAGCCTGCGCCACCCCTCTCCCGACCGCTCGGCCAGGAAAACGCGGTCTGGTGCTTCGGCTGACCACCGGTGCAGCCAATCCCCCGTGCTGCGCGCGACCGGACCCAGAGCATAGCCGGAGCGGAGCAGAATGCTGCCATCCGCCCGGTCGTCGCGAATGACATGGTGGGGTAAAAGGCCAAGGTGATCGGTCATCCCGCGCCCTTCCCGCGAGCCTCCACATGGCTCAACGCTTTTCGCAACGCAGCCTTTTCGACATCGCGCAGACCCTGCAGCATGCGGGCATCGTGGCGACGGACCGCTGTGCTGGCCTCGTCAAACAGCTTCCGGCCCGCGAGCGTGCATTGCAGTGCATAGGCGCGTCTGTCACCGGATGCCACGGTGCGTGTGACCCATTCCCGCTCCTCAAGCTCATCCACGATGACAACAAGGTTGGCACGTTTCAGCGACAGCGCCTCGGCCAGACGCGAGGGCCGGACGCCGGGGTTTTCAACGATGAGGGCGAGGGCGGAATAGGTGATCATGCGCAAGCCGAACGGCTCCAGCGTCCGAACAAGATCAGCCTGCAGGGCATTGAACGCCCGCTTCATGTTGTAACCGACAAACCCGCGCAGGCGGGTATCGGTCACCGGATCGGATTTGGGATCTTCGGCGGGTTTGGTCATCGGAATTGCGGAGCCCTCTTTTCCAGAAAGGCCGCCAGACCCTCGGCAGCATCGGGAGAGGTCTGGGCCAGCGCCGCGCAAAGGCTCTCCATAAACAAACCCTGATCGGGGTCCATTTCCGTGATCCGACGAACCCCCTGCAGCATCATGTAGTTCGACATCGGGGCGTTGGCTGCGATCTGCTCGGCGACTTGCAGCGCACGTTCCATGGCCTCACCCTCGCTGACGAGGTAATGGACGAGACCCAGCGAAAGGCCCTCTTCGGCAGAGTATTTTCGGCCCGTCAGCATCATTTCGACCATCCGGTCAGCGCCAAGGATCCGCCCCACCCGCACCGTGGCCCCGCCCCCCACGAATATGCCACGGCGGCCTTCGGGCAACTGAAAGACACAGGAGGGTTCGGCAATCCGCACATGGGTCGATGTAGCCAGTTCCAGCCCACCCCCGATCACGGCCCCTTGCATGGCCGAAACAACCGGCAGCCCGGAGTTCTGAATACGGTCCATGACGGCGTGCCAACCACGGGAGTGATGCAGGCAACCCTCGGCATCTCTGGCGACATGCTCGCTCAGATCAAGACCGGCGCAATAATGTCCGTCGGACCCCGTGATGACCGCGACACGGATCTCAGCAGGTGGTCGCCGAAAGAAATCGTCACAGGCCGCAAGCAGGTCGTCGTTCATCGCATTCCGCTTGTCGGGTCGGTTCATCGTCAGGATCGCAACGCGATCCCTTACCTCGATATTCAGCGGCTCGCTCATTGGTGACGCTTCATAACAGTTATGTCTCATAACTAATTTGGCGAGCGAAAGGAGTTCCTGTCAACTGCTTTTAATCCGCACGGTGCGGTTTAGGCAGGGATCAGGAAGAGCGTTATCGCCGGGAACAGGACAAGGATGATGACGCGCACGATGTCGGATCCGACAAAGAACAGAACCGACTTGTAGGTCTGCATCATCGGCGTTTCCCGGTCCATCGCGTTGATGATGAAAAGGTTCATGCCAACGGGCGGCGTTATGAGCCCAACCTCAACCACGATCAGGACCAGAATGCCGAACCAGATCGCAACCTGCTCGGGTGTCATCCCGAAATCCATCGCCGAAATCACTGGAAAGAAGATCGGAACCGTCAGCAGGATCATCGAAAGGCTGTCCATCACGCAGCCGAAGATGAGGTAGAAGATCAGGACGATCGAAAGCACGAACCAGGGGCTGAACCCTTGTTCGAGAACAAAGCTGGACATGTACTGTGGCACGCCGGACAGCGCGAGAAAGCTGTTGTATAGGGCCGCACCGAAAATGATGAAAAAGATCATCGCAGTGGTGCGGGCCGTTCCGAAGAGGCTTTCACGGAACATCGCCCATGTCAGGTTACCGGCAAACAACGCCGCCAGACCGGTACCGGCCGCACCGATCGCGGCCCCCTCTGTCGGCGTGAACCAACCCAGGTAGATACCGCCGACAACAAGTCCAAAAATGGCGAGAACCGGCCAGGTCTCGGCCAAGGCGATCCAACGTTCCGACCACGGCTGCCGCTCACGCGTGCCCGCTGAATCCGGATAAAGACGAACATAGATCGAGATGACGATGACATAGCCGATCGCGGCGAGGATCCCGGGTACGAATGCGGCGAGGAACAGCTTCGCAATGTTCTGTTCGGTGATGATGGCGTAGATCACCAGGATGACAGAGGGCGGGATGAGGATGCCGAGCGTACCGCCGGCAGCCAGCGTGGCGGTCGAAAACCCACCGGAATAACCATAGCGCTTGAGCTCGGGCAAGGCCACGCGGCTCATCGTGGCCGCGGTGGCAAGCGAGGATCCACAAATCGCACCAAAGCCTGCACAGGCGCCCACGGCCGCCATCGCGACGCCACCTCTGCGGTGGCCGATAAAGCTCTCGGCCGCCTTGAACAGTGCGGTCGACATGCCAGACAGCGTCGCGAACTGCCCCATCAGCAGGAACATCGGGATGATGGTCAGCGAATAGCTGGAGAACGTGGTGTATGTCTCGGATTTGAGCTTGTTCAGCACCGGGTTCGGGTTGCCGTTCAATGCAAAGTACCATCCGCCCAGACCGCAAAGCAGCATGGCAAGTCCGATGGGTGCACGCAAAAAGATCAAGCCCAGAAGGATGGGAAACGACCAAAACCCAAGCTCAAGGCGGCTGAGATCCGAAAGGGGCAAAAGATCGAGGAGATCGCTAAACATGCGTTAACTCGTTGGTAGCACCGCGCGGCCTGTCGCACTTTCGACAACGCGGCCGAACGCGCAATAGACCGCCGTGAGACAGGCAATGATCGCCGCCGCCACGCTCGCGGCATAGGCCCACCAGACCGGGAACTGCAGGAACAGAGTTGTTTCACCGTTGTTCAGATAGCGCAGCATGCCCTGATAAAGCTGGACGGTGATCAGAATGATGACGGCGGCCAACACCAGTTCCCAAAACGCCCGGATGCCCCGCACAACGCGGGTTGGGAGGGCCGAGGTGAACACATCGACCGTCGCATGAGCGCCGTATAGCTGGCAAATCGGCAGGAAAGCAAAGATCGCAAAGGCCACCCCGGCCTCGGTCAGCTCGTAGGTTCCATTGATCTCGTCGATACCAGTATCAATGACCCACTGAGCAAACGCGCCCAGCCAGGTTTCGGCCCAGTCCGTATGCATAGCCTTTGATACCGTGCGACCGATGATCGAAAGGGTCGTGAGAACGATCAGGGCCACAAGAATGAGACCACCAATTGCCGCGGAACCGCGGGCAAGCAATTGAACCACCTTGTGAACCATAGAAGCCCCTGTTGGAGCGGGCCACGTCACCAGACGCGGCCCGTCATCCATGTCTACTCGGTATATTTGTCGATCAGCATCCGCGCTTCGTCAATCAGCGCCTGCCCGTCGATGCCCTTGGAGTCCATGTCTGCCACCCACTCGGCATAGATCGGCTGGGCCGCTGTTTTCCACGCCTCAAGGTCGTCACCGCTGACGACGACGACGTTGTTGCCACGGTCAACTGCAAGCTGCTTGGCAGGGCCGTCCGCATCAGCCTGTGTGCCGCCGGCAAAGACCGAGAATTCCACGCCGGAATTGTCGTCGATGACTTTCTTCAGATCATCCGGCAGGCTTTCATAGCGGTCCTTGTTCATTGCGAGCACAAAGGTCAGCGAGTAAAGCGCGTTGCCTTCGAACTCGGTATGGTTGCCCACCAACTCCGGAACCTTCAAGGCAGCCGTGACTTCCCACGGGATGGTGGTGCCGTCGATCACGCCTTTCGACAATCCTTCGGGGACTGCCGGAACAGGCATGCCCACCGGCGTTGCGCCGACCTTTTCAAGCAGTTGGTTCACGAGGCGCGACCCGCCACGGATCTTGAGCCCCTCCATATCCGCGGGCGTCGTGACCTGTTTGTTGGCATGGATCAGGCCGGGGCCATGCACCCACGTTCCCAGAATGTGGACATCCTTGAATTCGCCGTCCTTCATGTGCTTTTCGAACATTTCCCAATAGGCACGGCTGGCCGCGCGGGCGTTCGTCATCATGAAAGGCAACTCAAAAACTTCGGTCGATGGGAAACGGCCGGGCGTATAGCCGACAACCGTCCATACGATATCAGCGATACCGTCGATGGCCTGGTCCATCAGCTCTGGTGGACGGCCGCCCAGCTGCATAGAGGGGTACCGGTCGATCTTGATCCGGCCTCCGCTCGCCTCTTCGACGTTATCGGCCCAGACATCCAGAACCAGCTTGGGCACATTGGCCTGCGCCGGCAGGAATTGGTGGAGTGTCAGCGTGACCTCCTGTGCCTGCGCGGCGGTTCCGCCAAAGCCGAACGCCAAGGCGGCGGCGCCTACGAGGTTAAGAAACCCCTTCCTTGTCAATGTCATGTATTCCTCCCTTCGGATCGCGGGCCTACGAGGGCCCAAGTCGCTCTTCCGATGAAATTGGTATTGCCCTACGCCGGGGCTGTCACCTGTTTTTGTAACAATCTTCCGGCCCCTACCCCGGTGGGCGGTCCATGACCTATCGTCATGGTTCAAAAGAATAAACTGGCATTTGGGGTCGCAGTTTCAGACCGAATTTGTTTATGCCAGACGCGCCCATTTCTGCCTGCTATGCCAAAGGCTACATGCCACAAGAGATCAACGACAGTCCCGCGTTGCGACGATCGGCGATCTCTTCCATCTGGATCAAGTTGCCGAAATCCAATAGCGTTTCGCGACCTCTCGGGCGGTCAGGACATTGCCCAACCTCACGGTGCTGTCCGCCGAGGCCGCCGAATGTTTTCTAGGAGAGATCTGCATGCCGAACCCCCTGTTTGACGATCTGTTCGGACAGCATGTCGGAAACCCCTCACCCTTCCTGATCCTGCAGGACGGGGAAACGATCAGCTATGACGCGTTCCTGCGGCTTTCGGGTCAGATGGCGAATGCCTTGACGGCAATGGGCTTGGAACCAGGCGACAGGCTGGCGGCGCAAGTCGAGAAGTCGCCGGAGGCACTGGCGCTTTATGCCGCCTGCGCCCGTGCCGGAATTGTGTTCCTGCCGCTCAACACCGCCTACACGGTGGATGAACTGACCTATTTCGTCGCAGACAGCGGTGCGAAACTGGTCGTCTGTGATCCGGCGAACCATGACGCGCTGCGCCCGGTCACGGATCGTCTTGGCGCGCATCTTCACACCATGGGCGCCGACGGTGCGGGCTCGCTCATGGACAGCGCACAGGCGATGCCGGTCCATCACGCTCCTGTCGATCGCGACATCGAAGATCTGGCTGCGTTTCTCTACACCTCCGGAACCACCGGCCGTTCCAAGGGCGCGATGCTGACGCAGGGCAATCTGCTTTCGAACGCGAAGGTACTGGCGGATCACTGGCGCTTTTCGTCAAACGATTGCCTGCTGCACGCGCTGCCGATCTTTCACACGCATGGGCTTTTCGTGGCGACGAATATCGCGCTGGTCACGGGCGGGTCGATGATTTTCCTGCCGAAATTCGATCTTGATGCAATGATCGCGATGATGCCCCGGGCCACGGCGATGATGGGTGTGCCGACTTTCTATACCAGGTTGCTTGGCGACCCCCGGTTTGATCGCGACCTGACGGCGCATATGCGCCTTTTCGTGTCAGGCAGCGCACCGCTTTTGGCGGAAACCCATGTGCAATTCGAGGCCCGGACGGGGCACCGCATCCTCGAACGCTATGGGATGACCGAAACCAACATGAGCACCTCGAACCCCTATGATGGCGAACGGCGGGCGGGCACGGTCGGGTTCCCGTTGCCGGACATCGACCTCAAGATCACCGATCCGTCGACCGGAGATACCTTGCCGCAAGGTGAGATCGGACAGATCGAGGTACGCGGACCGAACGTGTTCAAGGGCTATTGGCAAATGCCCGAGAAAACCGCGGCAGAACTCCGCCCCGACGGGTTCTTTATCACCGGCGATCTGGCGAGGATCGACGCAGACGGATATCTACATATCGTTGGGCGGAACAAGGATCTGATCATTTCCGGCGGTTACAACGTCTATCCCAAAGAGATCGAACTGGTTCTCGATGCGCAGCCGGGTGTCGCCGAAAGTGCCGTCATCGGTGTGCCCCACCCGGATCTTGGCGAAACGGTACTGGGGCTGATCGTGGCCGATCCGGGCGCATCGCCTGACCTTGGTGCGATCGCGGACGCCGCCGCAGCTGCGCTTGCCCGCTACAAACATCCCCGCAAGCTGATCATCATCGACGCGTTGCCGCGCAACACGATGGGAAAGGTGCAAAAGAACTTCCTGCGTGAACGTTATGGCGCAATATTTACGCCGGCTTGAAGCGTTGCATTGGCTCTGACCTGTGCTGACCCTCGCTGGTCGGATCAGCGGTTTCAGCAGCGGGTAAAGATCGGCGATTTTGCTCGACAATACCCAGTTCGCGCGGGCCCGTTCTCGAATATCGCAAGGGGCGACGAAAGTGGTCCAGAAGAAAACGGGCGGTCAAGCCTACGCCTAACCGCCCGTTTTTCTGTAGTTTTGGTTGCGGGAGCAGGATTTGAACCTGCGACCTTCAGGTTATGAGCCTGACGAGCTACCGGGCTGCTCCATCCCGCG
>CAWUIQ010000026.1:0-39708 GCA_963922565.1 uncultured Rhodobacterales bacterium
GCCACATCCGATCAGGTGTTTCAGGCGCTTATGGGCCTTGTCCGCGAAGACGGCCTTTCGGCCCTGATCGCGACGCATAACCTCGATCTTGCCGCGCGGATGGATCGGACGCTGCATCTGGACGCCGGGCGGATCACCGAGGCGGCGTGACCCCTAAGCCTGCTGCGTCAGCCACACACCCATGGCCATCAACCCGATGCCACCGGCCCGCGTCAGGCTGAGTGGCGAGACGCTCGCCCCGAACAGACCGAAATGATCGATGGCGGCGGCGCTGATTAACTGGCCGAGCAAAACGAAAAAGACCGCGTTGCCCACCCCGAAATGCGGCGCGATATAGGTGATCGACAGGACATAGAAGGCCACCAGAACACCGCCGAGAAACAGATGGCGCGGTGCAGCAACGGCTTTAGTCAGCGCCTGTGGGCCGGTCAGCAGCATCGCGATCGTCGCCGTTGCAAGGGCCACCAGAAACAGGATGACCGCGGCAGCCGAAGGCGAGCCTATGCGCACCCCAAGCGCGGCGTTCAGCGCGGCCAATAGCGGGATCCCGATACCGGCGAGCAGCATGATGATGGCATATTGCATGGTGTTCCTCAGAGGCTCATCGCCAGCACGCGGCTGATTTGGGTAAGGCCACGATCCGACTGTTCCATCCAGGTGTTGAAAGCCTCCTGCACCGCTTTCATCGCACCCTTCGACGTGGGGGCCTTGTCGACAACCCCTTCGGCAATCAGTCGGGCCACCACATCCTGGCTGAGGATCCAGCCATCCCGCCCGACAAACCGCATGGCGTATTGTGCGGTGGCACCACCAAGCCGGTTGCCGTCCTTCTTGAGAAGATCCAGCAGACCGATGTAATCGGTCGACGGCCAACCACCCAGCACGGTACCGGCACCACCTTGATCGCGCAGGCTGCTCAGAAAGACCGCATTGTCCCGAACCGTCTGGATTTTGGCCCCGTTGCGGACAATCCGCTCATCTTTCAACAGCGTATCGAAGGTGTCGTCGTCCATCATCGCGTTTCGATCCAGGTCAAAGCCGTGAAACGCCGACTCGAACCCTTCCCACTTGGCTTCGATCACCTTCCAATTGAAGCCGGCCTGAAACACAGACTTCGTGAGTTGGGCCAGCCAGCGATCCTCGGGTACTTTGGCCAATTCAGAGGGGGAAACGGGGTCCGGCAGCATCGTTTCGAGCGTGTCGGCTCCGCCTTTCCGGTCGGCCGCGATCGCATAGATCTCATCGAAATGGCGCATGCTCCCCTCCCGTCAGTCGCAGATGCCTTCCAACTCTACGCCTTTCCACGGCAGGCGCACGTCCGAAGTGCGGGACTGGGGCAGGGGGGCGACTGGCATCTCTTGAGCGATCAGCGCATGCAGGCGTTTGGTGCGTTCCGCCTGAGGAGCCAAGGCGCGGCAGCACACAAATTCCTCGACGATGGCGCCCTGCTGTTCGAACCCATAGTCCAGAAACCGCGGGTCGCGTGTCAGGTCAAAAAGGTACGGGTCGTCGTCAAAGCGATGCTCGGTCGCGGCCCGCAGGGGCGAGTATCCAGTTCGCGCACGGTTCTGCCACTGCCAGACATGGGTCAGTTCGTGGGCCAGGAGCATTGCCGCGATAAGGCCAATCTCGTCCGGATAGTCCGGCAGGTAGTCGTCAAGATACCAATCCCGATCAAAGAGGACGCGGTTCCAGATGGCGACGGCGGCTGGTTTCGACGTCACGATTTCATCTTCGGGCGGCGGTAGGATGCGTTCCCGGCATGTCGTGCGTGGGCGGGCAGGACGCCGAAAGGTGACCGCGCGGGTCGGCGCGCCGTCGATCAACCTGACCCGCTCAGTATCGAGCGCGTCGCCTTGAATTGTCGAAGCAAAGGCCTTTTCGGCCTCGGTCATCGGGCGGCCACAGGCGGTCAAAACGACAAGAAGTGCAATCAGGAACAGGCGCATCGGCTCGGGCTCGGCGAATGGATCGATCCCAAGCGTGCGTGCTGGCCGGAGTGTCGTCAAGGTACCAAAAGCGTTTGATCTGGGTCAGGGCGAAACCCGCCGGATGCAGCAAGAGTAAAAGCATGAAAAACATCTTGATCTTGGTACCGCTCGTCGTCGGCGCTTGTGTCGAAACCGAAATGCCGGTCGCCTCCGACGGGGCGATGTTGTTTGCAGAGAATTGCGCCGCCTGCCATGGGCAGGGCGGACGCGGGGATGGACCGTGGGCCGAAGGATTGGACCCCGCCCCGGCGGACCTGACCGGGCTTGTCGCGCGCGGCTTTGACAGGGCGCGTATCCTGTCGGCTGTGGACGGGTATCAGCGCACTGGGGCGCCCGACCAACAGATGCCGGAATTCGGGGCGTTGCTGGAGGGGGACACGGTGCCGCTCGACGTTGGCGATGGCCGGCTGACACCGGTCCCGAGGCCCCTCGCAGCACTGGTTCTCTACATTGAGGCGATACAGGAGGAATGACGATGAAATATCTGGGATTGCTTGCCTTTCTGGCTGCGCCTGCTTTCGCCCAGGATGCCGAGATTGGGGCGGATCTGTACCTTCGCCATTGCGCGACCTGTCACGGGCTGAACCTTGACGGCAGAGGGCCGATGGCCTCGGCCCTGCTGGTTCAGCCGACCAATCTTCGCGCGCTTGCGGCCAACAATGACGGCGTGTTTCCAACCGCCCGCGTCGTCTATCGCATCGACGGGCGCGATCCGTTGGTCAGTCACGGATCTGACATGCCGGTCTGGGGGCCCTTCTTTGACGAGACGCAAAACCGTCCCATCCGCACCCCGGCGGGTCAGCCCATCCTGACGACGACCTCCATCGCGGATCTGGTCGTGTTTCTTGAGAGCGTTCAGGACTGACCTCACTTCGCGCCCTCGCAACCGTGAGGGCGCGTGACGCAAGGCGGTCTGTTTGTTACAGGCCCCTCTCCCCACATCCTTTCCATCGCTGCGGGTTCGCTCGCGGCACGCACCGCGCCCCTCTCATGGGGCGCCTGGAAAGGAGAGAACTATGGAACGCGTTATCATCCCCACGATTGCTGGTTTTGCTGCCATGATGAGCCTCTGGGCCGTTATGGGGGCTGTCATCTGACACTCACGGAAGCCGCGCCCCTCACGCCGGTTCAGATGCGGCGCGGGGGGCGAACTGACGGCGGATCATGGGGCTGAGGCCGATGATCAGGATGCCGATTGAGAACAGGCACCAGACTGCGGGCATCTCGTTTCCATTGTCGGTGATGATGGCGGCAAGGATCGGGCCAGTCAGGGCATGCAGCACCACAAAGCGCCATGCCCCATAGATCAGGGGCAAGAGGAACGCCGCCAGCATATAGGCCGGGAACTGCCCGAACGTATCGAGGAAGGGCAGCATCGCGCGCCACATATCGTTGATTGGCATCTGCCAACCGATGTGCCAATCGCCCGATATCGTGCAGAATTCCGGACCGCAAAGCGCGTCCCCCGGTCTGCACAGGCCCGCCCACTCCATCGGTACGAGGCGCAGCAGCAGCAGGGCGGTTGCAAGCCCGGCCAAGCCATAGACTGCGCGGCGCATCCGGGGCATGACCTGATCGCCCACCAGCGCCATCGCGAATGCGTTGATGAACAAGGGCTGAAACGCGATGTGCAGGTATGACAGGACCGTCACGCTCTGGTTCACCGGCGATCCGCACTGATCGACCACCCGGTAGCCCGCCGCCTGCAGGACCTCCATTGCTGTGAAGTAACCCATGGTTAGCCAGATCGCCTTGGGCTCTCCCCGCCGTGCGGCAACGATGGTTGCGGCGGTCCCGAGGCCGACCATCGAAAGCGTGGCTGTCTCGCTCCAGCACATGGGCTAACTCTGCAAGGAAGGCGCAGGGTGGTCAAGGAAGCCACCCGCGGGGTCCGGGCTCTCAGCGACTTGCGGCCTTGGCGTGTTGGGGCGCACCGGGGATCAGGCTCGATATCTCTAGGATCAGCTTGCGCTTCACCGCATCGGCAAAGGCAGCGCGGTTTTCGGCGGTAACGACGAATGCGCCCGGGCCCCCGATGATCTGCTCTTGGTAAAGCGCCTCGAGACCCCCTTGCGCGCGGCCCGGATCATCGGGGCGCAGGATCGGCAGGGCGTTGATTGTGACACCTGCGGCCAGCACGGTTTCACGGGCTGCTGCGATAGACGGGCCGGAATAGTTGCGGACACTGTCGCCCGAAAAGTCGATAACCATGCGCCAGCCTTCGATATCGTTTGTCTCCATCAGGCGGAGACCGTCCAGCAGCGCGGTCCCGATGGCATTGCGCCCATAGGCCTGTCGCGGCGGGCCGATCAGGGCGGCAGCAAAGGCCTCGGCATCCTCCAGCGATCCGATCCGTGTCCATGGGACGACCACGGCAGTGTTGGCCGCCCATTCCACGTAGGTAACCGCGATCTCGCCATAGGCAGTGTTCGCAATGGCGGCGAGGACTTCGGGGTCGGTCATGGCAAGGGCATAGCCCTGCCGTTGCAGATCAATCTCGCGCTGGTCGATAGAGCCCGAGGCATCGGCCAGCAGGACCAGTTCGAGGTCGGTGTCCTGGGCAAGGGCGGGGAGGGTGAAGAGGAGAAAGGCAAGGATGAAACGCATGTGGTGAGTGTATGCGGATCGGCGTGGCGTGGAAGGATTTTCGGGTGGGCGGTGATGTTTGAAGTTGGGGGATGCTCACTTTCTGCCACGTGCTGGCACCACCAACCACGGGTAGCCAACGGTCGCAGCATCTACTCTGGCGCGGAACAAAGGCCGCAGGCCGCCGCGCCATCGCCGACCCGCCCCAATGGGGCGGCGATTTGTCTGGTCTAGTCGCCTAGCTCAGATCGAAGCATGTGTTGGGCTGCCATAAAGCGCGCTGCCGGACCGTCTGGGTCGCCACCCCGCGGCTCGGCGAAGGCGCGGCTATTACCGCGTCAAAGTCCTACAACCGACAGGTTTTGGCGCGAAACTCGCTAGTCGTATTGAAGTACAAAGCAGAGCGCGCCTTCGATCCGGGATGTATCGAAGTAAAGCTTAGGAGGTCGGCAACTCAGGCCAACTCAAACGTCCAGCTCCTCAACGAACTTCGCGTTCTCTTGAATGTACTGAAACCGCAATTCCGGTTTCTTCCCCATCAGACGCTCGACCAGATCCCCTGTCTCTCCCGGCTCATCCTCGTCAATCGACACACGGATCAATTTCCGTGTCTCCGGATTCATAGTCGTATCCTTCAAATCCTTCGCGTCCATTTCACCGAGGCCCTTGAAGCGCGACACGTCGATTTTGCCCTTTCCGCCAAGGCCCCTTTCCAGCCATTCGTCCCGCTCCGCCTCGTCGAGGCAATAGACCCGCTTGGCCCCTTGCGTCAGGCGGAAGAGGGGCGGGCAGGCGAGGTACAAGTGCCCCGCGTCGATCATTGGCCGCATCTGCGTGAAGAAGAACGTCATCAACAATGCTGCGATATGGGCGCCGTCCACATCCGCGTCGGTCATGATGATGACCTTTTCATAGCGCAGGTCATCGACGTTGAACCTGGACCCCAGCCCGACGCCAAGCGCGTCACAGAGGTCTTTGATCTCGGCATTGGTCGAGATTTTGGACGACGCAGCCCCCAGCACGTTCAGCACCTTGCCCCGCAGCGGCAGCATGGCCTGCGTCTTGCGATCCCGCGCCGCTTTGCCAGACCCGCCGGCACTGTCGCCTTCGACGATGAATAATTCGGTGCCCTCGCGCGTTTGCAAGGTACAGTCCACCAATTTGCCGGGGAGGCGCAGTTTCTTGGTGGCGGATTTGCGTTGTGTTTCCTTCTCGGCCCTGCGGCGGAGGCGTTCTTCGGCCCTGAGCACCAGGAAGTCGAGGATCGCCCCCGCAGCCTTGGTGTCGGATGCCAGCCAGTTGTCGAACCGGTCGCGCACCGCGTTTTCGACGAGCCGTTGCGCCTCGGTCGTCGCCAGCCGGTCCTTGGTCTGGCCGACGAATTCAGGCTCACGGATAAAGCAGCTGACCAGCGCGCAGCCGCCCGTGATCAGATCGTCCCGCGTGATCTGCCCCGCCTTCTTGTTGTTCGCGAGTTCGCCATAGGCCCGGATCCCCTTGAGGATCGCGGCCCAGAACCCGGCCTCGTGTGTGCCGCCCTCAGGTGTTGGGACGGTGTTACAATAGGATTGGATGAAGCCGTCGCGGGACGGCGTCCAGTTGATCGCCCATTCGACCTTGCCCGGTGTGTTGAACCGCTCCTGAAAGTCCACCGTCCCCGCAAAGGGCGCTTCGGCATAGGTGGATGCGGAGCCGAGCGTTTCGCGCAGGTAATCGGCCAGACCGCCTGGAAAGTGGAACGTCGCCTCTTGCGGTGTGTCGCCATCGGCGATTGCGGATTTCCAACGGATTTCAACACCGGAAAACAGGTAAGCCTTCGACCGCACCATCTTGAACAGCCGCGCGGGTTTGAAACGGTGGTGGCCAAAGATCTCTTCGTCAGCGTGGAATGTGGTGGTGGTGCCGCGCCGGTTCGGGGCCTGGCCGACCTTTTCGACCGGTCCAAGGGGGACGCCGCGGGAAAACCGCTGTTCGTAGAGTTCCTTGTTGCGCGCCACCTGCACGACCATACTGTCGCTCAGCGCGTTGACGACCGACGCGCCCACGCCGTGCAACCCGCCCGAGGTCTGGTATGCCTTGCCGCTGAACTTGCCCCCCGCATGAAGCGTGCACAGGATCACCTCGAGCGCGGATTTGTCCGGGAACTTGGGGTGCGGATCGATGGGGATGCCGCGACCGTTGTCGCGGATGGTTATTGCATAGTCATCGTGCAGCTCGATCTCGATCCGGTTGGCGTGGCCCGCGACGGCCTCGTCCATCGAGTTGTCCAGAACCTCGGCCACGAGGTGGTGCAGCGCCCGTTCATCCGTGCCGCCGATATACATGCCCGGGCGTTTGCGGACGGGTTCGAGCCCCTCAAGAACCTCGATTGAGGAGGCATCATAATCGGTCGGCTCGGCTCCGGAGAGAAGATCGGTCATTGGCTGCTCGTTCTTTGGTTTCCGCTCACTATGCCAGAGGGGGCTGGTCGGGTGAAGGGTTTGCAGACTGTTTGCGTGTCGATGCTGTGCCGCGGGACTTCTCGTGCCTTTTTTGATGTGACCAGAGGCGACAATGCTGACGCGCAACAAAAAAACGGTTGGGCGTTGCCGCCCAACCGTCGTCTTTCGTGGTCATGGACCTATCGAGCGGACATCACAGGATGATGTCGTCAGTCGTCATCTCGAAATGCGTGATCGTGCCGTCGAACATCCGAGTAAACTCGGTTGAGCCGGCGTTTGAACGCGAACCGGTGGCGCCGATGTGCATGACTTCATCGTTCCCTGAAAGGTCAAACTCAAAGTCCCCATCACGCCCAAGTTCTTTCCCATTCAGGATCGCATAGACGCCGTCGTCACCAAATCCGAAATCCAGATCGTATTCCTTTCCGGCGTCGATGCCGACGAATTCGAACTCGGCTGTTTCGCTGCCGTTGTCGAACTTGACCACCAGCTTGTCAAAGCGGAGGTCGGCCCGAATTTGGTGGCTCGACGTGTCGGATCCCGATACGTCCTTGGACATCAGGCCGTAATAGCCGTCGATGTTGTCGGCGATGAACCCGAGCGAGAAATCCGCATCGTCCACTTCGAAGGCCTTCTCGTGTTTTAGCGTGACGACATTGGCCTTCTTGCGGTCGACATCGATCTCGCCGAAGTCGACAATGATCTGTCCAGCTGTCGGGTCCGACCCCTCGGGAGGTTGCTGAGGCTGCTCTTCGGGTTCCGGTTCGACAGGCGCTGAGCCTTGGTCACCGTCTCCGGTGTCAACCACATCGCCGGTCGTGATCTCGACATCCCAGATCTTGCCGTCGAAAATCCGATGGTACGGGTTCTTCGAGCCTTCCTTGGCAGCGCCGAAGACGAACACGCCATCGTTGTCGGACAGGCCGATATCCCAGCCCGCCTCGCTCACGGTCTGTGTGCCGTTCAGGAAGCCGTCGAGCCCGTTCGGACCGTAGTCGAGCCGGACGTCATAGGTCTGACCCTTTTCCACGTCACCCAACAGTGCTTTATTCTCGACGCCGTCGATCGTGTATTTGACGTAGAGCTTGCCGAAACGGATGTAGGTGAGGAATTCTGTTTCGCCCGCCTCATCCGGGTTGAGGTTCTTGCTCACGACACCCCGAATACCGCGCACGCTGTCTGCGTTGAAGCTGAAGGAAAGCGAGCCTTCATCCAGCGGCATCGTGGATGTTGGTTCGAAGGTAACGACCGACCGGTTACCGCCGGTGATCTCGGCCGACTCGAGCAACAGATAGCTTTCGCCCTCCGTGGCACCTGAACCCGGATTGGGTTGCGGTTCCGGAGCGGGCTCCGGTTGCGGCGCTGGCTCGGGCGCTGGCTCTTCAGGCTGAGCGACCGGTTCCTCGGGTTCCGGCTTTGGTGCCGGCTCGGGTTCAGGCTGTGGCTCGGGTTGCGGTGCTGGCGTGTTGTCGCCGGTTGGTTCTTCCGGATCCAGCTGGTTGCCCGACTTCCCGATTTCTCTGAGATCAACGATCTCGAAGTCACCAAGATCCGAAGGCAGTTTGCCGTTGTTGACCGCGCCCGAGGGCAGATCGCCCGCACCGTTCACAAATGCCAGTTCGATGGCGACATCCATCGATCCGACGCTGCCGGTCACCCGATCGCCCACTGCGATTTCTACAACGACGTAGTACTTGCCGCCTTCGGTGTAGTAACCGTTGTTGGCGGCGTTTTCCTTCCACCACGTGTGCTGGTCTGCCCCGTCATAGCGCCCCTTGAGGCTGCTGAACTCGATCTGCTGCGTTCCGATCGCGTCAACTTTGTCAACGACGACGGTGAAGTGATCGTAGCTCTTGGTCAGTACCAAGTCGGACTTGCCATAGTTTACCTTGGCGTCCAGCCGGCCAAGCTTGACCGACGATTCCCAATTGGCGGAATTGTCTTCGATCGTGTAGTGCCAGGCCGTTGCGGCGTTATCGACGTCCAGGGTCAGCGCGTCCCCGACATTCTTGAACTCGTTGCCCAGAATGACGTGGGTGTTCTGCTCGTTCGGGCGGTGGTTCTTTTCCCAAACGCCATGGTCGAAGTTCTCGACATGGTTGTTCACCAGCTTCAGCTCGAAAAAGTCCCGGCTCATGAAGCCGGTCGTTTCCGAGCCTGAGGGCAGGCGATCATGCGCACCCGTAAGGCCGCCTTCGATACCGTACAGGACGCTGTCCTTGACCAGATAGTCGCGCTGGTAAAAGCCGCCCAGACCCTGTCCAACTTCCCAGGCGACAAAGCCTTCGATCACGGTCGAGACGTCCGTATCGGCGAACTTTTTGTCTGCGGTCGTGTTGAAGCCGACCATGCCCACCATGGCAATGTTGTCTTCGAAGTTCCTGTTCGGGGTCTTCGAGATCGTTTCGTCGTCTTGTCCGAAGAACGGATCGTAGCCGTTGATGGCTTCGTAGTTCTGGACCGTGGGATCGATATGCGACGGTGATCCACCGTCTTTGCCCATCGGCCAGAACGAATAACCCGCACCATTCGAGCTGACCGCGACGTTGTCGGTCGTTTCGATCATCCGCGACTTGAAGCCAAAGCCGATGCCCTGATGGAAACTGTCATCGTCATTCTGTTGCCGGGCGGCAGGGTGATCGGTCGCTCTGCCGTGTTCGGAGTTGAATGTGATGTACTCGCCGGTTGTCTGGATCGTGATGTTCTCGGCCCATTTGCCGGTTTCATTGCCGGCTTCGGCGATGATGGCACCACCATTCACGCCGAACACGGCGTTCGAGATGACATCGAGGTTGGAGTCGTGATGCACGATCCCCCAGCCCGGGCTGCCCCAGACCGCGTTCCCTTCGGCAAGCGCCGGATCGTCCAGATCGTCGGTGCCGGTGCGGTGGAAGTGCAGGGCATAACGACCCGCATGATTGTCCACATCGTCCAGCCGTTCCGATTTGTCGGTCCGTCCCAGCTCGAAGAATTCCGCGTTCTGGACCGATACGTCATCGTTATGCATGAACATGACGTGGCCACGCTCATCCACCGGAACGGTCTTGCCGTCGGACAGATATTGGTTGCCGTCCGTTTCGGTACCGATGAAGACGTTGCGGGTATAGTTCGCAACGGGCACCTCGAATTCGACGTCGCTGCCGTTTTCCGGGGGGATGTGATCGTACTTGAGCGCCTGGTTCAATTCGACGGCGTATACACCGCCCACATCCTTGATGCTCTTGATGGTGACCACTTCGTCTTGGAAGGTGTTGTCGGCCACATACTTGGTGCCGGCGACCACAAGCTTGTCACCAACCTGCCAGCCGGTGGGGGCATCATCGAAGTAGACAACCGTGTCGCCCGCCTTCATGCCGTCGGCGGCCATGAGGAAATCGGCCTTGTCCTGGCCGGCGATCTCGACCTTGCCGTGCGTGACCACACCTTTCGACAACTGCAGCGGATCGTCGGATATGTCGATCGGGCCGTTGTCGCGGTGGATAATGATTTCGGCCTGAACGCCTTTCTCCACAGGACGGTCATCGGTGCCGATGGTGAAGTGGGATTTGGCGCCCGTAAACAGGCTGTCGACCATCAGTCGTGTGTCTGTATCAGTGGCAAAGTGCAGCGCGCCGTCGACACCGACGGTATCGACCTTAACGTCGCTCACCTTGTCGTACTTAACCATCACCCCCTCGGGGATGTAGACAGATTGGCCGTCAGTCGGGACCTTGCCCGTCGACCACGTGGCGGGGTCGAACCACGAACCGCTATTCAACGCGACAGCGACCTTCGGGTTCGATGCGTCAGGGAATTGTTCGAGCAGCGCGATATGCTCTGATTTCTTCGCGCCATCATCCGAGTGGACATGCATTTTGGCGTGCATCATCGCCGCATCTTGCTGGGCAATCGCTTCAGCCAGTGTGACACTTCCCGAGTGGTTGGCCGTTCCGCCCGAGCTGTGATTGTGTGTCTGCATAGAGTTGCTATCTAGCATTCAGGTTCCTTTCGCCGACTAAATTGCCGGCTGGTGTGTTGGGGAGAGATACCGAGAGGATGAAGGAGAATTAGTACGCTGCACGGAGTGGGGAGCGCAGCGGCGCCGAGTGGTGGACTAATCTTTCTCCTCTTTGCAACTACAACAATACTCGCCACTAAAAACACGCAATAGGCGATCACGCCGATTGCGATACAACTCTTACATGTGCCCAGGTTACCGGAGTGTAAACTACTCATTGACGCACCCCGTCGGGTTAAAACCGTTTACGCTGGGACAAGGTGGCGAGTGTTTGGGACACTGACGCGGTGTAAAATAGAAAAGTTAATGGCATTCCAATGGCACCCCTCCGGAACGCGCGTTTTCTTGCTACTCACTGGGGAGTTTTGGGCGGTAACTTGCGGAAACTGTGCGCAAAAACCGGCCTGATCCGGGCTTTCTCGCTCATTCAGGGAAAGGTTCTCGCGTTACTAGAATGCGGGGCCGAACCGCAATCGCGTCACATTTTCGACGTAAAGAACTTCCGAACTTGGAAGGGCGGCAAGAACCCGCGCATGATGCGCAGGAGCCCGCTCAACTGACACGTTCTGGCTCGCGCGACTGCAAACGATGAGGCGCCGGAGGGGTGAAAACGGAATCGGCTGCCTCTGCGATTGGGTGCGCTCTGAGCAATTCAGCGCAGACGCCGACCCATCCGAAGATCGTATCATCTGATATCGGATCGGGTTTTTGAGTGAGAGTAAGTTCAGGGGCGGATGGTGCCAAATCCGGCATCACTCGTTTCCGATACGGGCACGCACAACCGCAGCAGTTAAGAATAGGCTTCTGTAACCCTCCTTTAGCCGCTATGAATACCGGAGTAGAAACACACTAAGCACTTAGGCGTATCCGCGCCGCGTATTAGAGCGCAAAGCTATTGAGTAATGAATGAATCGCTTAGACCGCTGTTTGCGGCAGACTTGACCGATAACGAACCACAACCCCTGCGTTTGGGCGACGTCGTTGCCGTCATACGGCGGCGGATGTGGCTGATTGTGCTCGTGGCCACGGCTATGGTTGTCGGGACCTACTACTATACGACCACGCTTTCGCCGATCTATTCGGCCTATGGGCAGCTCGTTTTGGGTGAACAGGGTCTCAGCCAGAGGAACGACTTCGACCTCGACGAGCGCGCGGCTCTCAACAACTCGATCGTTCAGGGTGAGTTGGTTCTTCTGACCTCCAACGAAATTCTTGCGCGTGTGGCGCGGCGGCTCGAACTTGAAACAACGGCTGAATTCGGTCCGCTTTCGGAAGAGGACAGCGCGCCCAGCCTCGTTGATCGTGCCACCGACCTTCTGCGACAGATATTGCCACGTGCCAATCCTGACCCCGGCCCGGCAATCGCCACGGAGGAAGGCGCCGAACCCAGCCAGATCGAAACCGCCGCAGATGCGAACTCTCTCGAAATCGGCGATGTGCAAAGTGTCGTCGGACAGCTCAGGCAAAAGATCGGGGTCAGCCAGCGCGGCACGTCCTTTGTCGTGTCCGTCCGTGCCGACACGGAAGACCCCAAAACGGCCGCGGCGATCGTGAATGTCCTGATGGACGAATACATCCGTTTCCTGTCGGACAAACGCTTTGAATCGGCGACCCGTGTGACCGACTGGCTTGAAGTACGGGTGGCTGAACTGGCCGAGAAGCTGGAACAGTCAGAGAAAGAAGCGCTCGCCTTCCGATCCGTGATCGAGGCGGATGCAGACAGCTCTGACAGGCTGGACCAGCAGATGCGGGAACTGACCTCGAAGCTGGTCAATGCCCGTGCGACCCTGGCCGAGACCGAAGCGCGGGCCCAAAAGGTCGCTGACATCATTGACCGCGATGGCCTGTTGCCCGCGGCTGATATCCTGACCTCGAACACCATTCTGGGTCTGCGGGGCGATCTGGCACAGCTCAGGCTGGATCAGACCAGCGCATCGATTACCTTTGGCGAACAGTCTCCTCAGGTGCAATCGATCGAACGCTCCACGACCGAACTCGAAGCCGCCATCGAAGCCGAGGTGAACCGATCCGTCCTGCAGCTCAAGAACACGGCGGAGATCGCCGCGATCAATGTCGAGGTACTTGAGCGCAGCCTCAAGCGTCTCGAAAATCTCATCCTCGACAGGTCCGGCCAGCTGATCCGCCTGAACCAGCTTCAGCGCGTGGTCGAAGCCAACCGCTCGGTCTATGAGGAGTTTCTCGCCCGCTTCAAATCCACCAGTGAGATCCGGAGCCTGCGAAACAGCGATGCCGAGGTCATTTCCTATGCATCGCCCCCAAGCGGGCCATCCTTTCCCAACAAGAAGGTGTCGGTCCTGCTCGCCGGCATTGGTGGTTTGATCCTCGGCTGCGGCCTTGCCGTGCTACTGGAATTGCGGCCTGAAAAGTTCGCCACCGTCAAACAGGCTGCGCAGTCCACAGGCCTTCCGGTTTATGCAGAACTGGCGCGTCCGAACCAGCGGCGCTTTTTCGGCAGATCGGCCTTTGTGCCGCCGAAAGTTCTGTCGAGTCCCGTTCTTGAAAGCGCGCGAAGCCTCTATCGCATGGCCAAGCTGCAGAGCGACAATAAGAAAGACGTCATCGCGGTGACCAGCGCTCCGGGCGGTACAAACAGCCGAAGCTGGACAGCGTTCCTGCTGGCCTTGATGGCGGCACGGGACGAAAAGAGCGTCGTGCTGATCGATGCCGATACGCGTAAGGCGGTCCTCAGCAAATCGCTGGCGCCCCATGCGAACAACAACCTTCTGACGACGCTTTATGGCAGAACGAACGCCAAGCAGAGCACCAAGTTCCTCAAGGATTATGGCTTTGATTTCATTCCGACCAGCGTCACCGTGGCCGACCCCAACCTTCTGATGTCGAACAAGGCGGCCAGTCACCTGCTGTCCGATTTGCGCAGCCAATACGATCTTGTGATCGTTGACTGCCCCTATCTGGAAGAGAACTCCGACACGATCGCGACGTCGCACCCGTTCGACCTCGCCCTCTTCGTGGTGGAAGAAGAGCAGACCCGACTGGATCAGACCCGGTCGGCCTTGCCACGGTTCCTGACGATGACCGCCGAGCAGACGGGGCTGGTGTTCTTTTCCGCGCGTCGCAAACTATCCGCCTGAACCGGGGCGCTAGCAGGTGCGGCGGTAATAGGTGAAGGTCAGGGGGTTATCGATCCACGGAATTTCGGCGGACGGGTTCATGTCGTAGGACACCTGCCGTGTTTCCTCGACATAGCATTCCGCGAATTCCGGACTTTCGGCAATTTCGAGATCTGACAGGAACCATGGATCAGACGCCGGTCGCCCTTCTGCCGGCCCGAGGATGATGAAATCGGGCTCTCGCCGCAAAACCGCGCGGCCATCACCCGCCGAGTGGCCGGCCATCTTCTGGCGTTCGGTCCGCACCGGTGTGTCCTCGCGCTTGGCGATTTCGCGATCGTTTAGGCCCAGCATGTCGATATAGACATTGTCCGGTGCCATGAATGGGGTCGAGCCGGCCGTGTTAAGGGCGATAACCGATCCAGCGGGCCATTCCTTTTGGACATGCTCACCGACCACCAGCCCGACATAGGCCGCCGGGTTCATCTTGAACGGGTTGATATAGAACGTGCCAAAGCAAAGCGCGGCCATCGCACCCACAAGGACGGGCCATCGCAGAACCGCCGGACATGCGCTTAGTCCGACAGCCAGCAAAAGGGCCGCTGGACCCAAGGTGCCCGCCATCACGCGGGCCGCGGGCATATGATCACCGCCAGACCAAACCACATAGGCTGTGTGGGCGAGGATTGCGGTGATTAAAAGAAACGCGACGCGCCAGACATTCGCCAGTACGCGCGGTTTGAACACCAGTAACACAAGCGCGCCAATTCCGACGCTCAACGCGGGAAGAAACAGAATGGCCGAATTGCGCAGATATCTTTCGAGCCCGACGAGCCGTGTGTCGAGGTCAATACCGGTCTTGGCTGCGAACGTGTTCGGCAGCACGTCACCATAATAGGACAAGCGCCAGATCGTATGGATGGCGAGGATGGTCATCGGGATCCCACCAATCAAAAAAAGCTGGATGATCCGCTGCCGGAACGGGCTGGTGCCAAGAATGAACACGGTCATTCCGGCTACGAAGTTGATGACCACGGAATCCGGGCGGGTCAGATAGGCTAAGGCAAAGAAAACGCCGGACCAGACCGCGGCGCTGGTGGGTGAGTTTTCCCTGTCTTCGTCGAGCAAAAGCAACGGCAGGGCCGCCACGACCCCGCACGCCAGGAAGCCTGATGCAAGAATGGTTTCGAGGCCACCAAGGATCCAGACGGCGACGGTGACCGAACTCAGAACCGCGAATACCGTCAGCGCACGCCATGTCCCAAGAGCCGGGGAGGGCAGCAGTACGCGCGCCCCACGATAGACGGCGAGGGTCAGGATCACCGCGCCTGCCGCGTTCACAATCCGGGTGGCGGGCACCGGCTCGATCCCCAAGGACAGCAATCCCGAAGTCAGAACAAGGTGGAGAAAGTTGGTATAGCCTTCGACCTTGTCACCGACATTCCATGACAGATCGCCAAAATTGACGAAATTCAGCGCGTAACGCAGCGAAATGAACGAATCGTCGTGATAAAAATGCCTGTTCAGCCAAAGGTTGAAAACCAGCATCGCAAAGCCCGAGAGCAGAACCAGCGGGGCGATTTTGGCGAAAAAATCAGTCGAGGCGTGGTCGTCATGCTGTCTTTGGCGACGATCTGCCGCTAAAAAGTGTCGATAAGTCACGAATTCATACCTGATTAAATGTAAAACTCTGTAGTATAAGGATTTAGGACAGTTTTAACGTCTCGCATAGTGGGTTGTTCGGGCTCCGGTTTCCGCAAGTCTACGGTGCTTAATATTTTGAGTTGTTTTTTGGAGGTGCTTTGTCTTGGGAACGCTTGTTTCAGATATTTCCGCCGGTACGCACGAGTTGGTAGGACAAGCCTCGCCCGATGTGCCCTTGATCGTAGACATGGACGGAACGCTGGTTCGCACCGATACGCTGCATGAGGCCGTGCTTAACCTGATCGCTGACCGGCCCCTCGGTGTTTTCGAACTGGTCGGCTGGCTGCGGCTCGGCAAGGCAGGGTTCAAGGCGCAGGTCGCGGACCGCGTCGTCACGGATGCAGACCAATTGCCCTATCGCGAGGCCGTCATCGAAGAGATCGAGCTGGCCAAGTCGCAGCGCCGCGAGGTTTATCTTGTGTCGGCTTCGAACCAAAGCCAAGTGTCGGCGGTGGCCGAGCACCTTGGGATTTTCGACGAGGCGATCGGCTCCTGTGATCAGCGCAACCTGCTTGGCAACGCCAAGGCGGACTATCTTGTTGAGCGTTTTGGCGTCTCCGGCTTTGATTACATCGGTGACAGCAAAAGCGATGTGTCTGTCTGGACAAATGCGCGGCGTGTGATCACCGCCGGGGCATCAGACAGCGTCAGACAGAAGGCATCCGCGATCCCTGCCGACGTCCAGCATCTGGACCCGAGGCCGTCATTTGCTCAGCGCCTGCGGCACCACATCAAGGCGATGCGGCCGCATCAATGGCTGAAGAACGGGCTGGTCTTTTTGCCGGCTCTGGCCGCGCATGACCCTTCAGCCTTTCTCGCGAGCTTTATTGCCTTCATCGCCTTCTCGCTGACGGCATCCAGCATTTACATCATCAATGACCTGCTCGATCTGCGGGCCGACCGGGCCCATCCGCGCAAGCGCAACCGGCCCTTTGCCGCGGGGGTCATCCCCGTCTCGCACGGTCTGGTTCAGTCAGCCGGCCTGATCGCGGTCGCTCTGGCTGTTTCGCTGTTTCTGCCGCCACTCTTTCTGGCGGTTCTGGCGGGCTACGTCATTCTGACATTTGCCTACTCGTTGCACCTGAAGCGCAAACTGATGATTGATATCTGGACGCTGGGCGCGCTTTACACCGTGCGGATGATCGCGGGTGCGGCGGCGTCTGGCGTTCCGCTGTCGGAATGGCTGATGGGTTTTTCGATGTTCCTGTTCCTCTCACTCGCCGCCATCAAAAGGCAGTCGGAGCTGCGCGACCTGATCGCACGGGGGGAAGACCGCACATCAGGCCGGGCTTATACGGTCAAAGACATGCCTGTCGTTCTGGGGGTGGTGCTGTCTGCGGGCTATTGTTCGGTCCTGGTTCTGGCGCTCTACGTGTCGAACGCGACGGCGTCGGGACTTTATAGCGAACCGCGGCTTCTGTGGCTGGTTTGCCCGCTTCTGCTTTACTGGATCAGCCGCGCGACCATCATATCTTTCCGGGGTGAAATGGATGACGACCCGATCCTCTTTGCGGTAAGGGACAAAATCAGCCTTGGCGTGTTCGTGACGGCTGCCGTGCTCATCGTTCTCGCCGCGACCCTGTAATGATGCCGCTTCGCACCATTGTCTTCCGCTATGCGCTCTTTGCGGTGATCGCGACGGTCGTGAACCTCGCGACCCAGCGGCTGGTCCTGCAGGCGATGGCCGCGCCGTACGAATTGTTTGTGGCAATATTCTTCGGCACGTTGTTCGGGCTCGTCGTGAAGTATGTGCTCGACAAATACTGGATCTTTGGTGATCGCCGCAGTGACATCGGCACCCACGGGCGGCAATTCTCGCTTTATACTCTGATGGGCGTGGCGACGACGGCGATCTTCTGGGGCTTTGAATATTCGTTCTATGTGATCGGAGGGACCGATTTCATGCGCGAATTGGGTGCGGTCATCGGGCTGACCATCGGGTACGTCACAAAGTTCTTCCTTGATAAGCGCTTTGTCTTTGATGCTAACCCTGCTGTATTGGGAAAAGCAGCGACATGACCCAAGAGACACTGCTTGAAGGGTGGGGCCGCTGGCCCAAACGGCGCTGCCGTGTTGAAAGGCTGGACCCCACCACCGCGCATGAACACGCCCAGGCACTCAAGGCCGGGGCCATCGCCCGCGGCATGGGGCGATCATATGGCGACGCCTCGATGCACCCGCCACTCACGCTCGACGCCCTAGGGCGCAACCGGTTCATCGAATTCGACGACGAAACCGGGCTTCTGGTCGCCGAAGCGGGTGTGACACTGGCCGAAATCATCCAGACCTTCCTGCCCAAAGGGTGGTTTCCCACGGTCACGCCGGGTACCAAGTTCGTCACGTTGGGTGGCGCGGTCGCGGGTGACGTGCATGGCAAGAACCATCACCGGGTCGGCAGTTTCGGGGATCACGTCGCGTGGTTCGACCTTTTGTGCGCCGATGGCAAGGTGCGCCGCTGCTCGACCCAGTCGAACCAGGATCTGTTCCTTGCCACGATTGGCGGCGCGGGCCTGACCGGGCATCTTCTGGTGGTTGCCTGTCACCTGAAAAAGGTGCCTTCCGCCTGGATCCGGCAACGGACGCTGCCGGCCGAAAATCTCGACGCCGCGATCCAGTCTTTCGAGGCAAATCTCAATGCGACCTATTCCGTCGCCTGGATCGATTGCCTTGCACGGGGTGATCAACTGGGCCGTTCGCTCGTTCTTTTGGGCGAACATGCGCAACCGGAAGAGTTGGATACAAAGCATCGTTCGGATCCGTTCTCGGTTCCGGCGCGGCGCAAAAAGACCATGCCGTTTGATGCGCCGTCTTGGTCGTTGAACCGCTGGTCGCTGCGCGCCTTCAACGCCCTTTACTATCGGAAAGGCAGCGCACCGCCGCTGGAGCGGGTCATCGACTATGATCGATACTTTTATCCGCTGGACGCTATCTTGCGTTGGAACCGGTTATACGGCGCACGCGGATTTTCACAGTACCAGACGGCGATCCCCCTCGAAAACGCTCGGGATGCATTGGCTGAACAGCTGGAGCTGATCGCGCAATCGGGTCTTGGTTCGTTCCTTGCCGTTCTCAAGCGGTTTGGCCCCGGTTCACCGCAGCGTCCCCTGTCATTTCCGATCGAAGGCTACACACTGGCGCTCGATTTCCCGATGTCGTCGGCGGCCCTGACCCTGATGGATCAGCTCGACGAAATCACGGTCTCTGCCGGGGGGCGGACATACCTGATGAAAGACAGCCGGATGAGCCAAAAGACATTCGAAGCGGGCTATGGCGGGGCCGTCGATGCATTCAGGGCGCTGCGCTCGGACATCGGCGCGGATCGGATGTTTGCCTCGCTCATGTCGCGGAGGTTGGGATTGTGAGCGCCGCAACAGAGCCCGTTCTGGTCATTGGTGCACGATCCGACATTGCGCGGGCCATCGCCGCCGAGTACGCGCGCGGGGGTCACCCGCTTTGGCTCGCCGCCCGAAACGCAACCGGATCGAACCGCGACGCAGCCGATCTGGCTCTGCGGACGGATGCAGAGGTTCAGAGCTTTGATCTCGACGTTACAGATCTGGCAGCACACGACGCGTTTCTGGCCGCGCTTCCATCGACACCGGCCACGGTGGTCTGCGCCGTCGGCTTTCTCGGAGATCAGGAGGCTGATGCGGGAAACATCGACGCAACACAGATGGTCGTAGCCACCAACTTTACCGGCCCTGCATTGCTGCTTGAAAAGCTCGCGGCGCGCATGGCGGAAAGACCGGGCAAGAGCGCGATTATCGGGATCAGCTCTGTTGCGGGTGACCGGGGCCGGGCCAAAAATTACGTCTACGGCTCAGCCAAGGCCGGGTTTTCGGCGTATCTGTCCGGGCTGCGCCAGAAATATGCGGCGACCGATTTGCAGGTCATGACGGTGAAACCAGGCTTTGTCCGCACATCGATGACCGACGGGATGGATTTGCCCGGTCCGCTGACTACCGATCCGGACAGTTTCGCCGCCCGCGTCGTCAAGGCGCAACGGGCTGGCCACGTGGTATATTACGATCTGCGGTGGCGGGTGCTGATGAGCATCATCCGCCTGCTGCCCGAAAAGATATTCATGAAGACAAAGTTCTGAAGGCGATATGTGAGTTATGATTGGTCGAACGTGGCAGGATATCGGTCTTGCATTCCTGATCTCGATGCTGGGGGCTGCGATCGCCTGGGGCCTGGCAACCGGGCTTCCGGTCATCGGCATCGATGATGCAGCGATCACCCGGTCTTATGCCGAGAATGTCGCGAACGGCCATGGCTACGTTTACAATATCGGCGGAGAGCGCGTTGAAGGATCGACCACGCTCCTTTGGGTTCTTCTTCTAACCGGTCTCTACGCACTGACCGGCACCCCGGAATTCCTGATTATCGCCGCAACATTCGCCCTTACCGTGCTGGCGGTCTTTTGTTCCTTGCGGCTGACACGCGCACTCTGCGACTGGCTTGAGATCGACGAGGTTGTGCCGGTCCTTGTGCTTTCTGTACTTCTGGTTGCGTCGCCGGGTTACTTCATGTGGTCCGTCTGGACGATGATGGAGCTTGCGCTCTGGTCGGCATTCGCACTGGCATTGTTGCTTTTGCTTGCGCGTTCGGTCGAACTTGAACTGTCCCGCGCGGGGTATTTCGCGCTTGGGCTCGTGGCCTTTTGTCTGCCGATGATCCGGCCCGAAGGGATCGCACTGGTCCTGGGGCTGCTCAGCTTGGCTATGATACTCAGGCCGTCGATCTGGCGACCCAGCCTCGTTGCGGCCGCCATCGCGGTTGCGGTCTTCGTTGCGATCACTGCGTTCCGGATCAACTATTTCGGTCAGACGTTTCCAAACACGTTCTACGCCAAGGTCTCGTCCGACCGGCTTCAGGATCTGGCGGATGGCACCAAATACATGGTCAGCTTTCTGTTGGGCGGCGCCTTTGTCGAGGTTTTCGTCGCCGCATGGTTTGTCGCGGTCGGCTGGGCGCTGGCCACGTTTTCAAACCGTATCGCGGGCAACCGTGCCCTCGTGCTGGCCGGTGTCTTCGTCGCCGGTTTCCTCATAGTCTACGCGGTCCTGGGCGGTGATCATTTTGCGCTTTGGCGGTTCTATCAACCGATCGCACCGCTCTTGCCCGTCGCGCTCGCCCTTGGACTGGGCGGGATGGCGCAGCATTTTCTCGGTGCTTCATCCGGTCGTCGCGCTGCGCTTGCCATACCTGCCGTTTGCTTCGCCCTTGGGGCTTTCGCGATTGGATGGCTGCAATATTATCAGGCCCGATTTTTTGTGCAGAGCGAATTCAGATTGGTTGAGCGGGGCGTTGCGTTCGGGGAATACTTGAGCGCCGCCGAACCGGCGCCGAAAATCGGAGTAGGACCGGCCGGGGGCATCGCGCTTGGCTATCGCGGCGAAATCCTCGACCTGCTCGGCTTGAACTGGACGGTCATGGCGCATGCCAATCCGCTCAAGGTCGGGATGCGCAACCATGCGAGTTTCCACAAACCGACATTCTGGACCAACAGCCCCGACGTCGTTGCGACGTTCAACTGGAACTGTTCTGCGCAGACACGGCAATCCTGGCCCCGTCTCGGAACTGAATTCGAAGGGCTGTTCATGGACGCCGATTTCAGGCAGCAATACCGCCCGGTTCTCTTTAGGAATGGCAGTTCATGCTGGCCCGGGTTTGCCAAACCGTCATGGCTTGATGAGGCCAGCATTGATGGAATGACGGCGCTCGATTGGTCCGAAGTGTCGGTCCGCGAATGAGCGGTGCCCAGGATCATAACGTTGTCGGGATGCGGGGACGCTCGTTCTTTGTGAATGTGGGGTCGTTGGTTGGCGCCCGGGGCATCCTTGTTCTTTCCCAGATCCTGATCCTGCCGATCCTCGCGCGACTGCTGACCGTCGACGATTTCGCGCTGATGGCCATGGCGATGAGCATCGTTGTCTTCTGCAGCGTCCTAAGCGACGCGGGTCTGGGCCGTTCCCTCATCCGGTCGAAGACCCTCGATGAAAACGAATGGTCGAGCGTATTCTGGCTGTTGATTGGGGTCGGCGTTGCGCTTGGTCTGATCATTCTCGCGATATCGCCCCTGTGGGCGTATTTCTTCGAGAGACAGGAACTTGTACCGATGCTTGCCGCGCTGGCGTTCATTCCATTCATGCAATCGGCGGCAGCGGTCCCGAATGCCGAGATTGAGCGGCGCGAAGGGCATCAGGCGCTCGCATTCGTTCAGGTGGTTTCGACCCTGGTCAGCGTCGCAGTGGCCTTGGCGCTGGCCTTTGCCGGGGCGGGGGTCTGGGCACTGATCGGCCAGCAGCTGGCGCTGATTGGCGTGCGGTGGTTGGGCATCCTGTGGTTCTCGCGGTTCTGGCCTCGGCTGACGTTCTCGCGGCACCTGCTGACCAAGCATGTGGGTTTTGCCTTCGATGCGATCCTCGTCGCGGTCGTTTCGGCCGTTCGAACGCAGGCGACGGTGATCGCCGTTGGCAAGGTTCTGGGCGAGACGGCATTGGGTCTGTTTTCGATGAGCCAGCGTTTCACCCGTCTGCCGCAATTCGGTCTGGCCGGGCCGATGTCGACCGTGGTCTACGTTCGAATGGCGCAGGTGCAGGACGAACCGGAAAGGCTGGTTGCTGTTTATCTGGCCGCGCTTAGGCTGCTTTCCGTCATTCTATTTCCGGCGCTCTTGCTGGTCGCCGTGGCCGGCGAAAGCATCTTTACGATCCTCCTTTCAGAACGTTGGTCGGCCGTCGCGCCGATCTTTGCACTGTCCATCGCCGGTCTGACGCTCGAAGGGGCATCGAACGTCATGCTCGCCTGCCTCTTCCGGGCGGCAGGGCGAACCGATCTGAACGTCCGCCTGACGCTGGAAAGTGCCGCGATCCAGATCGTGTTCGTGGCGATTGCGGTCTTTATCAGCCTCGAGGCAGTCGCGGTGGCGCTAAGCCTCTGGGGGTGCTCTGTCGTGCCGCGCGGCTGGGTTCTGGCAAAGCGGATCGTGCCCTTGTCGATTGCCGATTGCGTGTGGGCTGTCCTGCCACCGATCTTGGTCGGTCTTCTTTTCGTGGCCCTTCATGTTATCGTCGTGCAGCTTATGGAATTGAGCATGCTTGCAGAGCTGGTTGCCGCTATTTTAGGCTGCTTTATGGCGATTGGTGTTAGTGTAGCGATAACTAAAGCAAAATTTGTTGGCTCGTTACGTTTGTTTCGTGAATGAGGAGTAACCTCAAGTTGTATTTTGATTGTTTCCAGAATTGGTATGGATCGATATGTTTGGATCCGCTTAGAATTTGGAAAGGTTTGTTTAGGTCATGCGTCCGACGGTCATTGGCATAGGGGCTCAGAAATGCGCTTCGTCTTGGGTGCATGCCATCTGCAGCACGCATCCCGAGATATCGACCTCGGAGCCGAAAGAGGTCGACTTTTTCTCGTACTACTTTGATCACGGATATCTCTGGTACGAAACGCACTTCGAAGAACAGGCAGGGGCCAAGGCGTATTTCGAAAGCTCGCCTTCCTACTTCTACGATCCGCGATCACCCGAGCGGGCCTATACCTATAACAGCGATCTCAAGATACTCGCGATGCTGCGGGACCCGATCAAACGGGCGTTTTCAAATCACCTGCATGAAATAGTCTGGGGTCACATTCCACCCTGCACGTTCGAGGAGGGGATGCGGGTCAATCCCGTCTATGTCGATCAGGGCCGGTACACGACCCACTTGCAGCGATGGTTCGATGTCTTCCCGCGCGATCAGATCAAGGTCGTGATTGCCGAAGATGTTGCAAAAGATCCCTACAAATACGCGGCTGAGATCTTTGACTTCATGGGCGTCGATCCGGATTTTACCAGCCCGGTTTTCGGCGAGCGTCGCAACGAAAGCGACAGGCCCCGCATTCCCATCCTGCGCTCTGTCTTGCGGTATGGTGGCGATCTCATGCGCCGGCACGGGCTCGAGGACGGGCTGTCACAGCTCAAATCATTTAAGGTCGTGTCCGGCATCCTCAGGGCCAACAAGATCGAAGTTCGGGACGAGATACCGCCGATGCGGCCCGAAACCGTCGAACGGTTGCGAGAGATATTGAGACCGGAGGTGTTGGGGCTCACATCATTGCTGGGCGTTCGAGCACCTTGGACTGGCTGGCACGCACCCGAAGATCCCTACGAATTCGCGTCGCGCGCCCTTTCAAGCAACGAAAGGTAATGCGTCGCGCTCCGTTCGAAACTCAGGTTCTCGAGCGTGTATTCCCGTGGTCGGAATGATCCAAGCGCGGCCCAGAATGCCTCGAAGGTGTCTTCGAAATCTCCGCTCTTGAACCGCATGCCGCATCGGTCGTCGAAGTAGGGCACCGACGATACGACAAGCCCCGGCGGGGCCAGTTTGCTCTGATAAGGATCCACCAGAACCCCGTCATCCCAAGCCAGCACCGGCACATTGGACGCAAGAGCCTCTTGATAGGCGAGCCCCTGGGTTTCGTGTTCGCAAAGAAACAGCAGCGACTTCGCTTCGCCCAAGGCCTTTTTAAAGTCGGTCAGCGCGTGATCGCCATATCGAAGGATCCGGTAGGACAGGCCGCGGGCCTCGAGGTGCTCGATGATGGGCTGCACCAGATCCGCAGCGCGCTCGTCCTTGTTCCAACGCACCTTGTCATAGACGATGACGTCCAGTGTCTTGGCTTGCCCTGATAAATCCGGCCATGCCTCATGATCGATCGGTGCGAACATCGGATAGACCTTGTCGCCAAGGGCAGGGCGCCAGATTTCACAGGGCCATTCGGACGGCAACGTGACAACCTGCAGGTTGCAGGCATCTGCAAGACTTTCGATCTGACCGGGCGGGGGAACAAAGCCGGGGCCAAAGACCGCGGGGTTTTTCAGCCGAACGCGATCGTAGACGCTGCGATATCCACTGATCCCGATCGGCGCATCCGGCATCGCGCGGGCCTTGGCGAAATTGTTGACGTGAACCGTTTTGCCGGCCGCTTCCAGCCCGCGTTTGAGGTAAAGAAAAGCGGTGTAATACCCGGTATATAGCTGACGTCCCCGCAGGGTCCGGTACATCGACCGCAGGGTTCCATGCGCCTCGGATTGGAGGCGGCCCAACGGGCGATCCAGAGATTTGGCTTCGAACCCGTCGTAGAAAAGGCAGATTTCGTCAGGCAGCGAGTGTGTCATGGGCCTTCAAACCGTATGCTTCACGCGTTGGCCGGGTTACGGCGCCGCTGCAGACACCAGCGTGAAAAACCCCCCGCAGAAGCCAGAAGCTGCTGCGCTTTGCCGAGTATGCGCTCAAAGCTGCGCGCGCCCCGCAATAGACAGCCTTTGCCGAACTCGAGAAAAGCTTGTGCGTCCGCGTAAACGGATGGCCGGACGAGGCGCAGTAGCCGTACACCTTTCCTACCGAATAAACGCGGCGAACAAGCCACGGCAACGACATCCGTTTCGGATCGACCGGCTCGCGGACGACGGCGGCTGGCGCGATGTCCATCTGAACACCCGCCCGGTAGAGCCGGAAAAAGAAATCGACATCTTCGCCGCCTGTCTTGCCAAACGCGAGGTCAAAGCGGCTGTCAGCGACGCGCGGGTCATCGAGATTGATGAGAACGTTGCTCGAATATCCGGTCTCGACGATGCCCTTGCGCGTCACCGGTATGTTCGAATGGAACGAGTTCTCGCGCATCCAGTCCGGACTGCCTTGCGGATAGACCGCCTTGGACGGGCCAAAGATGACACTGGCGCCTGTTGCCTCGTGGGCGTTCAGCAGCCCTAAAATCCAGCCCGGCTCGGGCACTTCGTCGTCATCAATGAACAGAAGCAAACCGGACTGGGCCGTATCGATACAGGCGTTGCGGGCGATCGAGATGTTGCCAGCAGGTGCATGAACATATGTGAGATCAAGCTGATGGCAGGTGGCAACGCGTTCGACGAGATCACGGCTGGTTGGTTCGACGTCGTTGTCCGCAACCACCACGCGCAAAGTTATGCCGTAGGGTAACTCTTGGCGCGAGAGCCCGGCCAAGGTATCGGCGACGGACTGCCTGCGAAAGGTACATATCCCAATTGTGACTATCATGACACGCTCGATGCGGTTAGCACTAACATAATGATGACATGTCAATCATTGACTTTGATAGCTGTCATCCTAACGTCGCGAGGCAAGTTTTGGAGGCAGCAGTTAGGCAACCAATTGGGCAACGAGGGTCTGATACGTCTATGAGATTGTCGATCTTGTTTGGTCCGTTGCTTGTTTGCGGCGCCGCTGCACTGTTTCTGTTTCTATTCCTTGGCGGGTCAATCTGGATCTGGCTTTTGGGCGCGTGGCTCATCTCCGCGCCATTGACCCTGATACTTGCCCGCTTCGCCCGCCCCGTTGAAAAACAACAGAAGCGGGTCGAATAGCGGATCAGGCGCTGCCTTTCAGACCGCCTGACAGGAACGAGAACGCCGTCGCGAAAAAGATGCGCAGATCTGTCCGAAGCGTCGCCGTCTCGACATAGTTCACATCCATCGCCACACGTTCATCATAGGTCTTCTCTGAACGACCGCCGATCTGCCATGCACCCGTCAGCCCCGGGCGAAGCGCCAGGTAATGCCGTTTATAGTGACCGTAACGCTCAAGTTCCTGCTCGGTCACAGGCCGTGGCCCGACCATGCTCATGTGACCGGCAACGACGTTCAGCAATTGCGGCAGCTCATCGAGACTGCTTTTGCGCAGCAGCGCACCGATGCCCGGAATAACCCGCGGATCATCTGTCAGCTTCTGATACTCGTTCCATTCGCGGCGCAGTGTCGGGTCCTTCCTCAGGGCTTTTTCAAGCACGTTGTCGCCGTCCCGGACCATGGTCCGAAACTTCAGGCACTTGAACGAACGTCCATGCCGCCCAACCCGCGCATGGCCGAAAAAGACCGGACGCCCATCGGTCAGCACAATCGCTGCAGCAATCAGTGCGATGAGTGGAAGAAACAACAGCAGCATCAAAACGCTGACCGTCACGTCAAAAACGCGCTTGATGTAGCGGCGTGGAAACGAAATCAGACGGGGGGTAAAGACTTCACCAGCAAACCGGAGTGCCGCGTTGCGGCTAATAACTCCGCTAGGGTGAAGAAAGTCGTCATCGACAATACCTTCGAGGTTAATATCTTTCATTGAGCCAATCCAAGAACTTATAACATATGGTCTGATTATGGGCACAATGTGGCCCAATCTCAACCGGATTCTCCTGAACCAAGCGCCGAAGCTGCCGTTGTGACGCTTTGAATCGATCCGCGCCGAAAAATCCGGCTGTGCGTGTTTGACGCGCGTCCGTGACGCGTGAAAAGTTCGCGTAAAGCGCTAAAAACCGGGGTTGTCGCCACTTCCGGTGGTCGGTGCCTTTGATCCGAAGGCCACCCAGTCTGAAAATCTACCGAATCGAATCAATTTCCTCAAGATCGACCAGCGCCGCGAGACTGTCATCCAGCGAAAAAACCGGGCGCAGCTGGCCCGGGCCAGACACACATCGGGCCACTTCGTCCATCTCGTATTGAAGTCCGGTACCCTTGTACCGCGAACCCAGCGTCTGACCGCCGTCGCCGCGCATGGTCAGCACGGCGGCCTGAAGCCGGGGCCAGAGTGCCGTCCGTCGCAATTGAGCCATTCGGGGTGAGGCGACGCCTTCGTCCTGGTAACCTGATGCCGGGGAGGGGATCAGCCGTCCGGGAAAGCCGCGGATGAAAGGGGCGGGAACGCTGACACTGGCCCGGTCCCCCGTCAAACGAACTGCGTTGCCCAGTTGGCAGGCATGACTGATCTCGAGCGTGCAGGTGGCACCGCCATCATGTTCCGAAACAACGGTTACATGCCGTAGCGCCCCCCGATCCGATCGCTTACCATGCATCGCGACCTGACGGCCGCGACCCAGCAGAGTGTTGCGCAGGCCCACGCAATAGAGGCCCAGGTCGAACAGCGCCCCGCCACCCAGTTTCGGATCCGTGACGGCATCGCCTTCGGTTTCGACGCGGGAAAGGCCAAGACTGATGGACAGGTGCAGCGGCGTGCCGATCTTGCCCGCTTCGAGGGCGGCATAGAGCGCGCGGAACGTCGGCAGCATACGGGTCCAGAACCCTTCCATCACCACGACATCATTTGCTTCGGCGCTTGCCCTGATCTCCTCAAGGTCCGCTGACGACAGGGCAATCGGCTTTTCACAAAGAACCGGTTTGCCCGCCGCGATCACCTCAAGGATCTGAGGCTTGTGGGCGATGTTCGGGGTCGCGACATAAACGGCGCTGACCGCATCATCCGCTGCAAGCTTGGTAAGGTCGGCGGTGGCAAGGCGCGCGCCGTACCGATCGGCGAACGCCTGCGCCTTCTCCTGCGATCGGGAGGCTATACCGGCAAGATACCCGCCCGCGCTCAGCGGAATGTCGTCTGCAAAGCGATGCGCTGCCTTGCCGGTCCCCACGATGCCCCAGCCAAATGATCTCGACATACTGATTGCTCTTTAACCTCTGGACTATGGGATACCGCGCAGCCGCTTCTGCGTGCGGATCACGACCTGCTCGGACAGCTTCGACAGTAACGACAACCCCACCTGAGGGGGCGCATAAAAGGTGCCAAGCGCCGCCGACCAGTTCCGTTCCTTGACCGCATCGATCAGCCGCAGCCAATGCCACCGCTTGAGCGTATCAAGCAGATGCAAACGCAAGACGCGCTGGTCATCGCTCGTGAGGCTGGGCTCTTTTGCAATCATGGCATCCGCCGCCGCCAGGGCCGCCAGGTCCTTTGCATCATGCGCACCACTCAGTGACGTCTCGCGCATCACGGCAACGTACCCCGCCGCGCCCATCAGGCGAAAACTAGCGCCACGGGCTAAAGCCAACGCATACAGCGCATAATCCTCACCCAGCCGGACGTCTTCGGGGTATCGAAGCCCCTCGGCCTCCAGAAAGGAACGGCGCATCAACGGCTTGAGAAACCCGAGCTCGCCTCGCTGACCGCTGAGCGCGCTGATGTTCCCGGCAACAAAGTCCTCAAAGTCGAGCGTCTGATCCCCTTTCGGTCGATCACCGATCAGGCGATTTGAGCGGTCGGTCAGCCTTGTTTCGGTCACGCGATAAAGGTCGTCAGCGACGAGATCCCAACCGGCGCCATCGGCTTCGCGCACCAAGGCAGACAAGCGACCCGGCTCAAAGAAATCGTCGGAATCGAGTGCAGCAACATAGCGCGACTCGGTCTCGTCAAAGCAGCGGTTGCGGGCGCAGGCGGGCCCGGCATTTTGCGGGCTCTGCAGTGCTATGACCTCGGGGTACCGCTCGGCCAGATCGACAGCGATCCGGTAGGTTCTATCGGTTGATGCATCGTCGCAAATCGCGACTTGAAACGAAACATCTTGCTGCTCCAGAACGCTGAGAACTGCGCGTTCTAGCGTTGCCTCGGCATTCCACGCCGCGATCAGGACGGCGACATCGACAATCGCCGCGTCCTTCACCATCGGCCCGCGCCGTATTCGCTGCAGGTCAGCCCGGGATCGCCGATTGGCCTGTACGAAATACAATAGACCTGCATCTCTGCGTCTATCTCTTCATCCGGCAGGCCAAGCCATTCCTCCTGCTTTTCGTTGCCCGCCCAGATGTTCACAAAGATCTTGCTGGGTGTCTGGGGTATCTGGTGGGTCTCGGAAGTGATCTTGTGCAGTTCGACATCATCGACGAACCACGTGATCGAATCCGACCTCCACTCAATTCGGTAGACGGCCTGTCGATTGGCTGCATCAAAGGGCAGATCAATCCACTTTCCGGGCATCCTGTCGCCCGACGCGAACTTGTTGATCCAGACCTTCTTGGTGTCCTGACCAAGGAATTCGAAGTCGATCTCGTCGTGTGGGTCGCCGAAATAGGGCCCGGTATAAAGAAAGAATGCGCTGACGATCCCATCCCCTCTCGCAGGGCGCATGATGATCTCATAGGAGCCGAAATGGTGCGGTCCCCCACGCTGGACCTCTGAACCGAAGTACGGCTTTTCGCCATTGGTCGTCGACTGAAGCTTTAGATGAAGCGCGCCGCCGCCGGGTGCGGGGGTCGGGCGCAGAACGAGAGAGACCAGATTGCGGCGCCAACTGGTGCGGAACCAGTCGCCCTGCTGATCGAAGTTGGAGAAAAACCACCGGTTCCGAAAACCGGCGTCATCGAAGCTCTCGATAAACCCATCAGACCTTGCTGCACTCGCGAACAAGAGGAATACCATGGTCGTTGCGAGAGGCTTCATGGCGCGATAATACTGAAGCACGATATGAACCAAGAAAATAGAATTTGTTTCGCACATATTAAGAACCAATGTCGACTGCGGCAACCGTCATAATTGCGGCCTGGAATGCCGAGGATTTACTGGGCCGAAGCGTTGAATCGGCATTGCAACAGCGGGGCGTCGACACCCACGTAATAGTTGCAAATGATGCTTCCACGGACGGAACCAGCGGAGTCGCGCGATCATTGCCGGGCGTGCAATTGGTTGATTTGCCGGTCAACTCCGGGCCTGCTGCAGCGCGGAATGTTGCACTGGATCACGTCTCGACACCGTGGAGCCTGGTGCTTGATGCTGATGACACGCTTGACCCGGACCATGCCGTCAATCTGATCGATCTGGCGACGCGCACGGATGCTGACATCGTTCTTTCCAATTTTCGGCGCGTCGACCTTGATGGTGTGGCGGTCGGCGATGCGGCCCATCTTGACCCGGCAACGATCGACCCGGAGCAGCCCCTTGAATTCGATCGGTACCTCGCCGGTAACCTGATCGAAAAGAAAAGCGGCAACTGGGGGTATCTCAAGCCGCTCTTCCGGACCGAAGCCCTGGCGCGGCTGAACCTGCGCTACAACGAGGCGTTGCGAAACAGCGAGGATACGAACCTCATCCTCGAGGCCATCCTTAGAGGTGCGCGGGTCGTCGTCTCGCCAGATCCGAGCTATCGCTATACGGTTCGCAGTGGCTCGATCTCGCACAGGATCACGTTCTCGCATATCGAGGCGCTGCTGGCCGAGGAACAGAAGCTGCGGACCCGCTGGTCAGGCGATCTAAGCGAAACTGCGGTCGAACTCTTTGAAAAGAGGTGGCTGCGGCTCAAGGACATGCTCGAAGCCGAACGGGTCATCAGGAACATCAAGGATCGCAGCATCGCAAAGGCCGCGCGCGGTATACTGGTGCGGCCCCGCACCGCTGGCCGCATTGCCGCGCAGATTTCTGAAGGAATGGCGCGCCGGCTGGGAACGTTACTGGCGCGCTGACGTGATGGCGCCTGTATCTTCGAACTCCAGCGTCACTTCGATCACCTCACCACCTTTCAGCCGATAATCGCCTTCGACAATCATGCCGTTCTGGGCCGGGTCGAGGGCTTGCGCCAGCCGAAACTGCACAACAGGTTCGGGCAGATCGGTTCCGCTGAACATCAGGTTGTTGGTCGCCAGAAGGCGGGCGAGGGTATCGCGCCGTACCTCTAACTGCTCCATCTTTGCGTTCAGCGCCTGCAGCTCCATTGCATTGTTCGATGCATGTCGGGTTTCCAGCGCGACAAGGTCACGGTCGGCCTCGGCCAGTTCCTGTTGCGCCCGAAAGATGCTGTTCTGCAGATCCAGTTCCTTGTTCTGGACCTCGATCACCGTCGTCTGCGCGTTGGCCACCTGCGACGCTCGGCCCAAGCCCCGCTGGGTCAGTGTTTCGATATTGCCAAGCTGTTCTTCGGCCAGACGTAGCTGGGTCTGAACGCCCTCGACCTTCTGTTCCAGCGTCGCAATCTCTGTTGTCAGAAGCTGCTTGAGCTTCCTGATCGCGCTGGCCTCAAGCTCGAAGGCCAGCTTTCTCGATTCAAAAATCGCCTGTTCCTCGGCCTGAAGCTGCATAAGCGTCGCACTGCCTGCGGGGTGGGTGAGATCGCTGGGAAACGTCAACTCCTCCACCCCCTCGATCTCGGCCGAAATCCGGACAGCGGCCACCTTAAGACGTGCCATTTCCGCCATCAGGGCCCGAAGGTTACCCGAATCCTGGGCCATGTTCCGCTCCCGGTTGCGCTGAGGCGTTGCGCCCGCTGCGTTTGAACCACCGGCCAGAACGAATGCTTTCAGAACCGTCATGCCGGGCTCGGCCTCATAGGCACCGGCCCGCGCGACTGCGCCGTAGATATAGAACGGGCGATAGGCTGCAATCTCGACCGCGACATCCGGTGTGGCGCCGATCCGGCTAGATGCCTGCAGGGCGGATGTGACGCTTTCCTCGATTTCCTTCGTTGTCTTGCCCGCGGCGATGATGCTTCCCGCAAGAGGGACCGAGACCGTGCCATCCGACTGAACCGTGTATGACCCGCTGACCGTGTCCCAAATCGCGAACTGGCGGATATCGTCCTGATAAACAACGACGCGAATGTTCAGCTGGCTTTCGATATCCACGCGGGCTGCCGGTTCGGCCAATGTCTGCGTCGCGCTGAAAAATGCGGCGATTGCGAGGATCTGCGCCATCAGCATCCGCAAGAACGTGTTTGTCATACCTTCAATATCCTTTCACAACGCAACAACTTGGTTCTAATTGATCTGCTTCGCACACTCGGTTACAAAATAGCGACCTGTTTTTGTTAATCCTTTCGCAGATCTTACACCAAGAGTGGAACTTTTGTTCGTTTATTCATGCCTGCTCAAATTACTGCAATTGTGCCCACGTTTAACCGGGCTGACCTGATCCATGAGACCATCGAGGCGATCGCCGCACAGACGAGGCCGGTAAGCCAGGTCATCATCTGGAACGACGGTTCGACCGATGGCACACCCGGCGTGCTGGACAAGCTCGGGCAATTCACGGAACTGCCCTTGGACATACATCATGCACCCAATGGCGGCAAATCACAGGCGCTTAACCGGGCCTTGGCCAAGGCCACGGGTGACTACATCTGGATCTGCGACGACGATGACATCGCGCTGCCGAAAGCAGCGGAAACGTTGGGTAAAATGCTCGACGACAATCCCGATAAAGGGCTATCCGCTGGCCGCCATCTGCGTTTTTCGACCGATCCCGGGACGGGTGAGCGCGTCACCAGCGATACAGGGTATTGGCCCGATCTCGGTTCCGGCAGCGTGTTGCGCCACACCCTTGAGGACATTTTCTTTTTCCAGAACGCGACCTTCGTCCGGCGTGGGGTCTTTGAGCGGGTCGGCCCGTTTCGCGAAGACCTGAAGCGATCGATCGATTACGAGATGTTCGTGCGTCTGCTCTGCCGGTCGTCGGTCGAACTGACGGAAGATGTGGTTTTTCTCCAGCGCAAGCATGACGGCGCACGCGGCCCGGCCTCGGCCCGACATGCGGCGGCCAAATCGGAAACGGTTTGGCGTGCGGCGGATCGCCAGATCTTTGGCGACCTCAGGGATCAGATCCCTCTGTCTGTCTACGAAGCGCTGTTCGACGGGGATGAACCCGCCCTGATCCGGCGCGCGGCCCTCCTGCAACGCGGATGCGTTTATGCCCGCAAATCGGACTGGTCGACCGCGATCGATGATTTCAGACTGGCGGCGGCGGCTTTGCCCGATGTCGCGCTGACCCCGTTGGAGGCTGACATCTGCAGGCGCGCAATGTCGGGCAAGCATGGCGCGTCCGAAGCCTTTCTGCCCGAGAACCGTACCGGGATTGGTCGCCTTCCGGCGAAGGGTCGAGCGGGCAGCGATATCGCGAACGCCCTCGCCAGGGGCGCGATCTGGAGAATGCGGGAGGCTGCGAGGAAACCCGACCTGAGCGAGATGATCCGCATCTTGCGGTTCGTCGCGGCGCGTTTCCCCTTCGGCGAGGCAAGACAGACGCCGAAGCTAACCGAGAACGCAACCCTTCGGGCGGAGGCCTACGCATGGTGATGCACGACGCCTCGCTTACCAGTACGGCCGAGGTGCTGGTCGTTTTGCCGACGCTAAACGAGGCGGCCCACATCGAAACGGTGCTTGACCAGCTGCAATGCGACGCCGTGGGCAGCGCGCCTGTTGCCTTTGTCGTCCTCGACGGCGGCAGTACGGATGGCACGCAGGATATCGTGTCTGCGCTCACATCACGGCGCGGCAACCTGCACCTCTTTGACAATCCGGGCAGGACACAAGCCGCCGCGCTGAACATGCTGCTTGAAGGAGAATTGGCGGACCGTTTTCCCAAGGTCGAGGTGTTGATCCGGTGCGATGCGCATGCTCGCTATCCCGCCGACTACGTTGATCGCGTTGTGGGCGCGCTGGAACAGACACAGGCGGATTCGGTCGTGGTGGTTATGGATGCCGAACCATCGGCGGGGTGCTTTCAGCGGGCGGTCGTGCATATCGCCGACAGCAAGCTGGGCGCAGGCGGGTCCGCACATCGTGGTGGGTCGACATCCGGCTTTGTCGAACACGGACACCATGCCGGTTTTCGGATGGCGAGCTTCCGAGGGCTGGCGGGCTATGACACCAGATTTGTCGCCAACGAAGACGCTGAATACGATCGGCGGCTGCTGACCGTGGGCGGAAAGATCTGGCTCGATGCCGATATTCGCATCGGATACTACCCGCGCGCTACGGTTCGGGGGCTCTGGAAACAGTATTACCGCTATGGCTTCGGACGTGCGGCCAACTGCCTGAAACACCGCACGCGGCCCCGGCTGCGGCAGATGATTCCGGCCCTGCATGTCGTAGCGACGCTTCTTTCGGTTCTCATGCTGCCATGGACCGTCTTGGGGTTACTCTGGCCCGTGATCTATGGGGGGCTTTGTCTGGGCGTTTCGCTGAAGACCGCGCTGCAGCACAGCGACATCTGCGGTCTGGGCTCCGGTTTGGCCCTCGCGGTGATGCATACGGCCTGGGGCATTGGGTTCTGGGCGGCTGTCCTCACCGGGGATGGGCGAAACTGGCGCGATGACTGAGCGGCCCCATATCGCATTCTTCGGTCACAACCCGCTCGACGCTGCGGTGCGCCGCCGGGCCTTTGCCTTTCAACAGGCGGGTATGCAAGTTACCGGATTCATGCCGTTTCGCGGAGAAAAGGCCGAGACCGATTTCGAGAATGTCGATCTGGGCCGGTCCGAAGACAACGCCTATCTCAAGCGGCTTTCCCTGGTCTATTCGGCCAGCGCCCGTGCCATCGCAGCCCGGGAAATCCTGGAAACGTCCGACCTGATCTATGCGCGCAACCTCGACATGCTGGCCATCGCGCAGCGCAGCCGGTCTCGGCTGGGGCTGACTGTGCCGCTGGTCTATGAATGTCTCGACGTTCACCACAAGCTGGTCGGGGATGGAACAGTGGCCCGTAGCTTGCGCTGGTTTGAGGAACGGCTCTTGCGATCCTGCGCGCTGGTGGTCGTGTCGTCGCCCCGGTTCTTCACCGAACACTTCGCGCGGCACTACCCCGGGCTGGTCGACCAATTCCTTGTCGAGAACCGTCTCATCGCGGGCGACGCATTTCCGGCGCGACCCGCTGCACCGCGCGTTTTTGACCTGTCAAAGCCGCTGCGGCTGGGTTGGTTTGGCAATCTCAGGTGTCGCCGAACGCTCGATCTGATGAAAATGCTGGCGCGAACGTTTCCCGAACGGCTCGGCATCGTCTTGCGCGGTTACCCGGCGACGGGGGTCTTCAAAGACTTCGAGGCCGAGATTGCAGATTATCCAAATGTTGAATTCCACGGCCGGTATCGTGCCCCTGATGACCTTGAAGCGATCTATAACGACATCGACGTTGTCTGGGCCGGGGATTGGTATGAGGCGGGCGCGAATTCGGTCTGGCTGCTGCCCAACCGTATTTACGAGGGCGGTTATTTCGCGACGCCCGCCATCGCGCCAGACGGGACCGAAACCGGCGCCTGGCTCAGGCGCAACAAGGCTGGATTATGTGTGGCGGAACCGGTCGAACAGACGCTCACGGATCTTGTGGGTCGGCTGATCGATGACCGATCCCAATTGGCAGAAATCAACAATCAGCTTCTTTGCTGTCCGACCGGTTTGTTCGTCGAAACCTCGGAAACGATGCGTGCACTTGTCGATGCCGCGACTGGCTCTGCCACCCCGGCATTCTCACTGACATCATAGCCGTATTCCATGCTGAGCGGTCGCGCGGGCGCGGTTACCGGAACGTAGTCGACGCCGTAGATGTCGGGGTGCTGTATGGCCAGCGACACCTCTGTGATGTGCAGGGAAAACTCGCCAGACAACCGGGCCGGAACGCCGCTGGAAATCGCATTCGCCATATCCGCGATGCCCAGCGAGAAATCCATACTATAGCCGCGGCGCGTGGTCTTGATCTTGCGCTTTTGCGTGCGTGGGACGGCCCAGCTGCCATCCCAAAGGCCATAGCGCACGAGCGTGCGGCGCCAGACGGTCGATGGGATGGGCGTGGCTCGAACGGGCGAAACGAAATCCCACGTTTCCTCGACCGAGATATGACCGTGTTCACAATGGACCCGGAACCGGTGATCGTGGGGCGCGATGATGCTGTTTGTCATCCGCGCCACCACACCGCCGTCGAATTCCATACAGGCGCAACTGAAATCAGGCGTCGTATAGTTGGGCGGGGTCTTGGGGCCCTTGTCCGTCTCCAGACAGCGCGCAAAGCTGACAACCCGCCTGACCGGCCCGAACATCGCGACCAGCCAGGTCAGCGCGTACCCCGCATGCTCAAGCGTGCATCCGGTCTGGAACTCATCCTCCGCAGGCCACTGTGCTCCGGATTCTGTGACCCACCGTTCATATCCGATGCGGTGGATCATCCCGTCATCAAGCTCGGCATAGACCAATTGCGGCTTGCCAAGGATCTGATCCCTTACCGCCTTCAGCATGGTTTGCGCGGCCTCTCCCAGAACGGATGACGGGGCGCTGACGATCTGAAGGCCCTTCGCCGCGGCCAGGTCAACAAGCTCGCGCGCATCTTCCAGATCCAGCGCGATCGGCTTTTCGGTATAGACGTGCTTACCCGCATTCAGCGCCGCTTTGGTTATAGCGTAATGGGCGTGGGGGTTGGTCAGGTTGACGACGATTTCAACCTCGGGATCCGCGAGGATTTCCTCGAAGCTCTGATACCGATTGACCTCATAATGATCGCAAAACGCTTTTGCGCGATCTTCCCTAATGTCGAATACACCTTTGAGACTCAGCGTATCCGGCCAGTTTTCCAAAGTCGCGATATAAAGATCGGCAACATAGCCACAGCCGACGAAAGCAATCCCCGTTTTCCTTTTAGCGTAAGGCACTGACATCACCGGGTATTCACCCCCAAGTCGGGGGTCAGAGCGCGAGGCGACGAGCTCCTTGCAATCTCAGCAATGCGCAGCCGGAAAAACGAATACTTCCAGCGTTCTACCTGCTGTCTCAGATTGATTCTTTTGAAGGATAAAGTTGCAATTTTTTGACCGCCCGCTGGCGCAGAAACGTCTCTGTTGCGATTGAGAAAGTTGCAAGTGAGAGCGAATTCAAATGATCGTTTTGGATTCAAGTTAAAGGCGAAATTTCTCGTACCCATGATCAATCCAAATAATAGACTTTCTAAATCCCGCCTCAGAATAGAGCGGTACGATCCGATGTGGCCACCACCGGTCGTTGGTTCCCGGCAGGCTACTTCCAAGCCGTGCGTTTTGCAACAAGCCACGTGTGGCCGCAATTGGGTCAGAGCGCTTGGATCAGCCATGTCGACCGCGCCTTCGACGCAATCCGATCCGCTTCCGCATGGTAGTCAGCGGGCCGTATTCGACGCCCCCCGCGCGGGACCGCATCGTGCCGTCCGTCCGGATCCGATCCAACCTGTGTTTCACCGAACCGGCATCATAGATCTGCAGCACGGCGCGTCGCCTTTCGGCCGCTAGCCGCCGCGTTTCTTTGGGCCGGTCGCTGATATGGGCCAGACGGTCCCTGACTTCACCGGGCTTGGCATAGTGGGCGAGGTCACCAAAAGTGGGTTCGAGACGGGGATCGAGAATGCATGGCCGCTCCATCAGCAGCGCTTCGACGATCGTACGACCGAATGCTTCGACCCACCGGGTACTGTAGTGATAGACAAAGGCATCAAGGCCTTCGAGAAAGTCGGACACCGGAACCGAATTGAAGGGCAGGATCTGCCAGTCCGATATGGCGACGCCAAGCGCCTGTAACTCGTCCTCCGGGCATCCCATCACCGAGGTTTGCCAATTCGGCCCGTGACTGAGCGCCCCTTCGATCTCTTGTCGCGTGTCGGGCCATTTCAGCATGTCGGCGCGGCTGTGCCGGCCCAGCGTCCGGGTGTTGCCATTAAACGCGGGCCGCTTCGGGGCCCAGTCAGCCGGGTCGAAGATATTCACCCAATCCACGGCGGATAGCGGCAGGAGCGGCGCAAACGACCGAAGCTGACGGCGCACCGCGCCCGAGACGGGCGCGAAGACGGGTCTGATCCCGAAATTCCGCGCAACCCGCGACACGACCGAGAGGGGATCGTATTCCAGCGATCCGTCGCCGCGAAAAGGGGGGTGATGGGCCACCAGAAGCGCGTGGTCGGCCGTGAAGGCGACCGTTTCTTCGATGGGAAAATCGAAGGTCAAGGGGTGATGGAAGAACGCGATCTCGCAGCGGATGGGGCCTCGGCCCCCAAGCAGGACAACATCGTCATGGTCAGCCAGTGCCAGAACCTGTTCATTCGGCTGATCCTGCGCGCCTGCAAAAAACGCAGAGGTGACAGGCAGCAGCCCAACCCGCGCGCCGAGGTGCCGAAAGGCGTGAACGTCCGCGATCAGGGCAGACGCAGAACCACCCGAAAACCGGGGTTCGGCAATGACCGCGATGTCGCAGGACAGATCCATGTCACGGATTGTCCGCGAATGTGGGCCACAGCGCACCCAGTGTCTTGCCGCAGATCTCCTCCAGCCCTTCGTTCCGCGCACGCAGGTGCTGGGTCAGGTATTTCTGCGTCTCCGCCTGCATCGGCGGCGGTTTCGTGTCCTTCAGCAGGATCGGATTGATATAGCGAAACCAGCGATAGTGCAGTTTTGCCATCGCCTGCTGACCCGCTGTGTCCGCCGTTCCCATGTGGTGGCGGTACCGCCGCGACACGATGGGCGCGCCAACCCGGTTGATCAGGTTCTGCATGCGCGGCTTGGTCGGATAATAGGTGCGGTTGAACCAGGTCTTACCCTCGCTCAGGGCAAAGCGTTCGGCCCCAAGGTAATCGGTCAGTTGATCGATCGTGCCCTGCTGGTCGGCCAGAAACTCTTCGAACAGAACGATGCGGACACGATCCCGGCCAAACATGTCTATGTATCGTCGCAAATGTGAGGCGTAGGTCGACCCGAGGATGATCGACGTGTGGCCCGAGATTGCCGTTTCGAACGATGTGCTGATGCGGGCACTGCGCACCAGATGCCAGTATTGCGAATAGGCCCGTTTCACCGGATCCCGGAGCACGAAGATCAGCTTGACCTCAGGCAATAGAGCCGCAATCCGGGCCGCAGCCACCTCGGAAAAGATGTAGGTGGTGGAATCCTCGCCAATGAGCCGGGCCTCGGTATGAGGGGCGAACTGGCCTGCATACCATTTGAGGGTCTCGTTATCCGGCGTTCCAACGTCAAGCCACCGCAGTCGCCCATCATCCACGCCCAGAAAATCGGGGTGCGTGATCGGGTCGTCCGCGTCAAAAAAATGCACCTCCTGCTCGGGCATCGAGATGTCTTGGTTCTGATCGAGGATAAAGTGGAGCGACGTCGTCCCGCATTTCGGCGCGCCGCCTATTATGAAATCGGGAAGCCTGCCGTACTGGCAACTATGGGTAGGCATATAAAATCAAACCAATGCAATGACACGGCTAACGTGCCGATTCTGATAACAAAATGAAAGGTATCAAAGGCTTGGGCGCAAGTATAGCAGCAGGATGTAACAGCGGGTTGTCCAATCTTTGTGCATCCCGCTCGCCTTGCAAGTTTGGCCGGGA
>CAWUIQ010000027.1:0-39617 GCA_963922565.1 uncultured Rhodobacterales bacterium
TGGGTCAGATGGACGGTACAGCAGAAGCATCGAGCGCCGAATGGGGTCCATTCGGCAGACCCTTGTTCGATGATCCAACGGCACGCGCACTCTCCCGTGTCGGTGTGGTAGACGTCGGTTCCAACTCGGTCAGGCTGGTTATCTTTGATGGGGCGGCCCGCAGCCCCGCCTATTTCTACAATGAAAAGATCATGTGCGCCCTTGGCGCAGGCCTGTCCGAAACCGGCAAGCTCAGTCCAGAAGGCCGCGTGCGCGCGCTTTCGGCGATGCGACGGTTCCGGGCCGTTGCCACGGGTCTGGGTCTGCAGGACTTGTCCGTCGTCGCAACGGCAGCCATTCGCGACGCTAAAGACGGGCCGGATTTCGTCGAAGAAGTCCGGCGCGAAACCGGTCTGAGGATCTGGACAATCGACGGCGCGGAAGAAGCCCGGCTTTCGGCACAGGGCGTTTTGCTGGGGTGGCCCGGATCCTACGGGCTGGTCTGTGACATCGGCGGATCGTCAATGGAATTGGCCGAAATAGCCGACGGGCAGGTCGGGCGGCGCGTCACATCCAACCTTGGGCCATTGAAATTGCGCGATCTCAAGGGTGGCCGAAAGGGACGCGCGGCCCATATTCGCGAGGCGCTTGACGACCTGCGTGAAACCATGGGTCCGCAAAGCAACCGGTTATTTCTTGTGGGGGGGTCGTGGCGGGCCATCGCGCGCATCGACATGCACCGACGGAACTATCCCCTGCATGTTCTGCACGAATACCGCATGACCCCCGCGGCGGTATCGAAGACACTGCAATTCATCGCCGCCAGTGAAAACCACGACGCGTTGCGGTCTGCCTGCGGGATCTCTTCGACCCGGATGTCGCTGGTTCCCTATGCGGCAGAGGTGCTGGGACAGGTCATCAAGACGTTCAAGCCCAAGGACATTGCGATATCCTCCTATGGTATCCGCGAAGGGCTGCTTTACGAACAGATGCCTCAGATCCTGCGCGATCGCGATCCGTTGATCGAAGCCTGCCGTTTTGCCGAGGCCAAGGACGCCCGGATGCCGGGTTTCGGGCGGGAGTTGTACAAATTCGTGCTTCCATTGTTCGGTAAGGCGCCTGCAACCCAGACGCGGCTCATTCGGGCGGCTTGCCTGTTGCACGATGTCAGCTGGCGGGCTCATCCCGATTACCGCGCCGAGATCTGTTTCGACAACGCGACCCGGGCGAACCTTGGTGGCCTAAAACACTCCGAACGCGTCTTTCTGGGCCTGGCCCTGCTGCATCGCTATTCGAACAAACGCGAAGGTACACGGTTCGACACGCTGGCTGCCCTGCTCGATGACAAATTGCTGAGGCAGGCCGAGATTCTCGGAAAGGCCATGCGGTTTGGGGCGATGCTGTACATGAAACCCGACTCCGATCCGGCCACTTTCCGTTGGTTCCCCAACAAAAGACGGCTTGAACTTCATCTTTCCAAGGATGCGGTGCCTCTCTTCGGTGAGGTGGCTGAGGCGCGGTTGAACTCGCTCGCGTCGTCGATGCAGGCGGATCTGGAGGTTAAGAGGGCCAAATAGGTCCTAGATCTCGATCTGACCATCCGGGGGCGGTTCAGTCTTCGGCTGCTTGCGCCGGATTATGATGTCGCCGTTCTCAAGGATCTCTGGCGCCTCGTAAACGCTCCAATCCTTGACCTCTTCCATCAGCTCGCGCAGCGCCGGGCCCATTTCCGTGACAAAGCTGCGCATGGCAGGGCCGAAATCTTCGGCAAGCTCCTGCAATTCCTGGATCCCCGGTTCCATCTGCTGCAACAGGCCATCAAGAAACAGCTCCGCACCCCGCTCCATCAGCGACAGACCGTTCCCGTCATCCTCCTGCGCTTGGACAGGCAGACCAAGGCAGGCAACCAAGACCAGTGTTGGTGCAATGCGCATCCTACGAATATGGGGCCAGCGCCCCGATTCACAAAGCGTTAAAGCGCGATGTCCAACGTCACCGGGAAATGATCAGAGGCCGCAACCAGCGCATCCCGAAGCTCTGGCCGGGTCCAGCAATCTGGATCGTCGAAGGGATGCCATATGCGCCAGACAGGGTTTGACCCACGCAGATCGGGTGAGATCATGATGTAGTCGAGCAACGCCTGCAGGTATCGTTTCTCTTCCTGAATGTAGAATCTGGCCGTCGTGGGTTTGGCCCCCAGCTTGCGCAAAAGAGCACGCTCTGCATGCGGATCAAAGAGCGTTCCGGCCCCGTCCTGTCCCAAGATGATCTCGACCGACGAGCGGCCGAACAGATGCTCGAATTCGTCAAGACCGGGACCGTCGTTGAGATCGCCCAGAACGATCAGGGGGATGGCGTCAGCCAAATGCTGTGTTACGCGCTGGCGCAGCCAGATCGCCTGCGCCAGTTGCTTGCGCCGATTCGAGATGGAAATCCGCATGATCTCGTCGTGGTTTTCGGCCCCGTGCGGCGCTTTTGATTTTAGATGGGCGCCGATCACGCGCATCTCAAAACCGCTTGCCGTTCTGATCGCCAGTTCAAGCGGTGGTTTGGAAAACCGGACCAGATCCTCGGTCGCATCGATATCGAGGTCGATCCGAAAGATGCCATCGAAACGGGGCGCATCATCCCGCCCCGCGCTGCCGGTGATCGGCCCCTGCGGATCGTGCCGCGCGGCCAGGACGTCGGGATCGTAGAGCAGCGCGATCTCTTGTTGAGTGTCGTTGACAAAGCCACGAACAGCCGCCCGCGTCCGCAGACCCGCCCACGCGGCAAAGGCCTCAAGCGCTGCCACAGTATCGCGGCGGTTCGATCCATCCGGCGCCTCAATCACCATCACCGCGTCCGCATCCATCGCTTCGAACACGACGCGCAAAGCCCCGAGTTGCTGAGACCGCGTTACCTTATAGCGTGACGACCACCCCTCATCCGGTATCGGACGATTGTCATCGTCAAAAAGGGCGTTCATCCATTCGATGTTATAAGTCGCAAAGCGCATTCAGGCGCTGGCCGTCTCTCTGCTTGAAATCTCGTCCCAGGCGCGGTTGATGTCGATCATCCGCTTTTCGGCCAGCCGGATTGCTTCCTCGGGCACACCGCGAGCGACCATCGCGTCGGGGTGATTTTCGCGAACCAGACGACGCCACGTGGCCCGCACCTCCTGGATCGGTGTGTCGGGCGTCACGCCCAGCACGCAATAGGGATTGGGCTTTGCATCAGGCACGAACCGGGCACGCAAGGCACGGAAATCAGTGTCGGAAAGCTGAAAAATCTCGGCAACACGTTCGAGAAACGCGTTTTCGTTCGGATGATAGAACCCGTCGGCCATCGCGATGTGGAAAAGGCCGTCCATCAGGTCGATCAGCGTCTCGGGTTGCCCCGCGAACATTGCGCTGATCTTGTTTGCATACTCTTCGAAACCGGCAACATCCTGGCGCGCGAGATTGAACACGCGGGCCGCGCCAGCCTCGTCCTGTGCTGCAATATGGAATACGTCGCGAAAGGCCGTAACCTCATCACGTGTAACGTGGCCGTCGGCCTTGGCCATCTTCGCGCCAAGCGCAATGACGGCAATCGCGAATGCCACGGAACGTTCCGGCGGGGTCCGCAACCGGTCGAACACGGCGGCCAGTCCTTCGCCCGATGCAAGCGCCGACAGCGCTTCGGATATGCGAGTCCAGATTGACATGTTGATAGTCTAGCTTGTCAGACACAAAGTGTCAGGTCATGGCTGTGTGACATTCCGTTCCATGGGGGATGCGCGCTCAAATCCGCGGCAATTCCAACCCGCTAGAGCAGACGTTCGCCTTGTGGTGTCGTGAATGCAGCGCTGAGCGCAGACGCGCCGATATCAAAGGCCGCGCGATCATCATCGAAATGCGGCTCAAGCAGCGCGGCCAGCACATCTGCCTGTGGGTGCTGGATTGTCAGACGCCGCAAGCGAATGTTCGACGTTTCGAGCATACCAGCCGGATGCAGGGCGGTATCCCACTGAATCAAAGCAGGAAACAGGTTGTCGAAAGGCAGTCGACCGCCCTGCGGCACGGCCATCCGCCACAGCAAATCGCCCCGCCGCAGGGCAACGGGTGCTCCGGCATCCACATCCACCTCCTTCAGGAGCGCTTCGATGTTATCCGTCCTGCAGATCCAGTTAGTGAGGCGGGGCGCACCCGAAAAACGATCCAGATCGAACCAGCGCGGGCGATCCGGCGTCGGTGCGTCAGGATTGATGGCGATGGCCTCAAGGTAAAGGCCGTCTTCCAGCCCAAGAAGCCGGTTGTGGGTGTGAAACACATCATGCTGCCCGCCCTGGGCAAGGGTCACACCAAGCGCCTCTTCGACATGGGCGGTCGCCGCCTCGAGGCTTTCACCGGCGACAGCGATATGATCAAGCTCCATTCGTACAGCAGTCATGATGTTTCCCCAAATCCGGATGGGTTCGCGCGGCCATTGCAGCGGCCCTTTCGCAATGTGAACAGATCAGACTGCGAACGTGCCCAATGTCCAGAGCGCGGTGACCACTGTCGGGTAGAAAGTGGCGGCAAAGCCGAAGGCCCGGAGCGATGGCGGCAAGTGATATCCGATCCATAACGCCACCCGCGCAACGAAGAACCCCAGACCAAGGACAAGCGGCACCCCGGCCCCGAGGATGAAACCCGCAAACGGCCAGATGCAAAGCGCCAGCACGATTTGCTCGACCGTGTTCGTCAGCACCCGCTGATCGATCTGCGCGCGGGAATCATCAGCAAAGCGCGCGCCGTCGATCATATCGTCATCAGAAAACCGCCGCTGGGCCAGACGCCCGATGACCATCAGCAGGAACAGACCGGGCGGGAACGCCGCGCCCAGCAGCGCGGGTTGTATCATCGCGATCGGCAGGGGGATGGCCATGCCGAGAATGAGCAAACCAATGGCCCAAACAAGACCGGCCACCATCCCCACAAGGATCAGCGCCCGTTTTCGGGTCATGCCGCTTCGGACCGTGCCTCGCGGATCAGCGTCAGGATGTCCTTGGCGGCTTGGGGGATGTTCGTGCCGGGCCCGAAGATCGCCTTGACGCCGGCATTGTAGAGAAAGTCGTAATCCTGCTGTGGGATCACGCCACCACAGATGACGATGATATCCTCGGCGCCGGCCGCCTTGAGCGCGTCGACCAGTTGCGGCGCCAGCGTCTTGTGCCCGGCTGCCTGCGACGAGATGCCGATCACGTGGACATCATTGTCGACTGCATCCTGCGCCGCCTCGGCCGGGGTTTGGAACAGAGGGCCAACGTCAACGTCAAACCCGATATCGGCAAAGGCCGTCGCGATGACCTTGGCGCCGCGATCATGTCCGTCCTGCCCCATCTTGACGACCAGCATCCGTGGGCGCCGCCCCTCGGCCTCCGCAAACTCGGTTACGGCCTCCTGAATGGCGGCGAAATCCTTGTCGCCCTCATACGCCGCACCATAGACACCAGCGAGGGTTTTGACCTCGGCCCGGTGCCGCCCAAAGGCTTTTTCCATTGCCATGCTGATCTCTCCTACCGATGCCCGATGCCTCGCGGCCTCGACCGCAGCCTCAAGCAGATTGCCGCCCTCGTTAGCGCGCCGTGTCAGTTCGTTCAGCGCGGCCTCGCATTGCGCATCGTCACGATTAGCGCGCATGCGCTCAAGCCGCGCAATCTGCGCCTCGCGCACGGCGGCGTTGTCGATATCGAGGATGTCGATCTCATCCTCCTTTTCGAGCCGGTACTTGTTAACGCCGACGATCACCTCTTCGCCCCGGTCGATCATGGCCTGCCGCCGGGCCGCCGCCTCTTCGATGCGCAGTTTCGGCATCCCGCTTGCAACCGCCTTGGTCATGCCACCCATCTCTTCGACTTCCGCGATCAGCGCCCATGCGGCTTCGGCCAGATCGTGGGTCAGCTTTTCGACATAGTAGGAGCCCGCCAACGGATCGACGACGTTGGTCACGCCGGTCTCTTCCTGAAGAATGAGCTGGGTGTTGCGGGCGATGCGCGCGCTGAATTCGGTCGGAAGCGCAATCGCCTCGTCGAGCGCGTTGGTGTGCAGCGATTGGGTGCCGCCCAGAACGGCAGCCATGGCCTCGTACGCGGTGCGGACCACGTTGTTGTAGGGATCCTGCTCCTGCAGGCTGACGCCGCTGGTCTGACAATGGGTGCGCAGCATCATGGATTTCGGGTTCTTCGGTTCGAACTCCGACATGATCCGATGCCACAGCAATCGGGCCGCGCGCAGCTTGGCCGCCTCCATGAAGAAATTCATGCCGATCGCAAAGAAAAAGCTGAGGCGTCCGGCGAACTTGTCGACGTCCATGCCCCGCTCAATCGCGGCCCGCACATATTCACGCCCATCAGCGAGTGTGAAGGCAAGCTCCTGAACTAGGTTCGCGCCAGCCTCCTGCATGTGGTAGCCCGAGATCGAGATCGAGTTGAATTTCGGCATCTCGTTCGAGGTGTATTCGATGATGTCCGCGATGATCCGCATCGAGGGTTCGGGCGGATAGATATACGTGTTCCGAACCATGAACTCCTTGAGGATGTCGTTCTGGATCGTGCCCGAAAGCTGCGCCTTGTCGACGCCCTGTTCTTCGCCCGCGACGATGAAGTTGGCGAGGATCGGAATAACCGCGCCGTTCATCGTCATCGAGACCGAGACCTTTTCGAGCGGGATACCGTCGAAAAGGATCTTCATATCCTCGACGCTGTCGATGGCGACGCCAGCCTTTCCAACGTCGCCAACCACCCGTTCGTGGTCGCTGTCGTAGCCCCGGTGGGTGGCCAGATCGAAGGCAACCGATACGCCCTGCTGCCCGGCATCCAGCGCCTTGCGGTAGAAGGCGTTCGATTCTTCGGCCGTCGAAAACCCGGCATATTGACGGATAGTCCAGGGCCGTCCGGCATACATCGTGGCCTTGACGCCACGCGCAAAGGGCGCAGCACCCGGAATGGTCCCGAGATGATCGAGACCCGCGACGTCTTCGTCGGTGTAAAGCGGTTTGACCTCGATCCCTTCGAGTGTCTTCCACGTCAGATCATCCAACGGGCGTCCGCGCAGTTCCGCCTCAGCCAGGTCGCGCCATTGCTCTTTCTTTGATTGCATTGGGTCGTCCTCTGTTTCCTGTCATTTGCGGCGCGCCCATATTGTTTTCTTGGGTGCGCACCGGATCTTCGATTAGCGTCGCCAGTCCATCCGCACCGGCGTAAAGCCAGTGCATGTCTTCGGCATAGAGTTCTCTCAGGGCCGCTGATTGCCGAGCGTCAAACGGTGTCCATCGTCCGTCGCCGCGCGGCAGGTCACTAAAACGGTCGCCGCGTTCCTCGAGCAAACCGCGCAGCTGCGGCAACGAAGGCGACCGATTTAACCATGACTGCTGCGCCGCTGTGGGCGCATAGCAATCGGCACCGGCGGCGAGCATTTCAGCGGGCTGGCCTGCGAACCACTCGAACGGAAAGACCCGGATTTCGGCATCGGGCACTGCGCAGGCCAGGTCAGCAATGACATCGCGCCAACTGCGCCGGGTTTCGGCAATCCGATCCCAGTGATCGGACCGCGGCATCGGCTGCCCGCGGGCGACGGCAAAGGATGCCACGGACGACCAATAGTGATCCAGGCTGCGAACCGTCAGCATGATTTTCGACGCCCGCCCGGTCATCGCAGCGGCGTAACGTGCCATGCGCTCGCCGACAGCGGGATAAAGGCTCCCCAAGCGCAGATTGTCCCGGATCGAGCCCATCATGTTCTCTTCGCTTACGATCAGGGTGTGACGGCCGCGCGTCTTGGCTTGCGCGACCTGCAGGCTGATCCGCCCCTTGGCGCGGTTCAGTTGGCTTGCCGCCGCACCGAAACCCGGACGCGGCATGATACCCGCAAACATCCCCTTACGTATGCGATGAGGGCCCCAGAATCCGACGCCCCAATGGGCAAGCTCGGCGCTGTGATCCCGCATATAGGCCTGAAACGACGTTGAGCCGGTGCGATGCGCACCCAGATGCAATACAATGTCCACTGCAGACCTCGCCACCTGACACAGGGCCGCCCCAACCGGCCCGATGATGGGATATGCAACGATCATTGCGCCCGATCCCTTGCTCGCGCATTAATGATAAAAATGGCGCGGTCGGGCATCGCATTCGGCTCCGAATACCTTACATTCATCCCCGTCGGAGGGATCATGACTCGAATACTAGCCCTTGTTTTTCTTGCGTTTTTCTCACTCTCGGCGTGGGGCAGCGATGCGATGGAAGAGCCGGAGACGATCTTTATGGATGAAGACGTCGAGGATTTAAGCCAATTCGTATGGATAAAGCGGCCCATCGTCGTCTTCGCCGACAGCCCAAACGACCCCCAATTTCGCCAGCAGATGGAGTATCTGCGCGATCGCGAGGCGGAACTGGCCGAGCGTGACGTTGTCGTCTTGACCGACACGAACCCGTCCGAGCCGAGCGCGCTGCGGCTGCAGCTGAGGCCGCGCGGTTTCATGTTGGTCCTGATCGGCAAAGATGGCGGCATCAAGCTGCGCAAGCCCTTCCCGTGGAGCGTCCGCGAAATCGGGCGGAGCATCGACAAGATGCCGCTTCGACAGCGCGAAATAAGAGAACGCAAAGAGGGCGGCTGAGCAATTGCGCGCGATGCGCCAGAAGAGACGCAGTCGGTGTAAGCAAGTGCCGCAGCCGGGCCTATCATCCTATTCGAACTCCATGATGACGTCATCGACCGCGAGGCTGTCGCCAGCGCCCGCGTTGATCTTGGCAACCGTCCCTCGGCGTTCGGCACGCAGGATGTTTTCCATCTTCATCGCCTCGACAGTGCAGAGCGCCTGACCCTCCTGCACCTCCTGACCCACTTCGACATCGACTTTGACGATCAGCCCGGGCATCGGGCAAAGCAGCATCTTCGACGTGTCAGGCGGCAGCTTTTCGGGCATCTTCGCCGCAAGTTCGGCCTGACGGGGTGATCTCACATGAACCTTCAGATCCGCGCCACGCGTTCTGATGCGGAAGCCGCCGGTCACCTTGCCGACCTTCAGGACAAGCGGTTCATCATTGACCGTCATCGCGGCCAGCGTGTCGCCGGGCGTCCAGGCCCCGGCAACGCGCAGCGTGGCACCATCGTCGAACCGAATGGTCGAGCCGTCGTGATCCGCGTCAATCTGCACAGCGTATTCCTGACCCTGAAGCGAAACGACCCAATCGCGTCCGACCTTGCGTTCGTGATTGTCCATGCGGCCCGAAACGCGGGTTCGCCTGATCTCGGCCACGCGGTGCATGGCGGCACAGGCCGCGGCGACACGGCGCGCTTCGGCATCGACCAGGGTCACGCCCGCGAAACCATCCGGGTATTCCTCGGCGATAAAGGCCGTTGTCATGTCGCCCGACACGAATTTCGGATGATCCATCACCGCGCTGAGGAACGGCAGATTGTGCCCGATCCCTTCAACCTCGAAACTGTCCAGCGCCACGCGCATCGCGTCGATGGCCGCGGCGCGGGTTGGAGCCCAGGTGCAGAGCTTTGCGATCATCGGGTCGTAGTACATGCTGATCTCGCCACCCTCAAAAACACCGGTGTCGTTCCGGACGGTATGGGTTTCGAGAACCGCCTCGGCGGGTGGACGGTACCGGGTCAGACGGCCAATCGAGGGCAGGAAATTGCGATAGGGATCCTCGGCATAAAGCCGGTTCTCGATCGCCCAACCGTTCAGCTTGACATCATCCTGCGTGATCGAAAGCGGCTCGCCCGAGGCCACGCGGATCATCTGTTCGACAAGGTCGATGCCGGTGATCAGCTCCGTGACTGGGTGTTCGACCTGCAAACGGGTGTTCATCTCGAGGAAATAGAAGTTCTTGTCGCCGTCGACGATGAATTCGACCGTTCCGGCGCTGGTATAGCCGACGGCCGAAGCCAAGGCACAGGCCTGTTCGCCCATGGCCTTGCGGGTCGCCTCGTCGAGGAATGGCGACGGGGCCTCTTCAACGACCTTTTGGTTACGGCGCTGGATCGAGCATTCCCGCTCGCCCAGATAAATGCAGTTGCCATGGGCATCGGCCAGCACCTGAATTTCGATGTGCCGGGGTTGGGTCACGAATTTCTCGATAAAGATCCGGTCGTCGCCAAAGGAACTTGCCGCTTCGTTCTTGGATGACTGGAACCCTTCGCGGGCCTCGTCGTCATTCCAGGCGATACGCATGCCCTTGCCGCCGCCACCCGCGCTGGCTTTGATCATCACCGGATAGCCGATTTGCCCCGAGATCTTGACGGCCTCATCCTCGTTTTCGATCAGGCCCATATAGCCGGGAACGGTCGAAACCTCGGCGTCCTGTGCGATCTTTTTCGACGTGATCTTGTCGCCCATGGCCTCGATCGCGCCTTTGGGTGGCCCGATGAACGCGATGCCGGCTGCCTCAAGCGCCTCGGCGAATTTGGGGTTCTCGGACAAGAACCCGTATCCTGGGTGCACCGCCTCGGCCCCGCTCTCCCGGATTGCATCCATGATCTTGTCGATCACGATGTAGGACTGGTTGGCGGGCGGCGGCCCGATATGGATGGCCTCGTCCGCCATCTCCACATGCAGCGCGTTCTTGTCGGCATCCGAATAAACGGCGACCGTTGCCATCCCCATTTTGCGCGCGGTCTTGATGACACGGCACGCGATTTCTCCCCGATTGGCGATCAGGATCTTATTGAACATATCGTTTCTCATTCTTGTCGTGCAGAAAACGAAGACGCCGCTGCGCCCGGACAGGCACAACGGCGTCTTGCAAAGTGTTCAGGGCGATTGCCCATTGAAGCGTGTCAGCAACGCTCCGGATATTGTTGGCAATAGAGGACGTTGCCCGCCGCACCAACGGCAGCGCCTGCCAGCGGATCGCCGTCAAGAACGACAGCCGTTCCTGCGCCTGCAGCGCCGCCCACGAGGGCCTGTTCCCCCACCGTATCTCCGCATGCCGCCAACGCGGCAAGAGCCAATACTGCCAAACCGATACGCATCTTTCCGTTCCTTCTTTAACAAGGTCAAAACGCGCAAACAGCCAAACCGAAGGATGAAGCAGCAGCAAGAAGATCGGCCCGATCAGCCGGTTCCGCGCGGGTTCTCGCTTAGCTTCCGATTCCGCGAAGGCGGCACATCGCCCGACCTTTCGCAACGCCCATAAAAAGACGGACAGCAAACCAGAAATTGGATGCTGCCCGTCAGGGGAAGGGGTACGGAAATGGTATGCGCCATCAGAAAAGTCTAGGGGAACTGATGCCGCAAATGCACGGTCGCATAAACTACCTATGGGTGTATAGCCCAGAAATGCGGGTCGCAAAACATGAGCCGAGAATTGCCTAAAGCATTCTTGTCTCAGCAACTTCACGCCGATCCCTCCTCGAACGCTTCGGGAAAGCTCGCGCGGGCAACAGCCTCGTCAATGACCAGCAAAGCCTCGTAATCAGCCGGATCAAAGGGATCGGTGGCGGGCTTTACTTCACGTTCGAAAAGCCAGCTCAGACGACCTGCATCAAGGTTGCCGCGCTCGAACGTGTCCGCGCCGAAGTAAGACCAGAGCGCCGCCATGAATGCTGTGTCGGCACGCCTGTCGGCTGGGCGCCGGTCAGCATAGCGCTCGCGCCGGGTTAGCGGCGTAACCCCTTTGGGGTTGGGTCGTCGGATCGTGAATTGGAAATCAGTACCCGGCATTCGACCGGGAAAACCGCGGTGTTTCAGCATAAACCACCTCCGTCACCGCGTCGGGGTGGCGTGGCGGGCGTTTCCGCCCGCCGCCAGTATGCTCTACTTGAACTTGCCTGTTTGCACGGGCTCGGTCGAGATCGGCTCGACCACGACAACCTCTTCTTGCTCGCGCGCACATGCGGCAACGGCAACCATAAAGCTGAATGTGGCCAGCAGCTTGATGCTCTTCGACATCCGTCTCTCCTGTCTTTCAATGCTAGGGGCCCTGCCGCAAAGGCACTGCCCCGTTCCGGGGTAAAGGGGCCGTTGGTTCGGCCTCCACCTATCATATGACAACAGATAACAGAATCATACGCCCCCTCGGCTTCACCGGCGGCATGTGGCCACAAAGCCGCACGGGATGAACAGATACTAGCCGGCATCAGAACGGCTCCCACTGACACGACCCGTCCGACACGCGATACGCCTCGAAAAACTGGACCGCTTGCGGGTCGGATTCGCCAAAGGAGACGTCCCGGTCGGATACCGAGATCACGACGATCTCTGCCTCAAGCGCGTTCTCTTTCAAATACGGCAACGCGTGCCCCGAACACAGCGCCGCCATATCCGTTTCGATTTCCTCGCTGCCAGCTTGCGCGACATCCTCGTCGAGTTCGTCGGAGACAAAGCGGAAACGGGCCCAGGTTTCGGAACCTACCTGTTCAAGCAAAATATCCCGCAGATCGGCGGAGCGTCCGGATGGCAAATCGCCAGCTTGGGCAAGTGTCGCGGACAGGATTAGCATGTAGCAGCCCCGGACCCTTGCCCCCGAAAAGGCCCAGGCTCCTCCCTCCGGGGCTGCTGCGCGCCTGAAAAACCGGCGCACTGTCTCAAACCGCTCACTCTTCATGGTGCAGATTCATCTCGCGTTGTAAAGTCCGCTGGTGAAACGATTTCGATCAATTCCATGTCGTCGGAGTGTCGCACCTCGCGATGTTTGATCCCCGGGGGCTGCAAAACACACGATCCCGTACGGAGAACGTGCTGGCCCTGCCCGTCATATTCGAAGACAACCCAGCCCTTGGTGACATAGACCATCTGGAATTCCAGGTCGTGCGAATGCCATGCACCGGGCGACTCCATCCCCGGCACGGCCCGGATGGCGTGGGCGGCAAACTTGCCCTGGGTCGCGTTCTTGATACCGAGATCGCGATACTCGAAAAAGGCGCGCAGGCCCTCGCCCTCGAATTTGCCCTCATCGGCGTGACAGATAGAGAACGCTTGGTTCTGCCAAAGCTGAGTCATGGGAGCTGCCCCCAATCGCCCAAGTGCCATGCATTGCCCTGCGGTGTCGGTACGACTGCAGGCGCAAACGCCCGGGGGCTCTGCAGAGCACGCCAGACGTCTTGACGGATCTGATGCATCAGGCAGATCGAATGGACCAATAGCAGCCGGGTGGCTGCCCACTGCTCCAACCGCATGGGCAACCGGCAGGCAAAGCACCAAACCTGTACGTCGCGCAGGATATGCCAAGCCGACCGAGGCATCTTCACCCCGCCCCATCGGTGCTGGGCACGCAATCGCGCCCACGCACGTCGAATTCGCGATGCACATAGTCAACGCTTTCGCCCGGGTCCTGCTTTTCGCGCTCCCACACCCGGAACGAGAAGTGGCCCCTACCCAGAAAGTCCATAAGACCGAATTGGGTTTGCCGCGTTTCCGGCGTACGCGCCAAAACCACTCGGCACATTAGTAGAAAGTCAAAATCTTCGATCGATTGGTCGGCTTCTCGCGCCACGAATTCAAAGTACATTCCGTCACCCCGCACACCCGTTGAGTAGCTGGCGCGGATGTTTTTCCACCTGTTTAGGAGGGCCTTTCCCCTCGCCACCTCGCCGTCGGACGGATACCGAATTTTGGGTGCGCCATCGCGCGGAGCGACAGGGGCCAGTTTTTGCGTACACGCGCCGTGCTCAACCACTAGCTCGATGTCGTCACCCGTCAGTCGGCGCATCAAAAGAGAGGCGCCGAGGGAAACCGAAGCCAGTGAATCGACGTCCTTCAATTCAAGCTTCGGCAGAACCGCATTGCACATGTTCTTGAGCTTGGTGTGGTGGAGCGCTTCAGGACTTTGCGGCCAGACAGAAAGTATTCTGATCTGAAGTTCCGCCTGTTCCGCATCATCCAACCATTTGACGGACGTCACGAGCCAGGTCCGTTCATTGTACCGCAGGATCTGTCCGGCAGCCTTTCGGTGCTCTGGCAAAAGGAGATAGGCCAGCCCCGCAACCGAGGCCATGATGAGAATACCAACACCTATTTTGTTCCGAAGCCCGCGCACCGATCCGCTCATAAAGGAATGTTATCGTGCTTTTTCCATGGGTTCTTGAGGCTCTTGCCTCTCAACGAAGCAAAGGCCCGGCAAACGCGCCGGCGCGTCGATTGCGGCATGATCACCTCGTCGATAAAGCCACGCTCGGCCGCCACGAAGGGGTTCGCGAACCGATCTTCGTAATCCTTGGTGTGCTGCGCGATCTTGTCGGCATCGCCCAGATCGGCCCGATGAATGATCTCTGTCGCGCCCTTGGCCCCCATCACCGCGATCTCGGCTGTGGGCCAGGCATAGTTGAAGTCGCCCCGCAGATGTTTCGAGGCCATGACGTCATATGCGCCACCATAGGCCTTGCGCGTGATGACAGTGACCTTAGGCACCGTCGCCTCGCCATAAGCAAAGAGCAGTTTGGCGCCGTGCTTGATGACCCCGCCATACTCCTGGCTTGTACCCGGCAAGAAACCCGGGACATCCACGAATGTCAGGATCGGAATCTCGAACGCGTCACAGAAACGCACGAACCGCGCGGCCTTGCGCGACGAGTCGATGTCGAGGCATCCGGCCAGAACCATCGGCTGGTTCGCGACGACACCCACGGATTGACCCTCCAGCCGAATGAACCCCGTGATGATATTCTTCGCGAAATCCTCTTGGATTTCAAAGAAGTCCGCCTCGTCCCCGATCTTGAGGATCAGCTCTTTCATATCATAGGGCTGGTTGGGATTTTCCGGCACCAGCGTATCGAGCGACGATTCCACTCGACCCGGATCGTCAAAGAACGGGCGAACTGGTGGCTTGGCGCGGTTATTGAGCGGCAGGAAATCGACCAGGCGGCGCACCTCTGCCAGCGCTTCGACATCGTTCTCGAACGCCCCGTCGGCCACCGACGATTTCTTGGTATGGGTCCCGGCACCCCCAAGCTCTTCCGCCGTTACCTGTTCGTTCGTAACCGTCTTCACGACATCCGGCCCGGTGACGAACATGTACGAGCTGTCCTTCACCATGAAGATGAAGTCTGTCATCGCCGGGCTATAGACCGCGCCACCGGCGCAAGGGCCCATGATCACGCTGATTTGCGGGATGACGCCCGAGGCCATGATGTTGCGCTGAAAGATCTCGGCATAACCGGCGAGGCTATCAACACCTTCCTGAATGCGCGCGCCGCCGGAATCGTTAAGGCCTATGACAGGCGCCCCGTTCTGCATCGCCATGTCTAGGATCTTGCAGATCTTCTTGGCGTGCGTCTCGGACACCGATCCGCCCAGCACGGTAAAGTCCTGGCTGAAGACATAGACCATGCGGCCGTTGATGGTGCCCCATCCCGTGACGACACCGTCGCCGGCGGGTTTCTGTTTCTCCATGCCGAAATCTGTGCAGCGGTGCGTCACGAACATGTCGAATTCTTCAAAGCTGCCCTCGTCCAGCAGCAGGTCGATCCGTTCGCGCGCTGTCAGCTTGCCACGGCCATGTTGCGCGTCGATGCGCTTTTGCCCGCCGCCAAGCCGCGCCGCGTCGCGCCGCGTTTCGAGTTCGCTCAGAATGTCTTGCATACGTGTCCCCCCGGTGCCGGTTTTGCGTCTAGTATCAGGGGATGCTGCAAAGGCGAAAGGAAGATTGCGCAAATTTGCAAACTATTTTTCATGTTGAATTTGCAAAACGCAAATCTGCAAATTTCTATCTTTGCGAGTGATGGGATGGACCTCAACCAGAACACGCAATAAGTCAGAGCCATGGCGAGTTCCATTGAGGTCCGTTTTTTAGACCGGGCCACACCACCACATCTGGCGACCCTTGTTCTTCTGTCCGGCATGTCCGCGATGGTCATGAACATGTTCTTACCTAGCCTGCCCACCATGACCGCCTATTTCGGGACCGAATACCGGCTCATGCAGCTATCCGTGGCGGTCTACCTTGGCGTCAGCGCGATCCTGCAGCTGTTGATCGGCCCGATATCCGACAAATACGGGCGCAGGCCTGTCATGCTGGGCGGCATCATCCTGTTCCTGCTGGCCACTCTCGGCTGTATCTACGCCCCATCGGCCGAGGTCTTTCTGTTCTTTCGGATGGCCCAGGCGGTGATCGCCGTGGCCATGGTGCTGAGCCGCGCGGTGGTTCGGGATCTCTATGATCAGGACAAATCGGCATCGATGATCGGCTACGTGACGATGGGGATGGCGATCGTGCCGATGATCAGCCCGGCCATCGGCGGCCTGCTTGACGAATTCTTTGGATGGAAGTCGAATTTCTGGGTATTCTTCCTTTTGGGCGCGCTGTCGCTGTGGCTGGTCTGGGCCGACCTCGGCGAGACTGCCGCCTCCAGCGGCAAGACGCTTGGGCAGCAGTTCCGTGAGTATCCCGAGCTCTTTCTGTCCCCACGGTTCTGGGGCTATTCGCTCGCTGCCGCGTTCTGCTCTGGCGCGTTCTTTGCGTATCTCGGCGGGGCACCATTCGTGGGGTCACAGGTCTTTGGGATGAGCCCTGCCGAGCTTGGCTTTTTCTTCGGTGCGCCCGCCGTCGGTTACTTCGGCGGCAACTGGTTCACAGGACGGTACGCCACAAGGTTTGGCATCAACCCCATGATCTTCTGGGGCTGCGTCACCAATGCGCTTGGCACCTTCCTGTCGCTCGGGCTGATCCTGATGGGACAGGGTACGATGCTCAGCTTCTTCGGGCTGATGACACTGGTCGGGATCGGCAACGGCCTTGTCATTCCAAACGCGACGGCCGGCATGCTTTCGGTCCGGCCGCATCTGGCTGGCACGGCATCGGGCCTGGGTGGAGCCATCATGATCGGAGGCGGCGCGGTCCTCAGCGTTCTGCCCGGATTCTTCTTGTCGGAAGACACCGGAGCCGCACCGCTGCTTTGGCTGATGGCGACGTCCGCCACTGCAGGTTTGCTGGCCATTCTCAGCGTCTATCGCCGCGAAAGACGTATGCGCACGACCTGAGCCGTTGTTGCGGCCTTTGCAAATCTGCATTAGCAGGTTTGCAAGATCGTGAGAGGCTCAGCCTAATGGCAAATCCCAAACTCTATGCCGGTGCAAAGCTGCGGGAAATCCGCACCCGGATCGGCCTGACCCAGAAAGACTTTGCCGCCCGACTTGGGATATCGCTGCCGTATCTGAACCAGATGGAAAACAATAACCGCCCTGTAAGCACAGCGGTTGTGCTGGGCCTCGCCCAGGATTTCGGCCTCGACGTGGCCGAGTTGAACGCTGGTGATGATGAGAGGCTGGTAAGCGACATGCGCGAGGCTCTGGCCGATCCGGTCTTTTCCGGCGCGCAACCGCCCTTGGCCGATCTGCGGCTGGCGGCATCGAATGCCCCCGCTCTCGCCCGCGCGTTTCTGGATCTGCATCGCGGATACCGACAAATACAAGAGCGGCTGGCTTCGCTGGACGAGGCATTGGGGCGCGAAGACGCGAGAATACGGCCCAGCCCATGGGAAGAAGTCCGCGACTTCTTTCACTATTGTGACAACTACATTGATGCCGTCGATCGAGCCGCCGAACACTTTGCGACCGCCGCAGGTGAGCATGCTAACATTCGCACCAGGGCCGGCGAGGCGCTGGACCAGATCGGTGTTCAGGTCGATTTCAGCGACACCGACACGTTGCGCAGCCTTGACGCCGCTGCAAAGCGCCTGACCATTTCGTCCCGTGCTGCGCCAGAAACGCAGACCTTTCAGATCTTGTTGCAGGTGGCACTTCTGCGGCAGGATCCACTGCTGGAAGCGACCCTCGATCTCGCCCGCTTTCAAACCGATGAAGCCCGGGCCATCGCAAAGATCGGTCTTGCCAACTACTTCGCCGGGGCCGCCATGCTGCCCTATGAACGGTTCCTAAATGCCGCGCAGGACACGCGCCATGATCTGGAAGTGCTGGCCAACCGCTTTGGCGCATCAATCGAACAGGTAGCGCACCGGCTTTCAACGCTGCAGCGTCCGGGCGCCAAGGGCATTCCGTTCTTCTTTGTCCGCGTCGATCAGGCGGGGACAATCACCAAACGCCATTCCGCCACGCGCCTGCAATTCGCCCGCTTCGGCGGCGCATGCCCGCTTTGGAACGTGCATCGGGCATTCGAACAGCCCGGGCAATTCCTGCGGCAGTTGGCCGAAACACCGGATGGTGTCCGCTATATCAGCCTGGCACGGGACGTGACCAAACCCGCGGGCCGGTACGGCGTGCCGACCCGCCGTTTCGCGATTGCCTTGGGGTGCGAGATCAGTCACGCTGATGCGCTCGTCTACGCCGATGGGCTGGACCTTCGGAATGCCGACGCCTTTGAACCAATCGGCATTTCCTGTCGCATCTGTGAGCGGTCGGACTGTCACCAGCGATCTGTCCCGCCGCTAGAGCGACGGCTTGCCGTCGATCCGGACCGGCGGGACGTTCTGCCCTATCAGGTCAGGTAGTCGCGGCGGCCCGGATCAGCCCCCAGATCTCATCCTTGAGCGCCGCGCGCGATTTGCGCAGGTCGGTCTCTGCCACCGGACTGATCGGTTCGACATTGGTTTCCGCCCGGTGAATGGCCCGGTTCAGGTCGTGATACTCATCAGCCAAGCGAGCAAAATGTGCATCGCTTTGGCGCAGCGCTTGCATGGTCTCGACATGATCGGGGAACTCTTCGTGCAGTTCGTGTGGCGTGTGGGACATGTGGGCCTCCTGATGTTTTCGGCACCATGTACCCGACCGCCCTTGTCAGCTTTGACTTGGGTCAAGACGGCGGGCAGAAGCGTCGCTGCGGATCAGAGCTTGGTTGCCGGGCTGGGCGGCGTAACAGGTCGCCGGCGCACGACCGCCTCGCGCCAGGTGATGTAAGTGACAGAGGCCATGATCACCAAACCGCCGAGAAACACCCAGAAATCTAGCGGCTCCGCAAAAACCAGCGCCCCCAAGAGTACGGCCCAGACCAGCTGCAGGAACGTCACAGGCTGCGTGACGGTGACCGGAGCGGCAGCAAAGGCCAGCGTCATGGTATAGTGTCCTGCGGTCGCGAAGCACGCCACAAGGAAGAGCAGCCCCAGATCCGACAGCGTCGGCTGAACCCAATCGGCCAAAGCGAACGGAGCCAAACCGATCGTCACAAAGATCGACAGCATCGCCACGACCACCGAGGGTTTGAAGCCGTCGGCCAGAACCTTGGCCAGCAAGTAGGACCCTGAAAACGCGAACCCGGCCAAGAGCATCGCATAGTGGCCCGGTAGCACTTCGCGAAAACCGGGGCGGAGGATGATCATCGCGCCGGCCAACGCGATGACGACGGCCGCTATCCGCCGCATCGCGAGACGTTCACCCAGAAAGAGGGCTGCGCCGATGGTGACGTAGACCGGTGCGACGTAATTCAGCGCCGTGACCTCTGCGATCGGGATCCGGGTCATTGCAAAAAACCACATGATCACGCCAAGCGAATGGAAAAGGCCCCGCAGGCCGAACAGCCCCACCTGGCGAGCCGACAGCCGTGTCTCCATCAGGCTGGGGAGCATCGGTATGAGAAACACCAATCCCATGACATAGCGAAGAAACGCGGCCTCTGCCGGGGGCACGCGCGGCCCCATGACCTTGACGATCGCTGTTACCGCAACAAAGCAGATGCCCGTCATGAACATCCAGAAGATGCCGATCACCGGTTTTGATTGCGCCGCGTCCATGCGCGCATCAACGCCAAAGCGCCGGGGACATGCAACCTATTGCAACAGCAGTTTCGCAGCGATGGCCCACATGACCAACGCGATAACCATATCCAGCACCTGCCACGCGCGCGGGTTCGAAAAAACCGGGCTAAGCAACCGGGCACCATATCCTAGACTGAAAAAGAAGGTGAAACTGGCGATGACCGCCCCCACACCGAATTCAAGCTGGTCGGGGTATTGGGCTGAAACCGACCCCAGCAAAACCACCGTGTCGAGATAGACATGCGGATTGAGCCATGTGAGCGCGAGGGTCGTCAAAGCAGCCGCCGCCAGACCGATCGACCCGTTACCGCCTGTCGTAAGCGCCTCGCCCCCTCGAAACGCGGAAATCGCATTTCGCATGCCGTACCAGATCAGAAATGCGGCTCCGCCCAAACGCATCGCCGTCTCGAACCAGGGAACAACCGTCGCCAACGCGCCAAATCCTGCGACACCGACCGTGATCAGCACCGCATCCGACAACGCGCAAATCAGGCATACCCAGAACACATGCTCTTGCCGGAGGCCCTGGCGGAGGACAAAGGCGTTCTGGGCTCCGATCGCGAGGATCAGGGAAAAACCAAGGCCGAAGCCCGCAAAAAAGGATGGCATCGTAGTCTCTTACTGCTCGTTCGGCTTTTGACTACTGGCATGCCAAGCATTACTCAAATTAAAGAACTTGTACCAACATTAGGTTGACTGATGCATCTTCCCCCCAATCAGCTGGCGGCACTGGCCGCGGTTCTGCGCTATGGCAGCTTTGAAACTGCAGCTGCATCGCTGCATGTGACGCAATCGGCAATCTCTCAACGGATCCAGAACCTTGAAGAGCGAGTGGGGTTCATCCTTGTTGAGCGGGGCGCGCCATGTACCGGAACCAAGGAGGGGATCCGACTGGCCAAACATGCCGAGGACCTGAGACTGCTGGAACGGCAGGCGCTTGAGGATGTCGGTGTCGGAGCATCCGCCGGACCCGGCCGCGTAAAAATCGCGGTCAACGCCGACAGCCTGGCCACGTGGTTCGCTCCGGTTCTGCGGGGCGTCGATGGATTGCTGATCGACTACATGATCGATGATCAGGACCACTCGGCCGACTGGCTGCGGCGCGGCGTGATCTCTGCCGCGGTCACGGCGGCAAACCAAAATGTGCCCACCTGTGATTTCCACGATCTTGGGGCGATGCGGTACATTGCAACGGCCAGCCCGGACTTTGTCGAACGATGGTGCCGGGCCGGTATCACGAAGGAAACGCTGTCAGGTGCGCCAATGTTTCGCTTTAACGCAAAGGACGGATTGCAGACTGCATGGCTCCACCGAGAGTTCGGGCTCAAAGCGAATCCGCCGTCGCAAATGCTTCCCTCGACACAGGCTTTTGTTGAGGCGGTTCTGCAGGGTGCCGGGTGGGGCATGAACCCTGCACCGTTGGTTGAGGATCACATCCGGGCCGGTCGACTGGTTGCCTTGGGTGAAAGACCGGAATACGACGTCCACCTGTCTTGGCAGGTGACTCGCGCCTTGGCCCCCGCCCTTATTGATCTGACACGCGGTGTTCGCGCGGCCGCCCGGTCCGTCCTGACAGAAAATGTCACTCCATCGTGATAGGAATGAATTAATTCGTAATGATCTGGAACAGGCCCATTGGCGTACTTCTCCACAGTTCCCATATGCTGGTTCAGCAGACAAGGATACCCTCAGATGCTCGACGATGTTCATAGTGTAGATTTAACGAAGCAAGACCTCGAGATGATCGAGTCTGCTTTGCACACACAGGAAAAAATCCTTACGGTTCAAAGCCGTGCAGGAGGTACTACTGCGCGCGACCGTCTGAATGAATTGAAGGGTCTGATGCGCCGTCTGCGCCGTCAGTCGCCCGAACCGAATGCCGGCCCCTCACAAAGCTGGAGCCAAATGGCGCGATCGCTGTTCTCCTGAACGCGCCGGATAACCAATACGTGAACGCCGCTCCGGTACTCGGGGCGGCGTTTTGCATTCAGGCGAGTTGCGCCATCACTTCGTCTGTCGCCTCGAAATTCGTCGTGACGCGCTGCACGTCATCGTCATCTTCAAGCGCGTCGACCAGCTTCATCAGCTTTTCCATCCCGTCGAGATCGAGCTCGGTCGTCGTGGTCGGTTTCCACACCAGCTTGGTCGACTCGGATTCACCAAGATCGGCCTCAAGCGCGTTTGAAACGTCGTTAAGATCGGTGTCGGCACACCAGATGATATGACCATCCTCACTGCTTTCGACGTCTTCGGCACCCGCTTCGATGGCCGCCATCATAACGGTATCGGCATCACCGACAGATGCGGGATAGGACACTTCGCCTTTGCGTTCGAACATGAAGCCGACGCTGCCGGTCTCACCCAGATTGCCGCCATTCTTGGTAAAGGTTGACCGCACATTCGACGCGGTTCGATTGCGATTGTCTGTCATCGCCTCGACGATCACCGCGACACCGTTGGGCCCATAGCCTTCGTACCGGATTTCTTCGTAATCCTCGCCGTCGCCCGCCTGCGACTTCTTGATCGCGCGTTCGATATTGTCCTTGGGCATCGACTGGCCTTTGGCTTCTTTCACCGCCAATCGCAGACGCGGGTTCTTGTCCGGATCCGGATCACCCATCTTGGCCGCGATGGTGATTTCCTTGGACAGTTTCGAAAACAGCTTGGCGCGCAGCTTGTCCTGACGCCCCTTGCGGTGCTGGATGTTGGCCCATTTTGAGTGGCCTGCCATCGGTGCCTCCATCAGAAATCGATTGCGGTCTGGCAGGTGCTATAGGCCAGACCAGCGCGGTTGGGCAAGCCTGCCTGTGCGCCCTCGCATAGCATCAGCGCGTCGATGGCGATTGGCCCCGCTGACAAAGCTCGTATCCTGCGCGTATCACGTAGGAGGTGCTTCATGGGTGTAATGATTGAGGGGAAGTATCACAGGGATGATCCCGACCCCTCCACCGATCTTGGCGGCGCCTATCAACGGGCGGCAAGCACGATAAGGAACCGGATCACCGCCGATGGCCACCACAGGCCTGAAGCGAGGCGCTATCATCTCTTTGTCGCTTGGAACTGCCCCTGGGCGCACCGCACGCTTCTGGCACGCGCATTACTCGGTCTTGAAGAGGCAATCGGGATAAGTTTGGCAAAACCGCGCCGCACATCTGACGGATGGGTGTTCGATACATCCGGAGAGTTCAGCGATGATCTGCTGGGTGCAACCGCCCTGCACGAAGTCTATTCCAGACAAGACCCGCCCTATTCCGGGCGTGTGACGGTGCCGATCCTCTGGGACAAGACCACGTCGAGGATCGTCTCGAATGAAAGCGCGGACATCGTTCGGATGCTCAGCCTCGCATTCGACCCACTGCGCAGATTGGTCCCTGCCGCTTACGAGGCAGAGATCGACCGGCTCAACGACATGATCCATCCACGTATCAACAACGGCGTCTACCGTGCCGGGTTCGCCCGGACACAAGAGGCCTATGATGAAGCAGTGACAGACCTTTTCGCAGCTCTGGATGAGCTCGAGGCACATCTCGATGGACGCACAACCCTGATTGGCGATCAACTGACGGAAACCGATCTGCGCCTGTTTCCGACATTGGCCCGTTTTGATGTCGCCTATCACTATGCCTTCAAATGCAATCTGGCCAAGTTGTCAGACTATCCAAACCTCTGGGATTATGCGCGTGCGATCTACGCACTCCCCGGCGTTGCAGAGACGGTAAGGCTCGATATCTACAAGCAGGGTTACTTTTCCCCTTCAGAGTTGCGCAGTCCGCTGGGCATCTTGCCCATCGGGCCGATCGTCGACTGGTCGGAACCAGCCAATCGGAGTGTCGACTGGCGTTCATGAAGTCTGGTCAGTGCCGTGCCCTCCTCCTAGGGTGCGGCCCATGACGACCGATCAGATTATCCTCTTCAGCCTCTTCGCCCTTGTCTTTGCCCTGCTTCTGTGGGGCCGCTTACGGTACGATATCGTCGCCTTTTCCGCCCTGATGGTGGGTGTGGTCCTTGGCGTCGTACCGTCGGACGAGGCGTTTTCGGGGTTCGGCCATCCAGCCACCCTGGTGGTTGCTCTTGTCTTGGTGGTCTCTGCCGGATTGGTGCGGTCGGGTGCCGTGTTCCTGATCACTCGCACCCTTGTCGATGCATCGCGCGGCATCGGTGCCCACATCGCGCTGATGGGCGGGATCGGCGGTGTACTCAGCGCATTCATGAACAATGTCGCGGCCCTCGCCCTGCTCATGCCCGTCGACATTCAGACCGCACACAAGGCGGGGCGCAATCCGGGGCTAAGCCTGATGCCATTGTCGTTCGCGACGATCCTTGGCGGAATGGTGACGCTGATCGGAACACCACCCAACATCATCATCGCCTCGATCCGGCAAGATAATCTGGGCGAGCCGTTCCGGATGTTCGATTTCGCCCCGGTCGGCGGGGTCGCTGCAATTGCCGGCATGATCTTTGTGGCCCTGATCGGCTGGCGGCTCATCCCGCAACGGGGGGATGCTACTGCTGAACTGGAAGACCTCTCGGAATACATCGCTGAGCTGATCGTACCGGAAAAAAGCAAGTATATCGGCCAACGCCTTGGTGATCTGACCGAGGATGCAGAAAAGGCCGACGTCGCGATCATCGGCCTGATCCGAGACGGCAAGCGGCGCTATGGACGGGCCATGAATTCCGAATTGCGCGCTGGCGACACATTGGTCGTTGAAGCAACGCCCGAAGCGCTTGATGAATTCCGCGCAGCCCTGAGCCTCGCTGTCGCGGATGCCGAAAGAGAGGAACGTCTGAAAGCCGGAGGCGAGGGTGTTGAGATCATCGAGGTCGTCGTGACAGACAGCAGTCGCCTTGTGGATCGCACCGCCCAATCGATCGGCCTGTCTTGGCGCCGCAACAGCGTCCTGATGGGTATCTCGCGGCAGGGTCGGCGCATCACCGAACAGATCCGGAAAACGCCGATCAAGGCCGGGGATATCCTGTTGCTGCTGGTGCCCCGCGACACGGGCCCCGATGTCACGGCTTGGTTGGGATGCCTCCCGCTTGCTGAACGGGGGCTGGCGGTTACGCAAGACAGCAAGGTGTGGCTAGCCATCGGTCTTTTTGGCGGAGCGGTGGCCGCGGCCAGCTTTGGGCTGCTCTACCTGCCGATCGCGCTTGGTCTTGTGGTGATCGCCTATGTGCTGGCGCGCATTGTGCCGCTCTCCGAACTCTACAACCATATCGAATGGCCAGTCGTGGTGCTGCTGGGGTCGATGATTCCGCTGGGCGCCGCGTTGGAGACATCAGGCGGGACCGAACTGATCGCGGGTTGGCTGATCACCCTCACGCAAGGCCTGCCGGCCTGGGCTGTCCTGACCGTCTTGATGGTCGTGACGATGTCGCTGTCGGATGTACTGAACAACACCGCCACAACAATCGTCGCTGCTCCGGTCGGGATACAGATGGCCCTTGCCCTCGAGGTATCGCCCGACCCGTTCCTCATGGCGGTGGCAGTCGCGGCCTCTTCGGCCTTCCTCACACCCATCGGTCACAAGAACAACACGCTTATTCTGGGTCCCGGCGGCTATCACTTCGGGGACTACTGGCGCATCGGCTTGCCGCTCGAGGTGATTGTCATCGCCGTGTCGATCCCGGCGATCCTTATCTTCTGGCCACTATGACCAAACGTAAGCCATTGCGTCACGGCCTTCGGCCAACCAAGGTTCGCCGAAGGGTTTAGTGGAGGAGAACCCCTTTGGATATTCTTATCGACGTGGTGCTGCCATTGTCGCTGGCCATCATCATGTTCTCGCTGGGCATCGGGCTAACGGCCAGGGATTTCGGGCGGGTTCTGAGACGACCAATCGCTTTCATGATCGGCGCCTGCGCCCAGGTCATTCTGCTGCCGCTGGTGGCCTTTGGCATCGTTTATGCATTCGCTCTGCCGCCAGGATTTGCCCTGGGCGTCATGCTTTTGTCGTTCTGCCCAGGTGGCGTTACGTCAAACATGATCTCAAAGCTCAGCCGGGCTGACGTCGCCCTTTCGGTTTCGTTAACGGCGGTCATCAGCCTGTTGAGCATCCTGACCGTACCGTTCCTTGCCACGTGGGCCGTCCTGCATTTCCTCGGTGCGGACGCACCGGACGTTTCCATCACGTCACTCGCCATTGCGCTGTTTCTGATCACCACGCTGCCCGTCCTGCTTGGGGTCCTGATCCGCCACCTGCGCCCAGAATTCGCGGATCGAGTCGAAGGACCGCTTTCGACCTTCGCGACCGTTCTTTTCATCCTGATCGTCGTTGCGGCTCTGGCCAGCAATTGGGGGCTATTCGCCGAAAACGTGGTGATCCTTGGGCCCGCTCTTATCGCGCTCAATGTGGGCCTCCTGCTGATCGGGCTAGGCATTGCCTACACCTCTGGCCTGAACTGGCCGGAAAGCAAGGCAATCTCGATCGAGACCGGTATCCAGAACGCAACGCTCGGCATCACGCTCGCGACGCTGATCTCTCAGCAGGACGGCTTTGGCGCGATGTCTATCCCCTCCGCCGTCTATGGGATAACCATGTACCTGTGCGCCGCACCCTTCGTGGCCTGGTACCGCAGCCGATAGGACCCCGATCATGGACCAAGCAGATGCAATCGTCGTCGGTGGTGGTCTCGCAGGTCTTGTGACCGCAGCCGAACTGAGCGACCGTGGGAAAAGCGTCATCGTCGTCGACCAAGAGCCGCGCAGCTTCCTTGGTGGTCAGGCCTTCTGGAGCCTCGGCGGTCTTTTCATGATCGACACGCCGGAGCAGCGGCGGATGGGCGTCAAAGACAGCCGCGCCCTGGCCTTGAACGACTGGATGGGTTCGGCGCAATTCGACCGGGCCGAGGATGCGCTGCCGCGCAAATGGGCCGAGGCCTATATCGACTTTGCCGCCGGACCGATGCGGCCGTGGCTTTATTCTATGGGCCTGCGCTGGTTTCCCGTTGTCGGCTGGGCGGAACGGGGTGGCGGCTTTGCCCACAGCCACGGCAATTCGGTTCCACGGTTTCACATCACATGGGGCACCGGGCCAGGTATCATCGAACACTTCGTCCGCCGGTGCGAAGAACACGAAAAAGCGGGTCGGATCACATTCAAGTTCCGCCACCAGGTCGATCGCATCGATATGGAAAATGGGGCGGCCAAGGGTGTTTCTGGCAGCCTGCTGGCCGAAGATGCCGCCGAGCGGGGGCAGAAAACGAACCGCGACGTGGTCGGTGATTTCTCAATTGCTGCCCCATCGGTGATCGTGACGAGCGGCGGCATCGGCGGCAATTTCGAGATGGTCCGCAAGGTCTGGCCAACCGAACGCCTGGGCCCCGCCCCCAAAACGATGGTGGCCGGTGTACCGGCGCACGTCGATGGCCGCATGATCGCGATATCCGAGGCGGCGGGCGGCCATGTCATCAACGGTGACCGGATGTGGCACTATACCGAAGGGGTGCAAAACTGGGACCCGATCTGGCCCGCTCACGGCATCCGGATTTTGCCCGGCCCTTCGTCGATGTGGTTTGATGCCGAAGGCAACCGGTTCGGGCCACCTGCCCTGCCCGGTTTCGACTCGATGGGCACGCTGCGCGAGATCCTGAAAACCGGCTATGATTACAGCTGGTTCATCCTGACCCAGAAGATTATCAAGAAGGAATTCGCGCTGTCGGGGTCAGAGCAGAACCCCGATCTTACCTCGAAATCCTGGCTCGAAGTCATCAAGCAGCGGGTGTTGTCCGGCGGGCGCGCGACCGATGCGGTCGAAGCGTTCAAGGAACGCGGGCAGGACTTCGTTGTCAGCCGGGATCTGGCGGGTCTCGTCAAGGGCATGAACCAGGTCGCAGGCGGCAATCTGATCGATGAGGCCAAGATCCGGACCCAGATCGAGGCGCGCGACGCGCAGGTCGACAATCCGTTCACGAAGGACGCGCAAATGATGTCGATCCTTGCCGCGCGGAACTACCGGGGGGATCGTTTCATGCGGACGGCCAAACCGCACAAGATCCTCGATCCAGCCAATGGGCCGCTGATTGCCGTCAAGCTGCATATCCTGACGCGCAAGACGCTGGGTGGTCTTCATACAAACCTCGACAGCCAGATGATCGGGGCCGATGGGCAGGTTGTGCCTGGCCTCTTTGCCGCGGGCGAAGTCGCTGGGTTCGGCGGGGGTGGCTATCACGGCTACAACGCGCTCGAAGGTACCTTCCTGGGCGGCTGTATCTTTTCGGGCCGCCAAGCGGGCCGGTCAGAGGCGATTGCCTGACCTCAGACCCGTTCGGTATCGAAATCAGCCCGCACGCCCGATCCATAGCGTTGCAGCGCGCCGGTCTCTCCCACGGCGTTTGGCCGGTTGAAGATCCAGTTCTGCCAAGCGGTCAGGCGGCCAAAAATACGGGTCTCCATCGTCTCGGGTCCCGCGAAACGCAGGTTGGCCTCCATCCCCGTCATTGCATCGGGGCTGAAGCTGGCGCGCTCTTCTACAAAGATGCGGATCTCATCATCCCAATCGATATCGTCAAGGATCATCGAGACAAGGCCAAGTTCGTCAGCCTCCTCTGCCTCTAGCGGCTCACCGATACGTTTCTGGGACTCGTTCACTGCCCCGGGCTCGCCAAGAAACCGCGTTTCAAGACGGCTGAGCCCGTTGGCCATAGGCATCGGTCCGAAGTTCACCTTCGTTAACGTGACCGTCGCCAGTGGCCGGTTATCGCCCTCAAACTCGTCTTCCATCATGTAGGTCCGGTCGACGGCAAAAAGCAGTTCCGCCAACAGGCCACTGAAACACGACCCATGTTCGACAAGGGCCACCATCGACCGCGACGTGACATCGATGCGTTTCAGGACACGCTTCCAATAGTGCAGGATCTCGTTTGCGAGCCAGTGGTCGGCATTGTCCAGCAGCACCTTTTCATGCGCCGCAAAGGCCTCCGGGTCGCCCTGGCTTCGGAAGACGAGCAGGCCCAAATCCATCTCATTGAGCCTGAGATGCAGGATGGCGTCATCAAGCTCCCGTGCGAGGCGCAGGATGTAGCTATCCGACCCAAGCCGGATCAGGTCATCCACATCTTTTGGTGCGTCGTCTTCGGGACCGTGGATCGTGATCGTGGCGGTCCGTGCCTTACGGTCCACGGCGACCTCAATGGTCGAATAGGTCGCGCCATCGTCATTGAATGATCGGTCGAGCGGCCTGAGCGCGATGCCTTCCGCAACGTCAGGCTTTTTCGACGATGCAGCGAATTCGGATGCCCGCGCCTGCACCACCTCGTCGAATTTCGAGGTCGGCACCACCTCATCGACCAAACGCCAGTCGAGCGCGCGCTTGCCCCGGACCCCCTCTTCGGTCGAGCAGAAGATATCGGCCCGGTCGCGGCGGACTTTTCTTTTGTCAGTGACACGGGTCAGTCCACCGGTTCCGGGCAACACGGCCAGCAATGGAACCTCGGGCAAGGCGACGGAGGACGAAGAGTCGTCGACCAGCATCAAATGGTTACACGCCAAGGCCAATTCGTAACCGCCGCCCGCGCAGGCCCCTTTGATGGCTGCGATATACTTTTGCCCGCTGTCTTCCTCCGCCGCTTCGTAGGTGTTGCGGGTCTCGTTCGTGAATTTGCAGAAGTTAACCTTATGGCCGTGGGCCGCACCACCGAGCATCCGGATGTTGGCGCCCGCGCAAAATACCCTGTCTTTGCCCGACTGCATGACGATCACCTTGACCTCCGGATGCTCAAACCGCATCCGCTGCACGATATCCGCAAGCTCAATATCGACGCCCAGATCGTAAGAATTGAGCTTGAGTTCATAGCCCTCGAAAAGCCCGCCGGTTTCATCGACATCCATGATCAGATTTGCAACCGGACCGTCATAGGTCACCCGCCAGTGCCGGTACTGCGACGGATCGGTTTGGAAATCGATGCGCTTCGTCATCCTGGGGGCTCCTTCACGTGCTGCATTATAATGCTCTCTATGCAGCCGAATGTCAGGCGTGAGCGCCGCACCCCTAACAGATCATGCAGTAAATTGCAGATACGTGGTCACTCGGCGTCCGGCTGGCGCGATGGATGCGCATCGGCAAAAGCAGGCAAGGCCTCGCACGCCTCACGGATCGCCGACAGGCGCGGAAAACCGGTAACGTCCACCCGAAAACGATCCGCAGAAAACATCTGGGGCAAAAGATACACCTCGGCCATGCCGGGCGCATCGCCGAACGCAAATGCTGTAGCGGGCCGTTCGGCGAGCAGCGCCTCGGCAGCGCGCAGACCATCCCCGATCCAGCGCTGGCACCACGCTTCGACCCCATCCTGCTCCTGCCCGAACTCGGCGCGCAAATACTGCAGCACCCGGAGGTTCTGCAGCGGGTGAATATCGCAGCCGATCACGGCGCAGAACGCCCTGACTTGCGCGCGTTCTACAGGATCGCGCGGCAGCAGCGGCGGTTCGGGACAGGTCTCTTCCAGCCATTCAAGGATGGCGGGCGACTGGGTCAGGATCGTGCCATTCACTTCGAAGGTCGGAACCAGTGCTTGCGGGTTAAGGGCGCGGTAACTGTCTGACTTCTGCTCCCCACCATCCCGCAAAAGATGAACGGGGCGGTATTCGCTGGGTATACCCTTGAGGTTCAGCGCGATCCGGCAGCGGTACGAGGACGAGCTGCGAAAGTATCCGTGGTGGATGATCATTCCGCCGGCCCGATCGTGAGTGACAAAGGTTCAAGACCATCGACGCCGCCCGTCAGAACGTCACCCGGCTCAACCGGGCCGACCCCCGCCGGCGTTCCGGTCAGGATGACGTCGCCGGGCGCCAGATGATAGTATTGCGAAAGATCGGCCACGATCTCGGGCACTGCATGGATCATGTCGGCCAGATACGCGTCCTGAACCACGGTTCCGTTCTTTTCCAACCAGATACGCTGCGGTCCGATGGCGCCGACCTCTGCCACAGGGCTCAGTTGCCCAAATATTGCGGAGCCTTCGACATCCTTGGCGATGTCCCATGGGCGCCGTTTGTCCTTTGCGGCCTGCTGAAGGTCCCGCCGGGTCATGTCGAGAGCACAGCAGTAGGAATGGATCACCGCCTCCACATCCTTGGGCCCGACACGAAACGCCGGGGCGCCGATGGTAAAGGCCAGCTCCATTTCATGATGATAGTTCTGGGTGCCGGGCGGATAGGGCAACGTTTGACCGCTCATCACCGCCGCTGTGGGTGATTTAGTGAAGTAGAACGGCGCTTCGCGATCCACCTCATTTCCCATCTCGGCAGCATGGGCGGCATAGTTTCGACCAACGCAAAAGATGCGGCGCACCGGATAGTCGCCCGACCCATCGGCCATCGCGATTGTGGGCCAGGCGGGAAGATCAAACAGCAGGCTCGGCATCGCGGCTCCTCCACATCACCCTGCGAGATGTGCCCACGCGCGCGGCGCTCTGTCAATTGATGGGCTTGCATCGACCCCACCGAATGGTAACATTCAAATATAAGAATATATCGGGGACATCATGAAAAGACGCGACTTTCTGGCGGGCGCATCGGCACTTGGACTTGCACCACTCTACGGCCATGCGGCCACCGAACTGCATGTCGGGGGGACGCGGATCGATACGCTCAGTGATGGATACCTGACGCTGCCGAAATCTTTCATCGTTGGTGATCTGCCGGCAGCACAAGTGGACCCGATCCTTGCAGCGCATGGCATCCAGGGCGACATGATCGAACCGCCTTGCAACGTGACAATGCTGCGGAGCGATGACAGGGTAATTCTGTTCGATGTCGGATCAGGGCCCGATTTCATGCCGTCTGCCGGTGCACTGCTGGACGCGCTTGATGCCCAAGGTGTGGCCCCCGAGGATGTGACGCACGTGATCTTTACCCATGCTCACCCCGATCACCTCTGGGGTGTGCTGGATGATTTCGATGATCCGCTCTTTCCCGAAGCGCAGCATCTGATCGGACGAAAAGAACGCGACTATTGGCTTGACCCGAACACGGTCGACACGATCGGCGAGGCGCGGGCCGCCTTTGCCGTCGGGGCCGCGCGCCGCCTCGAGGCCATTGCCGATCAGTTGGAGGTGTTTGACGACGGGCAAGAGATCGTGCCGGGTGTGATGGCCCACGCCAGCTATGGTCATACGCCGGGACACATGGCCTTTGAAATCACGACCGATAACGGCCCGGCGATGGTGCTTGGCGACGCGGTGGTCAATCACCATCTGGCACTGGCGCATCCGGAATGGCCATCCGGATCGGATCAGGATCCCGAGGCCGGAATCGCGGCGCGGATGCGGCTGCTGGATCAGGTGACGGCGGATCAGATCCCCGTCATCGGTTTTCACCTGCCTAATGGCGGGCTTGGGCGCATTGAAAAGCACGATGGAGCGTACCGGTTCATCGATACGCTCTGACCCGGGGGCCTATTGCTCGACCGACGCACGGGCGATCTCGTCGAGAAGCGCCTGAACCTCTTGCATGGGTCCGTCGGGAAACGTGCGATATCCGACCATGACCTCACCGTCCCGATCGGCCACGAAAACTGCATAGGGACAATGCGCAAGGTTCATCGGGTCGGCTTCCATCACCTTGCGGGACACCGTCGCTGAACAGAAGAGATAGCTGTTGGCCGCATCGAACAGCACAACATCCGAACCCACGTCGGCGCGTGTCCGTTCCAGCATGGCGCCAACATGGCTGACATAGTCGATGACCAACCCACGCCCGACGATTTCAGACTCGACCGCAAAGGTCGCATCATCGAATGACCCTTCGAACGGGTAAGTGATCACCTCCTGCGCCAACACACTGAAAGGCAAAGTGGCGGCGGCCAGGCACACCAAAAGAGATTTCTTCATCCCAGATCCTCCCGGCCGCACCAATGAAGTCAGCCGAACATGTCGGACGTGATCCCGGCGTACCACCCTTCCGATTCACGATAGGTCGCAGCGCGCAGCTCTGCGTCCTCGCCGGTCTGACTGATGAAGCCGTCAACCTTGGCGATCTTCTCGTCAGTGGCTTCATATGTCGCACCAACCTTCACCCCGTCATTGGTCTCGATCAAAGACCAGCACGTATTTGCGAATTTGGCAGGGAAAATGCGGCTTCCGGTCAGTGCGCCGCGCACCGCGTTGGCGCAAACCTTGGCCTGACTGTTGGCTGAGAAACCGGATTTCGGCATGTCGCCCTGCTGGCTTGCGTCGCCCAGCACATAGATATCCGGGTCGGCCTTGGTGGACATGTCGATGGCGTTGACCGGCGCCCAGTTGCCATCCGTAACACCCGCCAGTTCCGCGATCCGGCCTGCTTTCATTGCCGGGATCACGTTGCACGCGTCGACCTTGGTCACTTCGCCGTCGATATCGACCGTCATCGCTGCCGGATCGACCGTGACGTTCTCGCCGCCGAAATCCGGACCGATCCACTCGATCATACCGCCATAGTGCTTTTGCCAGCCTTCCTCGAAGAGCGCTTGTTTCGAGAATTTGGGCTTGGGGTCGGCAACCAGGATCTTGGCCGTCGGGTTGTTCTGCTTGAGCAGATGCGCAACCATCGAAACCCGTTCGTAGGGTCCCGGCGGGCAGCGGTAGGGGTTGGGCGGCGCCACCATGGCAAAGGTTCCGCCCTCAGGCATCGCCATAATCTGCGCCTTGAGAAGTTCGGTCTGCGAACCAGCCTTGTAGGCATGCGGCATTGCGTTCTGGGCGCTCAGGTCCCAACCGGGAACCGATCCGTCGACAAAGTCGATGCCGGGCGAAAGAATCAGCTTGTCGTAAGGGACAGAACCGCCACCGGCAAGCGCGACTGTCTTGGCATCGCGGTCGACGCCGACGGCCCAGTCATGCACGACGTTGACACCGAAATCAGAGGCGAGCCCGCCATAGGTGTGACCGATATCGTCGATTGTCTTGAAACCGCCGAGATAAAGGTTCGAGAAAAAGCAGGTGTAGTAGGTGCGGGTCGGCTCGATCAGCGTCACGTCAACCGCGCCCTTGCTGTCCTTTGCGATATAGCGGGCGGCCGTTGCGCCACCGGCACCGCCGCCCACGACAACAACACGCGGCGTACCCTGACCGGCCACCATCGGTGCCGAAAGCGCCGCACTGGCGGCTATCCCGGTTCCAACGAATACTCTTCTGTTTAATTTCATAGTCCATCCTCCCAAAAATGCGGACCTTTCTATTCCTCCGGATCGGCGAAATAGGCGGCAAGTGCCGCGATCTCTTCGTCATTGAGCCGTCCCGCGATCATCTGCATGGCAGGATGCGCGCGGGTTTGATTCTTGTATGCGTGAAGCGCAATGACGAAGTCTTGCTCCGGCCAATACGTGATCGAGGGTATACCCTCATCCGCCCCGTCCGACCGGTGACAGGACGTACATTCGCTGGCGAGGTAAGCGCCGTATTCCGCATCTCCCTCAAGCGCGAGGATCGCGGGATCGAGGCCATGATCTGTTGGCAAAGCTGTCGGATCCGCTTCGGGGATGTCGCTGGGGTTGTCGGAAAAGGTTCGCAGATAGGCGATCAGATTGGCGCGCGCTTGCGGGTCTTTCATCCCGCGATAGCTCATCCGCGTGCCAGAGATCAGCGCGCGAGGGTTTTCAAGGAAGGCATCGATCGTATCGGCATGCCACTCCAGCCCGCCCGACGCGGCTCGGGCCAGCGCCTTGGAGTATCGAAAATCGTCCAACGCGCCGGCCTTTCGCCCAAAAAGCGCATTCAGATGCGGGCCGATCCGGTTCTTTGCGTCCGGCCCGACCTGATGGCAGCCTTTGCATTGGCCGAAGAGTTTTTCGCCCGCGGCCACGTCACCCAAGGTGTCCGCGCTGAGCGGTGCAGCGAGGACGGCAAGGGTGATAACGACTGCGGCGCGCATCACGACCCGAATGACTTGATGTATTCTATGACGGCCGTCACGTCGTCTTCCTTACGGAAGCCAGCAAAGGACATCTTGGTGCCTTTCATATAAGCGCGCGGCTTGGTCAGGAAGGCGGCAAGCTCCTCCTCGCTCCAGACCAGGCCACCTTCGGCGGCGGCTTTCATAGGTTTGGAGTATTTGAATCCGTCAACAGCACCCGCTGGGGCGCCGACAATACCGGTCAGGATCGGACCAGAGCGGTTCTTGGCCCCGTCACCGATCTGGTGGCAGGATTTGCACTTGGCAAAGGCCTTTTTGCCCTTGGCGACCAGTTCGGGATCAACGGCTGCGACTTCGACAACCGGCTCTTCTTTCGGCGTTTCGACAACCGCTGCAGGCTCGGCCTTGGCCGTCTCATCTTCTGGCGTCACGTCGAGCACGCGCGCGCGCATGGTAATCTCAACACTGTCTTTGCAGCCGGACATGCAGGGCTCTTGCGTGAATTCCGGGAACTCGGTCTCGACCCGATCATCCACGATGAAGCCTTCGGCATTGGGCATCGCGACGTCTGCGAATGTCTCGTGGCTCAAAACAAAGTCCTCGTCCACCAGATCGTTTGAATAGAGAATATACGCCACAATAGCATAAACCTCGTCCGCGCTAAGGCTTTGGGCGTTTCCAAACGGCATCGAACGGTTCACATAGTCCCAAGTGGTCGAGAGATGGGGCCAGTAGCTGCCCACCGTCTTGACGGGGTCCTTGTCAGCGAGAGTGTCAAACCCTCCCGCAAGTTCAGGCCAGTTATCGACGCCTTCACCAAACTCGCCGTGGCAGACTGCGCAATTGGCCGAAAACAGATCTTCACCGGTCAGAACGTCACCTGACCCATCGGGCAGACCCGTGCCATCAGGACTGACATCCAGATCCCACGCGGCAATCTCTTCGGGAAGCGCGGGGCGGCCAAGGCCCAGACCCTCGGCATAGGCTCCGGTCGCCATCAATGCCGCCAGAATTCCAAGCTTAAGAGACTTCGACATTTTCCGCCTCACCCTTTTCATTGACTGCCCAGGTCTGAATGCAGTTGTTGTGATAGATCGAGTTTTCGCCGCGGTACTTGCGCAGCTGTTGCTTGGTCGGCTGGACGTACCCGGTTTCGTCCATCGCCCGCGATTGCAGCAGCATCGGTTCGCCATTCCAGTTGTGGTCGAAATAGAAACGCGTCAGAGCCTTGTCCGTGCCCGGTGCCGCCAACCGCGCGGTCTGCCAGTTGATGCCACCATCCATCGAAACATCGACGCGGGTGATCTTGCCGCGGCCAGACCAGGCAAGGCCGGTGATGACAAGCGGCCCGGCGCCGTGGGTGATCGGCGATTGCGGGCTGGGCGCGGTGATGACGGATTTCGCGTCCATCTCCCACGTCCATTTCCGCGCAGTCCCGTCTTCGAGAACGTCGGTGTATTTTGAGGTCTCTTCGCGGCTCTCGACAGGGCCTTCCATCACTTCGACCCGGCGCAGCCATTTGACCCACATGTTGCCTTCCCAGCCCGGCACAACGAGGCGAACAGGATAGCCATGTTCTTTCCGCAGCGCCTCGCCATTCGCCTTGAAGGCGACAAGAACGTCATCGAGCGCTTTCTCAATCGGGATCGACCGGCCATTCGACGATGCATCAGCGCCCTCGACAAAGACCCATTTACCCTCTGCCTTGACCCCGGCCTCGTTCAGGATCGTCCGCAGCGGCACACCGGTATATTCCATGTTGTGAATCATGCCGTGGGTGAACTGTGCACCGTTCAGCTGCGATCCTGCCCATTCCATCCCGGTATTCGCCGCGCATTCACAGAAGTAAACGTGCTGTTCACGCGGGAAGCGTTCGAGATCGGCATAGGTAAAGACCAGCGGCTGATCGACCAGGCCATTGATCATCAGGCGGTAGTCCGATTTCGACAGCTCGATCGCGCCGGAATGGTGCCGTTCAAACGCACAGCCTTGCGGTGTGATCGTGCCGTCCAATGCATGGATCGGCGTGAAGTTAATCGAGCTGATCGTATCGGCCGTCAGCCATTCGACGTTACGCCGAACAACGTCACTTTCGAAGCGGATCGGCAACCCATATGGCGTCGCATCAACACCATCGCCAAGGGCCTGGGCCCATGGCTGAACCTCAGTGATCAGCGGATCACCAGCCTTTGCTGCGGTCGCCCCGGCGCCAATCGCCGCGGCCCCTTGCAGGAAACGTCTGCGGGATGTCTTCATCTCGTATGCCTCCTTTATGCGCCGACGATCTTCACGCTGTCGCGTGGTTCGATCGTTACGGTGCCTTGTTTGCGAATATGGTCTTCAACAACGTCCCAGATCTGTGGTCCCTCGGTGCCTTCATTGACCGAGGCCCAGCCTGCGACGACGTAATTGCGGGACGGATCGATCGCTTCGCCGGTCTTGAGCAGTGTCAGGTCATTGATCCGCTCGCCCTGCGGTTTTGTAACGTCGATCGAGAATCCAAGCCCGCCCACGCGGACCATGTCGCCGCCCTGCTGGTAGTACGGGTCGGGATTGAACAAGTTGTCACCGACGTCCTCTAGAACGACCTTGAGGAATTCGCCTGTCATCTCTGTCCGGTAGGCCTCGCCATAGGTCATGCTGGTGACGTTCCAGATATCCTCGCGGGTGATGTCCTGCCCGGGCAGCATTGTGGGCCCCCACCGGACTCCGGGGCTAAGCGCGATTTCCGCATCACGTTCCGACAGCAAGGCGTCGCAGATCAGATCGTCCCACGTGCCGTTGAAATTGCCCCGCCGGTAAAGCAGCGAGTCGGTGCGCCCGATAACCTCTGACAGGGTGTCGGCGTAAGGCGCACGCTGCTCATCGATCAGCGCCGCCATCTCGGGATCCGGCGTGATAACGTCCGAGAAAATCGGGATCAGCTTGTGCTTGAAACCCATCATCCGGCCGTCACGCACGTCGAGATCAACGCGGCTGACGAATTTCCCGTTCGACCCGGACGCGACGATGATAGTCTGACCAACCTGCACCGGCTCTGGCACCGCGTCGTGGGTGTGACCCGACAAGATGACGTCGATGCCGCTCACAACGCTTGCCATCTTCTTGTCGACGTCAAAGCCGTTATGGCTGAGGCAAACGACCAGCTCCGCACCCGCGGCCCGGACCTCGTCCACCATCATCTGCATGTTCTCGTCGCGGATACCAAAGCTGTATTCCGGGAACATCCAGCGCGGGTTGGCGATCGGCATATAGGGGAAGGCCTGGCCGATGACCGCGATCTTGGTCCCGCCACGCTCGAACATCTTGTAGGGCTTGAAGAGTTCGGCAGGTTCGTCCCATTCAGCATCAAAGATGTTCTGGCCAAGTGCCGCAAAGGGCAAGCCTTCGACGAGTTCGTTTACCCGATCCGAACCGAGCGTGAATTCCCAGTGGAACGTCATCGCATCGGGCTTCAACGCGTTCATGACATTGACCATGTCCTGCCCAGCCGTGTGGTAGCAGGTGTAGGAGCCATGCCATGTGTCACCGCCGTCCAGCAGCAAGGCATCCGGTCGATCCGCGCGGATCGCGTTTATCACTGTCGCGACCCGATCCATGCCGCCGACACGCCCATAGGCCTGCGCCAGCGCCGAGAAATCGTCATGCGTCAGGGCATAGGCCGCAGGCGTCCCATCGGCGATCCCGTAGAGCTTGCGGAACTCAGCCCCGGTCACATGCGGCACCTGCCCTTTGGCTGGCCCCACACCGATATTGATCGACGGCTCGCGGAAATAGATCGGTTTGAGCTGGGCGTGAATATCCGTGATGTGGATCAGCGAGACATTTCCGAAGGTGTCGAACTCCAGCAACTGGTCCTGGGTGAGCGCCTGTTGCGCCGCCAGCCGGGCCCAATTGCCAAAACCGGAGCCACCGTAAAGCGCCGCCCCGGCCATCGCTACCTGCAGGAAGTCTCTCCGCGAGATCATCGTGTTATCCTTTTCTTATGCATAAACTTGAATGTGTTTACGCGCAAAAAACCCCGGGGCTGCCCCCGGGGGTTTAGATCAGTTGCGGACCGACGGTGTTTCGACCGACAGGCCCTGCCCCCGCGAAGCAAGGTAAAGCTCAAGCGCCTTGAATTCCTCGCCACCTTCCTTGAACGGTGTCGCACGGATGTTCTTCATGCATCCTTTGAACCGGCCATGGATCGAGTTCAGTTTTGCGTTCTTCAGACGGTATGTCGGAAATCCGTTGATCTGCCCCTGGCTGAGGTGATCAGCGCGGATCATGACGCCGTAATTGTCCTCGTGACAATTCGAGCAAGCCATGTCGAGCTGACCGACGCGGGTATAGTAGAGCTCTTTGCCCTTTTCCCAGAACGGTGCTGCATCGCCGTCGATGGCCACGCTCATCGGCATTCCGCGCGATTGGAGGCCGATCAGCGCTGTCATCCCAGTCATCTGGCCGCCCGACCATTTCCAGGGCTCAGCGCCCATCCGTTCGGTCCGGCATTCGTTGACGAGATCTTCCATCGCGACCAGCTCGCCATCTTCCACCCGTGGCAGTTGGGTACGCAGACCGGCGAAGTCTTCGACATTCTCATGGCAGGACGAACACGCCTTGCCCGCCGACCCTTCAACGGTGTCCCAAAGATCGATTGCCTGATCGACAAAGACGAAAGCCGGGTTGTCGAAGTCGTCAAGCTGCAAGGCTTGAGTTTCGTCAGACCGGAACGTCCAACCGGAATAGATTTCCGACAGGTTTTCTGTGTGAGCCGGAGCCGCGGTCTTGGTGACGAACTCCTCACCTTCGACGCTCAGCACGGCGTCTTCACCGGCATAGGCCATTCCGGCGGCGGCAATCGCCGCCGCGGCTAGGGCTTTTTTCATGTGGTTTCCTCCCCTGGCTGCCATCTTATTCAATCGCGATGGCTTTTGCCGTTTCATAAACGGATCCGTCATCGTCGTACCAGGTGAACTTGAATTCACCGGCTTCCGGTACGACCGCCTCGAACTCGAAATACGGATTGGTCGAGATCGCCGGTTCGAGCGCCACGTCGATGACGTTCTGGCCGTTAAACTCGCAGGTAAAGCGGTTGATGATCGAGCGCGGAATGACGTTGCCGTCATCGTCCTTGCGCTGGCCGCTTTCCATCTTGTGGCTGA
>CAWUIQ010000028.1:0-38148 GCA_963922565.1 uncultured Rhodobacterales bacterium
GGCCGCGTTCAGCGGCACCTGCGCGGCCACCGATGGCTGCTGTGGTGCGTGCGCGACAAGCGAGGCCGCCGCGGCCCCGCACAGCCCAACAAACGATCCAAGGATCGCGCCCTTGAGAAACTCTCCCGCCACTGTTCTGCCCTCCGACCTCTGTGTCGACTTTGTTCTTTTTTGTCTCTGTCAGGCCGTCCGATCGTCCCTTGACGATACCCGGCAACCCTGAACATGTATGGATCCACTAATAAGGGATGAACGGGTTGCTCACCAGCCTGCAATTAATGGTTTGCCAATGCTGCTGCTGATCGACAACTACGACAGCTTTACCTACAACCTCGTCCATTTTCTCGGAGAGTTGGGCGCGGACGTCGTCGTTCATCGCAACGATGCCATCGATGTGCAGGCCGCTATGGGGCTGAAACCAAGCGGCATCATCCTGTCCCCCGGCCCCTGCACCCCCGATCAGGCCGGTATCTGCCTTGCCCTGACGCAAGCCGCTGCCGAAACCAAGACCCCACTGCTCGGCGTTTGCCTCGGCCACCAGACCATCGGGCAGGTCTTTGGCGGCAAGGTCGTGCAGGCCAGTCAGATCGTCCACGGCAAACTGGGCCGAATGCATCACGATAACACCGGGGTCTTCGCCGGCCTGCCAGCGGCATTTGACGCGACGCGCTATCATTCCCTCGTGGTCGAGCGTGAGAGCTTGCCGGATGTGCTGGCCATTAATGCGTGGCTCGACGACGGCACGATCATGGGCTTGCGTCATCGCGATCTGCCCATCCACGGCGTCCAGTTTCACCCGGAATCGATCCGGACCGAACATGGCCATGCCCTGCTCAAGAATTTCCTCGACACGGTCCCGATGCCCGCATGAGTTCCGCACTGAAGCCCCTGATCGAAGCGGCCGCCAACGGGCCGCTCAGCCGGGTCGAGGCCGAGGCGGCCTTTGCCATCCTGTTCGAGGGCGAAGCGACGCCCAGCCAGATTGGCGGCTTTCTGATGGCGCTACGTACAAGAGGCGAGACGGTCGACGAATACGCCGCCGCAGCCGCAGTGATGCGTGCGAAGTGCAACGCCGTTGAGGCACCCGAAGGAGCCATCGATATCGTCGGTACCGGTGGTGACGGCAAGGGCACGCTGAACATCTCGACCGCGACGGCCTTCGTGGTGGCCGGTGCCGGCGTGCCAGTCGCCAAGCACGGCAACCGCAACCTCAGTTCAAAATCCGGGGCGGCGGATGCCCTGACACAGATGGGCCTAAACGTGATGGTCGGCCCCACCGTTGTCGAACGGGCGCTGAACGAGGCCGGTATCGGTTTCATGATGGCCCCGATGCACCATCCCGCCATCGCGCACGTCATGCCGACACGGGCAGAGCTGGGAACCCGCACGATCTTTAACATTCTGGGGCCGCTGACCAACCCGGCGGGCGTCAAACGCCAGCTGACAGGCGCGTTTTCACGCGACCTGATCCGACCTATGGCCGAAACCCTCGGGGCATTGGGCTCGGAAAAGGCCTGGCTTGTCCACGGATCGGACGGCACTGACGAACTGACGATCACCGGTATCAGCTGGGTCAGCGCACTTGGGGCCAATGGGGTAAGCGACTTTGAACTCCATCCCGAAGAGGCGGGCCTGCCTGTCCATCCGTTCGAAGCGATCCTCGGCGGTTCGCCCGAGGACAATGCAAAGGCCTTTGCCGCGCTTCTGGATGGTGCGCCGTCCGCCTACCGTGATGCCGTCCTTCTGAATTCTGCCGCGGCGCTCGTCGTGGCCGATGCGGTCAGCGATCTTAAGACCGGCGTCGAAATGGCGGCCGCGAGCATCGACAGCGGATCGGCCCGCAACAAGATCGCGGCGGTTGCCCGCATCACTCAAGAGGCCGCCTGACATGACCGAAACCATTCTGGACCGCATCAAGGCCTACAAACTCGAAGAGGTCGCTGCCGACAAGGCCGAGACCCCGCTAGAAGAGGTCGAGGCGCTCGCCCGCGCCGCGTCGCCTGTGCGCCCGTTTGCCGATGCACTGCAGCTTGCATCGCGCCAAGGCTATGGCCTGATTGCCGAAATCAAGAAGGCGAGCCCGTCCAAGGGGCTCATCCGAGAGGATTTCGACCCTGCATCGCTGGCCCAGGCTTATGAAGCAGGCGGCGCGGCCTGTCTCTCGGTTCTGACGGACACGCCCAGCTTTCAGGGCGCGAAATCCTTTCTGACCGAAGCGCGGGAGGCCTGTGCACTGCCCGTGCTGCGTAAGGATTTCATGTACGACCCCTATCAGGTGGTTGAAGCGCGCGCGCTTGGCGCAGATTGTATCCTGATCATCATGGCCAGCGTCGAGAACGGTCAGGCGGCGGAGCTTGAAGCAACAGCCATCGAATGGGGCATGGACGTGCTGATAGAGGTCCACAACGAGGACGAGCTGCACCGCGCCTCCACCCTCAAGGGTACCCTGATCGGGATCAACAACCGCGATCTCAATACGTTTGAGACGTCCCTCGACGTGACGCGGCGCCTGTCCAAACTGGTGCCTGCGGATCGGACCATCGTGTCGGAATCGGGCCTGTCCACACCGCAGGACCTTGCAGATATCGCGATGTACGGCGCGCGATGCTTTCTGATCGGCGAAAGTCTGATGCGGCAAGATGATGTCGCCGCTGCCACCCGGACCTTGCTGGCCAATCCGCTGACCGCCGGGGGCATGTGATGAGCCTGACCCATTTCGACGGCAAGGGCGACGCACATATGGTCGATGTATCCGACAAGGCGGTGACAGACCGGATCGCAACTGCGGCAAGCTACATCAAGATGCGCCCGGAAACGCTTGAAGTCATTACCAAAGGTGAAGCAAAAAAGGGTGACGTTCTGGGCGTTGCCCGGCTGGCCGGGATCATGGCGGCCAAGCGCACCCCGGATCTTATTCCCCTTTGTCACCCGCTCCCCGTGACCAAGGTCGCCGTCGAACTGTCGCCTGATGCCGATCTGCCCGGCATCCGGATCGAAGCCACCGTCAAGACGACGGGACAGACCGGTGTCGAGATGGAGGCGCTGACGGCAGCTTCGGTCGCAGCCCTGACCGTCTACGACATGACCAAGGCAATCGACAAAGGCATGGAAATCGGCGGGGTCCACGTGACCCTGAAGGACGGGGGCAAATCCGGCCGGTACGAGGCCCCATGATTTCGGTCGATGAGGCCCTTGGCCATCTCTTTGACCTTGCAGACCCGATGCCGACCGAGATGGTGCCGCTGCGTGCCGCCGCCAACCGCGTCCTGGCCGAGCCCGTTGCCGCGCGTCGGACCCAGCCGCCTTTTGACGCCTCTTCCATGGATGGCTACGCGCTGAAGCGGACCGAGGTTGAACGCGACGCGCTTTTCAAGGTTGTGGGCGAGGCAGCCGCGGGGCATGGCTGGACCGGTACGGTCGGACCCGGACAGACCGTTCGCATCTTTACCGGCGCCCCCGTTCCCGATGGCGCGGATTTCGTTGTCATTCAGGAGGATGTGACCCGCCGCGATGACCTGATCACGATCAGCGGCGATCCCGGAGATAAGACCAATATCCGGCCCGCCGGTATCGATTTCGGTGAAGGCGATCCAATCGCGGCGCCGCGCCGATTGGGACCGGGTGACATCGCCCTGCTTGCCGCGATGAACGTCGTCAAAGTGCCGGTCGCCAAGCGCCCGACCGTCGCCTTGATCTCGACCGGGGACGAGCTTGTCATGCCCGGCGAAGATCCCGGCCCGGATCAGATCATTGCGTCGAACACGTTTGGCCTTGCCGCTATGCTGGACGATCTTGGGGCCAGCCCCCGCGTGCTGCCTATTGCCCGGGACAGCGCGGCGTCGATCACCCATGCGCTTGAGCTGGCCAAGGGGGCCGATCTGATCATCACGATCGGCGGCGCTTCGGTCGGCGATCATGATCTTGTGGGCGACGTTGCGGGTGGTTTGGGCCTGCAGCAGAGCTTTTACAAGGTCGCGATGCGGCCCGGAAAGCCGCTGATGGCCGGACGGATCAACGGTACGCCCATGATCGGTCTGCCCGGCAACCCGGTCTCAGCCATGGTGTGCGGGACGATCTTTGTCAGCCCGGTGATCCGCAAGATGCTGCGTCTGGGCACGGCGCCGGTTCCCCGGATCACCCTGCCCCTCTCAGCGCCGCTTGGCCCGAATGGTCCGCGTGAACACTATATGCGGGCGATCATCGCGGGGGATGGGGTCCGGGACGCCGGATCACAGGACAGCTCGCTTTTGAGCGTGCTGGCCGACGCCAACGCCCTGATCGTGCGACCACCCCACGATCCGGCCCGCAAAACGGGTCAATCTGTGGAACTCATTGATCTGAGATAGATCGGCAGTCTGGATTAAGCTCTCGCCAGACGCTGCGCATAACGTCCAGCCGTTGCATCGGCTTGGTGCGCATTTTCGCCCCACTTCGCCGGCGCCGACTATAAGCGCGGGCGAAGTGGAGCGTGGTTTAACGGATCACTGGTTACGGGTCACTTGTGGTTTGCCAGAACAATTGGCCTTCGCTGAACACCCGAAATTGGCGTCAGCGGTTGGAAAAGAAAGGGTCGGCAGCGTGGCTGACCACTGGGCCATGGCGGACGTTGCGGATACGGCCGACATGGCGATAACAAGTTGAACGCTAAGGATACTCACAGAGACAATGGAAAAGTACTTGGTCATAATCTCTCTCCTTCAAGATAATCTTAAATTACGCGATTCTATTTCCCGCACCTGTGACCTGCATCACCGGTCAGGGGTTTTTGGGGCCCACCTTTGAAACTTGTCGAAGTTCCGTAGCCGACAGATGGTCAGGCATCTGTCTGCCACACGCCCACCGTGGTGCAGTGTGCCGTCCTACTCTTGCGCTTGCCGACCAGTCGCGGCACGGATGGCCAAACACGAATGAGGCCCCTCCGTGAACCACAGAAAACTCACCACGATCTTCGAAATCTCTGGCTCTGTCCTGGCGATGGCCTATGCCCTGCTCATCGCGTCGAACACGGGCAACGAATTGCTGGGGTTCACGCTGCTTTTGGTGTCGGCCTGTCTCTTTGCCGCGTGGGCGGTGATCGACCGGCGGTGGACGTTTCTTTTGCTGCAGGTCTTCTATGCAAGCTCGGCCATCATCGGTTTGATCCGCTGGGCGTAAAGCAGTTGGTAACCATTTCTGCCCAAAGGTAGGGGCACGGTTGGCATGAAAGACGCAGTTCCTCCTGGAATTTGTGGAAAAGTTGACACAAATCATGAACATGTCTAGAACAAACCCGAACCAACCGGGTCGGAGGATCGAGCATGTTGACCAAAAAGCAGTTGGATTTGTTGAACTTTATCCACAAGCGCGTCCAACGCGACGGCGTACCCCCCAGCTTTGACGAAATGAAGGAAGCCCTCGACCTGCGGTCGAAATCGGGCATCCACAGGTTGATCACGGCGCTGGAAGAGCGCGGCTTTATCCGCCGCCTGGCTCATCGTGCCCGCGCGATAGAGGTGGTGCGCCTGCCGGAAAGCCTGGGTGGTGAGCCTTCGGGCTTTCAGCCCCGCGTGATCGATGGTGACAAACCCAGCGGTCCGCAACCCGGCAGCGCCCGCCCGGTCGAGGCCGCACATGCGATTGAACTGCCCGTTATGGGACGGATCGCCGCCGGCGTTCCGATCTCGGCCATTTCCGAAGTGTCACACTCGGTTGCCGTCCCCGGTCAGATGCTTTCGGGCCAAGGCGAGCATTACGCGCTTGAGGTGAAGGGCGACTCGATGATCGACGCGGGCATCAATGACGGGGATGTCGTGGTGATCCGTGAAACCTCGTCGGCCGACAATGGGGATATCGTCGTCGCACTCGTCGAAGATCACGAAGCGACGCTCAAACGCTATTTCAAGCGTGGCAACACCATCGCCCTCGAAGCGGCGAACTCGGCCTACGAGACGCGCGTATTTCCCGAAGGTGCTGTTAAGGTGCAGGGCCGCCTTGTCGGCCTGATCCGAACTTACTGATCGCTTAAGGGTCGCTGGCCCGTGCCAACCGCTTGCCGGTTTCTTCCGGCCAGCGGGACCATAGGCGCGTGCCGGTTACCTCGCGGGTTGTTCGCCAGACCAGCCTTCCATCCTGATTGTCGATCGCGATGGCGCCGGTCCGGCGCAGCGCCTCCGGATCCAGAACCACACAGCCGGTCTGCGCAATCGGGGTGCTCGCCACGATCAGCTGATCGGGACGGCAGGATTTTAAGGCCCGCGCCGCCTTTTTCCCGCTTAGGTGAACGATCTCGGTCTCTCCGATTATGATCCTTGCCGGCCCCTCTGACGACGGCCACCTTTCCGCGGCTTGCGCTTGGGTGCTGCTGTCGCCGTCATTCTCCAGCCAGTTGGACGCGATAAACCCGGCACCGCGCGCTTTGCTCACCGCCCTGCCCTCGGCCGTCATCACGCCGACAAGGCCGCCCGTCTCAGCGATCAGGATCGTTGGCCGCGTTTCAACCTGCCAGAGCGCCATGCCGACAAAGGCCGGGGCAACCCCGATCCAACGCGCACGGCCCTGCCATAGGATCACAAACAGCAACCCTAGAGCGACCAGCGGTAACACCAGCGCCGATGGCCCCGCGACAAAGCTGCGCGCGCCGTCAAGCGCTGAGACGGTCTCGGCAACCCATAAGATCCAGCGCAACCCCAGCCCCATCAGCCATAGACCGACGAATTGCAGCCCGAGCGGCGCCAGCAAGGCGGCCAACACGGCAGCAGGCACGACAAGCAACCCCATCAGCGGCACACTGAGCAGGTTCGCCAAAAGCCCGTAATGCGCAATAGCGTTGAAATGTGCGGCCCCGATGGGTGCGGTGGCAAGCCCGGCCACCGCCGAAGACACCACCACCCCGATGACCGGCTGCAGCCAGTTCGGCCCTGCCCGGAACTTGGCATCGCGCATCCAGCCAAAGACCGCGACCAGCGCGGTTGTTGCGGCGAACGACATCTGAAAGCCCGGCGACAGCAGCGTTTCGGGCCGCATGGTCAGAACGATCAGCGCAGCAATCGCAACCGCTCGAATGCTAAGTGCACGGCGGTTAACCACGATGGCGGTCAGCGCCACGGCGGCCATGACAAAAGCCCGTTCGGTCGCGACATTGCCGCCCGAAAGCATCAGGTAGCCCGCCGCGACGATCAGCGCCCCGATGGCAGACAAATTGCGCGTCGGCCACCTGAGGGCAACCCACGGGATGAGCGCGAAGCTATAGCGCAGCAGCCCAAAAACGAAGGCGCTGAGCAGCCCCATATGCAGGCCGGAAATGGCGAGTAAGTGTGCCGTGTTCGACGCGCGCAGGGCCTCCAGCGCCTCGGCCGACATGCCGCTGCGGTCCCCCGTCGTGACAGCAGCGGCAAATCCACCGATATCACCGGGCAAAGCCGCCCGCACATGCGCTGAGATCGCCATCCGCACCCTGAAGATTGCCAGGCCTATGCCTGGCTGCGCCTCTTCGATCGCAAGGACGGGAACGCGGGTATAGCCGACAGCACCAAGCTGTCCGAACCACGCATGACGCTGGAAATCAAAGCCGCCCGGCTCGACCGGTCCGCCCGGTGGCGACAGATGCGCCGTTGTCATCACGCGCTGGCCGGGCTTGGGCCGACCACCATCGGCAGCGGTGCCATGCAGGGAAACCCGCACCCGTTCGGGCGTTTCGCTCGGCCCGACCCGCGACAAAACTACCTGATCAAGCGTCAGCCGCATCGCATCCGACGCGCTGCGGTCAATGCCGATGACCCGCCCTTCGACCGGACCATAATAGCGCCAGTCAAGAACCGCACCGGCGACGCTATGCGCCCGGTATCCGGCCAGCGCAAAACCGATGGCGGTCATCGCGATCAGGACGGCGAATGGAGAAAAGCCTTCCCCGATGCGCGGGGCAAGCAAGAGGGACAACGCACCAACAGCGGCAACCCCGTAGAGGGCCATCACAGAAGGCTCAAACGTCAGGGCAAAGTAGAGGCCAATGCCGCAAGCCATTGCGACAGGCAGCCAGGGAAAAAGATGTCCCCGCTGTTCGAGAATGACGGCTTCGATTGCGGCCAAGGCACGCATGCTTGCCCCTGTCGGCCCCGCTGGATAGTAGAGGCCCAAGGTGTACGCACCGCATGGTTTCCGAAAGGTTAATGCTCACGATGTCCGATCAGGTTGTCACCCGGTTTGCCCCTTCTCCTACGGGCTATCTGCATATCGGCGGAGCGCGCACGGCGCTCTTCAACTGGCTTTATGCGCGGGGTCGCGGCGGTAAGTTCCTGTTGCGCATCGAGGATACGGATCGGGAACGGTCGACCCCCGAAGCAACAGACGCGATTCTCAAAGGGCTGACCTGGCTGGGCCTTGACTGGGACGGTGAACCGATCAGCCAGTTCGCCCGCGCGGACCGCCATGCCGAGGTAGCCCATCAGCTCCTGGCCGAGGGCAAGGCCTATAAATGCTTTGCTACGCAGGAAGAAATCGCCGCTTTCCGCGAAAAGGCGCGGGCCGAGGGCAAATCGACGCTGTTCCGTTCGCCATGGCGCGATCGAACCGACCATCCGAATGGACCATACGTGGTCCGCATCAAGACCCCTCAGGACGGCCAGACCGTCATCCGTGATGAGGTTCAGGGCGATGTGACGATCCGCAACGACCAGCTTGACGACATGGTCCTGCTGCGGTCGGACGGGACGCCCGTCTATATGCTGGCCGTTGTCGTCGACGACCACGATATGGGCGTCACGCACGTTATCCGGGGCGACGATCATCTTAACAACGCCGCACGGCAAATGATGATCTACGAGGCTATGGGTTGGGACGTGCCTGTCTGGGCTCATATCCCGCTGATCCACGGGCCGGACGGGAAGAAGCTGTCAAAGCGGCACGGGGCCTTGGGCGCGCAGGAGTACCAGGCCATGGGATATCCGGCGGCAGGGATGCGCAACTATCTTGCCCGGCTGGGTTGGAGCCACGGCGACGACGAATTCTTTGATGATGAACAGGCCAAAGAATGGTTTGATTTCAACGGCATCGGAAAGAGCCCCGCCCGGTTCGACCTCAAGAAGCTCGAAAGCTTGTGCGGGCAGCATATCGCCGCGGCTGATGATGCTGCGTTGCAGCAAGAGATCATCGCGTACCAGGCCGCAGCAGGCCTGCCGGCACTGACTTCAGCGCAGTCCGACGGATTGCTGGCTGCGATGTATTGCCTCAAAGACCGTTCACGGACCTTCCCCGAACTTATTGAAAAGGCTCACTTTATCCTAACAGAGCGTCCGATCACGCCCGATGAAAAAGCCTCAAAAGCGCTTGAAACGGTATCCAACGGTATACTGAGCGAATTGACGCCGCAGTTGCAAACTGTTAGCTGGACGCGGGAAAGCCTGGAGGAGGTGCTGAACAATTTTGCTGAGGCACAGGGCACAAAGTTTGGTAAACTGGCTGCGCCGCTGCGCGCGGCACTTGCCGGACGGTCCGTCACACCTTCGGTCTTTGACATGATGTTGGTGCTGGGACGCGAAGAAGCCCTTGCCAGGTTAAATGACGCGGCTCGTTGATCAGAAACATTCTGTTCAGCATTCGTAGTCTAACAGGAGCACGGGGCCAGCGCGCTGCCACAGGGTTTCGGACCCTCCCCCGATACGACGAGAGGAAGACGCATGAAAGACACGGTGAAATCTGCCAAGTTGACCATCGACGGCACGGAATACGAGCTGCCGATGATGTCACCCACAGCCGGGCCTGACGTGATCGATATCCGCAAGCTCTATGGCCAGGCCGGCGTCTTTACCTACGATCCCGGCTATACCTCGACGGCAAGCTGCGACAGCACGATCACGTTTATCGACGGCGGCAAAGGCGAATTGCTGCACCGGGGCTATCCCATCGATCAGCTTGCGTCCAAGTCGCATTACCTCGAAGTCTGCTACCTGCTGCTTTACGGCGAATTGCCGACATCCGCGCAGCTTGAAGATTTCGAAGACACGATCACCCGTCACACGATGCTCCATGAGCAAATGGTGAACTTTTTCAGAGGGTTCCGCCGCGATGCTCATCCCATGGCAATCATGGTTGGAGTCGTCGGGGCGATGTCCGCCTTCTATCACGACAGCACCGACATTGCAGACGAACGCCAGCGCGAAATCGCTTCGCATCGCCTGATCGCGAAGATGCCGACAATTGCGGCCTGGGCCTACAAGTACTCCATCGGGCAACCCTTCGTTTATCCGCGCAACGACCTTGATTATGCGTCGAACTTCCTGCGCATGTGCTTCAGCGTCCCGGCCGAGGAATACGAGGTCAACCCGATCCTCAGCCGCGCCATGGACCGGATCTTTACCCTGCACGCGGATCACGAACAGAACGCGTCGACATCGACGGTGCGGCTGGCGTCGTCATCGGGTGCCAACCCGTTTGCCTGTATCGCCGCAGGCATCGCCTGTCTTTGGGGCCCGGCCCATGGCGGCGCAAACCAGGCCTGCCTCGAGATGCTCAACGAGATCGGAACGGTCGACCGCATCCCGGAATTCATCGAACGCGCAAAGGACAAGGAGGATCCGTTCCGCCTGATGGGCTTTGGCCACCGGGTTTATAAGAACTTCGATCCACGCGCCAAGGTGATGAAGCAGTCGGCGGACGAAGTGCTGGAACTGCTGGGTGTCGACAACAACCCGATCCTGCAGGTCGCGAAGGAGCTTGAAGCACAGGCCCTCGCCGATCCGTACTTTGCCGACAAGAAGCTGTTCCCGAATGTCGACTTCTATTCGGGCATCATTCTTGAGGCCATGGGCTTCCCCACATCGATGTTCACACCGATCTTTGCGCTGTCGCGCACCGTGGGTTGGATCAGCCAGTGGAAAGAGATGATTGCGGATCCGCAGAACAAGATCGGACGCCCGCGCCAGCTTTATCTGGGTGAGACAGCGCGCGACTATGTCAATATCGAAGATCGCGGCTAAGCCCCTCAACTTACGTTAGAAAATGACGGCAGGTCAGCATTTGACCTGCCGTTTTTGCTTCTGAATCGGCCCCGAAGCCGTTAACCTTTTCGCATTGGGAACTGGGTAACGATTTGGGGGATTACCGGGATGTGGGCATTTGCATTAATTGGTTTGGTTGGGGTCGGCCTGTTGGCCGGCATCGGTTCGGGGGATGATGGCGATGGCCTCGATGACGTGGATGGCACCGCCGAAGACGACGTGATCGATGGCGGCGAAGGCGGCCAGCGGATTTTCGGAAACGAAGGCGACGACGTCCTGATTGCAGGCGAAGACGACGACAAGGCGTTCGGCGGCGACGGCTCGGATCTGGTCTTTGGCGAGGAAGGCGATGATTTCCTGCGCGGTGGCGACCAATCCGACCTGATCTTTGGTGGTGATGGCGAAGACACGCTTTTCGGTGATCTGGGCGACGATATCCTCGTGGGCGCGGATGTTATCGACGAGGACCCGTTCGTCGAACGGATCCGCAGCGACGGAACGGTGGATGCCGCGCTGCTCGACAATTACACGCCAGCCCTCGAGGACAACGAAGCCGACGAACTGAATGGCGGTTTCGGCAATGACCTTCTGCTCTTGGGCGGGAATGACGTTGCGAGCGGGGGTGGAAACACCGACGCCTTTGCAGTTGGAGACTGGATTTCACCGGATAACCCGGCAACGATCACGGATTTTGAACCGGAATCCGAAACGATCCTGTTTCTCTACGAGGGGTCGATACCGCCGGACGCCTTTATCACAGAGACCGACGACGGGGCAGCGGTGGCGCTGGACGACCCCGATCAGCCAATCGTTTTCCTCGACGGGGTCGATTTCCTCGAACTGACGGCAGCAAACCTCGTGTTCGAGCCGATCGACTCGACTGTGGTGTAATCCTGCATGGGTCCGGCGCTTAGATATGCCGGGCCCGGCAATGCCTCTTGACCCCGACGGCAACTCTGCCACAACCCGTGCCCATGTCTACTGGTACGCTCTCGATCGACATTGGTGCCGTCGTCCGGAACTGGCAGGCGCTGGACGCGCTGACGCAGTGTGAAACCGGCGCCGTGGTAAAGGCCAACGGCTATGGCCTGGGCGCGCCAGCCGTGGCGCGGGCATTGGCCAAGGCGGGCGCGCGGACGTTCTTTGTCGCAATCGCCGAAGAAGGGCTGGCCATCCGCAAAGCGCTTGGCGAAGGCCCTCAGATCTATGTGTTTTCCGGACATATGGAGGGCGACACGCAGCGCATCCGCGAGGCCAACCTGACGCCGATGCTGAATTCGGTCGACCAGATGCTGCGCCATGTCGAGGCCCTGCCGGGCGCTCCGTTCGGACTTCAATTCGACACTGGCATGAACCGCCTGGGGATGGAGCCTGTGGAGTGGGCCGCGGTCCGGGATATCGCGCTGGCCCAGGGGCCAAGCCTGCTGGTCTCGCACCTCGCCTGCGCGGACGAACCCAACCACGTCATGAATGAACACCAGCTTCACATGTTCGAAGAGATGACAGAGGGCACGAACGTGCCGCGATCGCTGGCAGCGACGGGCGGTATTTTGCTGGGCCGTCGGTACCATTTCGACATGACCCGCCCCGGGATCGGGCTTTATGGTGGGATGCCCTTCGCGCAGGCCGAAAGTGTTGCCAGACTGGATCTACCGGTCATTCAGATCCGCGAACTGGTCGAAGGGGAGACCGTTGGATACGGCAATACATGGGTGGCCCTGCGGCCGTCGCGGATCGCGACCGTTTCGGGCGGCTATGCCGATGGCGTGATCCGGGCCATGGGCCCCAATCTGCGTTTTTTTGCGGGGGACACCCCCTGCCCCGTCGCCGGGCGCATTTCGATGGATCTGATCGGCGTCGATATCACCGAGCTTGACCACGACCCGACTGAGCTGGGGCTGCTCGCCCCGACACAGACAGTCGATGATCTGGCCAAGGCGGCCGGCACGATCGGTTACGAGATCCTGACCAGCCTCGGGGCCCGCTACACCCGGCGCTACAGCGAATGAACCCGCTCGCGCTCCTTGGCCGCGCAACGCTGCGCAGCCTCGCGGCGGTCGGTCGGGTCGCGATATTTGCCTGGGGCAGCATCAGCCACGCGGCGCGCCCGCCTTTCTATGTGCGCGAATTCGCCCTCGCCCTGCTGAACATCGGATGGCTGTCCCTGCCCGTGGTTGGGCTGACGGCAATCTTCACGGGCGGGGCGCTGGCGCTGCAGATCTATGCGGGTGGTGCGCGCTTCAACGCCGAGGCGGTCGTGCCGCAGATCGTGGCCATCGGCATGGTCCGCGAGCTTGGCCCGGTGCTGGTCGGGCTGATGATTGCGGCACGGGTGACGTCGTCCATCGCGGCCGAGATCGCGACGATGAAGGTGACCGAACAGATCGATGCGCTGGTCACGCTCTCTACCCACCCAATGAAGTACCTCGCCGCCCCGCGCGTCGTTGGCGCGACTCTCGTCGTGCCGCTACTGGTCGGTGTCGGAGACCTGATCGGTATTGCGGGCGGCTATGCAGTGGCCACCGGAACGCTTGATTTCAACCCGGCCACCTACATCAAGAACACGGTCGATTTCCTCGAATTCACCGATGTCACCTCATCGCTCGCCAAGGGTGCCGTCTTTGGCTTCATCGCTGCGCTCATGGGGTGCTATTTCGGGATGCATTCGGGCCGGGGTGCCCAGGGCGTCGGACGGGCGACAAAAGGCAGCGTCGAAGCAGCGGCCGTACTGATCCTCGCCGCCAACTTCGTTCTGACGGGGATCTTCTTTTCGGTATGACAGAAACCCGGCCACTCCATAACACCGCGCCTTCATTGTTCCGGAAATACTCCGGGGGACGGCACGCAGTGCCGGGGGGCAGCGCCCCCTGCACCAGTGCGGACGGTGGCGCACGATGATCAAGCTCGATAACGTCCACAAGTCGTTTGGCGACAACCACGTGCTTCGGGGGGTCGATCTGACCGTCGAAAGCGGCACGTCCATGGTTATCATCGGTGGGTCAGGCACCGGGAAATCGGTGACGATCAAGGCGATCCTTGGGTTGGTTCAGCCCGATAGCGGCACCATCACGCTTGACGATGAGGACGTGCTGAAGGCCGAACGCGACGCGTTTCTTGCGCGTTTCGGCATGTTGTTTCAGGGCGGCGCGCTCTTTGACTCGCTGCCGGTCTGGCAGAACGTCGCATTCCGGCTGCTGCGCGGTGCGCTCAAACGTCCAAAGGCCGAAGCCCGCGACATCGCCATCGAAAAGCTGCGTCGGGTGGGCCTGACCCCGGACGTGGCCGACCAGTTCCCGGCCGAGCTGTCGGGCGGGATGCAAAAGCGCGTAGGCCTTGCCCGCGCCATCGCGGCCGAGCCCGAGATCATCTTTTTCGACGAACCGACAACTGGGCTCGACCCGATCATGGCCGGTGTCATCAACGATCTGATCCGCGAAATCGTGACCGAGATGGGCGCCACGGCGATGACCATCACCCACGACATGACAAGCGTGCGTGCGATCGCCGACAATGTCGCGATGCTGCATGGAGGAAAGATCCGGTGGACGGGCCCCGTCTCAGAGCTCGACACCTGCGGCGATCCTTATGTCGACCAGTTCATCAATGGCCGGGCCGAAGGGCCGATCGCGGCGGTGCGCTGAGCGCGCGAAACCTCAGGTCACGCGGTTGCGGGTCCGATAGGCCGGATCGTCGTAAAGATGCCCGGTCATCACCGCTTCAATATGATCCACCGCCGCCAGAATATCCTGCTCATCGAGATACAGCGGCGTGATCCCGAACCGCATGATGTCAGGCGCGCGGAAATCACCGATAACACCGCGCGCAATCAGCGCCTGCATCGCGGCGTAGCCTTCGGGATGACGGAATGAGACCTGGCTGCCGCGCTGGGCCGGATCGCGCGGGCTGGCAAGCTTGAGCTCCGGCACCCGCGCCTCGACCTCGGCGATCATGAGCTCCTGCAGCGCAACCGAAGCCGCGCGGACCTCCGCCATCGACACGCCGTCCCAGATCTTCAACGCCTCTTCCAGCGCTGTCATCTGGATCACGGGCGGCGTGCCAACCCGCATCCGTTCGATCCCGGAAGCGGGGCGGTATCCCAGCTCGAACGCAAAAGGCGCGTCATGGCCCAGCCACCCGGCCAAGGCCGGATCGATACTGTCGGCAAGATCGGGGCGGACATAGATGAATGCGGGCGCGCCCGGCCCACCGTTCAGGTATTTGTAACTGCAGCCAATCGCGAACTCAGCCCGGACGGCTGAGAGGTCGACGGGCACCGCACCCGCAGAATGGGCAAGATCCCATATCATGACCGAACCCGCCGCATGGGCCAGTTCGGTCACGGTCGGCATGTCGTGCATCCGGCCCGTCCGGTAGTCGACATGGGTCAGCATCACCGCTGCGATATCATCGCCGATACTCACGGCCACCTCTTCCGGCTCGACCAGCCGCAATTCATAATCCCGGTCGAGAACGCGGATCAGCCCCTCCGCCATATAGAGATCAGTGGGGAAATTGCCTGTGTCGCTCAGGATCACGCGACGGTCCGGACGCATCCGAAGGGCGGCGGCGAGTGCCTGGTACACCTTGATCGACAGCGTGTCGCCCATAACGACGCTGCCCTCGGGCGCGCCGATAAGCCGCCCGACCGCATCACCCACGCGCGATGGCTGCGCCATCCAGCCTGCGCTATTCCAGCCCCGGATGAGTTGCTGGCCCCATTCCTCTGCCATCATCACGCCAACGCGACCGCCAACCGACTTGGGCAGCGGTCCGAGCGAATTACCATCGAGATAGATCAGACCATCGGGAAGATCGAAAAACGCTTTTTTCAAAACCACTTACAGCTCTCCTCTCACGTGCCAAAGCTCGGGAAACAGCTCGACCTCCAGCATCTTGCGCAGATACGGCACTCCGGCCGTACCACCTGTGCCCCGTTTGAAGCCGATGATCCGCTCGACCGTCGTGACGTGGTTAAACCGCCAGCGCCGAAAATAGTCTTCGAGGTCGACCAGCTTTTCGGCGAGGTGATAGGCATCCCAATGCGCCCGCGGGTCTTCGTAAACGACGCGCCAAAGCGCCTGAACCTCGGGCCTGGCCACCCACGGCCCGTCCGAAGGTTGATCAAGACTGATATCGCGACCTAATGCCTTGGAAACGAATGCCAAAGTGACCTGATAGAGCGACTGGCTTTGCAGCTCGGCCTCAAGCCGCGCGTGGTTATCAGGCTCGTGCGCGTAAAGGCGCAGCATCGCCTTTGGCCGATTGCCCAGCATGTATTCGATCAGGCGGTATTGGTGCGACTGAAAGCCCGATCCCGCCTGCAGCGCGGGGCGGAACTCGGTGTACTCACTGGGGGTCATCGTGCGCAGAACATCCCACGCGCTGTTGAGCTGTTCAAAGATCCGCGCGACCCGCGTCAACATCTTGAAGGCGGGCTGAAGATCGCCTTCGCGGATCAGGTCACGCGCGATGCTCAGCTCATGGATGGCGAGCCGCATCCACAACTCTGACGTCTGGTGCTGAATGATGAACAGCATCTCGTCATGGGCATTGCTTTGGGGATGCTGTGCGCCCAGCACTGTGTCGAGCGAGAGATAGTCACCGTAGGACATGTCCTTGCTGAAATCGAGCTTTGCATCGTGATGTCCGGCATTGTCGGCGGTCATGCTGTCTCCCCAAATCCCAATGCCGGCAGTGGATCACGGATGCAGGGCGACCGCAATCGAACGACTGGATCGAAACGAAAAACGGGCCCAGTCGGGCCCGCCTCGTCCAAGTCTTCAGCCGGTTCTTAGCCCGCGGAAGCAGGCTCTTTCTTGGTATCGGCATGGATCATCAGCGGTGCGGCCTCTGACGTGACCGCCTCTTCGTTGACCACCACTTCGGTTACGCTGCCCAGACCGGGCAGATCGAACATCGTGTCGAGCAGGATGTCTTCGAGGATTGACCGCAGGCCACGGGCACCGGTCTTGCGTTCGATCGCCCGCTTGGCGATGGCCTTGAGCGCATCCTCGGTGAATGTCAGCTCGGTGTCTTCCAGTTCGAACAGGCGCTGATACTGTTTGACCAGCGCATTCTTGGGCTGCGTCAGGATTGTGACCAGCGCATCTTCGTCCAGATCCTCAAGCGTCGCCAGAACCGGCAGACGGCCGACGAATTCCGGGATCAGGCCGAACTTCAGCAGATCCTCCGGTTCGAGATCCTTGAACAATTCGCCGACGCCACGGTCATCGTTATCCCGCACGTCCGCGCCAAAGCCCATGGCAGAACCCTTACCGCGTTGCGCGATGATCTTGTCGAGGCCCGCAAACGCACCGCCGCAGATAAACAGGATGTTGGTCGTGTCCACCTGCAGGAATTCCTGTTGCGGATGCTTGCGCCCGCCCTGGGGCGGCACGCTGGCCACGGTGCCTTCCATCAGCTTCAGCAGGGCCTGTTGCACACCCTCGCCCGACACGTCGCGGGTGATCGAGGGGTTCTCGGACTTGCGCGTGATCTTGTCGACCTCGTCGATATAGACGATGCCCCGCTGGGCGCGCTCGACGTTGTATTCGCTGGCCTGGAGGAGCTTGAGGATGATGTTTTCGACATCCTCGCCCACATATCCGGCTTCGGTCAGGGTCGTCGCGTCCGCCATGGTGAAGGGCACGTCGAGAATGCGCGCCAGCGTTTGCGCCAGCAGCGTCTTGCCGCACCCCGTCGGGCCGATCAGCAGGATGTTCGACTTCGCCAGTTCGATGTCCCCGCCCTTCTGGGCATGGTTCAGTCGCTTGTAGTGGTTATGCACCGCGACCGACAGAACCCGCTTCGCCATCGCCTGACCGATCACGTAATCGTCAAGCACCGCGCAGATATCTTTTGGTGTCGGCACACCATCGGTGGCCTTGAGCCCGCTCGCCTTGGTCTCTTCCCGGATGATGTCCATACACAGTTCAACACACTCATCGCAGATAAAGACGGTCGGGCCGGCGATCAGCTTTCGCACCTCATGCTGGCTCTTGCCACAAAAGCTGCAGTAAAGTGTGTTCTTGCTGTCGCCGCTCGAGTTCGTCGCCATGATTCAAGCACCTTTCCGACTTACGCCGTCATTTCTTTGCTTCACCCCGGCCCCCACCGTGTCGCCGCAGCTTAGGCCAGCGTTTTTTGCACCACAATCGCAAAATGATCGTATTGCGGCATCACTTCTCGTCTTCGTCATCACCCTTGCTGCGATTTTCAACAATCTCGTCGATATGACCCCAGTCCTTGGCCTCTTCCGGTGACATGAAGTTGTCGCGCTCAAGCGCTGTCTCGACCGCTTCAAGCGATTGACCGGTGTGTTTGACGTAGATCTCGTTGAGGCGCCGCTTGAGTTTGAGCGTCTCTTCGGCGTGGATCATGATATCGGTCGCCTGGCCCTGATACCCGCCAGAGGGCTGGTGCACCATGATCCGGCTGTTGGGCAGCGAAAACCGCATGCCTGTCTCACCCCCGACCAGCAAGAGCGACCCCATCGACGCCGCCTGCCCGATGACCAGCGTGCTGACCTTGGGTTTGATGTATTGCATCGTGTCGTAAATCGACAGCCCGCTGGTCACGACACCACCGGGCGAGTTGATGTACATGCTGATTTCTTTCTTGGGGTTTTCGGCCTCAAGATGCAGCAACTGCGCGACGATCAGCGATGACATCCCGTCATGGACCGGCCCATTCAGAAAGATGATCCGCTCTTTCAGCAGCCGTGAAAAGATGTCGTATGCCCGTTCACCACGGCTGGTTTGCTCGACCACCATGGGGACAAGCGTATTCATGTAGGTTTCATATGGATCGTGCATGGAATTCCGCCTCGTCAGTCGCCGCGGTTCAGTGCCCGCGAAATCGTACCTCGCGGGACCATACCCGCAGAGGTGTTACCCGAGTCTTAGTATTGGCTCGGGGGACCTGCAAGGGCACCAACGCGCCTTGACGGAAGGAAAGCCAACACTTACGGTAAGTCATGACTTACGATAAAGCTCTCATTGCTCTCGCCGATCCGACACGGCGCGCCATAATCGAGCGTATCGCCAAAAGCCCAAGCCCGGTGGGTCAGATTGCAGCGACGCTGCCGGTCAGTCGTCCTGCGGTTTCCCAGCACCTCAAGGTGCTGTCGGATGCGGGTCTTCTGCATGTCGAACAACGCGGCACGCGGCGCATTTATACGCTTGATCCCAAAGGCTGGTGGGCGCTGCGCGCGTATCTCGACACGCTTTGGACAGATGCGCTGGCCGCCTTTGCCGATGCCGCTAACATCGAAGCCTCGAAAACCACGGACACATCATGACCCCTCCACCGCCCGTTCGCAAAACGATCGAAGTGCCCCTGCCACCCGCCGCCGCCTTCAGCCTGTTCGCCGAAAGGCTGGGCAGTTGGTGGCCGGTCGAAACCCATTCCATTTCCTGCGGCAATGCCACGACCCCGAAGGCGTTGGAAACCGAACCCAAAACCGGCGGGCGCATTGTCGAAACGCTGCAGGATGGCAGTGAGAGCATCTGGGGGCATTTTACGCTCTTTGCCCCGCCGGCGACGCTTGAGATCGCGTGGTATGTCGGCCGGACCGAAGCCGAGGCCACACGGATCCGGGTCACGTTCGAAGAAACGCAGACCGGCACCCGGCTGACCCTTGTGCATGACGGATTTGAAGCGCTTGGGGATGCGGCCGAGAAGCAGGCGGATGGGTATCGATCAGGTTGGGACCCCGTGCTTGACCGATACCGCGCGGGGGCCGCGACCGCTTGACCTTGCGGTCATTGGGCATAGCTCGCGATGCATGTCCGAAGCAATCGAGCGATTTCCACCCACCCGTACAGCGGCCCTTGAGGCGCTTGCGTCCTTTTTGCCCCATGCCGGACGAGAATATGCCGCCCGGCGCAACTATGATCTGGGGCGGGATGCCCATAACGGCGTCTCTCAGCTTTCGCCCTACATCCGCGCGCGCCTCTTGACCGAAGAGGAGGTGCTGCAATCCACGCTCGCCCGCCATTCGCTTTCAGCCGCGCAAAAGTTCGTGCACGAGGTCTATTGGCGAACATACTGGAAAGGATGGCTGGAAATGCGGCCCGCCGTCTGGCGGCAATACCGGCAATCGCTGAACCGGCATCTCGATGACATCCAGACCCAGGCCGGATTGCGCGATCGCTGGGAGGCGGCCTGCAAAGGCGAGACCGATATCGACTGTTTCAACGCTTGGGCGCATGAACTGGTCGAGACCGGCTATGTGCACAACCACGTGCGGATGTGGTTTGCCTCGATCTGGGTATTTACCCTTCGTCTACCTTGGGAATTGGGCGCCGACTTTTTCCTGCGTCACCTGCTCGATGGCGACCCGGCCTCGAACACGCTGGGTTGGAAATGGGTGGCGGGGCTGCAGACGCTGGGCAAGAACTATGTGGCGCGGCCCGGCAATATCGAACGCTATACCGAAGGGCGGTTCGCCCCGCATGGTCAACTGGCCCCCGACCCCGCCCCGCTTGCCGGCATGCCGCACCCCGAGCGCCGCCGCCTTCCGCCGTCGGAATTTCCGGAGACCGGGCTGCGCACCGGGTTGCTACTGCATGACGAAGACCTTTCACCCGGGTTCGTGCTGGACCAGAGCCCCGACATCGTTACGACAGCCGCAATCGGCCGGCGTCACAAGCTGTCGCCGCTGGAAATTGCGCCTCATGTCCGCGAATTCTCGGACAGTGCAATCGCCGATGTCCTGATGCGGTTCGAAGGGCGCCTTGGGGAGGTTGTGCGGGTGCAGAACTATGACGATATCGCCGGATGGGCGCGGGATGCCGGGCTCGAACAGATCGTGACGGCCTATGCGCCGGTTGGTCCGACGGCTGATCTTATTGACGATCTGCGCAGCCTGACAGGCATCCACATCACCGCCATTCAGCGCCCATACGATGCGGCCGCCTGGCCCCATGCAACGGCGGGCTTCTTCAAGTTCAAGGAAAAGATCCCGAAACTGGTGGCCGAGATAAAAGGCCTGCAGGCCGCGGAATGACCGAGGCCCGGCCCGAGATAGCAACCATCGAAACCGCGCAGGAATTGCGGCGTTGGTATTGGCTGAAAGAAGAACTGCTGGCCGAAGCCAAGCGCCGCGGGCTCAAATCGACCGGCGGCAAGTTCACCCTGCTCGACCGTATCGCGCATCACATCGACACCGGCGAAACGGTATGGCCCGGTGACAAATCCACACCCGCGAAATCAAAGTTCGACTGGCATAGCGAAACACTGACGCCCGAGACCATCATTACCGACAGCTACAGGAATTCGCAGAATGTCCGGAGGTTCTTTAAGTCGCAGGTCGGAGATGGCTTCAAGTTCAACATCGCCTTCATGACATGGATGAAAAGGAACGCGGGCAAGACCTTGGCAGATGCGGTTGCCGAATATCGGCGGCAGCAGGACGAGGCCGCGCAGCCCGGCTTCCAAACCGAAATCGCGCACCACAACCAGTTCAACCAATACACGCGCGATTTCCTTGACGCGTTTCCCGGGGCCAAACTGTCCCTGGTGCGCAAGGCATGGGCGGCCAAGCGTGCGCTCCCGTCCGAGACAGGGCGGCATGTTTTTGATCTGTCGGATGTCGATCTGTTGGACCCGTCTGATCGACCTGGGTGAGTTGCACCACCGACCCGCAGCGTGAGGCCGGTTGCAAATGCCTTCGGAATGCCGACGTAATGACCTAATGACGCGCTACGCATCCATCGGAAACACGCACGCTTCACCTTGGGCCGGCAATGTTGAACTGTTTCGAGGGCCCCTTGCACCGATACGTTAACCTCGCCCTCCTCGTTCTTTACCCGTTGTCCTGGTTCGCGCCACTGCTGCGGGCGGGGCTGCTGCCCCTGTTCGGCCTCAGCGAGATCAGCATCATTACCGGGTTGCAATCGCTCTGGCGGTCCGACGTCTTTCTGGCCCTCGCCGTCACCTTTTTTGCGCTGGTTTTTCCGCTGCTCAAAACGATCGGACTGACGCTCATGCACTGGCGGATGCTCAGCCCGCGCCTGCACAAGGTGCTCGAGATCATGGGCAAGCTGGCGATGGCCGATGTCTTTCTCATCGCGCTCTACATAACCATCGCCAAGGGGATCGGCGTGGGCCGGGTCGAGGTTGCATGGGGCCTTTACCTCTTCACCGCCTGCATCCTCACCTCGATCTGGGTATCGTGGGCCAGCCGCCGACCAAGCGTTTGACCTTGGCCGCTGCAGAGGGCACACCGCGTTCATGGCAAAGACACCCAGTTTCCTCTGTTCGGCCTGCGGCGCGTCCTTCACCAAATGGTCGGGGCGCTGCGACGCCTGCGGCGAGTGGAATACCATTCAGGAAGATCAGGGGCTTAGCGCAGGGCCTTCATCCAAGGGACTGGGGAACAAGCGCGGCACACCGGTTGCCCTGAGCGATCTCAAGACACAGGAAGCACCCCCGCCCCGCACAGGCTCCGGCATTGGTGAGTTCGACCGTGTTCTGGGAGGCGGGTTAGTTCCTGCATCGGCCATCCTTGTTGGCGGTGATCCCGGCATCGGGAAGTCGACACTGCTGTTGCAGGCGGTTGCCCGGTTCGCGCAATCGGGGCTGAAGACGGTCTATGTCAGCGGGGAAGAAGCCAGCGCACAGGTCCGCATGCGCGCCCGGCGGCTGGGGCTGGCGGACGCGCCCGTCAAGCTCGCCGCTGACACCAATCTGCGCAACATCCTCACTACACTCGAAACCGAAGCCCCCGATCTCGCAATCATCGATTCGATCCAGACCATGTGGCTCGATACCGTCGACAGCGCACCCGGGTCGGTGTCGCAGGTCCGGTCGGCAGCCCATGAGTTGACCACCTTTGCCAAACGCAAGGGGATCAGCGTCATCATGGTGGGTCACGTCACGAAAGAAGGGCAGATTGCCGGGCCGCGCGTCGTCGAACACATGGTCGACACTGTTCTTTATTTCGAGGGCGAACGCGGGCACCAGTTCCGCATTCTGCGAGCGGTCAAGAACCGGTTCGGCCCGGCGGATGAGATCGGGGTCTTTGAAATGACGGGCGAGGGCCTTGATGAAGTGTTGAACCCCTCCGCCCTGTTTCTGTCCGAGCGCGGCGAGCCGTCGCCCGGTTCTGTCGTTTTCGCCGGGATCGAGGGGACAAGACCGGTTCTGGTTGAGTTTCAGGCCCTCGTAGCGCCCTCACCCCATGCACAGGCCCGGCGCACCGTCGTGGGCTGGGACAGCGGGCGGCTTGCCATGATCCTTGCCGTGCTTGAGGCGCGGTGCGGGATCCCGTTTGCGGGTCTCGACGTCTATCTCAATGTCGCAGGCGGGCTGAAAATCAGCGAACCGGCGGCTGATCTGGCGGTTGCCGCGGCGTTGCTGAGCGCGCGCGAAGATGCGGCACTTCCGGCCGATTGTGTGGTTTTCGGGGAACTTAGCCTCTCCGGAGCGCTTCGTCCGGCCCCTCAAACGGAAAATCGGTTGAAAGAAGCCCAAAAACTTGGTTTTTCCAAAGCAATCGCCGCAAAAGGCGGAAAGGCGCAGGGCGCGACGGGCATTACGCTTGATGCGATGAGCGACCTCACCGGCTTTGTAGGTGAAGTATTCGGCGCGGGATAAGCGCCGCGGGCAGGACAATAAAAGGACGCGGTCTCATGGAAGACTTGACCATCATTGACGGGGTCGTCGCCGTCGTCGTCGTTATCTCGGCCTTGCTGGCCTTCAGCCGCGGTTTCGTCCGTGAAGTCATGGCCATCGCGGCGTGGGTCATCGCGGCGATCGTCGCATACATCTTTGCGCCGCAGGCCGAACCGCTGATGCAGGAAATACCGGTGATCAACGAATTCATCGCCGGGAACTGCGAATTGTCCATCATCGGCGCGTTCTTCCTGATCCTGGCCCTAGCGCTGATCATCGTGTCGCTTTTCACACCGCTCTTTTCGTCCATCGTGCAACGCTCGGCCCTTGGCGGTATCGATCAGGGGTTCGGCTTTCTGTTTGGCGTCTTGCGTGGCGTTCTGCTCGTCGCCATTGCGTTCTTTGTCTATGATCAGGTCGTGACCGGTGCCGAATACACGATCGTCGACGAAAGCCGCTCTGCCGAGGTGTTCGGCCAACTGACCGCGCAAATCCAGGAACAGAACCCCGAAGAGGCGCTTGGCTGGCTGACCCGCCAGTACGAAGCGCTGATCGCCAACTGCAACGAGTGATGCTGTCGGCCCGCTAATCGGGCTTCTATGGCGCGGCTGATGATCCTACCAACCGGCGGTTGTCAGCCCTCGATTTCGGTGCGTCACCACACGGCGAATGGGCCGTTTGAAATGTGATCCTTTCGTGACACCGCTGACTGGGCTTGGTAGATCACCCCCACGCCCTATCGGATTCGGAGCTGCCCCCACCGTGACAGACGCCCTTCTCCCGCCTGCGCACCCGTTCGACGATGACAAACTGAAAGAGGAATGTGGCGTTTTCGGCGTCATCGGGACCCGGGATGCGGCGAATTTCGTGGCGCTCGGCCTGCATGCGCTGCAACACCGTGGGCAAGAGGCAGGGGGCATCGTGGCCTATGACCCGGAACAGGGTTTCAACTCAGCCCGGCGTTTCGGTTATGTCCGCGACACGTTCACCAGCCAGCAGGTGATGGAGACCTTGCCGGGCGAGCTGTCCATCGGGCACGTTCGCTATTCCACGACCGGGTCGAAAGGCCATACCGCGATCCGCGACGTCCAGCCGTTCTTTGGCGAATTCGCCATGGGCGGCGCGGCCATTGCCCATAACGGTAATATCACCAACGCAGATGCCCTACGGCGCGAGCTGATCGAGCGCGGGAGCATCTTTCAGTCGTCCTCGGACAGCGAATGCATCATCCACCTAATGGCCCGGTCATTGCAGCGGAACATCCCTGAACGGATGGAAGATGCGCTGCGGCGGGTCGAAGGCGCGTTTTCTATCGTCGCCATGACCCGTACCAAGCTGATTGGGGTCCGGGACCCGCTGGGCGTGCGCCCTCTGGTGCTTGGCAAGGTCGGCGATGGCTGGGCGCTCAGCTCCGAGACCTGTGCACTAGACATCATCGGGGCCGAGTTCGTGCGTGAAATCGAACCGGGTGAGATGGTCGTGATCACCGCCGCCGGGATTGAAAGCCTGCGGCCTTTCCGCCCCGCCCCCGCCCGGTTCTGCATCTTCGAGCACGTCTATTTCAGCCGCCCCGACAGCATCCTTGGCGGGCGCAGCGTTTATGAGACGCGCGAGGCGATCGGAGTGGAATTGGCCAAGGAAAGCCCGGTCGAGGCCGATCTCGTCTGTCCGGTTCCCGACAGCGGCACGCCAGCTGCCATTGGTTTCGCCCGTCAGTCCGGCATCCCCTATGGCATGGGCATCATCCGCAACCAGTATATGGGCCGCACCTTCATCGAACCGACCGAGCAGATCCGGAACATGGGTGTCCGTCTGAAGCTCAACGTGAACCGCGCCCTTATCCGGGGCAAACGGGTTGTTCTGGTCGATGACAGCGTCGTGCGTGGGACGACAAGCCGCAAGATCAAGGAAATGATCCTCGATGCCGGCGCGAAGGAAGTCCATTTCCGCATCGCGTCGCCGCCGACGGCCTGGCCGTGCTTCTACGGCGTGGATACCCCGCAGCGCGAAAAGCTGCTGGCCGCGACCATGTCCGAGGAAGAGATGCGGGAACATCTGGCCGTCGATAGCCTGAAATTCATCACGCTCGACGGCCTCTATCGCGCGGTCGGCGAAGCGAAGGGCCGGGATGCGCAGGCGCCCCAATACTGCGATGCGTGCTTCAGCGGCGAATACCCGGTCGAACCCGCCGACATGATCCGCAAGGGGTTCCAGATGAAAGCGGCTGAGTGAACCTGGCCGACGACCCGCGTTGGAGGCGCTTCAACGACCGGAACTTCGAATGCCCTTGCTGCGGGCAGACTTTCGGCGGCGTATTTGACTTCGGGTTCGACCACCCCGATCCGTGGCCACATGGCAATCTGAGGGATACCGATAAGGACACACTGGTTGTGGGCGAGCATAAGCTCAGCTCGGATCTCTGTGTTTTCGATGGTGGATACTACATTCGCTGCACCCTGCCGCTTCCGATCCTCGGGTCTGACCAGACATTCTCCTATGGTGTCTGGGGCAGCGTGAAGGACGAGAACTACGACGCATATATCAGCGCCTGGCAAAAAGACGATTACTCCGGTTTTCCCGGTTGCTTCGCCTGGTTGATGAACGATTTGCCCGGTTGGCCATCCGAAGACTGGTTGCCCTGCGATCTCGAGACCGGCGAAAGCAGTGACAGGCCCTTGCTTTGGGTCCATGAAGACAAGCATCCGCTGGCCACGGCCCAGCGGGAAGGCATCACATTTGACCGCTTACTGGACCTCTATGCAGCCGCCGGAACGGATATCCGGCCGCATCTTGCCGATGCCTGACCTGCTGACGGCACCTGTCAGCAGGTCTTAATACGGTAAGCACATGCAGCCGGTCTCACCCCAGATCCTGAACCGCATCGCGCATTGGCCCGAGGCCGCGCAGACCCGTCTGATCGAAATCCGCGCGATCTTCTTTCAAGCCGCCGATGATGTCGGGTGCGAGCTGGGCGAGAGCCTCAAGTGGAACGAACCGTCATGGCGTCCGGGCAAGGGCGGTACAACGCTCCGGGTATCTTGGTTCGAAGATCGGCCGGACGAGATCGGCATCTTCGTTCATTGCCAGACGAACCTGTCTGAGACGATGCGCGAGATCTATCCGGATGCCTTTCGGTTCAGCGGTAACCGTGGTCTGCATATGGCCCTGCAAGACGACCTGCCGCACAAGGCCTTGCAGCATTTGGCCGCGCTGGCCTTCACCTATCATCGCGGGCGAAAATCCGCCGCAGCCGGCGCTTAGCAGGTGGCGGATCGCCGACGAAAAAAGCCGTTAACGATGACGTAAGGACTCCCCTGTCAGAGGGGAGGGGCTGATGCTATCCGACCGGTCTGTCTTATGAAGATTCTCACTCGCGCAAACGGAACCCCCCAGTGAATACCAGTGATCGAACCGCGCAGCTTGCGACGCGGCGCAGTACTTTGAGCCTTCGTCATTACGTCCTTCTGGGGACATTTGGCACGGACGCCAACAAGCAGGCGCTGCTGCGCAGCCCCGCTGGCCATGTTCGCCGGATCGGCGTGGGCGACAACTTTGGCTTGGGCCGGGTAATCGACATTGAGGACGGGCGGCTCTTGTTCATCAAGAATGGTGAGCCGGTGTGGATGGACGTGCCGACCTTCGAGGCGGCAAGCTAGGCGCGGCACCGGGCGGAATGCTTGGCGCTTGACCTTCCCTTAGCCAAGCGCCAAACCGCGCCGCATGACCAAGACAGCCCTCATTACCGGCGCATCCCGTGGCCTTGGCGCGGCCCTGGCGCTGGCCCTCGCGCCAACGCATCACATAATCGCGGTCGGCAAGACAACCGGCGCCCTCGAAGAGCTGGACGACCGGATCCAGAAAGTCGGCGGCTCGGCCACGCTCGCCCCCATGGACATCACGAATGCGGATGCGATGGCAACGCTCTGCCGGGGGATCTTTGATCGTTGGGGCGCGCTTGATCTCTGGGCTCACACGGCCATTCACGCCGCACCGCTGGCGCCTGCCGATCACATCGACGCAAAGGATATGGCGAAGTCGCTTGCGTGCAATGTCGCTGCATCCGCGACGCTCATCCAGTTTGTGGCCCCCCTGCTGGGCGAGAGCGGCGACGCGCTGTTTTTTGACGACCCCCATGCCGGGGACAAGTTCTTTGGCTGCTATGGCGCGACGAAGGCCGCGCAAATCGCCCTTGCCCGGTCATGGGCTGCCGAACGGGCAAAGATCGGACCGCAGGTGCACATCATGACGCCAAGTCCGATGCCCACGGCCACCCGGGCCCGGTTCTTTCCCGGCGAAGACCGCAGCGCGCTGGTTGACCCGGCCAAAGAGGCGACCCGCCTGCTGGCCCAGCTTTCCTGATGGACCGATCCCGGTTGTCGGCTGGAATTTGCCGATCACATTAAGGCGGGTGTTGGCCCCGTTCGGGAGCAGACGGATCACCGACACGCAGTCTGAACAAGGCCGTTAGCACCAAACAAAAACGCGCCGCCTGATCAGCCACCGCTTGCCGCCCGCGCAGCCCTCGCCTAGTAAGCTCAAAAGAGGCATACATGCGCATTCTCATTACCAACGACGACGGCATCGCAGCTCCGGGGCTGGCGGTGCTGCACGACATCGCGACCGAGCTTGCAGGCCCGTCCGGAGAGGTTTGGACAGTGGCACCTGCCTTCGAACAATCCGGTGTCGGCCACGCGATCAGCTATACCCGGCCGGTGGGGTTTCAAAAGATCGGCGAACGAAGATTTGCATGCGAGGGCAGCCCGGCCGATTGCGTGCTTGCTGGCATCCATGACGTTCTCAACGACCAGAAACCCGACCTGCTGCTGTCGGGTGTGAACCGCGGCAACAACTCGGCTGAGAATGCGCTCTATTCCGGCACGCTCGGGGGCGCGATGGAGGGCGCATTGCAGGGCATCCCGTCAATTGCGCTGTCGCAGTATTACGGGCCCGGCAATCGCGATCTTGAAAACACATTCGACGCCGCCGCAGCATACGGGGCATCGACCGTGCGCCGCATTCTTGATGCAACGCCGGACGAGAATGGCGGTTACATCCTGTTTTTTAACGTAAATTTTCCACCCGTACCGGCTTATGGGGTCAAGGGCGTCCGCCTGGCGCCGCAGGGTTTTCGACCGGGAACAGGGTTTCACACCGCGCCCCTTTCAGCGCCCTCAGGCCGTCAGTTCCTTTGGGTTCAAGGCGGCAAGCAGCATGTCGCAACCGCGCCCGGGACCGATGCCGCCGTCAATCTCGACGGCTACATCTCGGTCACGCCGATGCGGGCCGACCTGACGGATCACGCCGCACTCGACGCGCTCAAGGCCATCGCCACATGACGCCCGAGGCCGAGCGCAAGATGCAGTTTCTCTACGCGATCCGATCGCGCGGGGTCACGGATGCGCGCGTCTTGCAGGCCATCGAAGAAGTGGATCGCGGGGCCTTTGTCACGGGCGTCTTTGCCGAGCGGGCCTATGACGACACGCCCCTTCCGATCGCCTGCGGGCAAACGATCAGCCAGCCTTCGGTGGTTGGTCTCATGACGCAGGCGCTTCAGATCAGCCCCCGCGACACGGTGCTCGAGGTCGGAACGGGTTCGGGATACCAGGCCGCGATCCTCGCGAAACTGGCCCGCCGCGTCTATACCATCGACCGGCACAAGCGGCTGGTGAACGAGGCCCAAGCACGGTTCGACACGCTCAATCTGCACAACATCACGGCGATTGTCGGTGATGGCAGTTTCGGCTTGCCCGATCAGGCGCCGTTCGACCGCATCCTTGTCACCGCCGCGGCAGAAGATCCGCCCGGCCCGCTCTTGGCGCAACTCAAGATTGGGGGTATCATGGTGGTACCGGTTGGGCAGTCCGACGCTGTTCAAAGCCTTATTCGCGTGCGAAAGACCGAAGACGGATTTGATTACGACGAACTGCGCCCGGTCCGTTTCGTGCCTCTGCTTGAGGGATTGGGGCGGGAGTAGAAAGACATTTGATCGCGCAACGCCCCCGCCAACGAAGGGGCAGCAAGAGGACGAAGCAGATGATTTCTCGGAAACGACGCAATGGGCGGTCGGGGCTGTTGCTCGCGATGGCTGGATTTACGTTGTCCGCCTGTAGCGAACCGCTCGATTTCGATATGCGGGGGTTCTTCGGCGAAGGCTTCAGCACGAGCGAGGCAGCCCAGAATGCGGCGAATGACCGACCCCCTCCGGATGATCGCGGGATAATCTCTTATCCGAACTACCAGGTCGCTGTCGCGCAGCGTGGCGATACGGTGCTCAACGTGTCCGACCGGGTCGGTTTGCCAGCCGATGAAGTGGCCAGTTTCAACGGGGTCAAGCCAACGACCGCGCTCCGCGAGGGCGAAATCGTCGCACTGCCCCGCCGGGTCGCGGAACCACGCGTGGCCGTGGCAGCACTCGATACGCCCGGCGTTGACGTAACCACGCTCGCCGGACAAGCCATCGAGAACGCTGCGGTGACACCGCCAGCGACGCCCACGGCGCAGGCATTGCCGCCTCTGGTCAACGAACCCATCCGGCACCGCGTCGAACGGGGTGAGACGGCCTATACGATTGCCCGCCTCTACGACGTGCCTGCCCGCTCCATCGCCGAGTGGAACGGCCTCGACAGTGATTTCGCGGTGCGCGAAGGCCAATACCTGCTGATCCCCGCGGCGCAGCCCGCTCCGGCCGTCGAGGAAGAGCAACCGGTCGTGTCAACAACGCCCCTGCCCGGTGTTGGGTCCGATACGCCAACACCGCCAAGCGCGTCCAAGCCTTTGCCCGAAGATGACACCGCGACCGTTCAAGCGGCCCAGCCGCAAGAGCCGGTGGTCGAGCTTGAAACAACACAAGCCTCAGCCGCGCGCATGATCCTCCCGGCCAAGGGCAGCATCATCCGTGAATACGCCAAGGGACGGAACGAAGGCATCGATATCAAGGGCGCGCCGGGCGATCCGGTGATCGCCGCCGATACGGGGACCGTGGCAGCCATTACCGAAAGCTCGGATGGTGTGCCGATCCTCGTATTGCGGCATCCGGACAACCTGTTGACGGTCTATGCCAACGTGGACAAGGTCTCGGTCCGAAAAGGGGATAGCGTCGATCGCGGGGATGCGATTGCGCAACTTCGAGGCGGCGACCAGTCTTACGTCCATTTCGAAGTCCGCGACGGGTTCGACAGCGTCGATCCGATGCCCTACCTGCGCTAAAGGCCTCTCGGGGACGGGGGGCGGGGCGAATTGCCAAAGGCAAGAGCGCCCGAACCCTCGTCCTCAGATCGTAACACCCTTGCGGCCTGCCAGATCCGTAAAAAATTGCCAGGCGACACGGCCCGAACGCGCCCCGCGTGTCGCTTGCCATTCGATTGCCTCGGCGCGTAAGACGTCTTCGGGCACCGTCACGTCAAAGGCGGCGCAATAGCCGCGGATCATCTCCAGAAACTGGTCCTGATCACAGCTGTGAAAACCCAGCCACAGGCCAAAGCGATCCGAGAGAGACACCTTTTCCTCCACCGCCTCTGACGGGTTGATGGCGCTGCCCCGTTCGTTCTCGATCATATCACGCGGCATCAGGTGGCGGCGGTTCGACGTGGCATAAAGCACCACATTGTCGGGCCGGCCTTCGATCCCGCCATCCAGCACCGCCTTTAGCGATTTGTAGTGCTGATCATCGTGGCTGAAGGACAGGTCGTCGCAAAAGAGGATAAAACGCTCTGGCGCGCCACGCAGGGCCGCCAACAACCGTCCGACACTCGGCAGATCCTCGCGGTGCAATTCGACGATCTTGAGACCGGGATGGCGCGCTGCAACATCGGCATGCACGGCCTTCACGAGGCTCGACTTGCCCATCCCGCGCGCACCCCAAAGCAGCGCGTTGTTTGCGGGCAGACCGCGCGCGAACTGCTCGGTGTTGGCTAGCAAGGTGTCGCGCGACCGGTCGATCCCCACCAAAAGATCCAAAGACACACGCGACACATCCTCGACAGGCATCAGCCGATCCGGCTCGGTCAGCCAGACAAATGCGGGTGCTGATCCAAAGTCGGGCGTTGCCATCGGGGCCGGCGCAATCCGTTCAAGCGCCGCCGCAATGCGGGCAAGCGTGTCGTCCGTCGTCACCCAAGCGCCTCGTCGTCGTCATCATCATAGTAGCCATCGGCCCGCAACTGTGCCTCGCGTTTCTCTTCGACGCGGCTGACCAGCAGGATCGACACTTCGTAAAGACCATAAACGGCAACAAACAGGATCACCTGCGTGATGACGTCGGGCGGCGTGACAACGGCCGCGAGGGTCAGGATACCGACCACAGCGTATTTGCGTACATTCCGCAGCCCGTCCGCACTGACCATCCCGGCCTTGCCCATCAGGGTCAGCAAAACAGGCAACTGGAAGCACAGGCCAAACGCCACGATCAGCTTCAGCGTAATGTCGAGGGACTCGTTCACCTTACCGTTGAAGACGATATCGATCCCCCCGCTCTCGGCCGCCGAACTCACTCCGACGCCCGGATCGACAACCAAGGCCGACAGGATCGATGCGGCGTCGGCAAACCCGAGGAAGAACCGCATCGCCAGCGGAGTGACAATCAGGTGGGCAAAGGCACCACCCGCAATGAAAAGAACCGGTGAGGCAATAAGAAACGGCAGGAAGGCCGATTTTTCGTTCCGGTAAAGGCCGGGTGCCACGAACCGCCAAAGCTGCGTCGCAATGATCGGGAACGACACGCCAAGCCCAAAGACCATCGCGATCCGGATCAGGGTAAAGAAGTATTCCTGTGGAGCAGTGTACTGCATCACCGGGTTCGGGTTGCCCAGATCACGCATCGTCTGCTCGATCGGCAACAGCAGGAAATCGAGGATGTACTCCCCGACAACAAGACACAGGATCATCCCAACAATGAACGCCAGGACCGAGCGGATAAGGCGGGTCCGTAACTCGGCCAGGTGTTCGATCAGCGGGGCTGCGCTGTCGTCAAGCTCGTCTTCGGCGTTGCTCATGTGTCAGTTTTGCCTGTGTCCGTCTCAAGCGCTGCTTCAAGCTCCTCGGCCTTCTTAAGCGCTTCGGCTGCTTCGCGCGCCTTGCGTTCTGCTGCAGCACGCGCCGTGGCCGCATGGATCTTTTGCGCCTTTTGGGCCCGATCCGCCGCCAGCTTGCCTGTTTCGCTATCGGGGTCGAGGTCCAGCGACGTCATCGACTTTGCTGCGTCCTTGACGCCATCAAAGGCGCTGCCGACCGGGTTTGCCGCAGTCTTGAGGGTCTTGGTGATATCGTCCACGCCAGATTCGCGGGCCGCATCGTTCATGGCTGTGGAAAACTCGCGCGCCATGCCGCGTGCCTTGCCCACGAACCGACCCACCCTGTTAAAGAGCTTGGGCAGGTCTTTCGGGCCGACAACGATCAAGGCCACGATCCCGATGATCAGAAGCTCGACGGCTCCGATATCGAACATGCCTCAGACCTTGTCCTTGTCGGTCTCTGATACCTGAGGCGTCACGTCCTTGGCCGCCTCGGCGGCGTCTGCAACGTCTTGCTCCAGCTCTTCCTTGCCCTCATTGATGCCGCGCTTGAAGGATGTGATGCCTTTGCCGACCTCACCCATCAACGCGCTGATCTTGCCACGTCCGAAAAGGACGAGCACGACAACCGCGATCAGTAGTATTTGCCATGGTCCAAGTGACATTGGTGCTTCTCCCATAGATGCCTGCGCCCGATGGCGCGTTCTTGGGGATCTATGTACTGAGCCGCCTTGGGGGCGAAAAGCGGCAAACAGGCTGCGGCCCGATCACAGCGACAGGAATTCGTTCAATTTTTGCCCTTGGCGAACTCAACTGACAGGTTTATGTCAGTTGCTCTCTCGTATCGCGAGCGCATCGCAACAAAAGGAGCACAAGATGCGCAGTCTCATTTCCGTTCTCTTCACCGGTGAAGTCACCTTCGCCGCGCCTTCCGAAGCAGCAGGCACGAACCAACCTGTCGCCGAGATCGTGACCTTCCGGCTGGTTGATGATGCGAACGTTTCGACCTTTCTGGACGCCGCTATGGGCATGGAGCCGTTCCTGAAATCGACCGGGGCCATGATCACCCGCACTCTATCCCGCGACGAAGATGGGCTCTGGACGGATCACATCGTCTGGACGTCAATGAGCGCAGCCAAGGAAGCGGCTGACGCGATGATGACGCGACCGGAGGCGCAGCCGTTCATGGCGCTGATCGCTCCGGACGGTGTTCAGATGCGTCACGCCCATATCCGACTGCAGCAGGAGTAGCATGCGCCGCACCAACCGCCTGTTCGACATCATCCAGATCCTGCGCGACGGCAAACTGCACCGGGCGCAGGACATTGCCGAGCGGCTCGAAGTGTCGGTGCGGACCATATATCGCGACATGGACACGCTGGTTGCGTCGGGCGTGCCGGTCGAGGGCGAGCGCGGTGTCGGTTACATGATCTCGGAACAGATCACCCTACCCCCGCTCAATCTGTCTGTCGAAGAACTTGAGGCGCTCAACCTCGGCATGGCCATCGTGGCCGAGGCCGCTGACCCTGACCTGAAAGCCGCCGCCGAAAGCCTTGCCGCCAAGGTCGATGCCGTTCTGCCCGAGCGAGTCGTCAGCGCGGCGGATGAATGGAAATTCGCAGTCTACCCCTTTGCCGACGCGGCCCGCGGTTTTGCTCACATGCCGACCCTGCGCGCGGCGATCAGGGCCCGCCAAAAACTGCATGTCGTCTATCGCTCTAAGGAAGACATTTCGACCACGCGCACGATCCGTCCGCTGCACATGGAATATTGGGGCCGCATCTGGACCCTGACGTCATGGTGCGAGCTGAGGAATGATTTCCGCGTATTCCGTGTCGATCTGATCGAAAGGGCCGAAGCCCTGCCCGAGATGTTTGTCGATGAGCCGGGAAAGCGGCTGAGCGATTACATGGCTTCGCTGAGCTAGGGTTTCGGCAAAGCCCGCAGGGCGTCCATCAATGCGGCGTCGTCGTCAAAGCTCAACCGGACCGGCAGCGTAATCACCTTTGACCGAAAAGCCTGCGGCAACCGAACGGCATCCTTTTCCGTCGTCACCAGTTGCGCCCGCTCGGCGCGCGCATCGGCCTCAAGCCGCGAAAGAAGCGCGGGTGACAGGCTCTGATGATCGGCCAGCGGCTCGGCCCGGACGACGTCGGCGCCCATCTTGCGCAACGTTTCAAAGAACTTTTCGGGCCGCCCGATCCCCGCAAAGGCCAGAAACCGCGAACCGGCCCAGTCCATTCCGGTCTTGAGCGGCTCAAGCATCGCCGAGACAAGCGGCAGATCGTCCGGGACATCGACCTGCCCCTCTCCGATCGCAAGAACCATATCCGCGCGGGCAAGCCCTGTCGCCGCAGGCTCGCGCAGAGGCCCGGCAGGCAGGCATAGCCCGTTGCCAAATCCGACTTCGGCATCGACCACGACGATCGAAAGATCATAGGCGAGCGCCGGGTTCTGAAACCCATCGTCAAGAACGATAACCGTCGCCCCCGCATCAACGGCCGCTTTCGCGCCGGCGCTTCGATCCCTTGCGACCCAGACATCGGCGAAGGCCGACAGGAGTAATGGCTCATCGCCGACCTGATCCGCCTTGTGCTTTGCCGGATCGATCTGGACCGGACCGGTCTCGGACCCGCCATAGCCACGGCTGACAACGTGGGGCGTATGATAAAGGGCGCGCAACCGTTCAACGACGGCGATGACACTGGGCGTCTTTCCCGTGCCGCCTGCATTGATGTTGCCCACACAGATGACCGGAACGGACAGTCTTTCCCGCGAACCCCTGCGCAACCTGCGCGCGGTTGCGGCAGCATAGAGCGACCCAAGCGGCTGCAGGAGCCGCGCCCGCCAGTCCAGGGCGTCGGGCGACGTGAACCAGAATTTGGGCGCGCGCATCAGTCGGTGCCGTCGAGGGCCGACTGGACCAGGTCAAATACCCGGTCGGCCACCGTGGCCCCGCGACTGACCACCTCCCATCCCGCCATGGCCATGCCTGCGGCCTGATGGGGCGCGATCACTTGGGACACCGCCCGTCCCAATCCGTCCGCATCATTCACGATCCGGGCCGCACCGGCTGCAGCAAGCCGACTGTAGGATTGCAGGTACGCGCGCACGTTCGGGCCATAGAGCACGGCCGAACCAAGGGCAGCCGCCTCGTAGGGGTCACACCCCGCGCCGCCGGAAAAAAGCGAATGACCTAAGAAAGATACGGGCGCGATGCGGTACCAAAGGCCAAGCTCGCCGTTGAGATCGGCAAGAAGCACCTGGTTTTCCTCGGCCGGCATTTCGCCTTCGCTCCAGCGCCCAAAACGCAATCCGGCGTCCTGCAAGGCGCTGGCGAATGCGTCCCCGTCCGCCTCGCTGCGGGGCTCGACGATCAGCAGCAGCCGGTGCGCGATCTTGAGCGCCTCTTGATGCGCCTCGATCACCACCGGCAGTTCATCCGCATCCACCCCAGCCGCCAGCCAGACCGGCCGATCCTTGACCGCCTCTCCAACCTCATCGAGATCGCTTTGGGCAACGGACAGCGCCTGCCCGGTCGGTTGCAGCGGCGCCATCATCTCGATCCGGTCGAGGGGACAGCCCATTTGAGCCACTCGCAGATGCGCCTCGTCCGAACGGGCCAGAATGCGGGAAAACTGGTTGATCAGCTGGCGCGGAACTTCGGGCAACCAGCGGTCCCTGCGGGCGTCGAAACCGTCGCTGCCCGCGTCGATGAGAAACATGGGAATCTGACGATCAGAAGCGGAAAGGATCAGGTTTGGCCGCAGCCCGCCCCAGATCCAGATCGCGACATCGGGTTCCCAATAGTCGAGGAAAGCGGCAACCGCATCAGGATGCTCGGCAGGCAGCTCTTCGACCATGACGCTGTCGTTCTTGGGATTGACCCGGGCGGCGCTGACCTCCGGCCCGGTCGTCACAAGAGCGTGCAGGCCGGGTCTGGCCGCGCTCATCCTGCGGGCAAGATCGCCAACGGCCCGGCCGCTGCCCGGCTCTGCCGCATGGAGCCAGACCAATTCGCCCGAAGGACGCGCCGATCGTGCTGAGAATTCAGGGGCCGAACCGCGTCCGAACAGGGCCCTGTACGCTGCCAGGCCCAAAGATGCACGCATCGTACTCGTCAGCCCAACTCCTCGGTCGACGCCGCCGCATTCTCTTCGTCTCGAAGGCGGTGAAGATGCGCAATGAAGTACCGCATATGGGCATTGTCCACCGTTCGCTGCGCTTCGGATTTCCAGGCGTCGTACGCACTCGCGTAGTCAGGAAAGATCCCAACCACATGCAAATCATCGACATTTTTGAAAACTGTCGTCGAGGGATCGACCAGTTCACCACCGAAAACAAGGTGCAGACGTTGAGCCATTGAGGAGTCCTTGCGGCAAAGATTGGTTACGTCGGGCGGAAATTCGCCTATTCCGGGCAGAGGGTCAACCCGCCCGGGCCGCCCCCGGACGAAGCGCCGCGACCAGCCCGCTTTGCACCGGGGTGGTGCCGGCGACGACCCCATCATGCTGTGGGCGGCTCTGATTGAAACGCAGCGGCTGGCCGGTCCGGTCGGTGACACGCCCGCCAGCCTCGGCCACGATCAAGGACCCGGCAGCGATATCCCATTCCCAACTGGGGCGGAGCGTCACCATCGCGTCGAACCGGCCCGTGCCCACCAGAGCAAGACGGTAAGCCAGCGACGGGCGGTAGTGACGGTCGATCGCGGGAACGGTCGGATGCCAGTGCTTGGCATCAAAATTCGGCCGCGCGGCCAGCACACGCGCGCCGGTCACGTCTTGTTGGTCAGAAACCCGCAGGGGCTCTTCATTGAGCGACGCGCCCTCCCCCAAGGCAGCGGCAAAGAGCATGTCACGCATGGGCAGATAGACGGCCGCCGCGGTGACGGACCCTTGCTCGGCCACGGCCACCGCAATGGCCCAGGTGCGCGCGCCCTCGACAAAACTGCGCGTGCCGTCGATCGGGTCAATGATAAAGACCGCGTCGCGGTTCAGCCGGTCAGGGTCGTCGTCGCTCTCTTCCGACAGCCATCCGTAATCCGGCCGTGCGCCGCGCAATTGCGAATGCAGCGTGTCGTTCACTGCCAGATCTGCTTCGGTCACCGGGCCTGCGTTTTCCGGTTTGTCCCAGCGGCGCGCCGAGGGGCCGGTATAGCGCAGCGCGACCTCGCCCGCTGCCCGCACTGCATCGACGATCAGGGGCAGATCACGCGCCGGCAATGGTCAGTCCCGAAACAAGGACAGAAGGAACGACGCGCGACAGATAGGTCCGGGCATCATTGGCCGGAACGATATCCTTCAGCATGTCGCGCAGGTTGCCAGCGATCGTGCATTCGTTGACGGCGCCGACGATTTCGCCGTTTTCAACCCAAAGCCCCGCAGCACCCCGCGAATAGTCGCCCGTATTGGGGTTGATGGTGGCCCCGATCATCGACGTGACGATCATGCCCGTACCCATGTCGCGGATCAGGTCGTCGCGGCTCGCCTCGCCCGGGGTCAGCGCGACGTTCCAGCTGCTGGGTGAAGGCGGCGCGGATGTGCCGCGCGACG
>CAWUIQ010000029.1:0-36915 GCA_963922565.1 uncultured Rhodobacterales bacterium
CGTCATCCACCTTGGATGTCGTCGCCTCATGCTCGACCCGGCTCGAATTGTTCTTTACCTCGATATACGGCACCGTATGCGCTCCGCATTTGTCACCGATAAGTAGGCTGTCGCACTGGGTATAATTGCGGCTGTCTTTCGCCTTGGGGTGCATCGAGACGAGACCACGATAGGTGTTCTGCGCCTTGCCGGCACTGATACCCTTCGAGACGATCCGCGACTTGGTGTTCTTACCCAGATGGATCATCTTGGTGCCGGTATCGGCCTGCTGGTAGTTGTTCGTGATGGCGATCGAATAGAATTCGCCCTGGCTGTCATCGCCGCGCAGGATGCAAGACGGGTACTTCCACGTCACAGCCGAACCCGTTTCGACCTGCGTCCACATGACCTTGGCGCGGTCGCCCCGGCAATCGGCACGCTTGGTCACGAAGTTATAAATGCCGCCCTTGCCGTTCTCGTCGCCCGGAAACCAGTTCTGAACGGTCGAGTATTTGACCTCTGCGTCTTCCTCGACCACGATTTCCACGACTGCGGCGTGAAGCTGGGACGTGTCACGCTGCGGCGCCGTACATCCTTCGAGGTAGGATACATATGAGCCCTTGTCGGCAATGATCAGCGTGCGCTCGAACTGGCCAGTGTTTTCCGCGTTGATGCGGAAATAGGTGCTCAGTTCCATGGGGCAGCGGACACCCGGCGGCACGTATACGAAGGAACCGTCAGAAAAGACTGCAGAGTTCAGCGTCGCATAGAAGTTGTCCGAGACCGGGACAACCGAACCCAGATACTTTTTCACCAGCTCGGGATGTTCCTTGATGGCTTCCGAAATCGAGCAAAAGATCACGCCGGCCTTTTTCAATTCAGCCTGGAAGGTTGTGCCGACCGAAACGGAGTCGAACACCGCGTCAACTGCGACCTTGCGGCCCTCGGCAGGCACCGCCTCTGCCCCTTCCACGCCAGCAAGGATCATCTGTTCCTTCAGCGGGATGCCCAGCTTTTCATAGGTCGCCAGCAGCTTGGGATCGACCTCGTCGAGCGACTTCGGCTTTTGTTCCATCGATTTCGGACGGGCGTAGTAATACTGATCCTGAAAGTCGATTTCCGGATAGTCGACCATTGCCCATTCGGGTTCCTTCATCTGCAACCAGCGTTGATAGGCCGCCAGTCGCCACTCGGTCATCCATTCGGGCTCTTCGTTCTTTTCCGAGATGAGGCGCACGATGTCAGGGGTCAGCCCTTTCGGCGCGTATTCCATCTCGATGTCGGTTTCCCAGCCGTATTTGTAGGTGCTGACCTCGCGCACCGCATCAACGGTTTCCTGATCGACACCTTCCTTGACCAATGTGTTTTCCACGGCGGGTTCCCTTTCTGCGGACTGGCGGCTCAGGCCGCGCGCGCCTCGTGTTTTCTAAACTTCTCGATCCACGCATCGGCAAAGCGCAGAACGTCGTCTTCGGTCGTCTCAAGTCCCAGGCTCACCCGGACGGCCGCTGCGGCCTCTGTGTCCGAATAGCCCATGGCCTTCAACACCCGGCTTGCCTTGACCTTGCCGCTCGAACAGGCCGACCCTGCGGAAATCGCGAAACCGGCTAGGTCCATTTGCATCACCTGGGTCTCGCCCTTCCATCCCGGCGTGATGAAACAAGACGTATTTGGCAGGCGCGGCGCCTCTTTCCCGACAAAAATAGTTGTCTTTGACGCAGCAGCAAGAGTACTTTCTAGAATATTTCTAAGTTTTTCGATCCGGTCCCACGCGCCGGCATCGACATCGCGCCGTGCAGCCTCCGCCGCCGCGCCGAAGCCAGCAATTCCGATCACGTTTTCGGTGCCCGAACGGCGGCCCATTTCCTGACCACCACCGCGTATTTGCGCGGGCAGCTCAATACCAGCTCTTAGGCATAGTGCGCCCACCCCCATTGGCCCACCGATCTTGTGGCCCGAAATCATGAGATAGTCCGCGCCGAGATCGCCCTGCGAGGTCCGCACCTTGCCCACCAACTGCACCGCATCTACAAGGACCTTCGCGCCGACACCCGCTGCCACCTGCGCCCACCGAAAGTTGTCCTGCAAAACACCCGTTTCAGAATTGGCACCCTGAACCGCCAGCAGGCTGCTCGGCACGGTGTCAAACGGCAGCACTTCACCCATGCGATCGACCGGCAACCGATGCGCCTGGTGTACGCCGACAGCATCGTGTTCCACATCGGCGCAGGTCAGGTCATGACCCGCACAGGCCAATTCGGCGGCCTCGGTCGCTCCCGACGTAAAGACGACCTCGTTTCGATTGATGCCCACCAGCGCCGCCACCTGACCCCGCGCCCGTTCCACGATCGCTTTCGCGGCCCGCCCCTCGGCGTGGACGCTCGAAGGATTGCCCACCACGTCCATCGCCGCGAGCATCGCGTCCCGCGCTTCCGGGCGCAGCGGCGCCGTGGCGTTGTAATCCAGATAAACCCGGCTCATCGCTTCTTCTCGTCACAAGAACGCCGGGGAGCGCGAGGGGCTGGCCCCTCGCTCCCACGACCTGCAATCCAAATCTGAGCCTTCATTCGTCAACCACGGCAAAAAGGCTCGGGACCGCGGGACAGGGTACCAGATCGTTCTTGATCACGTCCGACAAGCGGGTCTGGTGCAAAAACACGTAGACATGGGCGCTCAAGCCCTCCCACAAACGGTTCGTGAGGGATTGAGCCTTGCTGCCCGACAACGCCCCCGATGCGCCAGCCCCTTTATGCATCGCATCCACCGTTTCATCGACGGCGGAAAGCACGTCAACCACCCGGATCTCTGACGGCGGTTTAGACAAACGGTAGCCGCCGCCGGGGCCGCGCACGGACGTCACCAGATCGGCGCGGCGAAGCTTTACGAAAAGCTGCTCGAGATAGGGCAGCGAAATGTCCTGACGCTCCGCAATATCGCCGAGGCTCACCAGATGATCCTCCGGCTGAAGTGCGATGTCAGCAAGCGCCACCATCGCATACCGGCCCTTTGTCGACAGCTTCATCGCTCTGCCCCCGATTGACCTTCATGATGGAAGATCATACATCCACGGTCACCGCCAAAAACTGGCACCCAACACGATTTAGAACTGTTCTAAAGAACCCGATAAAATTCGTCAAGAAACGAACGGCGCCGAACGAACAGCGAGGACAGAAGCATCTATGCCCGAGGTCATCTTTCCAGGACCCGAAGGCCGCCTTGAAGGCCGCTATCACCCCCAAAAAGAACGCGACGCCCCAATAGCCATCATCCTGCACCCGCATCCGCAATTCGGGGGCACGATGAACAACAAGGTCGTGCACTCGCTGCACTACGCGTTCTTCAACATGGGCTTCACCGTCCTGCGCTTCAACTTCCGCGGTGTCGGGCGCAGCCAGGGTGAGTATGACCAGGGCATCGGAGAGCTTTCCGACGCGGCCTCGGCGCTCGATTACCTGCAATCGATGAACAACAACTCGAAACATTGCTGGGTGGCCGGGTTCTCGTTCGGCGCGTGGATCGGGATGCAGCTATTGATGCGCCGGCCTGAAATCACGGGCTTCATCAGCGTGTCGCCCCCGGCGAACATGTATGACTTTTCGTTCCTTGCCCCCTGCCCCTCATCCGGCCTGATCATCAACGGCACCGCGGATCGCGTGGCCCCGCCCGCCGACACCGAGGCGCTGGTGGCAAAGCTGCATGAGCAGAAGGGCATCACCATCACCCATACGCAGGTCGAAGGTGCCGGTCACTTTTTCGAAGAGCCGCATCTTGAAACGCTGATCCAGCACACCACTGATTACGTCAAACGAAGGCTGACCGAGACAACACGCTGATGGCGGATTCGACGCTCACCGAAATGGCCAACAAACTGGCCGAAGAATGCCTCGCCGTTCAGAACGAGGTGGGCGACGACCGGTTGTTCATGGAAGTGGGCCAGGTTTTGGGCGCGTCGTCCCAAACCCTTGAAGAAGCGTTCCTGACGGCCATCAGAACGCGGATGGCCGAGGTTCAGGGTCGGAAGTTCCTCGCCAAGAAACTCAAGGACCACCGCGCCGGGAAGTCCGAAGACTGACGCGGCGCGCCGACCCCGATTGTTCTTTGAGATCAGGCGAATTGCAGGCGGTCGAGGCCGCCCGCATTCCTTTCTGAGCCTTAGCCGATAATCCCATTCAGCGTCGCGCTTGGACGCATCACCGCTGCGCATTTCTCGGTATTGTTCCGGAAATATCCGCCGGTATCCGCTTCGCTACCTGCGCCCGTCGCCAACTCGGCGAGAATCGTGCCTTCACCCTCGGCCAAGGCCGACGCGATCGGTGCAAAATGAGCGGCCAGTTCAGCGTCTTCGCCTTGCGCAGCCAATGCTTCGGCCCAGTAGCGGGCAAACCAGTAATGCGAGGCCCGGTTGTCGGGTTGCCCGACCTTGCGCCCGGGCGACCGGTCATGATCCAGAATGCCCTGGGTTGCAGCCTCGGCGGCCGCACCCAATACGCCTGCCTTTGCATTGCCTTGTGCATCGGCAAGGAAATTCAGCGATTCCCCCAAGGCACAGAACTCACCCATCGAATCCCATCTGAGGTGGTTCTCAGCATGCAGCTGTTGCACATGCTTCGGCGCTGATCCGCCCGCCCCGGTCTCGAACAGACCGCCGCCCTTCATCAGTTTGACGATCGACAGCATCTTGGCCGACGTTCCCAGTTCGAGAATCGGGAACAGGTCCGTCAGGTAGTCCCGCAACACGTTGCCGGTGATGGCAATGCTGTCCTTGCCCGCCGTGATGGTTTCGAGGCTTTGCCGTGTTGCGGCGCGCGGCCCCATGATCTGGAACTTGTCCGCAACACCAGCGGCCTTCAGGGCCGGTTCGACATATTTGATCAGTTCCGCGTCGTGGGCACGATCAGCGTCCAGCCAGAAAATCGCCTCTGATCCAGTGAGCCGCTGACGATCCATTGCAAGTTGGATCCAGTTCTCGATCGGCGCTTTCTTCACGGTGCAGGAGCGCCAGATGTCACCCGCCTCCACGTCGTGTGAATGCAGCGTGTCACCATTGGCCAGCACGATCCGTATGATGCCCTTGCCGGGCGCTTCGAACGTGGTCGGGTGCGAGCCGTATTCCTCGGCCTTTTGGGCCATCAAGCCCACATTGGCGACGGATCCCGCTGTTGTAACGTCCAGCGCGCCATTGGCTTTGAAGAAGTTGATCGTTTCATCATAGACCGGCGCATAGCAATTGTCTGGGATCACGCAGTTGGTGTCGCCCCTGGCACCCGTCTCGTCCCAGCCCTTACCTCCGGCACGAATGACCGCAGGCATCGAGGCGTCGATGATCACGTCAGAGGGTACATGCAGGTTGGTGATGCCCCGATCGCTGTCGACCATGTACATCGACGGACGATCCAGCGCGGCGATCTCGGCCTTGATGGCTTCGGCGTTCGGTATTGTGTCGATTGCAGCCAGTACGTCGCCCAAGCCAGCATTCGGGTTGCCGCCCGCCGCTGCAATCGCTGCGCCGTGCGCTTCCCATACAGGCCCCAGCCATGCCTTGACCGCGTGGCCAAAGATGATCGGGTCTGACACCTTCATCATCGTCGCCTTCATGTGCAGCGAGAACATGGTGCCGTCAGCCTTCGTGTCTTCGATCGCGGCCTTGAGAAAGGCTGCCAGGGCTGCCGCCGACATGAACGTTGCATCGGCCACGGTGCCCTCGTCCAGCGGCCAGACCTCTTTCAAGACCGTGACGCTGCCATCGGTGGCCTCGAACTCAATGCGCGCGTCACCGGCCTGCTCAGCCGTGATCGTGGCCGACACTTCGTTTGCACGGAAATCATTCCCGGGCATCGACGACACCTTGGTTTTGCTTGATGCGTCCCAGGCACCCATCGAGTGCGGATGGGCCTTGGCATAGTTCTTGACCGCGCGCGCCGAGCGGCGATCCGAGTTGCCTTCACGCAGGACCGGGTTCACCGCCGAACCCTTGATCGCATCATAGCGCGCGCGCACGTCTTTCTCAGCGTCCGTCTGCGGATCTTCCGGATAATCGGGCAGCGCGTAACCCTTTGATTGCAGCTCTTCCACGGCTGCGACCAGTTGCGGAACCGACGCGGAGATATTCGGCAATTTGATGACGTTGGCGCCCGGGGTTTTGACCAGCTCACCCAATTCGGCCAGATCGTCTGACTGACGTTGCTCCTCGGTCAAAGCCTCCGGAAATGACGCGATAATCCGCCCAGCGAGCGAGATGTCCTTGACCCCAATCTCGACGCCCGCGGCGCTGGCAAAACTGCGGATAATCGGCAGAAGGGATGCGCTTGCAAGCTCGGGTGCTTCGTCAACTTTGGTGTAGATGATGTCGGGGGTCTGGGGCATGGTGAGCCTCCTAAACTGAATTTTTGGGCATGTCTGACACGGGATGCGCCGTCGCGCCCGGAGCTATCCAAGGCCCTGGGGCGTGTCAATGCATACAGTTGTATACAAACTGCGGCGAATAGCTCCACCCAGCCTGCGTACTCGACTATGGCGTGTTAGGGAAAATCGGCTATCAGGGCCAAAGGAACGCGCAACGAAAGGCACCGGCCGATGACAAAGATCAAGGTAGAGAACCCGATTGTCGAGATGGATGGGGACGAGATGACGCGGATCATCTGGCAGTTCATCAAGGACAAGCTGATCCTGCCCTATCTCGATATCGATCTGCTGTACTACGATCTGGGCATCGAAAGCCGCGACGCCACGGCCGACCAGATCACCATCGATGCCGCCGAAAAAACCAAAGAGATCGGCGTTGCAGTCAAATGCGCGACGATCACACCGGATGAGGCGCGCGTCGAAGAGTTTGGCCTGAAAAAGATGTGGCGCAGCCCCAATGGCACAATCCGGAACATTCTGGGCGGTGTCGTGTTCCGCCAACCGATCATCTGCAAGAACGTGCCGCGCCTTGTGCCTGGCTGGACCCAGCCCATCGTGATCGGTCGCCACGCCTTTGGCGACCAGTACCGTGCGACGGATATTAAGTTCCCCGGCCCCGGCAAGCTGTCGATGAAGTTCGTTGGCGACGACGGCACCGAGATAGAGCACGAGGTCTATGACGCGCCATCGTCGGGCGTTTACATGGCCATGTACAACCTCGACAAAAGCATCGAGGATTTTGCCCGCGCCTCGTTCAACTATGGTCTCAACCTCGGTTGGCCGGTCTATCTGTCGACCAAGAACACGATCCTCAAGCAATATGACGGTCAGTTCATGCTGATCTTCCAGCGTATTTTCGACGAGGAGTTCAAGGACAAGTTCGATGCCGCCGGGATCGAGTATCAGCACCGCCTGATCGACGACATGGTCGCCTGCGCGATGAAGTGGAACGGCGGCTTTGTCTGGGCCTGCAAGAACTACGATGGCGACGTGCAGTCCGACACAGTTGCGCAAGGGTTCGGGTCACTGGGCCTGATGACCTCGCAGCTGATGACGCCCGATGGCAAGATCGTCGAGGCCGAAGCGGCGCATGGCACCGTCACCCGCCACTATCGCCAGCACCAGGCGGGCGAGCAGACATCGACCAACTCCATCGCGTCGATCTATGCATGGACCGGCGGGCTCAAGCACCGCGCCAAGCTCGACGACAATGCCCAACTCATGGCTTTTGCCGAAACGCTTGAGAAGGTGATCGTCGACACCGTCGAAAGCGGCTTCATGACCAAGGATCTGGCGCTGCTGGTGGGGCCGGATCAAGGATGGCTGACGACGATGGGTTTCCTGGAAAAGATCGACGAAAACCTGAACAAGGCGCTGACCGGATAACATTACCGTTTGGCGGGTCGAACGCCCGGCCCGCCAGACTAATCTCATGAGCACTGGATATCGTCATTGATGAGGGTCCAATGCCGAGCCATCTCTCCAAACTGATTTTCGGGTGCTCGATCGCGGTCGGCAGTACGGCCACCGCAGACACCTATTATCTGCAGCTTCAGGACCGTCTTGACCGACCCGCCGATGGCTATTGTCTTGATGTGCTCGGCGCCGGGCGCAGTTTTCGCACCGACATGCCGCTGACGGCCCACAACTGCAAACCGGGAAATGCGCCCGATGGCCGGGTGCAGATGCGCAGTGACGGCACACTCTATATGCCTGCCTTTGACGCCTGCGTGACCCCGATGGGGGTGAACCGGACTCTGCTGCCCGGTGCCGCATTGATGCTGCGCCCATGCGATGATGGCGCGGCCTTTGCGCAACCGGCGGCGCTCAAACAATTCGAACAGCGCAGCGATGGTACGCTTAGGATGGGCAACGGCGAGCTATGCCTGACAGTCGGTACAGAATCCGGCCCGACCTTCAGCGCCAGCCATGCGTGGCGGGCGCTTTTTGTCGATACCTGTTCGGCTGCAGCGGCAGATCGACAACGTTGGCAATTCATACCGCCCTTCGGGACCGGTTAGATCGCCTCCAGCTGATCGGCGAAGGCGTCGATCAGTTTGTGTTTGAGGATCTTGCCGGTCGGTGCCGCTGGCAGGGATGCAGCCAGAATTATCCGGCTGGGGCGCTTGTATCCCGCGAGGCGTGTGCGAACAAAAACCATCAGCGCATCGGGTGTCAGTGCACAGGCCGGATCCACCTGACAAAAGGCCAGCACCTCTTCGTCGCCCGCCATGCGCCGCCCGACCACGGCCGCCTGAACCACGTCCGGGTGATCATTCAGGGCGGCCTCGACCTCGGGCGGATACACGTTAAAGCCGCCGTGAATGATCAGCTCCTTCGACCGGCCAAGTATGTGCAGCCGACCCGCCGCGTCGATGCGCCCAAGATCACCGGTATGCATCCAGCCATTGCGCAGTACCTCCGCCGTGGCGGACGGGTTGCGAAAGTATCCCTTCATGACATGGGGGCCGCGCGTCACAACCTCGCCCATCCCGTCCCCGCCACCGGGCACGGTTTCGTCGATCTCGATTTCTATGTCGGGCAAGGCCGGACCAACCGACGTATCCGGATCGCCAAGGGCGCTGCTGGTTGCCGCAATCCCGGCGGTGGTTTCGGTCATGCCATAGCCATTCTGCAATGCGACGCCGTAAAACGCCTCGGCCTCGCGTTTCCAGGTCGGGTCAAGCGGCGCCGCACCCGAGGACACATAGCGCAAGGTCGGCGAGCCGAGCCGCGCGTCGCCCTGCGCCTTGACATGGGCCATGAGCACCGCATGCATCTGCGGCACACCGGAAAACAAGGTCACGCCGTCCCGCAATGCAAGGCATAGCTGCGCAGGATCAAAGCGGGGCACCAGGCGGATCGATGCACCTGCATAGATACTCGCCACCATGACAGAGCAGAGGCCAAAGACATGGGTCATCGGCAGCACGCCATAGATAACGTCGTCATTCGTCATGCAGCGCAAATTGGCCGAGGTCCGCGCGCCGAACCGCACGTTGCCATGGGTCAGCATGACGCCCTTCGGATCGCCGGTCGTCCCGGTTGTGTAGAGCAAGACCGCCACATCCGCATCGCCTGGTTCCGGCTGGCTGGACCTGGTCACGACATCGACAGCGCCAAAAACACCCAGCTGCGGCTGAGCGCCGAGCCTTTTGGCATGGGTTGCTGCGTCGATTGAGACCGCGCTTGTGCAGATAATCAGCGCTGGCTCGGCATGGCCTATGATGCGGTTGATTTCCTGCGCCGATTGCCGCGCGTTTACGGGGACCGCAATGGCGTCTACGCGAAAGGCAGCAAAGACGGCAGCGACCGTGGCACCGCAATTCTCGGCGATGATCAACACCCGATCGGTGGGCGCGACACCCGCATTGCGGAAGAGATCGCCAAACGCCTCGACCGCCGCGTTCAGATCGGCATACCTCCATGCTGCGCCAGTCGTGTCGGTGAGGGCCATAGCATCGGGCCGGTTGGCCACCTGATCCGCGAGATAGCCCTCGACCCGCTCCATCACGAGAAATCCGGTTGCCGTTTTTCTAGAAAGGCCGCTATGCCCTCTGCCGCTTCGTCGCCGCCTGCGGCCCGCGCCATGCTGTCACGCTCAAGATCGAGCTGCGCGGCTTCGGACAGATCATAGGCCTCGGCGACCATATGTCGGATCATGCCTTGCGCCGTGCGCGGCCCGGCGGCCAGCGCATCAGCCAGCGCGTGTGCCTCGGACATCACCATGTCGGCCGGGGCCGTGACGTTGACGGCCCCAAGGCTCAGCAAACGGTCGGATGACAGGGGCCGCGCCAAGAGGCACATCTCCATCGCGAGCGGGCGTGGCAAAAGACGTGCCAGCGATGCGGTCAGCCCGGCATCCGGTACGAGGCCCGCCTTCACATAAGCCGCGGTAAAGAGCGCATCGTATTCCGCAACGATGAAATCACATGCCAAGGCCAGGGATGCCCCCGCCCCGGCTGCACCCCCCTTGACCGCCGCGATGACCGGTACCGGGCAGGCACGTATGGCGCGGATCAGATCGTGAAGCTCGTCAACCTTGTCCCGGCGCTCTGCCTCACTGACATTGCGGCGTTCGATCAGGACGTTGAGATCGCCACCTGCGCAAAAGAAATCGCCCTCTGACGTCAGTATGACGGCCCGGATCCGCATATCCGCGGCCTGCTCCATCGCGTCCTTGATCGCCTTGTAAAGCGCAGGCGACAACGCCCCCCGCTTCTCGGTGTTTCCGTTCCAGACGATCAGCCTGTCGCCTGTATCTTCCAGCTTTGCCGTCATGTCCGCACCTTCTTGTAAACGCCTGTCGCCGTGGCGAGCAGCGTGTTATCCTGATCCACGAGCCGACCTTCGACGAAGACCGTGGACTGCCCGCCACCCGTCACCGTGCCGCTGGCTGTAACGCGCCCGCCCTGAACCGGGGCCACGTATTGCGTCGTCATCGAAATCGTCAGAAACCGCGTTTGACCCGCCGGATCATCGGACAAGGAGGCCGCAAACCCCATAGCGTTGTCGAGCAGGCAAGAGATGATGCCCCCATGCAGTCCCCCGTGGCGGTTGCCGTGCTGCGGCCCGATATCCAGATGGCAGCGCGCCGTACCACCCTGTATATCGACGACATAGCCGATCAGGGTTTGCGCGCCGGTCTCGTCCCGGATGATCCCAGTTTCAGGCGACGCCAAGTTCAATGAACCGCTCCAGATGATAATCAGTGTCGCCGAACCGGTGATCGGCCATCACGATCCGCTTGGCGATATGGGCCAGTTCGTATTCCTGCGTCATCGCGATGCCGCCGTGCATCTGAACCGCCTCTTCCGCGACCAGCCGCCCTGCCCGCCCGATCAGGTTCTTTGCGGCGCTGATGTTCAGGTCACGCTCTGGCGTATCAAAATAGCCGGCGGCGTTTACGACGGCTGATCGGGCCTGTTCCATCTCGATCAGCAGGTCGGACATTCGGTGTGCCAGCGCCTGAAAGGTTCCGATCGGTCGCCCGAATTGCTTGCGGGTCATGAGATAGTCCTGGGTCAGCGCGGTCGCCGTCTCCATCGCGCCCAGCGTCTCTGCCATCTGCGCCACCGTCGCCGCGGCCACGGCGTCCACGATCATAGGATACGCGGCACCTTCGCCACTGATCGGGGTTCCCTCAACGTTTTCCAGGATGACCTCGGCGGCTCGTCCGCCAGCCAAAAGCGGATAACCCTGGATCGTAAGACCTTTGGAATCGCCTGGCACGAGAAACAGCGATATCCCGTCGGTATCGTCGAACGATCCGCGCACGCGCGCCGAAACGATCAGGTAATCCGCAGCCTCAGCATTTAGCACAACAGCCTTGCGTCCGGTGATGCGCGTGCCATCGGCGCCGGTATGGACATGCGACAGAGCATAACGGCTGGTGGGTTCCGCATGAGCCAGAGCCAGTTGCAGACCACCCGCGATGACCGTCTCCAATCGTTCCATATCTCCCGACGCCGCAAGTATCCGGCCGCAGAGAACGCCTGTATCGAGAAAGGGTTCGACGACGCCCGCGCGGCCCAGCTCTTCGAATACCACCGCGATGTCGAATGCCTCGCCGCCAAATCCACCCTGATCCTCGGGGAACAAGGCAGCAAGAACGCCCAGCTCGGCAAGGGCCGACCAGATGTCCGACGACATGCCGGTTTCCGACGCGATGATCGCGTTGCGGACTTCGGTCGTGTACTTCTCACGCAGGAACCGCCGCAGCGTGTCCTGCAGCATCTGCCGTTCTTCAGTCAGGTCGAAATTCACCGTTCGCCCCCAAGCATCGTCTTGGCGATGATCCCGCGCTGGATCTCGTTCGATCCGCCAAAGATCGAAAGCTTGCGGTTGTTGAAGTAGTCAGCAGCAACCGGGCCCGCATCGAACGGATCCGGGATCAGATCGTTCGCGCCCTCGACCGCCTCGCTGGCAAAGGGCATCGCATAGGGGCCGACAGCGCGGCGGGCCAGGTCGTTGATCTCCTGACGTATCAGGGTGCCTTTGACCTTGAGCATCGAGGCTTCGACGCCGGGTGCTTCGCCCGCAGCGGCCTTTGAGATGATCCGCAGGTTGGTCGTGGCCATGGCACGCAGGTCGATCTCGACCTGAGCCAGACGTGCAGCGAAAGCCGGGTTTTCGATCAACGGTTTACCGTTGTGATTGGCGTGCTTCGCAATCCGCTTTACGGCCGCGAGCCCTGCCTGAGAAAACCCGACACCCGCTATGTTCGTGCGTTCGTGCGTCAGCAGATACTTGGCATAGGTCCAGCCCTTGTTTTCCTCACCCACAAGGTTTTCGACCGGCACCTTAACATCTGTGAACCAGACCTCGTTCACCTCGTGGCTGCCATCCAGCAGGATGATCGGCCGAACTTCGACGCCCGGCGTATTCATGTCGATCAGCAGGAACGATATGCCTTCTTGCTGCTTGGCATCCGGATCGGTGCGGACGAGGCAAAAGATCATGTTTGCGTGCTGGCCGAGGGTCGTCCAGGTCTTCTGGCCGTTGACGACATAATGCTCGCCATCCCGCACCGCGCGTGTCTTGAGCGAGGCAAGGTCGGACCCCGCTCCTGGCTCAGAATAGCCCTGGCACCACCAGTCTTCGCCACTAAGAATGCGGGGAAGCCAATGCTGCTGCTGTTCCTTCGATCCGAATTTCTGAAGGACGGGCCCCAGCATCGTCAGACCAAAGGGCAGGATCCGCGGCGCATGCGCCCGCGCGGCCTCTTCTTCGAAGATATGACGCTGGACCGCGTTCCATTCGGCGCCGCCAAAGGCTTTGGGCCAGTTTTGGGCCAACCAACCCCGGCTTTGCAGGATCGAATGCCAGTTGTCCATATCGGCCTTGGATAGATCGCGGCCAAGGCGGACCTTTTCGCTCAGGTCTTTCGGCAACTCACTGGCCAGAAAATCTTTGACCTCCCGCCGGAAGGCAACCTCGTCTTCGGAATAGCTCAAATCCACAACAGCACCTCAGCTTTTGTTGAGATCGTCAAATGTGCGGCCCTCGGCGACCAATTGTTGCAGCAGCGGCGCGGGCTGCCAGAAGTACGGGTCATCCTCGGCATAGCGTTTGATATCAGCCAACAGATCGGCCAAGCCAACGATATCGGCCCATTTCAGCGGACCACCGCGGTAGCGCGGAAAGCCATAACCAAATAGCAGCGTCATATCGACATCCAGCGGTCGCCGCGCAATGCCTTCACCAACGACCTTTGCCGCTTCGTTCACCATCGCCGCCATGTACCGGCGCACGATTTCCTCGTGGCTGAACTCGCGCGGGTTGATGCCTTTCTCGGCCCGCTCCGCCTCTATCAGCGGCAAGACATCTGGGTTCGGAACGCGGGCCTTTGGCCCGCCAGCATAATCATAGTAACCCTTGCCGGTCTTCTGACCGAAATGCCCGGCCTCGCAGAGCCTGTCGCCGTAACTGCTGTCGCGCTCCCGCGGATCCATCCCTTCGGCGCGACGGCGCTTGCGAACCGCCCAGCCGATATCGAGACCGGCGAGATCGGCAACTGCAAAGGGACCCATGGCGAAACCAAAGTCTTCCAGCGCCTTATCAATCTCATAGGGCGAAGCACCGTCGAGGATCATATGATCAGCGGCGGTTCGATAGACGGAAAGAATGCGGTTACCGATGAATCCGTCGCAGACCCCCGCCCGGACACTGATCTTGCCCAGCCGTTTGCCCAGGGCAAAGCCGGTCGCCACCACATCGATTGCGGTTTTATCCGCAACGACGACTTCGAGCAGCTTCATCACATGGGCAGGTGAAAAGAAATGCAGGCCGATGACATCCTCGGGCCGCTTTGTCACCGCCGCGATTTCGTTGATATCGAGATACGAGGTGTTCGAGGCCAGGACACAGCCGGGTTTGCAGACGGCATCGAGCTGGGCAAAGACCTTCTTCTTTACCTCCATCTCTTCGAAGACGGCCTCGATCACCAGATCCGCGCTCGAAAGCGCGCCATAATCTGTCACGACGCTCAGCGCTTTCGTCAGGATCGCCTCATGCTGATCGGCGCTGATCTTGCCGCGCTTGAGCGCGCCGGCAAGATTACCGTCGATCCTGCCCCGCGCGGCCTCGCCCGCCTCGGCGCTCATTTCCAGCATGGTTACATTCAGCCCGGACAAAAGCGCCGCCGTCGCGATACCAGCGCCCATCGTACCACCACCGATGACGCCGATTTCCGACACGGCTCGTGGCTCGACGCCTTTGAGCTCAGGCAGGTTCGACACGGCCCGTTCGCTGAAGAACGCGTGGATCATCCCCTGCCGCTGATCGGTCTGCATGAGATCGAAAAAGATCTGGCGTTCCGCCTGCAAACCTTCGGCAAAGGGCTTTTCGACACTGGCCTGCACAGCGCGGACACACCACGCTGGCGAAATCTGACCTCGACCACGCGCCAACGTCGCCTCAAAGGCCGCGTCCCAGTCGATCGGTTCAGGCGGTGGCATTTCCGAAACCGCCCTGCGCGGGGCGCCATCATCCAACAAGGCCAGCGCGTATTCGATGCCGTTTTCCTTGGGATCACCGTCGCGGATGACGTCAATGATGCCCAGCTTTGCCGCCTCTTCCGCCCCGACCTGACGGCCTGATGTCATCATCTCCAATGCCGGTTCAACGCCGGTCAGACGCGGCAGGCGCTGCGTGCCGCCCGCGCCGGGGATCAGACCCAGATGCACTTCGGGCAGGCCGACGCGGGCTGACGGCACCGCGATCCGGTAGTGACAGCCCAGTGCCACCTCAAGCCCGCCACCCAGCGACACGCCGTGCATCGAGGCAATCACCAAGAGAGGCGAGCGTTCGATGCGATTGATGAGATCGGGCAGGTGCGGTTCTTTCGGCGGCTTGCCGAATTCGGTGATGTCGGCCCCCGCAAAGAATGCGCGGCCTTCACCGACGATCAGAACAGCGCGCACCCCATCGTCGGCCTCTGCCTGGGCCATCCGGTCCCATAATCCCTCGCGCACCGCCTGGCTGAGCGCGTTCACCGGTGGGTTCTGCACCGTCAGAATGGCGATGCTGCCCTGACGGTCATACGCAATCTTGTCGCTCAAAGCGTGGCCCTCCCCTTGCCCCGTTTGGCTGCCGGTTCAGCCTAGACGGGTGGCCGCAAAGGGCAAGGGGGCCGCTACGTCATTGAGCGGGCGCGATAGATAAAGCAACGGCCTTCGACCGCATCGGGTGGCAGCGGCTCTTCGACCAGTTCGGCGAAATACATCCGGTCGCTCGAAACGACCACTCCGCCGGGGGCCACCAGCGGTTCGATCAAAGGGGATGACAGCCGCGCAAAGGCATCATTCTTGGCTGCGTTGTGCCCGCCCATATCCGCATGGATCAGGACCGCGGGGCCCGGATGCGCGCGCGCGGCCGGTAATGTGTCGACCATTTCACCCAGAATAACGCGGTCATCCGGCGGTGTGCTGTCCGGATGGGACGCGACGGCTCGTTCAAAAACCCAAATGTCCCGGTCCGGCATCCGCTCGCGCAGATGGTGGTAGGTGCGACCGTTCCCAAGGCCCAATTCAAAGACATGACCGGGCATTCCGGCAAGGGCATCGACGGCCCAATCGATGCAAGCGCGTTGCGACACCATGCGGTCGATAAACAGATCAAGCCGGCTCATTCCACGATTTCCTCTTCTGGTTGCGCCCGATCTGGGGTCGAAGCTGTTCAAATGACAGTCACGACCTTGTGGCAAAGAGGCGTTACTGGACGCAAGGCTTGGAATCGGGTTTCACTGAACCCCGGATCAGGGGATCAGACCTTTAGGATGGCGCCACTTTTAGAGATTCAGAATTTGACGATCGGATTCCGCTCGGCCGATCCGGTCGTGCGCGACGTCAGCTTCAGCGTTCAGGAGGGCGAGACACTGGCCCTCGTCGGCGAAAGCGGGTCGGGCAAGACGCTGACGTGCCGGTCGGTTCTGCGCATTCTGCCCGGTACGGCCCAGATCCGGTCCGGCCAGATCCGCTTTGGGCCCAAGCGTGAAGATCTGCTCCTGCTCAGCAACAGCGCGATGCGCCACATCCGTGGCAACGAAATCTCGATGATCTTTCAGGAGCCGATGCGGTCGCTCTCGCCGCTGCACCGGATCGGCAATCAGGTGAGTGAGGTCTTACGGCTGCATCGCGACGCGGCATCGGGTGATGCGCGCAAGACGGTGCTTGAGATGTTCGACAGGGTCGGCTTTCCCGATCCGGACCGGGCGTACCAGTCCTACCCCTTCGAGTTGTCGGGTGGCATGCGGCAGCGGGCCATGATCGCCATGGCCATGGTCGCTCGCCCCAAGCTGCTGATCGCGGATGAGCCGACCACTGCGCTTGACGTGACCACACAGGCCATGGTGCTGGGGCTCATCAAGGATCTGCAGCGCGAACACGGCATGGCCGTGATCCTTGTGACGCATGATCTGGGCGTTGTGGCGAATATGGCGGAAACCATCGTCGTTCTGAACAAGGGTCGCGTGATGGAGGCCGGATCGGCCGCCGACGTGATCGGCGCCCCCGCGCATCCCTATACCCAGCGGCTTTGCGATGCGGCGCCGATGATCCCGGAAGTCGCAAAGCCAGCGCGCCCCCTGCCCCATAACGATCTCATCCTCGAGATGAAGAACGTCAACAAGACCTACACCCTGCGCGCCGGCGGATGGGGCAATAAGCGCCTCATTCACGCTTGCCGCGGCGTCGATCTTGAATTGCAGAGGGGCAAAACCCTGGCCGTCGTTGGGGAAAGCGGATCGGGCAAGACGACCTGTGCCCGCATCGCCCTGGGCGCCGAGATGCCGGACCCCGGTAGCGAAGTCTGGTTCAATGGTCAGAATGGCAACAGCCTTGCCGTCCACAACATGACCAAGGCCCAGCGGGTGGAGTTCCAGCGCCGCGCGCAGATGGTGTTTCAGGATCCCTATTCATCGCTCTCGCCTCGGATGCGGATTGGCGATACGCTCACAGAACCGCTTGAAATCCACGGTATCGGGAACAAGGCCAGCCGTCGCGAAGCCGCTGCTGAACGCCTGAAATGGGTGGGGCTTTCGCCCGACATGCTCAACCGCTACCCGCATGCCTTTTCCGGCGGACAGAGGCAGCGCCTATCGATTGCGCGTGCGCTGATGCTCGACCCGCAATTCCTTGTTTGTGACGAGCCCACCTCGGCCCTGGACGTCTCGGTTCAGGACCAGATCCTTGATCTGCTCGAAGACATCCGTGAAAAAGCAGGGCTCAGCTATCTCTTCATCAGCCACGATCTGGCCGTCGTCGCCCGTATCGCCGATGAGGTCGCAGTCATGCGGCAAGGGGTCATCGTCGAACAGGCCGCGCCAGACACTCTTTTCTACAACCCAAGACATCCCTATACTCAGGCCCTTATCGCCGCCCAGCCTGAACCCGATATCGGGCGGCCTATCGATCTGCAGCTCGTCGCGAAGGGGGCCGGGTCTCCCAGCACTTGGCCCGACCTATTCCGCTTTGAAGGCCTGAACGCGCCCGACCTGATCGAGATGGACCCCGGACATAAGGTACGCTGCCATGCTTAAGACCCTGATCCGCCTTCTTGCCTTTCTAACCGCTCTGCCACTTGCCGCGCAGATCGTGCCCGTCGAGAGCGAATACCTCGCCGAGGCTGTCAAGTCAGGGGAGCTTCCGCCCGTTCACGAACGCATCCCGGACGTGCCCATCGTCGTGGATCTCGAAGCCAAGGGCCGTCAGGTCGGCACACCCGGCGGCACCCTGCGCACGATGGTGACGCGATCCAAGGACATCCGGCAGATTGTCGTCTATGGCTATGCCCGTTTGGTCGGTTACGACGAAAACTACGATCTCAAGCCCGACATCCTGCGGGACGTCGAAGTGATCGAAGGGCGCAAGTTTATCCTCCATCTGCGGCCTGGCCATCGCTGGTCGGACGGGCATCCCTTTACATCGGCCGATTTCGAATACTGGTGGAACCACGTCGCCAACAACGAAAAGCTGCAGCCCGCCGGCCCACCCGAGGTCATGCGGGTGGATAATGAAATCGCCACCGTGAGCTTCCCGGATGAGCTGACGGTTGTGGTTGAATGGAGCCAGCCAAACCCACGGTTCCTGCAGGCCCTCGCAGCGGCGCGGCCGCCATTCATCTATCGGCCGGCGCATTATTTGAAGCAGTATCACGCGGATTTCGCCGATCCCGATGAATTGAAGGCTTTGATCGACCGCAAGCGCGTCCGGGGCTGGGCGCCGCTGCACAACAAGCTCGACAATATGTACAAGTACGACAACCCCAAGCTGCCCACCTTGCAGCCATGGTTGAACGCGTCACGCAAGGGCGACACGCGGCAGAAATTCGTTCGCAATCCCTATTATCACCGGATCGACACGAACGGGGTGCAGCTGCCCTATATCGATATGGTCGAGATGACGATCGTGGGCAGCGGCCTTGTAGCGGCCAAAACCAATGCGGGCGAGGCCGATCTGCAGGCCCGTGGCCTGGACTTCCGTGATACGCCGATCCTCAAGAAAGGCGAAGCGGACGGCGGCAAATACTTCACGCGGCTCTGGGCCAACGGGGCGGCAAGCCAGATCGCCATCTATCCAAATCTAAATTTCGCTGACCCGGTGTGGCGCGAAGTGATGCGCGATGCCCGGTTCCGCCGGGCCCTGTCGATGGCCATCGACCGGCGGATGATCAACCGGGCGCTCTATTTCGGCATGGGGCGCGAAGGCGGCATGACAGTGCTTGCCAAATCCCCGTTTTTTTCGACCGAGAACCTGACGGCATGGGCGCTCTACAATCCCGAACTCGCCAACTCCCTTCTTGATGAAATGGGCCTGACGAGCCGTGACCGGAACGGCATCCGCCTTCTGCCCGATGGCCGCCCGATGGAATTCGTGATCGAAACGGCGGGCGAGCGGCAGGAGGTCGAGAATGCGCTCGCCATCATCACCGACACGTGGCGAGACATCGGGGTCAAGCTGGTCATGCGCCCGCTCGACCGCGATATCCTGCGCAACCGGGTCTATACCGGGGTCACGATGGCCGCGGTGTGGTTCGGTTGGGACAACGGCCTGCCCCAGGCCTACACACCGCCCGAATACCTGGCACCGACCGCGCAGGAATTCTTTGCCTGGCCGAAATGGGGGCAATACTACCAGACCCACGGAATGGCCGGTGAGCCGATCGACATGGGTCCCGCGATCGAACTCATGCGGCTCTACAAGGATTGGGAACATTCGACGGACGAGGCTGAGCGCGATCGGATCTGGCGCGAGATGCTCGCGATTCACGCCGATCAGCAATTCGGCATCGGCATCCTGTCGGAAGCGCCTCAACCTGTCGTCGTTTCGCACCGTCTGAAAAACGTGCCCGAATACGGCAAATGGGCGTGGGACCCGGGTGCACATTTTGGGGTTCACCGGATCGACGAGTTCTTTTTCTCGGATGACGAGGTCGTGGCCCAGGTGCGTCAATGAGATTTCTGACCTACGCAGCCTACCGGCTGCTTACGATGCTGATGACGCTCGCCGTGGTGTCGGTGTTGATCTTCATCATCATCAACCTGCCGCCGGGTGACTACCTGTCGAACCAGATCGCCGAATTGCGAGCCACGGGTCAGGCCGAAGGCGTCGCGCAGGCCGAATTTCTGCGCAAGGAATACGCGCTCGACCGACCGCTGTGGGAACAATACCTGATCTGGGTCGGCGTCGCGCCGGGCCCCAACGGGTTTTCGGGGCTTTTGCAGGGCGATTTCGGGTGGTCCTTCGAATTCGACCAGCCGGTCGCCGATATTGTCGGCGATGCGCTCTGGCTCACGGTTCTTGTGAACCTCGCCGCCGTCCTGTTTGTCTATCTCGTTGCCCTGCCCCTTGGGGTCCTCGCCGCAGCCCGGTCCGAAACATGGGTCGATTATACCGCCGCCTTCGTAGGCTATCTGGGCCTCGCCACGCCGAACTTCCTGCTCGCCCTGATCCTTTTCTACTACGGGCACAAATACCTGGGCCTGCCCATCGGTGGTTTGATGGACCCGATCTATGAGGGCGAGCCAATGTCATGGGGCAAGGTCCAGTCGGTTCTGATCCACCTCATCGTACCCACCTTCGTGATCGGAACCTCGGGCGCCGCGGCGATGCAGCAACGGTTGCGGGCCAACATGCTCGATGAGCTATCAAAACCCTATGTCGAAACGGCGACGGCCAAGGGCCTCACGCCCACGCGGATGCTGACGAAGTACCCGCTGCGCATGGCCTTCAACCCGTTCGTCGCCGACATCGGTAACCTGCTGCCATCCATGGTGTCCGGCTCGGTCCTGGTGTCCGTTGTGCTGGGGCTGCAAACCATCGGCCCTGCGCTTCTCACGGCGCTCAAATCGCAGGATCAGTTCCTTGCCGCCTTCATTCTGATGTTCGTGGCGCTGCTCACGCTGATTGGCACGATGATCTCGGATCTGCTGCTTGTCCTGCTTGATCCCCGCATCCGCTTCGGGAGCCGCGAGGGATGACAGACCGCTACGTTGACCCAGCCCCCTACGATGCCGAGGCCGATCTCAGCGCACCTGAGCGGCAGGACATGGATGCCGGCAACTGGACGCTGGTCTGGCGGCGGTTCCGGCGGCACAAGCTGGGTCTGATTTCAGGGCTTTTCCTCGCGATCTGTTACGTGCTCCTGCCCTTTGCCGGGTTTATTGCGCCCTATACCCCCAACGAACGCAGCGCCGATTATCTCTATCACCCGCCACAGGACGTTCGGTTCTTTCACGAAGGGCGTTGGATCGGGCCATATGTCTATCCGACCGAGGCGCAGGCCGATCTTGAAAACTTCCGCTGGAACTATTCGATCGATGAAACCCGGCCAATGCCGCTGCAGTTCTTCTGCCGGGGATCCGAGTATCGGCTGGCCGGGCTGATCCGCACCTCGACACATCTTTTCTGTGCGCCCGAAGGCGCCACAATCTTTCTCTGGGGTTCCGACCGGCTGGGGCGTGATGTGTTCAGCCGTATCCTCTACGGCGCGCAACTATCGCTTACCGTGGGGCTGATTGGCATTACAGTGTCCTTCCTTCTTGGTATCTTCTTTGGCGCGATTGCCGGATATTTCGGCGGCCCACTCGACTGGGGTATCCAGCGGGTCATCGAGATTCTCCGGTCGCTGCCCGAACTGCCCTTGTGGCTCGCGCTCTCTGCCGCTGTGCCTTCGAACTGGGGGCCGGTTGCGGTGTTCTTCATCATCTCGATTATCCTCGGCCTGCTCGACTGGCCCGGCCTCGCGCGGGCGGTGCGAGCGAAGTTCCTGTCGCTGAGGGAAGAGGAATATGTGCGCGCGGCCGAAATGATGGGCGCCTCGCCCCGCCGTGTGATCCGCCGCCACCTGCTGCCGAACTTTGCCAGCCACCTCATCGCCTCGGCGACGTTGTCGATCCCCGCGATGATCCTTGGTGAGACGGCGCTCAGTTTCCTCGGGCTGGGCCTGCGCGCACCTGCCGTGTCATGGGGCGTGATGCTCAACGATGCCCAGAACCTTGCCTCGATCGAAATCTATCCTTGGACAGCCATCCCGATGCTGCCGATCATCGTCGTGGTGCTGGCGTTCAACTTCCTTGGCGACGGGCTGCGCGACAGCCTCGATCCCTACAAAAGCTGATCCGGCACGTCTGCGCGGCGCAGAACGTATGTGTGGATGGCAAAGACGACCGCGCCCGTCACTGGCAGGCGAAAGACCGTCTGTCGTTCCGAGCGGTAGAACGGTGCGCTTTGCCCCGGCATTACGGTTCGAGGCAGCGTCTCTGACCGAGGCTGATAAAGCGCCGGATCCTCGTACCACAGTCGATTGAAGCGCCAGATCGGGCGGCCGACCTGCACCCCGTCGAAAAGGCGCTGTACCCGGCGGGCAAGCTCAGCATCGTATTCCGGCACCGGATCATGGATGCGTGTCAGAGGATGCCCGGCCTTTTCGATCAGACGCCACGAGGCCGGAAAGCACAGGACCGCACCCGTCAGGATATGCTCGTCGCCATGTTTCTGAAGGATGCAGAGGTCGCACTGAACAAGGCGGCCAAGTGTGCCCAGGGGGTCGTCCGGTTCAATACGTACCGATCTTCCATCCGGACATTGCACGGCCGTGTCGACATCGAAACCGAAGGATGGCAGCTCCCCCAATATCAGGTCGCGCAACTCGTCTGCGGCAGGCCGCGCCGCTCCGTCGAGGTAAATGACGTCGGGCCGCTGGTGTTCAATCAGCCGCTCCCGCTCCGCCATTTGCGCGCCATAGGCCTCGTCAACATGCAGCCACGCGCCTTGCACGGGTCTGATGCCCGGCAGCGGCCGCGCTTCGATGAGATCGGCGGGCAGATGTTGATGCAGGATTAAGGCGCTCATTTCAAACTGCATTTCAGAACCGAGGGGCCAATGCCAGTGGAATTGCTGATCACAATTTGATCCCTGCCGATCACATTGTTTGAGTTGTTACAAAAGTGTCATAATTCGAGGTGCCAATGGTCCGAATACAATAGAACGGAGGTTCCATGCGCTTAGTATTTCAGCTCGCGACGGCGGCGGCCCTGACGCTCGCCCCATTCGCGGCCCACGCTGCCGAAGGCACGCGCATTCAGGTCAAGGGCGAGATTATCGACACCTGGTGCTATTTCTCAGGCGTTATGGGCAGTCCCGATGCCGTAATCGGCTCGGCCCATCACACTTGCGCACTGTGGTGCAGCGCGGGCGGCATTCCTGTCGGGCTGCTGGCCGAGGACGGTACCGTCTACATGGTCATGAAGATCGAGAGTGACGATCAACTGGCCGGCGGCGATACGGCGCTGCGTCTGGCTGCTCACACGATCGAGGCGGATGGCATGCATTACGAACGGGACGGACTGAACTACCTCGTCGTCAGCTCGGTCGTCTCGGATCTGGATATCCAGAACCTGAACCACAACGACTATGGCAACGTACCCCCCTTCTCGATCCCGGATCCGAACAAATGAAGCGTCTGATTGCAATTCTGGCCCTCATGGCCAGCCCGCTCGCTGCGCAGGACTTCTCAGAAGGATCCGAGGCGCGTTCATGGAGCCTTTATGCCGAAAAACCCGCGCGGTTTGAGGCGCAGGTCGTCGACCTGCTTTGCACCCTCACAGGTGATTGCCCCGCTGATTGCGGTGCGGGCAAGCGACAACTGGGGCTTTTGCGGTCAGCCGATGACGCGCTGGTTCTGGTGATGAAGAACAGTCAGCCCGCCTTTACCGGCGCCGCGGTCGAGCTTGCCCCTTTCTGCGGGCAAACTATCGAGGTTGACGGGTTGATGATCGATGATCCCGATCTTGGGGCCACCAATGTCTACCTGGTCCAGAGGATCAAGGCCGAAGGCGCCGACTGGATCAAGGCCAACCAATGGACCAAGAACTGGGCCAGTGAGTATCCCGACGCCAAGGGCAAGGGGCCGTGGTTCCGCCGTGATCCGCGTATCAAAGGCATCATCGAAACCGAAGGCTATCTGGGTCTCGGTCTTGAAGAAGATCAGAAGTATATCGAGGAAAACTTCTGATGTTCCGCTTCTTGATGGCGGCCGGGATGCTGGCCGCCTCGATGGCCGCGGCGGAAACGCCGTTCCCGGTCGCAATTGGCGGGCCCTATGAACTGATCGACCAATACGGGCGCGAGCGCACCCAGGTCGATCCCGAGGGCCGCGCGCAGCTTGTCTTTTTCGGCTATGCCCGCTGCCCGTCGATCTGCACCACCGCCCTGCCCCTGATGGCTGATATGACGGATGCGCTCGAGGCCGAGGGGCTGCCCGTGCAGCCGGTGCTGATCACCGTTGCGCCGGAGCAGGACACGGCCGAGGTCATGCAGGAGGAGCTATCGCACCTGCATGATGACTTTCTCGGCCTGAGCGGGGAAGAGGCGGCCCTGCAGACCGCCTATGACGGCTTTGCCATCGCCTTTGAGCCGATCTTCGAGGATCCGGAATATGGTTGGATCTATGCACATTCCAGCTTCATCCACCTGCTTGACGCGGATGGCACCGTGCTGGCCGTGATCCCACCCATTCTCGGGCAGGACCGCGCGCTTGAAATCGCGAGGAAGTACCTCGCGGGCTAGGCATCAGCCAAAGATAAAGTCGCTCTGCTTCAGCATGTCCTCGGCAAGCGTCTCGATGCCCCAATCGGCATCGTTATCGTTCCAGTTGCGTTCGAAACGGATGCTGAAATCGATATCGCCGTCGTTGTCGGTGTGACCATGCAGGAAGAAGTGGTAGATCCACCATGTCTGTTGATCCTGGCCGACCGAGTTCTGGTACCAGTCATCCTGGATCCACATGGTCCCGGCCGTGCCGGCATCGTCTTCGTCAACCAGCTCAAAATCGGTGATGGCCGGATTGAAGTCATTGGCTGGGAAGGCAAGATGGATCTTGTCCTCGCCCGTGCGGAAGCCATAGACGGTATCGTAGGCGTCCGGCGCCGTTTCCTTGGCCAGCGTGAACTGAAAGATGTCGCGGACATTGACGTATTCCGCGCCATAAAGATCGTCAGCACCCGCGCCGCCATTCACGATGTTCTCATACCCGTCACCGCCAGCATAGATCACATCCTTGCCCGGTCCGCCCGACAGCCTGTCATTGCCGTCACCGCCATAGATCGTGTCGTTGCCCCGACGGCCAAAGACGGTATCGTCCCCGCCCTTTGCATAGATCGTATCGGACCCCTCTTTTGCGTCGATGACGTCCCGCCGCTCGGTGCCGTCGATCACATCGCCCTCGCGGGTTCCGCAAATCGGGTTGCCTGACGGATCGGCAAAGGCTGGATCATCGGGCAAGGGCGGCGCGTGGCCACGGTGGCCGTCATGGGTTTCGTCATCACCGCTGCCGCGCAGCACAAAGATATCCGTCGTCGCTTCAAACAGAAATGGGTCGCGCCAATCCGGCGCGAATGAATTGCTCAAAATCATAAAATATTCTCCTTAAATCAATGCACTCACAATAGCACATCCAACTGCGTGGCGGTTTGGCTGAGTGCATAAGCCCCCAAGATCGGCCAGCACCCGCCGAAGGCGGATGAGTGCCAAACGATTCTTTGGAGGTCATCGGAAGGCGATACGTCAAGGCCGCTAAAGTCAGCTGAAGACGCCCTGTTTTGCACAATTTTGCAGCAGCGAATAACCCCTGCGGGAATTGCGGAACCTATATCTTCAAAGCACCCTTTTTGTGCCCAAATCCACCACAATTCGGCCATGTGGTCATCTTAGCTAACCAATCGCGGTTAACTCATGGGATTGGCTACTAATGATCGTTTATTCTCACCGGTTTCGAACAGTACTCCAGCAGGTTGTACTGGATCTCGATCTCGCTCTCACGCTGACAGATACCGAGTCACCGGTTTCGCTCCAAGACAATGAAGCAATGCTGTCCGAGCTTGCGACCTCGATGAATATCCAAATCAGAAAGCACGTCGGAGACAATTCGACAAGCTACACCTTTCGCAAAGCGTCCTGAACAAATCGGGAGCAATAGGGTTTAAAACGAGAACCGGTTATGGCCGTCAAAAAGAATAACAAAGAGATCGGACGCAGTAATCGTGCTGGCATCTCGCTGGCCCGCGCCCAAAGGCTTTCGGAAAGCGCGCAGAGTGGGTCCGGCTCGGGCGTTACCTTGCGGCTGCTGGCGACGCTCCTTTTGTGTGGCGCCGCGGTCATGGTCTACTTCGTTGCGGCTGATGCGCCTGAGAGCGACGTCGCTGCAGCCATTACACGGACCAACCAGGCTTTGACAGCCGAGGCGGCACCAGAAACAGCCACCGCTGAACCGGATGAAACAGCCGCAATCGAAGTGGCAGAACAGCCCATCGACGAGGCCCCCGCTGCAGAGCCGCTTGATCCGGAAACCGAAGTGGTGGCCGCGGTCGAAAGGCAGACAGCGCCGGTCCGCTACCAGTCGGCCTGCATTGCGGCAATCGAGGCGCAACTCGATGTTTTAGCTGCGAAATCCGAGGGCGCAGAGGCGTCTGCTTGGACCGACAAGGAAGAAGAGATCGGCACGCTCATGCAATATGTCCTCGACTGCCCCGATGCGGGGATCGAGATCAACGGCAACGTCGAACTGGTCGCCAAGGACATCGCAGATCTGTTCATCCGCTGGGACCGGTTCGGTCGCAGCCTGAAGCTGAACACCGTGCCTCCTACCCCCTGGGAAGCAGAAGACATCATCATCAACGACACCCGTTACGTGCTGAACGCCCCGGTTGGCACTCAATGGATCCAATTCCTCATACGGTAACTAGGACAGAGGCCCGTCATGACATCGAACTTCCTGCCTGACCTCGTCGCCTTTTTCGCCGGTATTGAATTACCGGTGCCTGATGCGGTCATCATTCTTCTCGCGCTCGCCCTGATCTCGATGGTCAGTATTTCGGGCACCCGCGCAAAAAAAGCAGCCATGGATGAAGTCGCAAAGGCGTATCAGGCTGAACTTGTCCGCGCCAATCGCAATTCACAGCACGCATCGGCAGATCTTGCCCGAGCGCGCGCGGAACTAGAACGTCAAAGGCAGAGAAATCGCCGCGCCACCGCCGCACCGGCCCCGCGTCGATCAATGCAACCTGCGTCAACGGAAAGAACCGAAAAGGCTGAGAATGGCCAGAAATACGATGTCGGTACGTAATAGCCCAATTTAACCCATTTCTTGCCCTCTAATAATACCGAGGGAGGGCAAGAAAGAATTCAAAGCCCCACCTCGCAAATAGGACAGAAAAATGAACCTTACCCGTCTTGTTTACTACAGCCAGCGTAATCCTTCGATCAGCATGAACATGCCTGAGCTGATGAAGTCATGCCAGCGCAACAACAGCGCGATGAATGTCACCGGCATCCTTCATTACAACGGATCGGACTTCCTGCAGGTCCTCGAAGGCGGCCGCGCCGAAGTCAGCGCCATCTACCACCGGATCGCGGCCGACCCGCGCCACATCAACATCATCCTGATCAACTGCTCGGACGTACGCGAGCGTCTGTTCCCGACCTGGTCGATGGGCCTGCACGAAGGCAAGGAACTCGATACCAAGAACATCTTCCTGCGCTACTTCGCCAGCAACAACGTCAACCCAGAGGCCGTCAGCGCCGAGAGCCTGCTCGACGTTCTTCAGGATCTGTCGGCAGAGCTTGCCTGATCGCGAGCGTTCAACGCGCACGCGAACAGCCAAAAAACGACATCCGGCAACGTCGCATTCCGGGTAGTCGTCGATGTTCATGCGGGGCCAACCTCGATCCGAGGGAGGCACCGCATGAATACCCACTACCGCGACACCCGCAAGATTGACCCGACGCAGGGTCATATCCTGTCTGACGGAACACCCAACAACGGCGACCGGATCGAGATTGGGCCAACCGCCCTTGCGCTTCACGAATGGGCTGGGGCAGGCTTACAACTCCCCAACCTGGCCGCCATGCGGCAATACCGCCTCGATCGGCTGACCGACGCGCTCGCGCAGCGGGATTACGGCGGCATTCTGATGTTCGACCCGCTCAACATCCGCTACGCCACCGACACCACGAACATGCAGCTTTGGAACGCGCACAACCCGTTCCGCGCCTGCCTTGTGACGCCGGACGGGCACATGGTGCTGTGGGACTACAAGAATTCGCCCTTCCTTGCCGATTTCAACCCGCTCGTTCGCGAAGTCCGCTCTGGGGCTTCGATGTTCTACTTCGTCACCGGTGACAATTCAGATCAGGCGGCCCGGGCCTTTGCTGCCGACGTGGCCAGTGTTCTGCGCGAACATGCGCCGGGCCATACCCGGCTTGCCGTCGACAAGATCCTGCTGCACGGCGCCCGCGCGTTCGAGGCCCTTGGTTTTGAGATTATGGAGGGCGAAGAGCTCACCGAGCACGCCCGTGCGGTGAAGGGCCCGGACGAGATCAAGGCGATGCGCTGCGCGATCCATGCCTGTGAGGCATCGATGTACGCAATGGAGGATTTCGCCCGCCAGAATGTCGGCGATGGCAGAACCACCGAAGATGACATCTGGGCCGTTCTGCATGCCGAAAACATCAGGCGCGGCGGTGAGTGGATCGAGACGCGGCTGCTGACCTCGGGACCGCGCACCAATCCCTGGTTTCAGGAATGCGGGCCGCGGATTTGCCAGCAGAACGAGATCATCGCCTTCGACACTGACCTCATCGGGCCCTATGGCATCTGCACCGATATCTCGCGAACGTGGTGGATCGGCCCCGATGCCCCCCGCCCCGACATGATCGAGGCGATGCAGGTCGGGTACGAACACATTATGACCAACATGGAGATGCTGAAGCCCGGCATTTGCATCGAGGATCTGAGCCGGAACACGCATGTGCTGCCCGACAAGTATCAAAAGCAGAAATACTCCTGCATCATGCACGGTGTCGGGCTTTGCGATGAATGGCCCCACGTGGCCTATCCCGACCACCTTCTCGAAGGGGCGTTCGACCACGTGCTCCAACCCGGTATGACAGTCTGCGTCGAGGCGCTGATCGGTGAGACGGGCGGAGACTTCTGCATCAAGCTCGAAGAGCAGGTGCTGGTGACAGAGGACGGGTACGAGAACCTGACACGCTATCCGTTTGACGGGGCGTTGTTGCCGACCTGAGAGATCCCTGAGCCACGTAGCGGCCTTGGGTGAATTATCGCAGGCAGATCTGCTCGCAAAGATTGAATTTTGGGATCAAAAAACCACTCAAAACTGTTTATCGTTAACGTCTGGCAAATCTTCTTGCGTTCGTGACCGCACCCATGAAGACATTGCATTCAAACAATGAATTGGTTTTGGGTAATAGAGGTTTATGGTGTCAGTCCTTTGTCGTGGCGTATTCATTTCGTGTTTGATCAGCCTCCTTTCTTCGCCCGCTTGGTCAGCGACTGCTGGGCGTTATGAGTTCCGGTTCGACGCCACCCTGATCGAAGAAGTGCACTATTCGGTCATACCCTGTTTCGAAGAACCGATCGCCTATCGATACAATTGCGACCCGGACGATGATGATGGTTTCAGACGAGTCGACATTCGCGATCCAGAGATCATAGCCGAGGCAGGATTCGATGCCTGGTTCACGTTTCTGAGTTTCGGGAAGACCGTCAGCGGATCGCTGGTGCTGGACTGGGATCCGATTTACGACATCCGCTCTGCGTCATTTTCCGAAACGCCGGCGACCCAATTCACACGCTGCTCGATCGGGCCTGCAAGCTGCCGCTTTAGCGGTTACCACAACTACTTTGAAATCACGGGCTCGGGCAAAGGCGACTTTGCCGCCAGCTTTTCAACCGATGATCCCAGCTACCGATCGACGTCGTTTTCGCTCAGCCCGTCAGGCGGCACCTTCTATCTTTCCGATGACAGTTATTCGGTCTCGCTGGCCGGGTTCGGTTATGACGCCCGCCTGCAGCTCACCAATGTGGAGCTGATCGATGCGCCGTTCCTTGCAACCCCAACACCGTGGAGCAGCGCATTGCTGATCACGTCGCTGTTTGGCATGTCCGTGTTCCGACGCCGTCCGAATAGCGGGCGGCGGCGTGCCTCGGGATAATCCGACTAGGTACAAATTCTGAATGATCGATCCGCTCTTGTGCTGCCTGGAAGGCACCGCGCAATGGCCGGGCGGCAGGTTAGGTCGGCACCGGCACCGGATATCTGAACGGCGTCGGGGATGGACGGCAGCGTGACCAAGTCAGGTCGGCTGGACAGGAGGGCTGATTTAGCTTGTTATGAGGTTTCTCGGGGCGCCTCGTAGATCCTTGCGCCGGCCTCCCGCGATCCGCTTGGGAGAAATAGGCTGGTGGAAGCGACAGATACGGACCTGATCGGGCAAATCCTCGTGATCTGGCAACAGATCGTTAGCCAAGCCCAACTCCTCCTTCTGCCTTCAAGACTTTACCAGGTCGGCATCCTCGTCCTTTGCCTTCTGCTTTCCTGGGCGATCAGCAACGGGATTGGCGGTCGGTTTCACGAGTGGATGCGCGGGCTTGAAGGGCGGCCCAAATGGCAGCTGCGCCTTCTGCTCATGCTCCATAAGCGGTTGTTTTTGATCGTTTTTGCCTTCGTGGTGTGGACTGCGGCGCGGATCATGGCCGAGATTACGCCCTTCCCGTCCCGGCGTTTCCTGCTGGAACTGGCCGGAACCATCTCGATCGCCTACCTGCTCGTGGGCTTTGTTGTGCGGCTGGTACGCAACCTGTTCTTCCGCCGGGTGATCAGTTGGACGCTCTGGATCGGGATAACGCTTTATTATCTAGGCCTGCTCGATGAGGCCGCTGAATTCCTTGACAGCCTCGGGATCGAGATCGGTGACTTCAACCTTTCGGTCCTTGCGGCACTCAAGGCGATTACGGCCATCGCGGTGCTGATGACGCTGGCCCGCCTGTTCACGCAGGCGGTCTCGGCAAGCATCAGGAAGAACGACGAAATCTCTCCCTCGATGCAGGTGCTCGCCATAAAGGCGCTTCAGGTCATTGCGTTCGCAGCCGCCTTCTTCATCGGCCTGAAAATGGTCGGGATCGACCTCACCGGCCTCGCGGTGCTCTCTGGTGCAATCGGTGTCGGCCTTGGTTTTGGCCTGCAAAAAGTCGTCTCGAACCTGGTCTCTGGCGTCATCATCCTTTTGGACAAATCGATCAAGCCGGGCGACGTCATTTCGATCGGCGATACGTTTGGGTGGATCAACGCGCTCGGCGCAAGGTACGTCTCAATCACGACCCGGGACGGGCGGGAATACCTGATCCCGAACGAGGATCTGATCACCGGGCAGGTCGTCAACTGGTCCCATTCAAACGACTTTGTCCGGCTCGATATTCATTTCGGTACAGCTTACCACGACGATCCGCATCAGGTCAGACAATTGGCCATCGACGCGGCGATGTCGGTTGACCGGGTTTTGGTGTCGCGTCCACCGGTCTGCCACATCACCGGTTTCGGGGACAGCTCGGTCGATTACATCCTGAGGTTCTGGATCACCGATCCGACCGGTGGCCTCACGAACATCCGCGGCAACGTCTTTCTCGCGCTCTGGGACAAATTCCATGAGGCCGGAATAACCATACCCTTCCCGCAGCGCGAGGTTCGGATGCTGCCGGATGACAAGGCGGTGCCGTCGGCAACCTGACCCATGACAGGCCGAGAAAGCCATCCTGCGCAAGGCCAACACCTTGCCGTGAGACTGCTGTAACAAGGGTTTCCAGCTCTGATTTGCGTCCCCATTCTCCCCCCGACCAAGGAGACTGAGATGCCTACAGAACGTGTAACCTTCGCCGGTCATGACGGCTCGACCCTCGCCGCGCGGCTCGATCTGCCCGAGGGGCCCGTGCTGGCCAACGCTTTGTTTGCGCATTGTTTTACCTGCGGAAAGGACATCCCGGCGGCCCGCCGCATCGCTGCGCGTCTTGCAGCACAAGGGATCGCGGTTTTGCGGTTCGATTTCACGGGCCTCGGCCATTCAGAGGGTGAGTTCTCCAACACCAACTTCACCTCCAACGTTCAAGACATTGAAATAGCGGCGCAATACATGAATGAGCGTGGCATGGCCCCATCCTTGCTGATCGGCCATTCGCTGGGCGGGGCCGCCGTGCTGAAGGCCGCGGCAAACCTGAGTGAGATCAGGGCCGTCGCGACCCTCGGCGCGCCATTCGATCCGGAACACGTTACCCATAACTTCGCCGACGCCCTGCCCGAAATCATTACCCATGGCGTCGCCGAGGTTAATCTCGGCGGGCGGCCCTTCAAGATCGGTAAGAGCTTTATCGACGACGTGGCGGCGGGTTCTCTCACCCCGTCCATTTCCAAGCTGAACGCGGCGTTGCTTGTCCTTCACGCCCCGCGGGACGAGATCGTCAGCATCGACAATGCCAGCGAAATCTTCCTGGCCGCAAAGCACCCGAAATCCTTCATCACGCTTGACGATTCCGACCACCTGATCACCAGACCGGAACATGCCGAATACGCTGCAGATGTGATCTCGACCTGGGCCGCCAAGTATCTGGATCTGAAGGCACCGGCCCCTCCGCCTGGCGCACCCGAAGGGATCGTGCGGTCATCCGAGGCGGACCCAAGGGGATTTTTGCAAGACATCACGTCTGGCCCGTTTCACCATCTCTTTGCCGATGAACCGGTGGCCTATGGCGGCACGAACCGGGGGCCCAGCCCCTATGGCCTCGTCTCGGCCGGTCTCGCCGCCTGTACGTCGATGACGGTGCGGATGTATGCGCGCCGCAAGGGCTGGCCGCTTGACCACATCTCGGTCGATGTGAGCCATGACAAGGTGCACGCGCAGGATGCCGAAACCGGCAGTGCCGACAAGGTGGATGTGTGGCAGCGCAAGATCTCGTTAACCGGCGCGCTCAGCGATGAACAGCGCGACCGGTTGCTTGAGATCGCGGACAAATGCCCGGTTCACAAGACGCTTGAGAAAGGTTCTCGCGTCGTGACCGAATTGGTCTAGAGGGCGCGCATTCCGCGCCCTCCGGGGCCAAATCAGGCACGGGCCTTACCCACGGCTTTCCATGCCAGCGGCAAGAGCAGCGCAGCGAGCGCCAGCTTGATCGCATCGCCAACCAGAAACGGCGTCAGGCCCCATTCCAGGATCGGCTTGTCCCACCCGTAAAGCTCGCCCAGCCACAGCAGACCGGGCGCGTAAATGAGTACGTTGCCGATCAGCATCGCAACGGCCATCAGCACGAACGACCGGTCCCAGCCACGGCGCGCGAAGACGCCCAAGGCCAGTGTGGCCAGCACATACCCAACCAAATAGCCGCCCGTGCCGCCCATCATGTATTCCAGACCGTTCTTTTCAGCCGTCGAGTTGGCGAAAATATCAAAGCCCAAGGCACCGACGATCATGTAGCCAAGGATCGTGGCCAGACCCAGCCGGGGGCCATAGGCCGCGCCAATGGTGAGAACGGCAAACGTGCCCATCGTGATCGGAACAGGCCACATCGGCACTTTGATCTTTGCAGCGATGGCAAGGGCCGCGATGCCAAGAATGACCAGTGCCGCCTGTTTCAACAGTAGCGCCGATCCCTGCGTCGCACCAAAGGTTTCGCTCAGCACTTTGTTCGTACCGGTGGTTTCCATCCTCGCCCTCGTTTCTTGTCTGTTAAGCGTCGGTGGGTTTCTGCCAAGCAGCACGATCTTCTGCAAGCGCAAAGTCAGCCGGTTGATCGAGGTCAAGGCGGCAGGCATCAGCACTCCGCATGTTCCCGGCGGATACGGCTACAAAGGAAGCGGGAAATGGGCCTCACATCGAAACTGGCAGCCGGCACCGACCTGGCGAAAGGCATGGCTAACCGCCTGGGGATTAATCTCTCCCGGATCACGTCGGATGTATCAGAGTTTGGCGCACTGGCATTTCGCGGTGTGGCCCTGCACTGCGCCACCTGTCCCGATCAGGAGGCGTGCGCCGCTTTGCAGAAGTCACACCAGACGCTCAGGCACCCACCGGTCTATTGCCGCAACTACGCGCTTTTCGACCGGTTGGCGCGACGATAGCGGCAAATCATCTGGTAGTCTTTTCGCGGACCGGTAACGCTCCAGGCCGCCGACCAATCCGGCCACGCGTCAAAGACATACTCGACCAAATAGATATCCGGTGGGCAATGGTGACGGGCGACGCCACCGCTGTTTGGTATCTTGTGGAAAAACCGGCCATCCTTGAAAAACACAGCCCCTTCACTGTTCCAGAAATACTCACGCGACGCTGCCACAGTCATACCGGTCGGCAGGGTCAGCGCACCCGTTTCCAGGTAGCGCAACCCACCCTCAGAAGGTTCAAAAACCGCCTGGCCCTGAAAGGTGGCCCGGCTTCCGTCCGCGTGGCGTATTTCCTTTTCCAGAACCCAGTCGCCCAGAAAATCGTCGAACCGACCCATCTCAGTCAGCATAGGTGGCGTCGGTGACATCACCCGCCTCACCCACGAAACGGACCAAGGGCCCATGCACCTCGACCCGGTAGCACGCCCACAAATCGGATGGCGGCCATTGGCTGCAATACTTGTCTTCGCGCACCTGCCAGTATCCCCAACTGTCCTGACCGGCATTGTAAAGGGTCCGACCCGATGGGCGAAACTCCTGCCACGCCGTTTCGTAATTCAACCTGTGGCCTGACAGTGCGGCCCCTATCTCTGCCCCCGGCAAGGCCCGCCATTCGGCAATCGCGCCCATGGGCCAAAGCATCAACAAAAGGGCAAAGCGTCTCATTCCCGGTCTCTCACCTTGAGGTCGTCGGGCGCTCAGTCTAATCCCCCGGACGACAAGACAACAGACCCGAAAGGTGTGCCCATGATCCCCCGCTATTCCCGCCCCGACATGGTGAAGATCTGGGAACCGGCCACCAAGTTCCGGATTTGGTACGAGATCGAGGCCCATGCCTGCGACGCAATGGCCGAGCTGGGTGTGATTCCCAAGGAAAACGCCGAAGCGGTCTGGAAAGCCAAGGATGTCGAATTCGACGTCGCCCGCATTGATGAAATCGAGGCGGTCACCAAGCACGACGTCATCGCCTTTCTCACTCACCTCGCCGAGATCGTCGGCAGCGACGAGGCCCGCTTTGTCCATCAGGGCATGACCTCGTCCGACGTGCTCGATACGACCTACAACATTCAGCTCACGCGGGCAGCGGACCTCCTGATCGCCGATCTGGAGGCGCTGCTCGAGGCCCTGAAGCGCCGGGCCTTTGAGCACAAGGACACGGTCCGCATAGGCCGCAGCCACGGCATTCATGCCGAACCCACGACGATGGGCCTGACATTCGCTCGCTTCTATGCCGAGATGGACCGCAACCTCAGCCGGATGCGCGATGCGCGATCCGAGATCGCCACGGGCGCGATTAGCGGCGCGGTCGGGACCTTCGCCAATATCGATCCAGGCGTCGAAGATCACGTTTGTGAACAGCTTGGCCTTGTTCCCGAACCGATCAGCACGCAGGTCATACCCCGCGACCGGCACGCAGCCTTCTTCGCGACGCTTGGTGTGATCGCATCCAGCATCGAAAACATCGCCACCGAGATCCGGCACATGCAGCGGACCGAGGTGCTTGAGGCCGAAGAATTCTTCAGCGCCGGGCAGAAGGGCTCGTCCGCGATGCCGCACAAGCGCAACCCGGTGCTGACGGAAAACCTGACCGGGCTCGCACGTCTGGTTCGCTCAGCCGTGATCCCCGCCATGGAAAACGTGGCGCTCTGGCACGAACGCGACATCTCCCACAGTTCGGTCGAGCGAATGATCGGACCGGATGCGACCGTGACGCTGGACTTCGCGCTGCATCGCCTGACGGGTGTGATCGACAAGCTGGTCGTCTATCCCGAAAACATGATGGCCAACATGAACAAGTTCCGCGGTCTCGTGATGAGCCAGCGCGTGCTGCTGGCCCTGACACAGGCCGGTGTCAGCCGGGAAGACGCCTACAAGCTGGTGCAGCGCAACGCGATGAAGGTCTGGGAAGAGGGCAAGGATTTCAAAACCGAGCTTCTGGCAGATGCTGACGTCACGGCGGCCCTAAGTCGCGACGAGATCGAGGAAAAGTTTGATCTTGGCTATCATACCAAGCATGTTGACACGATCTTTGCTCGGGTTTTCCACGAAACGGCATAGGACGAAATGACAGAAGACGCCGCCAAGACGTTAGAGCTGGGCGCACCTTGGTTCACGGGGGACGCGCGTGCATGGCTTAACGCCAACCTGAAGCCGCACGATCATGTCTTTGAAATCGGTGGCGGTCGATCGACTGTTTTCTTTCTGTCGAGGTGCGCTGCGGTCCGAACGCTTGAGGCGTCACCCACATGGGCCAGCGCGCTGGTGGACCATATGGTTCACCGGCCTGCATTGATGCGTGGCTGGAGCCTCGATTTCGTACCCTGCGACTGGCAGCCGACATGGCGCACGCGCGCGAACGGTTACTGGGATGAGAACGACGGTGCGCTTGACCTCCCCTCGGCCAAGGCTCTGGAGCTGAAATACCTCAGGCAAGCCATGAATCCGGGCGGCGCCAATGTCCTCTGCATTGATGGCGGGCTGCGGTCTCACCTGATGGTTCTCTACACCCATCATGATCTGTTCGGCAGTTTTGATCTGGTCGTGATCGACAACGCGGAACGACCCTTCACCAGTTGGTGGCTGCACCGCAATCCACCGCCCGGTTTCGCCCGCCATGATTTCATAGTCGGAGAATTCGATACGAAACTGATGTCGGTTCAAGAGGGGAAGCACATCACGACCATCCTCGTCCGCGATGACCGGAAAACAGCGGACCCGGCGCCGATACTCGAGAACCAAACCTCGTGGACCGAAGAGGAGCTCATTCCGCACCAATTGCCGATGAAGGACGACGAAGATCAGAATCGCAATGCCCGCTGGGCAGCATTCATTGAAAAAGAATTGCGCGAATACGGGCTCATCTGATCAAAACTGGCGCGTCAGACTACATTTTTCTTGGTCGATGGAGTTCGAAGCCCTACCCTTGCGTCATCTGAGAAAAGGAGACGCAATATGAAGATCAAGTTGGCTGTCGTTGCAGTCGCACTGACCCTCGCGCCTACCTTGTCACTGGCTGCAGGCTGCAGCTA
>CAWUIQ010000030.1:0-31604 GCA_963922565.1 uncultured Rhodobacterales bacterium
ATCGACGGTGAGCTTGTGTCTCTTGGTGCGGATCGTCCTCAGGCTCAGCGCCACACCGGCCCGTGTCGGCAGCAGTTCCCACTCGTTCAAAGCATAGTCTCGGGTAGCGTTGTCCGTCTCCAGCAGCGGTCGAAGAGATTGACCATGTTGCGGCAAGAGCGGCATGGCACCTCCATAATCAAAAAAAGTCGGCCCAAGGTCCAGGGTCGAAACCGGCTCATCAACACGTTTTCCGGCCGGAATCCCGGGACCGCGACAAATCATCGGCACCCGCAAGAGACCCTCGTAATGCATCGGGCCCTTCAGGATCAGGCCGTGATCACCCAGCCAATCGCCATGGTCCGAGATGTAGATGACGATCGTATTGTCGCGCAGCCCGGCCTCTTCCAGCGCGATCAGAATGCGGCCGATATTGTGATCCATCAACGCGATCTGGCCATAAGTGTTCGCGATGATCTCGCGCAATTGCTCATCCGTCTGAGGCACGATGCGGCTGTAGTTCTTTCGGATTTCAGCGCCCGCGCGATCTCCGGCCGGTTCCTCGGTCAAAACGGCCTCGTGCCACCACGGTCGCCCTTCGAAGGTGCGCGACCGATCCGATGGCAGATCGACCTCGGCCGGATCGTGCAGGCGCGACCACGGTTCGGGCGCATCAAACGGGTGATGCGGATCGGGAAAGCTGACCCATGTGCAAAACGGCTGGTCGCCGCGCCCGTGTTTCAACCATTCGATCGTGCGGTCCGCTGTCCATGTCGAGTTGTGCCAGGCGACGGGCAGCTTCGAATGCCACGTCTGGGCCGCGTCCTTGGTATTGCCGGCGTTCTCTCGATAGAGCGCGTTTTTCTCATCGCCTTTCCCATCGGCATAGAACCAGCGCTCGTAATGCTGACCGTGCGGCGGCTTTTCCGGCAAGAACCAATTGTGACCCACCAACATCATCTCGACGTGACCAAAGCCCATGTAAGGGCCATACCAATCATCGCCGTAATCCACCGAAGACCGCAGACATTCGGGCGTCCCGGTGGGTTGATACGTGTGATAGGTGGAAAAGTGCGCCTTTCCGAAAAACGCGGTTTCATAGCCTGAGGCGGCCATCGCGCCGGCAAAGCCCTTTGATCCGATGGCCGGATCCAGATCGATCCCGTTGTCATGCACGCCATGGGTCCGGCAAAGCTGGCCCGTCAGGATCGAGGCGCGCGCGGGCTGGCAGACGACCGTCGGCGTGATGCAATTCGAAAAATGCGCCCCCTCTGCCGCGAGGGCATCCAGATGCGGCGTCTTGATTTTGCGGCCTTCGAACCCGATGCAATCGGCGCGGTGCTGGTCCCCGGAGATTAAAAGGATATTGGGTCGGGTCATCAGCCTCGCCTCCTTAAATTGAACAGAATGACGATGGCTGACAAAGCCACGAAGACGGCTGCCAGCGGATTGGTGAAGAGAAAGAAGGGGTCGCCCCCCGTCGCGGAAAAGGCCTGTCGCGCCGTTTCCTCAAGCTTGCCGCCCAAGATGAACGCGATCACGAAGGGCAGCGGCGACATGTCGACCCGCCGCATGAGATACCCCAGCACACCGAACGCGACAGCGATCCACATCGCCGCCATCGATGTTTCTTGCACGTAGATGGCCGTCAGGGTCAGCAGCAAAACGACCGGCAACAGGACGTCCTTGGGCACCCGGGCCATGATCCCAACCATGCGCATGAAGAGGCCACCGATCGTCCAGTTCAGCCCGTTCGTCACGAACATCGCGGTAAAAAGGCCGAATGCGAGCACCAGCTCGGGGTTGATCCCTTCGCTGGGCACACGAAAGACGCCCGGCCCGGGGTTGAAGCCGCCGATACTCTCCATGCCAAGGATCAGGAAAACCGCCGCTGTGTTACCGGGGATACCCAGCGACAGGACGGGGATCAGGTTGGCCCCGGAAACCGACGAATTGGCCGCCTCGGTCGCAGCCACGCCTTCCGGCGCGCCCTCACCGAAATCGGGGTCCGCAGGGGCTTTCATGCGGGCGTAGCGGGCCTTGGCCGACGTGTAGCCAAGCGTGGCCGCCAGCGTCGAGCCGATCCCGGGAAGCGCGCCGATTGCGGTGCCAATGACGGACGACCTGAGAATATAAGGCAGGAGCCGGGCCAGACCGACCGGATGCTGCGCCTCGCCTGCGGCTGGCACCGGTTGTCGCGATACACCGTCGCGCTTTTCGTACCGCAGGTCCTCTAGCGCCTTGAACACCTCGCCAAGAATGAGAACCCCGAGGATCGCGGCGGCAATCGGAAACCCACCGGACAGTTCCTGAACACCGAGGGTCAGGCGTGGATAGAAGTCTTCGCCCGTGGCCACCATCGCGGCGAGCAGCCCCAGCCCCATCGAAATAAGGCCTTTGCCGACTGAATTGCCGATAACGGCCGCGATAAAGGCCAGGGAGAGGATGAAGAGCCCGGTCTTTTCGGGCAGATCGAGGTAACGCTCGACCAGCACGGCAAGGAACGGCGCGCAAAGGACGAGCACCACATCGGAAAACGTGTCACCCGATGCGGATGAGAAATGCGCGATCCTGAGCGCTTGCCGCGCCTGTCCGCGCCGCGCCATCGGGTGACCGTCGAGCGTTGTCATATAGGCGTCCGGCGTGCCCGGCGTATTGAAAAGGATCGCGGGCACCGCGCCTCCCACAGTGGCCCCCTTCATGATCCCGATCAGGAACCCCATGACCGGCAGGAACGCATCCTGGCTGAACCCGAAGATCGAGATCAGGATGGGCAAGGCGATCGCCATCGCCATCGGACCGGCCAGCCCCGGCGTGGCACCCACAGTGATCCCCATCAGAAAGCCGAGGAGGATCATGACCAGCGTGGCGGAGATCCCCAAACCCAGCACGCTCAGCAGCTCAGGACCGGCAAACACCGCCTCTATGCCCAGCACCGCGTGTTCCCATACGCCCATCAGACATCACCATTGGGCGGCAATTGCAGGTCATCGAAAGGAAGGTCATAGAATAGGGCGATGGCCAGACTGGTCGCCAGCCCAAGGATGACGGCGCCGACCGACAGCTTCCCCCGCGCCAGCGCGACAAGCGCCGCGATCGCGAATGTCCCGCCCAGCATGAAGCCGGCATAGTTCAAAGGGGGCGTGGCCCGCAGGTTGCGGTACGGGGCGGTGCCGAACAGCTCGACCATCCACGGGCCGGCGAACCGCATCAGCACGAGCGCCCCGCCCACAACTGCGATTATCATCGCGATCCACCACCAGTTCTGAGCATGGAGTTTTGGACCGCCCGCATCCGGCCGCATGACGGTCAGCAAACCGCCCAACAGCAGGATACAGGCCGCGACAGTCGGACCAAGACTGTCGCCCAGCGTTACCTGGCGACGCACCCGCTCGATCAGCCCGGTCTCTGTGTCGAGAGGGATCCAGACGAAGATCAGTAAAAGCGCAAGGAGACAGGCCAGCAGGCCAAGCCAGGTGTCGCTGGACAGGCGGCGGAACATGGCTTGGACCCGGTAGATGCGCTATTCTGCGGCGGCCATCAGATTGCCCGCCCCGTCAAAATCGGCCTGCAGCAGCGCATCAAGCTCGTCGCCCATGATGTTGATCGTTCCACCGAAGGCTTTTGAGATCATGCCGCCGGCCTTGCCCGTACCCGATGCATCGGCCAGCGCCTTGGACAAGGCAGCGCGGGCGTCATCTGGCAATCCTGCCGGTGCAACAAAGACGAAATACCCGTCCGCGCTGAACTCGACGCCATAATCCGCCATCGTGGGTACGTCCGGCGTCTGCTTGAGTGGGCCGGACAGGGCGGAGGCCAGGTTGACGAGATCGCCCGCCGCGACACCCTTGGCCTGAATCCCGGCCATAAAGCCCAGATCCATGTCACCGGCCGTCACACCGTTCATCACGGCCTTGCCGCCTTTGACCTGGATGATGTTGAATTCAACGCCATTCGCCTTGCCCAGCAGATAGGCCAGATCGGCCAGCTTGGGGCTCATGACACCGAAACGGATCTGTTCGCCCGCCTTCGCCGCCGCGATCACGTCACCGAAATCGCTCCACCCTTTATCGGATTTCGACACGACCGCCATCTGGAAGCCTGCCGTGGTCGTCAGCCCGGTGAAATCCGACGGCTTGACGCCTGCGCCCTTCGCCGCAGCCGCGTTGTACCCGAGGCTCTCCGTCACCACGAGCGCGATCGAGGATCCGTCGGCGGGCATGTCCTTGAGAGCGACCAAGGCATTGATGCCGCCCTTGCCCGTGATCTGTTCGGGAATGATTTCCCATCCCGTCGCCGCCGTCACCTCATCCGCGATCAAACGGCCAGATGTATCGGCCCCACCGCCCGCAGCGAACGCGATGATCATCTTGATCGGCCCTTGGGGCGACCATCCGTGGCCGTCGGCAAGTGTTGACGCCCCACCCGACAATCCTGCAAGAATCGTCAGCGCAGCGACCTTCAGAAAACGTCTCATGGTCTCCTCCCAGTTAGACCTTGATCAAAGCTCCGCACATATTCGTTGACCTGTCAATTACCCTTTGCGAGAGTCCGATTATGCCCGATGATTATGAGTCAGATAACCGCAGTCTAACGTCATACGTGACATTTCGGCTGGCGAGGACGCAAAACAAGCTGAACGCGCAGGCCAACCATCTGCTGAAGGCGCATTGCGGCCTGTCGCTGGTCGAATGGCGGATCATCCAGTTGCTGCGCCATCTCAACGGCGCCTCGATGACGAAGCTGGCGCAAGAAGTCCAGATGGACAAGGGCCAATTGAGCCGCAAAATCAAGACGATGATCGACAAGGGGCTGCTGTCGGCGACACAGGACGAAAACGATCATCGCAAGCAGTCCCTACAGCTCACCCCCTCGTCCCGACGGATCCTCAAAAAAATGCTGCCCGTCATGCGCAAACGTCAGGATGGGCTGGTCAAAGGGATCGACAGAGACCGCCTGATGGATTTCTTTGACGTCCTGGAACAAATCGACAGCGCCGCAAGCGAGCGCGATTTCTGATGGCCTCAAAAAACCTGCTGATCATCCTCTCGGATGAACATCAGGCCCGCGCCATGGGATGCGCCGGGCATCCCTTCGTGAAAACACCGCATCTAGACGCCCTCGCCGCGCGCGGGATGCACTTTGAAAACGCCTACACCCCCAGCCCGATCTGCGTGCCGGCGCGGGCCAGCTTTGCAACCGGGCGCTATGTGCATCAAACACAGCTCTGGGATAACGCCATGCCCTATGACGGGTCGATCCCGGGCTGGGGCCACGCCCTGCAAAAGGCAGGCGTGCGGGTTGAAAGTATCGGCAAGCTCCACTACCGCGCCGAAGAAGATCCCGCCGGGTTCGACGTCGAACACATCCCCATGATGGTGGCTGACGGCGTCGGCATGGTCTGGGCCAGCGTGCGCCGTGAAGACGAGCGGGTGATCGGACAGGGCCGCATGCTGGGCGACTATATCGGACCCGGGACGAGCACCTATACCGATTACGACAGCGCCGTCGTTGAACGCACGACAGAATGGCTCCGCACCAATGCACATGAAAAACGGCCGTGGTGTCTCTTTGTGGGTCTTGTGGCACCGCACTTCCCGCTGGTCGTGCCACAAGAGTTCTTTGACCTTTATCCGCTGGCCGACTTGCCAGAGCCCAAGCTGCATCCGGCAAAGGGGTTCGAAAGGCATCCTTGGGCCGAACGGCAAAACGCCTTCAATGACAGCGAGGCGAAATTCACCGATGCGAACGAACGACGCGCGGCGATGGCGGCGTATTACGGGCTCTGTTCATGGCTCGACCACAATGTGGGGCAAATACTGACAACCCTGAAAGAAAGCGGACAGTCGGACGACACCACCATCATCTATACCTCCGACCACGGCGACAACGTCGGCGCGCGCGGGCTTTGGGGAAAATCGAACCTCTACGAAGAAAGTGCTGCAATCCCGCTCATCATGGCCGGGCCGAGTATCAATCCGGCCAAGGTTAGAACGCCCGTCAGCCTGCTGGACGTATCGAACACGATCGCCGACCACTTCGGGGCCAGCATCGACGCCGCTGCCGGGGTCCGGTCCTTGGGCGATATCGCGGCCAAACCTGACCCCGATCGCGTTGTTTTCAGCGAGTATCACGCGGCCGGCGCCGTTTCAGGCGCGTTCATGGTTCGAAAGGGCCGCTGGAAACTGATCCATTACGTCGGCTTCGATGATGAGTTGTTCGATCTGGGCGATGATCCCGAAGAAACCGCCAACCTCGCGAACCATCCGGAGTACGAGGCGGTGTTGGCCGACATGCATGTCGAACTCAGGGGCATCTGCGACCCGGCAGCCACCGACCGGCAGGCATTCAAAGATCAGGACGCACTGATCAAACGTCATGGCGGTTTCAAGGCCGCGATGAAGCTCGGCGCGCCCGGCGCCACGCCCCCGCCCGCCACCGGGAAAGCGACATGCGGCTGACCATCCTCGGATCCGGTTCGCCCGAGGCTTATGCGCGCCGGGCTTCAAGCGGTTATCTGGTCGAGGTCGAGAACGACAAGATCCTCTTCGATTGCGGCGGCGGTGTCTTTGACAACCTCCTTCGTGTCGGCCTGCGATCGGCCGACATCACCCATGTCGTCTTCAGCCACCTGCATTCCGATCACATGATGGATTATGCCCGTCTCATCCACGCCGCATGGGATGAAGGCGGGCACCGGATCAAGGTCTACGGCCCCGCTCCGATCGCCGAAATCACAACCGGGTATTTCGGACCCAACGGCGTCCTGTCACACGATCTGCGCGCGCGCACGGAACTGGGCCCCAGCCAAAAGGTGTGGCAGGAACGCGGCGGCACGCTACCCAGAGCCTGGCCCGCACCCGAGGTCACGGAAATCACGCCCGGTCACATGATCACCGGGAACGGTTGGCAAATCCAAAGCTGCGCGGTGCCCCATGCGCAGCCCTACCTGACCTGCATGGCTTTTGCCCTGTCCAGCGGAGGGAAAAAGTTTGTCTATTCCGGCGATAGCGGATCATCGCAGGAACTCGAAACGCTCGCCGACCGGGCCGATCTACTTCTGCACTGGTGCTACCGGCTGAACAGCCAACCGGCCGAGGGAGAGATGGCCGCCCTGACCCCGACACCATCGCAGATCGGCGCGCTTGCCCAGCGGTGCGGTGTCCGGCGTCTCATCCTCACGCATTTCAGGCCGTCCATGGATAGCGAGGAACAACACGCCGAGGCACTCGATCAGGTTGCGAAGGCGTATGAGGGGGCGGTGACGATCGCAGAGGATCAAGACAGCCTGGAATTCTGACGACAAACCGCGCGGGCATTCATTGCCTGATGTCGCCGCATCCGCCCCGAGGGCGCTGAATGAGGCGGTCGAGAACACTATCATCTAGTCGCGCTGGTACAGAACGGACGACACCGTGACAGCCTTCTTCCAACCCTCGAAACGTCATTGGTCGATCACATGTGTCGCCCTTGCCACGCAGGTCATCGTCATCCGCACTGCCAAGGGTCACCGCATCGTCAAAGGTCAGGATCTCGGTCTTGGTCGTCCCGCGCATCTCGAAGGATACCGCGATCCGATTGTCCGACAGAGCCTCGCCGCCGATGTCGCCGATGAATCCGGAAAAGACACGGAATGCGTCGCCGACCTCTTCACCCTTCGCGTTGAACCGCTGACCTAGAACGCCAGCCTCACCCCGGTTCTTGTCATACAGCACGATGAAATCACCGTCGGAGAGCGCCACGATTTTCGGGTTCGTATTGGCATCATTGCCTGGCGAGTCGTCGATCCTGATCGGATCCATCATTTCCGCCTATGTCGACGCCCAAGTCGACGAAAGTTAAGAACTCAATTACCCTCACACCAACATCGATCATATCCATTCCATTCATGCCTCTGTCGAACTCGGCCACGACAACGACGTCGCCATTGGGTTCAACACCGACATGGAAAACGGGCTTTCGGATCTGATTGTCCAGCTTGAATTCGATCTGGCCGCCCGCCGAGATGCCAATCACGTCATGTTACTGTCCCAGGATCCGAAAATTGTCCTTTCCCGACTTGTTGGCACAGGCCAGCAGGAAGTTGCGATTGGGCGGGTGACCACCTTTAGCTCGCGGATATTCAGGTCAGCGGGAATCTCGAACGCATCGCTCAGGGTTTGCGGGGTAGCGGTCATGATTGGTCACCAATTCCATGTCAACAAGGCGTCTGGACAACCCAGATGCGCGAGGCGGGATCACTCAACCTCCTTGTCTGCGAAGGCCACAGCCTCTCGAGCTATTCGGGCCGGGCACCAAAAAACCCCGCGCAGGTGCGATGGCAAATCGGCTACGTCCCGCGGATTCACGCGAATGAACGGACAAATCGAAACACGTTGTCAGCGAGTGGCGCTACCAGGTCTAGGTAGCTCATTTCAAACGGGTTGGGTTCCAAGGATCACAAGTCAGACATGAGTTCCGCTGCTGCCACCGAAGCAGGGCACGGCGGGCGGTTAGTCAGGGCCCAAACGAGATGACTTGGAAGCCAGGAACAGACTCAGCAACTCCTTGAAGCTTGGCCCCGCGCCAACTCAAGTCGGTCGGCATAGTGCGCAGACGGAACCTTTGCTTCGGGGTTAGACAAAATATACCCGGAAACTCCCGCAAAGCATCCGCAATCGACTTCGTTGGCATTCGCTTCGCAATGAGCCAACTCCTGCGCAATGACTTTTCGTACCTCAGCCTGACTGACACCATGACCAGCCTGCGTTCCGCCCGTCGTAAGCGGAGGGAGTTGAGAAACGCCGAGAACTATCGCGCCGACAGCGCCAATAATGCTCAGGTACTTGAGGTTGTTGTATGACATCGCTCTTCAGGCTTTGCAGCACAGCCTAGCACGCTGAGGTTAACGAATACTTTGGACCCTCGCTCCATCCAATTGCGCCCCGGCGGTTAATTGCAGCGGCGGGGCGGATGCAACTCGACCCTTTCATCACCGTAACAAAAGGCCGAGTGGCGCGACATGCGGCAACGATTACAATGACTTATTCAAAGATCCTCGCTACCCTGGACGAATTTCCATCGGTTCGTGCATCCCTGTTGTGCCGGGAGAAACTCACCGTTCCTCATGTAGAGTGCCAAAGTGCGCTTTGGGCCCTCAAAGGACTTTCAACATTAGGCTCACATACTGCTGATGCTGAAGATATTTCCATTATTCGTCACATAGGCGATATCCAAAAAAATGGGCAAGCTAGTTGGCCCGCCCATTTTGACTTGACCGTCTGCTTTTATGCCATGGCGGCGATGTTCTTGAGGCCGAGTTCATAGGTCTTGCCAAGCATGCGGTCCATGAAAAGGCCGAAGATACGGAAGACGGGGTTGAAGCCCATGTCAGAGGTTACCGTCCATGTCACACGGGCACCTGTATCTGTGGCCTCTGCCTCGATTGTCTGCACCGGCTTGCCCATGGCGCCGAGTTCGATGAGGTGTGTGACGCGCGTTGCGGTGACATCGGTCACAGTCTGGGTGCCCTTCCCTTCCTTGCCTTCGAAGCGGAAGCCGGAGCCTTTGCCTTCGGCTGGCCCAAAAGGTGTGATCTTCAGATCGGGGTCTGTTGTGCAGTATGGGTTGAACGTCTGAAAGCCTTCGGTGCTGGCGACGCGGGTAATCACATCTTCTGGGCGCATGGCAACATCTGCGTGGCGGGTCACGACAACTTTGCGTGGCAGAAGCAGGGCGACGAGTGCGATGGCGGAAATGATAGCAACGACAATGTAAGCGATAGTCATTGGTCCGGTCCCTTTCTCAGTTGGCAGGAAGAGGTTTTTCTTCCCTTCTGCCCACACGACGAAGACCGACGCCGCCAATCGACACCTCATGACATTTTTTTTCGCAATCTCGCGATTTTGTTCTCAAGCCACAGTTTTGACGGACGATCCCTGCACATTGAAAGGGCTTGCGCGTAGGCCTCTGCTGCGTGTGCAGCCTGCCCCATCTCTGCCAGACAATGCGCCCGCACAGCATGGAACGGCTGGTATGTGTCCAGTCCGTCAAAGTCGATCACGTCCAGCATCTTTAGGCCCTCTGCAGGGCCAGCGTCCTCGGCCACGACGGCTGCGCGGCTGACTGCCCCGCCGATGGACGGATAGGCGTGCATCAATCCCGCATAAAGTTGTGACAGCGCCCGCCAGTCGGTTCGCCCTGTGACGGATCGGGCTGCGTGGACAGATTGAATGGCGGCCTCCAGCTGGAACCGTCCGGGGACGCTTTGCGGGGGGCGTTTGAGTGAGGCTTGGGTCAATACGCTCACCGAACGCTCGATGAGTTGTTTGTCCCAGAGGTCGACATCCTGTTCCGGCACGGGGACTAGAGCGCCATCCCGCAACCGGGCGTCGCGGCGGGCTTCGATGAAGCCGATCAGTGCAGTGAGGCCGAGCGTTTCGGGGTTTTCAGGGGCCAGTTCGGTCAGGATGTTCGACAGAAAGAAGGCCTCATGGCTGAGGTCGCCGTCGCCTTCGAGCCAATCGACGGCGTAAGCCCCGTAAACCGCTTCAAGTACGGCGACCATCCGTTCGGGATAGGCGTCCGGGTCCGGCACGACGAACGGAATACCCGCGGATTTGATCTTTTTCTTCGCGCGCACAAGCCGCTGGGCCATCGTGGCGGGTTTGATCAGAAAGGCGTAGGCGATCTGTTCGGCTTCCAGCCCCAGTACGGTTTGTAGTATCAGGGGTGTGCGGATCGCCTCGTCGATCGCGGGATGAGCGCAGACGAACATGAGCTTCAGCCGCTCATCCAGTTCTGCGTCTTGAGGTTCGATTGCTGTCGAGTCGGCCATGTCATTTGCCTCGTCTGTGATGACCAAACGGGCATCACGGCGCGCCTGATCGATGCGTCTGTTTTTGGCCACTGTCAAAAGCCAGGCCTCGGGTTTGTCAGGGATGCCACGCTCGGGCCAGGTTTTCAGGGCGGCCACGAAGGCATCGGCAAGGGCGTCTTCCGCGGCGATGATGTCGCCAGTGCGGCTGGCCAGCATCGCAATCAATTTGCCGTATGCGGAACGGGCGACATCTTCCGCCCGTACCTGTGCTTCGGTCCGGCTCACACGCTATCCATTGCGGATGCGCGGATTTCGAGTTTGCCGTAGTGGACATGAGGGCATTTTTCGGCCCATTTCATCGCTTCATCGAGATTGGGGACATCGATGGCGAAATAGCCGCCCAAAGTCTCCTTCGTTTCGGCGAACGGCCCATCCTGGACCCGCTTTTCCCCACCCGCCAGCGTGACCGTGGTGGCGGTGTCAGCGGGGTGGAGCCAGTCGGTTTCGATGAATACGCCAGCCTCCTGCAGGGCGCCGATATACTGGCCATAGATTTCCTTAGACTTGGCCCAGTCCTCTTCGGTCATGCCAGCGGCCATTGCGGGGTCAGAATAAAGAAGAAATGTGTAACGCATTGTTTTAGTTCCTTTGTTAATGTTTGGATTAAGCCGTAGCGTCGGCGATGTTGGCAAGGCCAAGCTCAAAGTTTGGGCCAATCATGCTATCCATAAAAAGCCCCATGACCCGGAAGACGGGGTTCAATCCCAGATCCATGTCCATTGACCAGGTGACCTCGGTTGCACCATCGACGGCCACGGCGGAGATCGCCTGCGTCGGCTGACCCAAAAAACCGAGATCAAGGTCAAAGACGACCTGATCAGCAGTCACCGACGCCACCGTTTGCTGGCCTGCGCCGTCCTTGCTTTCGAAAGAAAAGCCGGAACCGACGCCAGAGGCAGGACCGAACAGTTCGATTTGCAGGCTGGGGTCGAGGTCCTTGTAGGGATTGAAGGCTTGGTAGCCCGTGTTGGACGCTGCCAGTTCGATCACGGCCTCAGGGGCAGCATTGATGACGGCGGTGCGTTCAATGCTCATGTGGCGTGGCAGTGCAAGGGTGTCGACGGCCAGTGCGGCAACACCGCACGCTGTGTAGGCTGCGATTTTCTTGATGTTCAACGGTCTATCCTCTCGTATGTGTTGAGAAGGGCTTTTTTGCCTCTTCACCCACACAACGGACGGGACATGCGCCAATCGACATAGGGACGAAAAAAAGTTCAGAAAAGTTTTTGAAACGGCCCGGAGCGGTCACTCGACCATGGTCCCAATTGCTGCAGTCGCTGCCCGCTTTCCGGTCATCCGCCGCAATTGCAAAACTGTATGCGACTGAACCCACAAAATGCGGCCCTTTTCTGCAGCCTACCACGCCCTCAGACTGCTGCGCCGTCATTCCAAAAGTAGGCCTTGGCTCGAACTCTGCACTCAGCCTAGGGCGAAATAGGGTCAGGGGCCTCAAGCCCGCAGGCTCAAATGGCGGCGCTTGACGTTGAACGGGAGCAAGGCCGAGTACCGGTCGAGATCCGTTCTGAACTCAGGGTGATGAAACCGGATCGAACGTGAATCATTAAGTCGCAGTGACAACTTCTTTGACCATTGGCCCATTTCTATCAAGAGCCGTCGCGACGAAGAATACAGAGACAAAGAAGCAATCCCCGTCGAGCGAACATCAGCTCGATGTGCCCTGAAGCAACTTGCATCGCCGAGAGATGTGACGGCTTGCTATCGCGGCGGCCAGATCAGGGTTCGTTGCTTCAACCTGCGGGATCCAGAAGGTTCTTGGCCATCATCATGTGCACGCCCTTGTTGCCGTTGACTGTCTGCGTAATCCGTAAGTCTCCGGCGAGCGAACAAAGCATGTAGGCGTCTTCCCGGCTAATCCCTGTCCGGACGACAATCCAAGCGATCATGTCGCGCAAGGCACGTTCGGCGCAACGGTCGAGGTCTTCGTGCAAGCCCATGGTGATCAAATGGCTCGGCGTCTCGGCCCGCGGCGCATCTAGGGACAGGTCGCTCCGGCGGATGAGCTGGAACGTGCCTGTCAACGCCGTCTCGATGGCCGTCACACACACCTCGCCATCGCCTTGCGCGCCGTGCCCATCGCCGCAAGAGAAGTGAGCGCCTTCGACAAAGACCGGCAGGTAAAGCGTCGTGCCAGCGACCAGTTCTTTGTTGTCCAGATTGCCGCCATGGGCGCGCGGCTGGATGGTCGAGATCCGGCCCCAGTTCGGCGGCGGTGACACCCCCATAACACCGAAAAACGGAGCGAGCGGGAGATCGAGGCCCCAGGACAGTTGCGCGCGACCCTCGTCCGGGAAAAGCGGGATCGTGACATGACGGGCTGTTGGGAAGTCGTCGGGCAACGTGCCAGAGAGGGGGCGAAAGATATTCCAACCCCAGTTCTGGCGCAGCGTCACGTCGAGGATGCGGACTTCGAGGACCTCGCCGGGGACCGTGCCTGTCACCGCCACCGGACCGGTCAGGATATGCCCCGGCAGGTGCGGTTTCGAACGAGCGTGAATGTCCAGCAGTTCGGGCGGAACATGGAAGCCCTGACCCTCGGGCGGTAGGTGTTCGGGGTTGCCGGAGACGGTCTCGATCACCACTGTACCGCCACTCTCAACCTGAGTCACGGGCGGCAGCGTGGCGTCGAAATAGCCCCAATGGCATGTCTCGGGACCGGCGGGGATGCGATGGGTGATGGGGATATCCTTTCGACGGCCAGCCAGTCAGGGCGCGTTGTCCCGCAGGACCAGATGGCCAGGGGCAACTTCGTCATACACGGACGGTGCCGGGTCATGCCCCACGGGGAAAACGGGCGAAGCGATGGGGCGGAACGCAAGCTCGTCATGGATCGTGCGTTGGGCCGGATCGGCGATGGGCACGGCCTTGAGCAACGAAAGAGTATAGGAGTGGCGCGGGTCTTCGAAGATCTGCGCGCGGCTGCCGATTTCGACCAACCGGCCCAAATACATGACGCCGACCCGGTGCGACACGCGCTCCACCACGGCCATGTCGTGCGAGATGAAGAGGAAAGAGATACCGAACTCCGCTTGTAGCCCCATCATCAGATTCAGGACCTGAGCTTGGACTGACACGTCGAGCGCGCTCACCGCTTCATCGGCGATGATCAGCTTTGGGTTCACGGCCAGCGCCCGGGCGATGGCCACGCGCTGGCGCTGGCCACCTGACAGCTCGTGCGGAAAGCGCCGCATGAAGCTGCGGGGCAGCTCCACGGCGTCGAAAAGCTCGGCGACGCGATCCTCGATGGCGCTGCCGGTTGCGATGCCGAAATTGGCGATGGGCTCTGCGACTTGTGCGGCGAGACGCATGTAGGGGTTGAGCGAGGCGAAAGGGTCCTGGAACACCATCTGGATGTCGCGCCAGACCTGACGGCGCAGGTCGCGCTCGCCCATCGCCAACACGTCCTTGCGCTCGAGCAGCACCTCGCCCGAGGTTGGTTCCGCGAGCCGTAGGATCGCGCGCCCGCAGCTGGACTTGCCACAACCGGATTCCCCCACGAGGGCCAGGGTCTCGCCTCGGGCGATGTCAAAGCTGACATCTTCGACCGCGTGCACATTGGAAATGGTCCGCCGGAAGAGACCGCCCTTGACCGGGAAGCGTGTGGTGAGATGCGAGACTTGCAGCAACGGTTCAGGCTCGTCCGCCGCAATCGTCGCCGGTGCCTCGGTATCTGCCCCCATCAGATGCAGGGGTGCGGGCCCGGCTTTGCCGCGCATGTCGCCTAGCCGTGGTACGGCGGCCAACAGGGCGCGTGTGTAGTCGTCCTTCGGCTCGGCAAAGATGCGGTCTACGGGTCCTTCCTCAACCAGATTGCCGCGATACATCACGACCACCCGATCCGCCATCTGCGCCACAACCGCCATGTCATGGGTGATGAACAGGACCGCCATGCCGGTTTCGCGCTTGAGCCGATCAATCAGAGCAAGGATTTCCGCCTGGATTGTTACGTCAAGCGCCGTAGTGGGTTCGTCGGCAATGAGAAGTCGCGGCTCACAGGCCATTGCCATGGCGATTACCACACGCTGGCGCATGCCGCCCGACAATTCGTGCGGGTATTGCTTCAATCGCCGTTCAGGCTCGGGGATGCGCACCTGCCGCAAGAGCTCAAACGCGCGCGCCTGCGCCTGGGCCTGCGAGATATCCCGATGGGCCCGGAGCCCGTCGGTGATCTGCCTCTCAATCGTGAAGACTGGGTTGAGCGAGGTCATGGGCTCCTGAAAGATCATGCCAATCTCATCGCCCCGGATGGCGCGCATGGTCTCTGGAGTAGCCTGTGCGAGGTCAGTTTCTCGGTCGCTGGCTGTGAACCGCAACGTGCCGCCGGAGATCCGGCCGCCGCCGAATTCCACCAGCCGCATCAGCGACAGTGAGGTCACGGATTTGCCGGACCCGCTTTCGCCGACGATGCAGACGGTCTCCCCCGGGACAACGGTGAAGCTGACGTTGTCGACACCCAAGATGGTCTCCCCCTCGCCGCGAAACTCGACGCGGAGGTTTTCAACCGAAACGAGGGGCGGCTTGGTGTCCAGCATCAGGTCGCACCCCGCGCACGGGGGTCCAACGCGTCACGCAGGGCGTCGCCGAACATGTTCAGGCCCAGTACCGTGACGGCCACTGCGATCCCCGGCACGACCGCGGTCCAGGGTGCCCGGTCTAGGTAGTCGCGAGAGGCTTGGATCATGAGCCCCCAGGACGCATCGGGCGGTTGCGTGCCGAGGCCGAGGAAGCTGAGCCCAGCCTCGGCCAGGATCGCGAAGGCAAGGCTGATCGTCGACTGCACGATTATCGCGGGCAGGATGTTGGGCAGGATGTGGTGTACGATGATACGGACGTCGGAATTGCCCGCTGTCCGCGCCGCCTCAACATAAGGCATCTGAGCCACGCGCAGGGTCTCACCCCGGATGATGCGGGCCAGGAAGGGTGTGAAGGCAATGCCGATGGCGATGATCGTGTTCTGCAGGTTCGGCCCCAGGACGGCGCTGATGGTGAGCGCGAGTAGAAGCGCAGGAAAGCTCAGGAGCGTATCCACCAGTCGCATCAGCACATTATCGGTTGTCTTGCCCACATATCCGGAGATCAGACCGAGCGGCAGGCCGATTACGATTGACATCAGCACTGCGGCGGACGCGATGAAGATCGAGGTCTGCGCGCCTAGCAGGACGCGGAACATCAGGTCCCGCCCAAGCTGGTCCGTGCCCATTGGGTGCGCCAAGGTGGGCGGCGACAGCCGGGCGCGCATGTCCATCCGGGTGGCCCAGTCTTCGGGGATGAACACCGGGGCAAGCACGGCGACAAGGAAGACGATCAGCACCAGCGCCGCGCCGAGTAACCCTTTGGAGCTGCGGAAGGCGGCGGGCAGGGTCACGACAAGCGGATCCTTGGGTCGACCACGACGTAAAGGAGGTCCACCATCAGATTGGCCAGCATCACCACGGCGGCGATGACAAAGACGCTGGCCTGGATCAACGGGATGTCCCGGTTCAGGAGCGCCTGATAGGTCAGCCAGCCCATGCCGGTGAAGTTGAAGAGGCTCTCGATCACGATAATTGAGCCGAAGAGGTAACCCACCTGCAGCCCCGCCACGGTCATCACAGGACCGACGGCATTGGCCAGGCCATAGCGCCAGACCACGGTCCGTTCATCCAACCCCTTGGCTCGGGCCACGCGAATGAACTCCTGATTGAGGATACCCGTCATCGTGGCCCGGGTCATGCGGGTGAGATGGGCCATCAGGCCCAGACCCAGGGCGAGCGATGGCAGGAGGGCGTGGCGCACGGCTCCGACGAAATTCTCGGTCGGGTCGACAAACCCCGACGACGGCAGCCAACCGAGCCAGCGGGCAAAGAGCAGGATCAGCATGATGCCCCAGAAGAAATCCGGCAGGCTGACCCCCACTAGTGAGGCCGAACTGGCCGAAGTGTCCTGCCAACGGTTCGCGTGCACCGCCGCCCAAACGCCCAAAGGCACCGCACAGGTCAGCGCGATGACCATGGACATCACTACGATCAGCGCGCTCGCCTTCATCTTGTCCGCAAGAAGCGGCGCGATGGGCTCCTTGAAAACCAGCGAGGTGCCCCAATCCCCGCTCAGCATGCCGCCGATCCACCGGCCATACTGGACCGCAAGCGGGTCGTTGAGGCCCAGGGACTCGCGGAGGCCTGCCAAAGCTTCAGGGTTCGATTGCGTGCCCATGATCATCATGGCCACATCGCCCGGCAGGATGTTGGTCACCGTGAAGGTGATGACCGAAATCAGAAGCAGGGTCAGCAGCATGGACAGCAGCCGGTTGACGATATAGCTCACACGCGTCCTCTCGTGGCCAGTCCACAGGTTAAGGCGGGCACTCCTGGGTGCCCGCGCCTCATTGTCAGGCGATCAGGCTTCCGCAAGCCAGACCCGTTTGAATTCAAGGTTCGAGCCGTTGGGGTGCACGATGGTGTCGAGCCCCTGCACGTTGGGTTGCGCACCAATCGTGCCATTGCGGAACCACAGGAAAACGTCCAGGGTCTCAGCCTGGATTAGCTCTTGCACTTCTTTGTAGACTGCGGCTCGTTCGGCTGGGTCAACCGTTACGCGCGCTTTGGCAGTCAACTCGTCCACCGCAGGATTTGAAATCTTGCGGTAGTTGAACGCGCCTTCGGTGTTCCAGAGCGAGTAGTAAAGGAAGTCCGGCTCCCAAAGTGTGAAGAAGTTCATCATCGAAATCTGGAAATCCTTGTCGACCCAGACCTGACTGAGCCAATCCGCCCAGGTCAACTGCTCGATCGTGGCATCGACCCCGGCCATGCGGAACCATTCCAGCATGATCTGGGCGGATTCCACATGGTAGGGGTAGTTCGTTGTGACCTTGAAGACGACCGAAAGTTCGCCGGGGCCATACCCCGCCTCGGCCAAGAGCGCCTTGGCCTTTTCGATGTCCTGCGGGCGCTGAGTGAGCGCGTCGTTGAAGGAGGCCGACGTTGGATAGCTGGGCGAGGCCGTCGTGCTGCCCTGACCCCAGAGCGCACCTTCCAGCAGGACCTCCTTGTCGATCATGTGGTCGAAGGCCTCCCGGACGCGGGCATCCTTGAACGGTTCGAATTCATGGTTGAAGTTCACGAAATCCCAATTGAGAGGGAACCACGAGACGACCTGGAAGTTCTCATCCGTTTCGATCTCGGCAATGCGGTCAGCCGGGATGTCGTTGATCATGTGCAACTCCCCGGTGCGCAAGCCGGTCAGGCGCACGGTGGGTTCGGTGATCTCACGGGCGATGACCTTGTCTAGGTAGGCCGCCCCGCCCCAATACTCGTCAAATCGCTCCAGCTCGACCTCGTTGCCAAATTCGCGGCGGACGAACCGGAACGGCCCGGCACCAATGGGCGTGGTGCCCTGCACATCGCCTGAGCCTTCGGGCATGATGACACCCGCGCCATTCTCGGCCAGGCGCGACAGGAATGGGGCGTTGACCTGCGAGAGCGTGATGACAACGGTCAGTTCGTCGGGGGTCTCGATGCTTTCGACGTGGTTGAAGACCTCGAAGTTCACTGCGCCGGTCTCCGGATTGCGGCATCGGTCAAAGGAATACTTCACATCCGCCGAGGTCATCATGCTACCATCGTGGAATATAACGTCATCACGCAGAGTGAATGTGTACACGAGGCCATCCTCGCTCTGCTCAAAGCTCGCGGCGAGGTTCGGGATAACGTTAAGGTCCACATCCACGGTGACGATGCTGTCATGGACATTCTGCAGCACCCGACCTGTGGAAGCTGTACCGGTTTGGTGCATGTCGAGGTTCTGTGTGGTCTCCGAATGGCCCCAAATCAGCGTGCCGCCGCGAACGGGTTCGGACTGTGCCTGTGCTGGTTCGGCAAGGCTGTAAAGGATCGTTCCACCCATCAGGGCAGTGGTGGTCTTCAGGAAGTCTCTGCGCTTCATGTGACTATCTCCATGTTGCAGGTGGGTGCGGGCTGTTGTCGCGCACCGGGGTCAATGCCGCCTTCTTTGGGCGGTTCTGTTGGTTCAGGTGGCCATCAGCGGACGCTCCGCCGCGACGCCGAGTTTCTTTTCCAGCGCGAGGCCCAGCGACAGGATCGTGCCCTCGTCAAAAAGCCGCCCCCAGATGGAAATACCCTGAGGCACGCGGTGGGTCTCGCCGCTCTCATCGGCCTCGCCGGTGGTCAGCTTGCCCGCGCCCAAAGAGGCTGGGCTGCGGGTGCCGAGGTTCTCGAACCCGGCGCGCAGGTGCAGGCAGGGGTGGCCCGTGAAGTTCGACGCGACCAGCATGGGGCCAGTCATGAAGGGACCGATCAGTGCATCGATCTCGCCGAACAGCCCGTCCAGCGCCTGCATCACTAGGTACCGCAGCCGGTCCAACTGGACATGGTCCACCGCCGAAAGGAACCGCGCCTTGCGGAAGGTGTTGGGCCACGCACCCTCGTCCTGCCAGCTTAGCGTGTCGTCGATATCTTCCAGCGTCAGATGCTCAAACGCCGCTGCCGCCTCGGCATAAACGATGTTCATGAGCGCGTTGTATGGCAGATCGGGAAGCGACACTTCGACGACCTCGATGCCCAGCGATTTCGCCGCCTCTAGGGCCGCGTGATCCACTGCCGTCGCGCCTTCACCAAAAGCCTCAGGCAGGTAGCCGAGCTTCAGCCCGGCAATGCTTCGCCCCGCGTCGAAGGCGAAGGGTGCGTCGATAGTGCAACGGTCGTCGATGTCAGGCCCGTTCAGTGCGGCAAGCACCAGTGCGGTATCTTCCACACCCCGACAGATCGGGCCCACCTTATCTAGTGTCCAGCAGAGCGCCATGCCCCCTGCCCGGCTCACCCGCCCGAAGGTGGGCCTGAGACCGGTCGTGCCGTTGCGTTGACACGGGGAGGTGATGGAGCCCAAGGTCTCCGTCCCGATGGAAAACCCGCAAAGCCCCGCTGCCGTTGCCGACCCCGACCCGGCACTGGACCCGGACGCGCCCTCCTCCGGATTCCAGGGGTTCCGCGTGACGCCGCCATACCAGATGTCATTGTAGGCCAGCGCGCCCACGGTGGTCTTGCCGAGAAGCACCGCGCCGGCCTCGCGCAGAAGGGTCACGATCCGTGCGTCACTATTCGGCACCCGATCTCGATATGGCTCCGCGCCCCAACCTGTGACGATCCCGTCGGTATCGAAGAGGTCCTTCAGGCCATAGGGGATCCCGTGGAGCGGGCCAAGCCTCTTCCCCTTGGCAGTTAGCCTGTCCATCGCGTCGGCCTCGGTCAGGGCAAGATCCTTCGTGATCGTGGCAAAGCAATAAAGCTGCGGGTTCAGGCGCTCGATGCGGTCAAGGTAAATCTCTGTGAGCCGCCGGCTGCTCAGGGCACCGGATGCAATCCATGCGCCCAGCTGAGGGAGCGTGGCAAAGGCGATATCCGTGTCGCTCTCGGACAGCGGCACATCCGGGGTGCTGGGGACAAAGGAAGCGCCCGTTGGCATCTCAAATTCCGGCAGGCGCGGGTCGAACCGCGAGGCCATGGGCACGGTATTGGGCAAGGTCAGGGCCCGCCGCTCCACCGCAGAAGCGATTTGGCCGTCGAGGTTGCCCGCCATCTGGGCACGCTCCGCCGCGGTATAGGCCAAGCCCAAGAGCCGCTCCGCCGCTGCGATGTCTGCCTCTGTTATCTCTGGTTTGGCTGTCTCGTCACCCACGGACCGACTCCCCATTTGCTGGCTCCGGTGTCGAGCCATCTAGCGGTCGGTTTTGGACAAAAGACCCCCGAAGGAAGGCAAACACTCTCGTACTCACAACCCTCCAAAAAAGCCGCACGTCTTGCGAACAAATCTGTAATTGGTTCGGCGTCCTGACTTGGCAAGAGCCACGTTTACGACAGTTTGGTTTTCTCAGAATAATGCGCGCAGTCTCCAAAAGTTAATCGAAAAACGTATGATATGTTGAAAAAATTGGCTGTATTGCGATCAAAGAGCGTGACTCAAGTTGGTTTCAGCAAACCTTCGGAGAGCCCTTGGCCAAATCGTCTTGACCTCCGAAATAACGGACCAATATTTGATTGGTGCACCTTGCGTATCTTGCCCATCGACAATTTCGGACGCTTCATTGAACTACGTGCCAGACAATCCCGACGACCAAAGTTCTGCCCTCGCAGCGATCCGGCGGCTGATCGAAGCCGGCCAGTTTCCCTCTGATGGGCGCCTTCCGACAGAACGCGAATTGGCTGCCGAACTGGGCTGTGGGCGTCGAACCGTGCGACGCGCCCTCGAAACACTGCAGGCCGAAGGACTGGTCTGGCGCAAGCAGGGCAAAGGGACATTTGCGGGCCAGCCGCCCGACCCGACCGGTGCCTTGGCGGCCGAAGTTGCGCCGGATGCCGATCCGCTCGCGGTGATGGAGGCACGGCTTTGCGTCGAGCCGGGTCTTGCCGAACTCTGCGCCCAGCGAGCCACAGTCGAAGACGTTGCCCGCCTACGCAGGCTGGTGGAGCGTGCGGCTCAGCCCTCGGACGCCGACACCGCCGAACTTTGGGATGGTGCCCTGCACCGTGCCATCGCGCGGATCGCGGGGAACCGTCTTTTGCTGACGGCCTTTTCCCTGCTCGACGAGGTGCGGATGGGTGCCGATTGGCAGGAGAAGCGGCACCGGGCCAGAACGCCGGAAACCATGGCGCTTTATGACAGCCAGCACCGGCGCATCGTGAATGCGATCGAACGCCGCGACGGCCCCGCCGCCCTGTTCGCCATGCGAGAACATCTGACAGCCCTGACGGAAAATCTGCGCGCCTCGATTGACGGGGATGAGACATGACGCACTCCGGGACTCCTCTGCTTGATGTCTCGGATCTGACGATCCGGCTCAAAGGTGTCCCCGAACCCATCGTCGATGGGGTGACCTTCTCCCTCAACCCCGGTGAGACGCTGTGTGTTGTGGGCGAGTCCGGATGCGGAAAAAGTCTCACGGCGCTCGCCTTGATGGGGCTCATGGCCTCGCCCCCCTTGCATCTCGCGGGCGGACGCGCCGCGCTGGAGGGCGAGGACCTTTTTTCGATGCCCTCGGCAGCGTTGCGGCAGACCCGCGGGGGCCGGATGGCGATGATCTTTCAGGAACCGATGAGTTCCCTGAACCCCGCCCTGCGCATCGGCGAGCAAATTGCCGAAACGGTTCGTGTTCACCAGCGGCTGGGCACTGTTGATGCCCGAGCGCGCGCGCTGGAGATGCTGGAACGGGTCGGCATTCCTGCCGCCGAAAAGCGGCTGGATGAGTATCCCCATCAGTTGTCGGGCGGCATGCGGCAACGGGCGATGATCGCCATGGCGCTTGCCAATGACCCTGCGCTCCTGATCGCCGACGAGCCTACGACAGCCCTGGATGTTACGATTCAGGCCCAGATCCTCGACCTCATGCGCAAGCTGACCTCTAAGAGTGACGCAGCGCTGATCCTCATTACCCACGATCTTGGCGTTGTGGCGGAAATGGCAGACGAGGTGGCGGTGATGTATGCTGGCCGGATCGTCGAGGCCGGTAGCGCTGCACAGATTTTCGACGACCCACAGCACCCGTACACGCTTGGCCTTATGGGCTCGATGCCCGCGTTGGGAGCGTCGCGCGACCGGCTGGTGACGATCCCCGGCAGCGTGCCGAGCCCTGCGGATATGCCGTCCGGCTGTCGTTTCGCGGCACGCTGCCCGTTTGCCGGTCCGGATTGCGCGGTGGCCCCGCCGATGGCAGAGATCACGGCTGGCCACAGGGTGGCGTGTTGGCGCGCCCCGATCGAGACCACGCTCGCCCCTCAAAAGGCGCGGATCGCATGAGCCGTCGCGCGATCCTCGAAGCCCGGGCGTTAAAGCGGCATTTCGTAACGAAGAAACCTTTGTTCGGCGACCCTACCGTGGTCCGCGCCGTGGACGGTGTCGACTTGACTGTTGAAGAGGGAGAAACCTTCGCCATCGTTGGCGAATCCGGGTGTGGTAAGTCCACTCTCGCTCGTCTTCTTGTGCGGCTGATCGACCCCACTGAAGGCGCCGTCATCTATGACGGCAAACCTGTTGGCGCCTTGTCCGAAACGGCCTTGCGCGCTCTGCGCGCCGAGTTGCAATTCATCTTTCAGGACCCGTTTTCTTCGTTGAATCCGCGCATGACGGTGGGCGCACTGATCGAGGAACCCCTGCGGACCCATGGTATCGGCTCTGCTGAAGAGCGGCGCGCTACCGTCGCACGCCTGCTGACCCGTGTCGGCCTTCGGCCTGAGCACGCCGACCGCTATCCGCACGAGTTTTCCGGCGGCCAGCGACAGCGCATCGGCATTGCCCGCGCGCTCGTGACGGGTCCGAAGGTATTGATCGGGGACGAGCCGGTCAGCGCGCTTGACGTGTCGATCCAGGCCCAGGTGGTCAACATCCTCGAAGATCTCAAGGACGAGTTCGGTCTGACCCTCATCGTGATCGCTCACGACCTGGCCGTGATCCGGCACATGTCCGACAGGGTAGCGGTGATGTATCTGGGCAAGATCGTCGAAATGGGTCCAACCAACGCGGTTTTTGACGATCCGAAACATCCCTACACCGAGGCGCTTCTGGCCGCGATCCCGCTCCCAGCTGTGGGGGCACGAAAGGCCCGCGTTGCGGTGGAAGGCGACCCGCCGAACCCCATCGCGCCGCCACCCGGCTGTCGGTTCCATACCCGCTGCCCCTACGCCACCGACCGCTGCCGCAGCGACGAACCCGAACTGCGCGACATCGGCATGGGTCGACAGGCCGCTTGCCACTTTACCGGAGACCTCGCCCTGGAAGGCATCGAGGTAGACGCAACAGGGCGCACCGATGCCGTGCGCCGCCGGTTCGAGCTCTACAGCGCCGCCCGCGCGGCGATGGAGACAGCGAACCAACCAAAAACTGCCCAACAGAGAGGAAAAATCACATGAGACTCGGCAAAACCTTTGGCGTTGCTGCGCTTTTGGCGCTTGGTACCAGCCTGGCCCATGCGCAGGACTTCCGGATCGGCCTTCAGGAAGACCCTGACATTCTGGACCCCGACCAGTCGCGGACCTTCGTCGGCCGCATCGTCTATGCCTCGCTCTGCGACAAGCTCGTGGACATTACGCCTGATCTTGAAATCGTGCCGATGCTCGCCACCAGTTGGGAGTGGAGCGATGATGGCACAGAGCTGACCATGAGCTTGCGTGAGGATGTGCTGTTCCACGACGGCACTCCCTTTAACGCAGAGGCCGTGGCAGCAAATATCGACCGCTCCAAGAACCTCGAGACCTCTCGCCGCAAGTCCGAGGTCCGCTCCATCGATAGCTGGGAAGTGGTGGATGAGTTCAGCATCAAGATGACCCTCTCGGCACCGGATGCCACGTTGATCGCGCAATTCGCCGACCGCTCCGGTATGATGCTGTCGCCCACCGCGTTTGAGGCGGCGGGTGAAGACTTTGGCCTCGCCCCTGTCTGTGCCGGACCCTTCAGCTTCGTTGAGCGTATCCAGCAGGACCGGATCGTGCTCGAGAAGTTTGCGGATTACTACCGCGCCGATGAGATCGCCTTTGACAGCGTGACGTTCCTGCCCATCCCCGACACCACTGTGCGTCTGGCCAACCTGCGTGCGGGTGATCTCGACATGCTTGAACGTCTCGCGGCCACCGATGTTGCCTCGGTCGAGGGCGACGACGGCTTACAACTCGAACGGGCCACGTCGCTGGGCTACCAGGGCATGACGATCAACGTGGGCAATGGCCCGCGCGCGGAAAACCCGCTGGGCTCTTCCAACCTGGTGCGGCAGGCGCTGTCGCTCTCCATAGACCGGGCGGCGCTGAACCAAGTCGTCTTCGAAGGTGCTTTTGCGCCGGGGAACCAGCCCTTCTCACCGGCCTCGCCATGGTACAACGCCGCGTTCCCTGTGCCCGAGCGCGATGTGGAGGCCGCAAGGGCGTTGCTTGCGGAAGCGGGCTATGCGAATGGGATCAGCATTGAGGTGCAGGTCACCAATAATCCGGTCCAAACCCAGGTGATGCAGGTGATCCAGGCGATGGCTGGAGAAGCGGGGATCACCATCGAACTGGCCGCGAAGGAATTTGCCACGCTGTTGGCCGATCAATCGGCAGGCGAATACACGGCGAGCCAGATCGGTTGGTCGGGTCGGGTCGACCCGGACGGGAACATCCACCAGTTCATGACCACCGACGGTGGCATCAACGATTCCAAGTTCTCCGATCCGACGATGGACACGCTCCTGAACGAGGCACGGCTTTCTACTAATCCGGCCGTGCGCAAGGAAAGCTACGACGCAGCGGTGGCGCTTCAGCAAGAGCAGCAGCCGATTGTCTATCTCTACCACCCGGTCTGGATCTGGGCGCTTGACGCCAGTGTCTCCGGCTTCACCGCCTATCCAGACGGGATGATCCGGCTGCATGGAGTCGGCCAGGCTGAGTAGCGCCTTCGCGCGGGGGCCGGGCCAAGCGCCCGGGCCTCGGCCAACAGGAACCTGATACATGCTTGGTTTTCTCGCCCGACGCTGCCTGATCGCGATCCCCACGATCTTTCTGATCTCGGTCTTCGTCTTCGGCCTGCAGCACTTGCTGCCAGGCGACCCGGTTCTCGTGATGGCCGGCGAAGAGCGCGACCCGGAGGTGATCGCCGCGTTGCGCGAGAAGTATCGGCTGAACGATCCGATCCCGATACAATACCTGGCCTGGGCCGGGAACGCGGTGCAGGGTGATCTGGGAATATCGCTCCGCACCAATCAGCCCGTTCTGGAACTGATCGGAGAAAAGCTCCCCGTCACCATCCAGCTTGCGACCATGGCGCTCATCATCGCCATGGCCATCGGCATCCCCGCGGGGGTGATCTCGGCCTACAAAAAAGGCACTTGGATCGACTGGCTGGCCAATCTGGTGGCACTCTCGGGCCTGTCGGTGCCGAATTTCTGGTTGGGGATCATGCTGATCCTGCTGGTGTCCGTGAACCTCGGATGGCTCCCCGCCTCCGGATATCAGCCACTGTCAGAGGACCCGCTGCAATCGATCCGCACCATGCTGATGCCTGCCTTTGTGCTGGGCACCGCGCTCGCCGCGACGCTGATGCGACACACACGGTCGGCGATGCTCAGCGTACTGCAGTCCGACTATGTCCGTACTGCCCGCGCGAAGGGGCTGCGGGAAAAAACCGTCCTGATCAAACACGCCCTACGCAACGCGCTCGTGCCGGTCGTGACGGTCACCACGCTTCTGTTTGGCGAACTCCTTGCGGGCGCAGTGCTGACCGAGCAGATCTTCACCATCCCGGGGTTCGGCAAGCTGGTCGTCGATGCCGTCTTCAACCGCGACTATGCCGTGGTGCAGGGTATCGTGCTCTGCACCGGCATCGCCTTCATCTTCATGAACATCCTCGCCGACGCCGCCTATCGCGTCCTCAACCCGCGCATGAGGGACGCATGACCGCCACCGTCGATCCGCAGGAGACGGGTGCCGATCCGGTCCTGCCAAAGCGCCAGAGCCGCGCCTGGGCGAAGTTTCGCAAGAGCCCTTCGGCGTTGCTCGGCGGCACCATCGTAGTGTTCTTCCTGGTGGTTGCGCTGCTGGCCCCGTTTCTGCCAGTCCCCGGCCCGGCGGAAACCGACTGGGCCGCCGTGCGCAAACCACCCAGCGGCGCGCATCCCTTTGGCACCGATGAGATCGGCCGGGACGTCCTGAGCCGCATGATCTGGGGTGCCCAGGCCTCGCTGCTGGCAGGCGTAGTCTCCGTTTTGATCGCGGTGGCGTTGGGTGTGCCCCTCGGCGTGCTCGCGGGCTACGCTAAGGGTTGGACCGATGCCGCGATCAGCCGAGTGACCGAGGCCCTCCTCGCCGCTCCATTCCTGATCCTCGCCATCGCGCTGGCCGCGTTTCTCGGACCATCATTGCAAAACGCGATGATCGCGATCGGCATCTCGGCCATGCCGGTCTTTATCCGCCTCGCCCGGGGTCAGACCCTGTCTGTGATGACCGAAGACTATGTCGAAAGCGCCCGGGCCGTGGGGGTCGGGCATCTGGCGCTTATCTGGCGCTATATCCTGCCCAACATCTTCCCTCCGATCCTCGTTCAGGCGACCCTGACCATCGCCACAGCCATCATCGCGGAGGCATCGCTTTCGTTCCTGGGCCTCGGGCAGCAACCTCCGGCCCCCTCCTGGGGATCCATGCTGAACATCGCCAAGAATTTCCTCGAACAGGCACCCTGGATGGCGCTCTATCCCGGCATGGCCATCTTCCTTGTGGTGCTGGGCTTCAACCTTCTTGGCGACGGGCTACGTGATGCTCTTGACCCACGCGATAGCTAGACGTCAGGAGTTTCGATGACATTCACAACCCGGCCAGAGATCAAAGGCACCTTTGGCGTCTGCACCTCGACTCACTGGATCGCCTCCGCCGTGGGTATCAAGCTGCTGGAACAGGGCGGCACCGCCGTCGATGCCGCGGCAGGCATGGGTTTTGTACTGCATGTGGTCGAGCCGCATTTGAACGGGCCGCTCGGCGACATGCCTGCGCTCATCCGTCTGGCTGGCGACGACGCGCCCATGGTGGTCTGCGGTCAAGGGGTTGCACCGGCCGGGGCAACGATCGCGCATTACCGCGCGGAGGGCCTCGACCTGATCCCGGGCTCTGGCCTTTTGGCGACGGTGGTGCCCGGTGCCTTTGATGCGTGGATGCTGATGTTGCGCGACCACGGGCGGCTACCGCTTCGCGACATTCTGGAACCCGCCATCCACTATGCCCGCCACGGCCACCCGGTCCTGCCTCGGGTCGCGGCAACCATCACAGGCCTCGCCGAGTTCTTTCGCGACGAATGGCCGACCTCCTATGACACCTGGCTGCCCGGCGGCACCGCGCCAGAGGCCAATGGCCTTCTCCGCAATCCCGCCCTCGCAGACACGTGGGATCGCCTTCTAACCGAGGCTGAGGCCGCCACCGGTCGCGCGGCACAGATCGAAGCCGCCCGGCGCGCCTTTCGCCAGGGCTTCATCGCCGAGGCCATCGACACCTGGATGCGCGAGGCTTGCGTCATGGATGCCGCAGGCGAGCGCCGAAAAGGTGTGCTCACCGGCGAGGATATGGCGAATTGGGAGGCCAGCTACGACGCCCCGCTCAGCATCGACTACGAGGGCTGGACGGTCTGGAAGTGCGGTGTCTGGACCCAGGGCCCCACTCTGCTGCAATCCTTGCGCATGCTCGAGGGCAGCGGCATCGCGGAGATGGACCCAACTGGCGCCGAGTTCGTCCACCACGTGACCGAGACGATGAAGCTCGCCTTTGCCGACCGTGAGGCCTATTACGGCGACCCCGCGCAGACCGAGATCCCGATCGGCACGCTGCTCTCGCGCGACTACGCCAAGAGCCGCCGCGGCCTCATCGGCCAAAGTGCCTCGCATGACCAGCGCCCGGGGCGCATCACCGGGTTCGAACACTGGGCGGACGCCGCCATCGCCCGCGCTGCCGCCAAGACTGCGACAGGACCGGGTGTGGGTGCTGGCGAGCCTACCATGGCACATCTGACCGAACGCCGGGGCGACACAGTCCATATCGATGTGATCGACCGGTGGGGTAATGCGGTGTCGGCAACGCCCTCGGGTGGCTGGCTGCAATCCTCGCCCGTGGTGCCGGGCCTTGGCATGCCGCTCAATTCTCGGGCGCAGATGTTCTGGCTGGACGCGGATCTGCCGACGTCGCTCGCCCCAGGTCGCCGTCCACGCACGACGCTCTCCCCGTCTATGGCCGAGGCGCCCGACGGCACGCAGCACGCTTTTGGTACGCCGGGGGGCGACCAACAGGATCAGTGGCAGTTGATCTTGGCCCTGCGGCTGATCCATAGCGGTATGAACCTGCAGGAAGCCATCGACGCACCTCTGTTCCACACCGGGCATTTCCAGACATCGTTCTACCCGCGCGGCACTCGGCCCGGCCACCTCATGGTGGAGCCGGCATTTCGGGAAGCCGCAATTGCCGACCTGCGCGCGTGGGGCCATGACATCGAAGTGGCCGCCCCGTGGAGCATCGGCCGTCTGACCGCCGCCTGCCGGACGCCCGAGGGGCTCCTCAAGGCCGCCGCCACACCGCGCCTGATGCAAGCCTACGCCGTCGGACGCTGAAACAGGAGCCGCTTTTGACCTACTCCATCGTCGCCCACGATCCCGAGACCGGCCAATATGGCGTCGCCGTCGCCTCGCGTTTCTTCGCTGTTGGCGCGCTTGTCCCGCATATTCGTGGCGGCAAATGCGCGGTTGCAACGCAAGCCTTTGTCAGCCCGCTCTGGGGCCTTGAGGCTGCCAACCGCATGGCCTCTGGCGAGGCAGCGACCAGCGTTCTGAACGACCTTGTCGCGCGGGACGGCGGGCAGAAGCAGAGGCAGGTACACATGATCGATGCCGAGGGCAGGTGTGCCGCCCACACCGGCACGGACTGCATCGACTGGTGCGGGCACGTTATCGGTAGCGGCGTATCGGTCGCAGGGAACATGCTGGCAGGGGCGGCCGTCATATCGGACACACTTGCAGCGTACCGGGAGCATCTGCACCTGCCGTTCACCGAGCGCCTATTGACGGCGATGGAGGCCGGTGAAGCGGCAGGCGGCGACAAACGCGGCAAGCAGTCCGCCGCCTTGTGTATTCACCGGACCGAAGACTATCCTTGGCTCGACATCCGCGCAGATGACCATCCAAACCCGCTGGCCGAACTCAGACGGCTCCACGATGTTGCGCAAGAGCGATTTCTGCACATGGCTGAGGCGATGCCCACAAAGGCGAATTTCTCCGGCTTAATGGACCGGGCGCCCCTCGATGCGGCCATCGCTGAAGAAGAGGCAAGGCGACAACGCGCGGGCAAGAAAAGCCGATCCTTCGCCACCCAGTCCCCGTGACGAGCACTGGGTCATGGTTCATCTCCCGCGCGTTCCGAACTGACCCGGACCACCATGGCGTCCGGCAGAGACGGCGTACGGTCAGCAGGTGTTTACTGGCCCTTTGCTGCCATTAATCCGATCGGCACGAAGGGCTCTTTTCTTGGGTTCGGGCCACCTAGTCTTGCGCTCGTTTTGAGAGGCTGACAAACAAGATGCCCCCGAGCACAAAGATGAGACCGACAGCGATAGTCGGCCGAAACTCCTCCCCCAGAACTACAGCTGCCAATGCGACTGCTGCAATCGGGTTGAGCGTAACAAAGATTGCCACCTTGGTTGGTGCCGTGCGCTGCAGTGCCCAAATCCAAAGGTAGAAGCCGATGCCGCCACCCAGGGTGCCGAGAAACAGCACTGCCAAAAGGCCACTCACTGAGATAGTGGGAACGCCGTTTGTAACAGCGTGGGCCGCCGCGAGCGGAAGCAGAAATATCGAGCCCGACGCCATGCAGAGCGTAGTGAAGGCGACAGCGTCGTTCCGCCGCAGATATGGCCGCGAAAACACGTTGTAGATCGCACCACAAAAAGACGTCGCAAGCATCAATGCTGCACCGACCGCCAGGTCGAAACCGGCCAAACCCGCGAAAGTCCCCGGTGAAGCGACGGCAACTCCCACGCCGAAGAATGCAAAGCCTGTTCCTATCAATTTGTTGCGGGTGAAAGCCTCAACACCGATCCCGGATGCGATCACGAGTGTCAGGACCGGCATGGTCGCGAGAATGATTGCCCCTAGAGAAGCGGGTATGAACATAAGGGATTGGCTGAATGTCCAGGGAAAAACACCAAAGAACAGCGCGCCTAGGGCAAGCGTCGCGGGGATGTCTTTGCGCTTCACTCGGGTGCTTCCAATCGCAACTGCGATACTCGCGATGCAAGCCGTGCCGATTGCAAATCTCAGGAATGCGAGGGGCAATGCCCCCGTTTCTCCAACCACGAACCGGGTCGCCACGACTGACGCACCGAAGAAAATCGCGGCGGCCATTGCCGCCACTGCCGGTGGTCCAGCTTTGACTTGGCGCTCGGTATCCATCGGCCAAGAGTATTGTATCGCCCAAATGGAGGCCACTAACCTCTGCCGGGAAACGGACCGTCAACGACCTGCAGGATGGGTCAAATTGGGCTCAAAGCGGACCTCACAACGCGATGCTGCGACTTGCGTTTGTGAACAGGACTGACCCATGGCCGAAGTCTCTGTGGCTGATGAACTCAATTTCGTGTTCACCAACGAGCTCGTTGTTCACACCACCCGCTAGCGTCTCCAAACAGGTTGCGCGGTTCGCTGCAACGTCTTCGTATCCAACCTGTCCTGTCGCGTTCAGTTCAGGCGGCATGACGATCGGGTGATCAATGAAGATGTTCCAATCAGGTTACCGAGATTGCCCGTCTGCGCAGCCATCCCACGGGACAGCGCTCGATCTGCCTCACCCAGATTGAGCGTTGGAACGGAGGCAAAGCGCTTGGAAGGTTCCCTTTGCGGCTTCGGTCATGGTGAACTTGTGTAGCAACCCAACGAAGACACCAGTTCTCCTTCTCAAGCTCTTTCAGCCCTACGAGCTGGGATCGCCCAATCCCGCCTGGGACCTGCGCGGCCGAAAAGACGTTTGATGCCTCACTTCGATCTGGCGCACTGCTTCTAGGACGGTCGCGCCCTGTTCGTGCACCACGTCAACTTGTCGATGCTTCGATACGACCCTCTTCGGGCTTCTCCCGTCTTCCAGACATTGCTGATCCGCCAGTTTAGGTGACAGTCACCCCAATTGGTGGAACGTTTTCTATCGGCTATTCCGCACAGCAGCGAAGAGTGTCGCTTGCCTCGCTCATGAATGCCCTGGCGGTGCTGGCCCTGGGCGCGCTC
>CAWUIQ010000031.1:0-30406 GCA_963922565.1 uncultured Rhodobacterales bacterium
TAGACCGCCACGATGTTGTGTTCCGGCCCATACGGGAACCCGGTGATGTTTTCCGGCCCTTCAGGCCCCAGCACGACGATATCGTGTTCGCGGTACCCGCCCGCGCCGGGCGTGCCTTCGGGCAGTGTCAGCATCGGCTCCATCGATACGACCATGCCGGTCACAAGCTCGGTATCGATGTCTTCGCGCAGCTCAAGACCAGCCTCTCGACCATAGTAATGCGACAGCACCCCAAAGGAATGCCCGTAGCCAAAGCTGCGGTATTGCAGCAGATCGCGTTCGGCGAAAAAGGCGTTGATCTCCGCGCAGATGCCGGAACAGGTCGCGCCCTGCCGGATCAGCGACAGGCCAAGCTCATGGGCGGCGACATTCGCCTCCCAGATCTTGAGCGAGGCGGCATCGGGTTCACCGACAAAGAGTGTGCGTTCAAGCGCGGTGTAGTAGCCCGAAATCATCGGAAAGGCATTGAGGCTGAGGATATCGCCCGCCTCCAGCTGCCGGGTGGTGACCGGGTTATGGGCGCCGTCGGTGTTGATGCCGGACTGGAACCAGACCCATGTGTCGCGCATTTCGCTGTCAGGATGGCTGCGGGCGATCTCGACCTCCATCGCGTCGCGCCCGGCCATGGCGACGTCAATCTCGCGGGTGCCCACGCGGATGGCGTCGCGGATCGCCGCGCCGCCGATATCGGCAATCCGTGCTCCTTCGCGGATCAGTGCGATCTCTTCGTTGGATTTGACCATTCGCTGGGCCATCGTTGCGGCGGCGATGTCGGTGGTCTGAACATCGAGGAATTCGGCGAGTTTGGCGTTTTGTGCGAGCGTCAGGTGATCGCCTTCGATGCCGATGCGTTTGCTGTCTTGCAGGATATCCCGCACGGCGCGCCAGTAATTGTCGCGCCGCCAATCGGTATAGACCACGTTTTCATCGACCGACCGGCGCCAGGGTTGGCCGTAATCGATATTGGCCGAAACCGTCACGCAGCGATCTTGCGTGACGATGCAGGCATAGGGTCGCCCGAAGGCGCAGTAAAGAAAGCCCGAATAATAGGCGACGCCGTGCATCGATGTGATGAGGGCGGCATCGAGTTCGTGCTCCGCCAGGATCGTGCGCACCCCTCTAAGGCGGCGGTCGTACTCAGCGTGACTAAAGGGCAGGGGTGCCTTTTCGCCGTTGTGGCAGGTGAAGAAGTCGGGGCGGTTGGTGCTCTGGGTCATGGGACCTCCAATGCTGCGATGGATGTCCCGGCGTTCAGGATCAGAAGCGAGCAGGCGAATTGCGCCCCGGCGACGCCATCGCCTTCGTGCTCGGGCCGGACTGTGGCACGCACTGGGCCGCAAGGAAACCCCGCTGGTCATGCCCGTTGCCCCGTGTCAGGGTGCGCCGAAAGAAGACAGGAGGGGATGCATGGCGCTCGAAGATGCCAAGACCCAGATCGACATGGCCTTTACCCGCGACGATCCGCGGGGCCCGAGTTTTGAGCTGACCTTTGGCGGCGCCACGTCGTTTCTGCGGCGCCGCTACACCAAGGATCTAACCGGCGTGGATATTGCGGTGACTGGCGTGCCCTTTGATCAGGCAACAACCAACCGGCCCGGTGCGCGTCTGGGCCCCCGCGCGATTCGGGAGGCAAGCGCGCTGCAGGCCCCCGATCCGCCCTATGGCTGGCCATTCGACGTGATGAGCGAGCAGGTGATCGTCGATTACGGTGATCTCGCCTTTGACTACGCCAAGGTTTCCGATTTTCCTCAGGCACTTACAAATCATATCTCGACCATTCTCGATGCCGGTGCGGCCAGTGTTGCCCTTGGGGGTGATCACTATGTCAGCTTTCCGATCCTGCGCGCCTATGCCGAGAAATTCGGGCCGATAAGCCTGATCCAGATCGATGCCCATACGGACACATGGCCCGACGACGATATGGCGCGGATTGACCACGGCACGATGTTCTACAAGGCGGTGAAGTCGGGGATCGTCGATCCGGCGCGGTCGGTCCAGATCGGGATCCGGACGACGAATGCGGACACGTTGGGTGTGAACATCATCGACGCGCCCGAATGCCACAGGATCGGCCCCGAGGCGATCGCCGCCCGCGTAAAGGAGATTGTCGGCGATCACCCGGCCTATCTGAGCTTTGACATCGACGGGCTCGACCCCGCCTTCGCGCCGGGCACCGGTACACCGGTCTGGGGTGGGCTGTCATCGGCGCAGGCTGCGGCCCTCTTGCGTGGCCTTGCCGGCATCAACATCCGGGGCGGTGACGTGGTGGAGGTTTCGCCCCCCTTTGACACCACCGGAGCAACCGCTATTGCAGGCGCACATGTGGCGACGGAACTCTGTTGCCTGATTGGATGGAGACTGCGTGGTGGCGGCTAAGAACCAGCCTATTTCCGGTAACGATCTGGCCCGCTTTTCGGGGCCGAACACCTTCATGCGTTTGCCGGCGGTGAACGATCTCAAGGGGCTCGATGTCTGCTTTCTGGGTGTGCCCATCGATATCGGCACCTCTTGGCGGTCTGGCACCCGCATGGGGCCAAAGCAGGTCAGGGCAGAAAGCGCGATGATCCGGCCCTATCACATCCAGACCGGGGCGGCGCCCTTCGATTCGCTGCAATGCGCGGATATCGGTGATCTGGCGATCAACACGTTCTCGCTGCAGGAATCGCTGAAGGTCATTCAGGACAGCTATGATCAGATCCTGAATTATGACGTCATGCCCATGGCGATCGGTGGCGATCATTCGATGACCTTGCCGATCCTGCGCGCGATGGCCAAGCGTTATGGCCCCGTTGCTCTAATCCATGTCGATGCTCATGCCGATGTGAACGAAGAGATGTTCGGTGAAAAGGAAACCCATGGGACGGTTTTCCGCCGTGCACATGAAGAAGACCTCATAAACCCCGAAAAAACCTATCAGATCGGTTTGCGCGGTACGGGATATACTGCCGAGGATTTCACCGAGGCGCGGGGCTGGGGTTTTCAGCAATGGCTGGCGGCTGATCTGTGGCACAGGCCCCTGGACACGCTTGGCGGCGAGATCAGGCGCGATATCGGGACGGATATGCCGGTCTATGTGAGCTTTGACATCGACAGCCTCGATCCGGCTTATGCGCCGGGCACCGGGACGCCCGAGATCGGCGGGTTGACCACACCGCAGGCGATGCAGCTGATCCGCGGATTGCGAGGCCTGAACATCGTCGGCTGTGACCTCGTCGAGGTTTCGCCGCCTTACGATCCGAGCGGGAATACCGCTTTGACCGCGGCAAACATCCTTTTCGAGCTTTTGTGTGTATTACCGGGCGTGAAGTACAGATAGCCGATGTGGGATCTGAGTATTTGTGGAACAGTGAAACCCGAAGCCTTGGCAGGGGAGTGCGCGCGATGATCTGGTGGGTGTTGGTTTTGGTCGTCGTCGCAGGGCTTGCCTATATCCGCCTTGCACCGCACGAGGTGGCCCGCTGGCATCAGCCGATCGGGCCGGCGCAGGATGCCGACTATGCGGGTGGTGCCGTCCGCGTCACGATCGCCGACGATGGGGCGCTCGCGCGGGTCGATGCGGCGGCCCGGACGCTTCAACGCACCGAGGTGCTGGCCGGTTCCGTCGATGAGGGCCGCATCACCTATGTGACCCGGTCGAAATGGATGGGTTTCCCCGATTACACGACGGTCGAGCAGGACGGCGATCAGGTGCGGATGTATGCGCGGCTGCGTTTTGGCCGGTCAGATTTCGGCGTCAACCGCGCTCGACTGGAGCAGCTCCTGCCCTTCACCAAGGGATGAGCTGAGGCAGCCTTTTTGCACTTCGCGCCACATCGGAACGTTCAACGACATCTGGCACTGGGCCATGAACATGCGTCCATCGACCTGCAGGCAGATGGTTTGCCCCAGTTCGATGCGCAACCCTTGTGAATCGGTGCAATAGCATTCCACCGTCTTCCCGCCGGGTCCGGTCACATCGGCCAGCGCCGCGCCGGACATCATCGCAAATGCAAGGATCGATCTGAGCATGAGGGCGATCATAGCACGACCTTAGCCTTGACCAAAGTCCGCGCTTCCCTCAAAGCATGTCCATGATCCCCGAAGACAGATTACACCAGATCACGCAGCGCTTTCAGTATCTTGAAGCGGCGATGGCCGAGGGTGCGGATGGCGCAGATATTGCGGCGCTGGCCAAGGAATACTCCGATCTCAGGCCGGTGGTGGATCAGATCGCGGCCTATCGGCAGTTGCGGGCCGATCTGGAAGAGGCCGAGGTGATGCTGAGCGATCCCGATATGGCCGAACTGGCAGAGGAAGAGCTGCCGCGCATCAAGGCCGCGCTGCCCGAGGCCGAGCATGCGCTGCAACTGTCCCTGCTGCCCAAGGATGCGGCGGATGCCCGTCCGGCGATGCTGGAAATCCGGCCGGGAACCGGGGGCGACGAGGCGGCGCTTTTTGCCGGAGATCTCTTGCGGATGTACCAGCGTTTTGCCGAGGCGAAGGGCTGGAAGTTCGACATCGTCGAGGAGCAGGCGACCGAGTTGGGCGGCATCAAGGAGGTCGTGGTTCATATCACGGGTGAGAACGTCTTTGCCCGCCTCAAATACGAATCCGGTGTGCATCGTGTGCAGCGTGTGCCCGAGACGGAAAGCGGCGGCCGCATCCATACCTCTGCCGCGACCGTGGCGGTTCTGCCCGAGGCCGAGGATGTGGATATCAAGATCGATCCGAACGATCTGCGCATTGACACGATGCGGGCGTCGGGTGCCGGAGGTCAGCACGTGAACACGACTGATTCCGCTGTGCGCATCACCCATGTGCCGACCGGCATCGTGGTGACCTCGTCCGAGAAATCGCAGCATCGCAACCGCGAGATCGCAATGCAGGTCCTGCGCGCCCGGCTTTATGATGCCGAACGTCAGCGCATCGATACCGAGCGGTCGGCTGATCGCGCGTCGCAAGTGGGGTCGGGCGACCGGTCGGAACGGATCAGGACCTATAACTTTCCGCAGGGCCGGATGACGGATCATCGCATCAACCTGACCCTCTATCGGCTTGATCAGGTGATGGCGGGTGATCTGGATGAGATCGTCGATGCCCTGACCGCTGACGATCAGGCGCGCAAACTGGCGGAGATGGGCGTGTGACGGCGGCAGAGGCGATGGTTGCGGCAACCGCGCGTCTGCGCGCCGCCGGGGTGCCGGACCCGGCAAGGGATGCGCGCCTGCTGCTGGCCCATGCAGCCCAGGTCGACGCAGCCCGGATCACCCTGATTGCGCCTGAAGACATCGCGCCGGAAATCGAAGAACGCTATGATCGGCTGGTGTCGCTGCGGGCCGTGCGGGTGCCGGTCTCGCAACTGATTGGTGAGCGTGAATTCTACGGCCGCCCATTCAAGATCAGCCGGGACGTTCTGGACCCGCGCCCCGAAACCGAGACCCTGATCGAAGCGGCGCTGTCGGAACCGTTCGAGCGGGTGCTGGATCTTGGCACCGGGTCGGGCTGTATCCTTGTGACGCTGCTGGCTGAACGGACGGGTGCGACGGGCCTTGGTGTCGATCTGAGCGAGGCCGCGTGTCTGCAAGCGGGTGCCAACGCGGTGATGCACGGTGTTCAGGATCGGGCGGAGATTGATCTCTCGAACTGGTTTGAGACCGTCGAGGGCCGCTTTGACCTGATCGTATCGAACCCGCCCTATCTGGCCCTGACCGAATACGAAACCGCATCGCCAGAGCTGCGCGAACATGAGCCGCGCATGGCGCTGACGGATGAGGGCGACGGCCTTGGGGCATATCGCGTCATAGCGCAGGAAGCGCCGGCTTTTCTGGAGGCCGGGGGCCGTGTTCTGGTCGAGATCGGCTGGCAGCAGGCGCCTGCCGTCGCCGCGATGTTCGAGGCATTGGGCTGGAGCCGTGTCAACGTATTGAAGGATATGGGTGGCCGCGACCGTGTGATCGCCGCGCAAAACCCCGCCTGATCGCGCCGTAACTTGGCTAAAATGCCAGAAAATGGCTAATTCGGGCTTGCCCCCGCAGGTTTTGCGTGCATATTCGAGTTTATCGCTCAGAGACGTTTTGAAACTCTCTGCGCTGGCCAAGCCAAAAGCGAACCCGACCCCGCTGTCTGATCGACATGCCGTCAGGTGAGCGTCGTAACCTGCACGAAAGCAATATTGAGTTCATGAAATCATCGAGATCACGGTCACGCTCTAAGAGCAATCGCAACCGGTCGGGTGGCGGCGGCAACGTAATCAACCGCGTCTTCGACAGTTCCGGTCCTGAGGGCAAGGTGCGCGGCACGCCGCAGCAGATTATCGACAAGTACAATCAGCTTGCCCGCGACGCGCAATTGTCGAACGACCGTGTGGCGGCCGAGAACTTTCAGCAGCACGCGGAACACTACCTGCGCCTGCTCAGCGAGGCACAGCGCGAAGTGGATGCTCGCCGCGAGGAGCAAGAGCGCCAGAACCGTGAACGCCAGGCCGAACGTGACCGCGAACGCGCCGCCCGCCAGGACCAGCAGGCGGCGCCTGTCGTCGACCCGGGCCAGGAGCCGCAGCCGGACCTCGTCATCGACGCGTCGTCGGATGACGATACCAATCTGGTCGAGACCCCTGAAAGTCAGCCAAAACCGAAGCAGAAGCGCCGCAGCCGCAAACCCAAGGCGGACCAGTCTTCCGAACAGCCTTCGGATGAGGATGGCGGCGACGTAACGCCGGACGAACCGCAAGAGGCGGCGGAGTAATCGCCGTCTAGAAGATCAGGATCTGGAGGGCGTTGCCTTTCAGGGCACTGACATTGCGCGCATCCCGCAGGATGATTCCAGCGTCTTCCAGCGTTTCCCGGATCGCGCGGGCCGCGTCAGATCCAAGATCGTCGAAGATCAGATAAATCTCCCCCGAGAGCGCGGTTTGTACAAAACTCGTTTCGGTCAAATCCGTCGGTCGCAGCGCCACGCCCGCGCCGTTTGCCTTCAGCAGGGCAGATACCTCTTGGGCGCGCGCTTCCTGCGCTGGCCGGTAGAACACAGATACCGCCTGTCCCAGAAGGGCCGTGTTCTGCGCGCGCGGCGCAACGATCACCGGTGCCTCAAGCCCCTCACCATTTTCCGGCAGTCCACGATCCGTCAGCAACGCCATCTGCTGGTCAAGGGCATTTAGCCGTGCCTCAAGCGCGTCGACCTCGGCGGTTTGCGCCGTGGCCTCCAATTGCTCCTCGCAGATCCGCTGGGCGAATGTCCGGTCGTCCGAGGCGAAATTGACCTCGAACTGATCGCTCGTGACCTTTGCGACGACCGGCAGGGCGATGAGAACGGCGCCGACGATCAGAACCCATTTGAACTGGTTTTCGGTGACAGGCGGCGGCACCTCGTCGGCCTTGAAGAACCGGGCGACGAATGCACCGGTGATCAGAAGTGCCAGAACGATCAGGCAGGCCAGGCCCGCCCATTTCGCCGTTTCGAACGCGCTGGCGTCGAAACCGACTTGCAGCAGGTCACGCACGCATTGCGCGATAAAGCCCGAGGGGTCGTTGACGGAGTCCATCCGGTTCTCCAATGCACTTGTTCTCAAATAGCGTCAGTGTGGCAGGCTTTTACGACCTGTCAACAGCGCGGGCGAGGGCGCAGAATGCCTCGACACTGACCTGTTCGGCGCGTTCGGTGGGGGCGATGCCCGCCTCAAGCAAACGGTCCTCCATATCGGGGGCCTGACCTTTGAGCGCAGCCCGCAGCATCTTGCGCCGCTGGTTGAACGCGGCCGCCACGATGCGGGACAGAGTGGCCGGGTTCGCCTCGAACCGGGGGGCGGGAAGGGCGGTCACATGGACAACCGCGCTCGACACTTTGGGCGGTGGCGTGAAGGCCTCGGGCGGTAGCTGCATGACGATCCGCGCCTCGGACCGCCACTGGGCCAGAACGGCGAGGCGGCCATAGGCCTTGCCGCCCGGCTGCGCCACGATCCGTTCAGCCACCTCGCGCTGGAACATCAGCGTCAGGCTTTGCCAGAAGGGCGGCCAGATATCGGGCGTCAGCCAGCGGACCAACAGCTCGGTTCCGACGTTATAGGGCAGGTTCGCCGCGATCCGGATTGGCGGGGTCAGATGCGCCAGCGGATCGATTTTGAGGGCGTCGCCTTCTAGGATCTCAAGCCGTCCGGGATAGACGGCGGCGATCTCTTGCAGGGCGGGCAGACAGCGCGGGTCTTTTTCGATCACCAACACCTTGCGCGCGCCCTCGGCCAGCAATCCCCGCGTTAGCCCGCCGGGACCGGGGCCAATTTCGAGCACGTCACAGGCCGTCAGATCGCCGGCCTGCCGCGCGATCTTGGCCGTGAGGTTGAGATCCAGCAAGAAGTTCTGCCCAAGCGCCTTTTTTGCCGAAAGCCCGTGCGTTGCGATGACCTCGCGCAGGGGCGGCAATCCGTCGATCTGGCTCATCCCTTTGATTGCGCCATGCGCCACGCCAGCCGTATGGCCTCGATCATGCTGGTGGGTCGCGCAATGCCTTTGCCCGCGATGTCGAATGCCGTCCCGTGATCGGGCGAGGTGCGGATGAAGGGCAGGCCAAGCGTTACGTTCACCCCAAGATCGAAGTCGAGCGTCTTGATCGGGATCAGCGCCTGATCGTGGTACATGCAGATTGCGGCGTCGTACATGGCCCGTGCGGCGGCGTGGAACATCGTGTCGGCAGGCCATGGGCCGCTCACATCGATACCGCTTGCGGCGATGTCGCGGATCAGATCGGCGATCCAGTCAATCTCTTGCCGTCCCATGGCGCCGCCCTCGCCGGAATGAGGGTTGAGCCCCGCGACAGAAAGCCGGGGATGCGCGATGCCGAACTGGTCGCGCAGGCCGGAATGGGTGATCTCGATCGTCTCACGCAGCAGCTCGGGCGTCAGGGCCGATGGCACCGCTTCGAGCGCGATGTGGATTGTCGCGGGCACGACGCGCAGTTCGTCACAGGCCAACATCATGACGGCCCGATCCTTGCCCCCTAGGGATGCGAGGTATTCGGTGTGTCCCGGGTAGGCGAAACCGGCGCCGTCCATCAGCACTTTCTTGTGAATGGGCGCGGTGCAAACCGCCGAGGCAGCGCCGGATCGCGTGAAAGCGACGCCCGATGCGATAACATCGATGACCGCCTGCGCATTGGCGCCGTCTGGGTGGCCCGGCTGCACGGTTTTGGGAAACTCGTATGCGATGACAGGCAGGCCGTTGGTGATGACCGAAGTGACCTCGGAGGGGTCGGCAATCTGCGCGACAGGGACATCCTTCGGCAGGTGCCTCGCGTCGCCAATCCAGAAGAACGGCACTTCGTTTTTGAGAGCTTTCCATGCCGCCGCTGCGACTTCCGGTCCGATCCCTGCCGGTTCACCGCAGGTGACGGCAATGGGCGCGGTCATTCCGCGCGCCAGATCCGGGCGTTGGCGCGGCGTTCAGCCAAGAGACTGTCAGCCAGCCCCTGCAGCCGCTGATTGCGTAGACGGCTCGCGACGGCCTGACGGTCGATTTCCTCTTCCAGCGCCGGGGTGCGCCCGCAGAGCATCAGGAAGACGAGGGTCTGGCCGTTGGCCCGCGTCAGCGTGGTCGAGACCTCGCCGGGGTCGAGCTTGGCCAGTTCGATCGCGATATCCTCGGGGATCTCGGAGGGGGGCAGGCTGCCGCGGTCGAGCGCCTCTTCGGGCTGGCCCTGCGCGATGCCGTAGAGATCGTCACAGACGTCGACACGCTGGCGGATGGATTCCGCGCGGTTCAGCGCCGCCTCAGTTCGTCCGCCGTCGATGTAATATGCCGCGTATTCGATCGCTGCGAATTCCGGCGTCGGATCCCCGGTTTCTTCGATCGCGCGCAGCTGGAACAGCGCCACAGCATTGGTGATGGGCAGGGGATCGGTGATTTCGCCAACGGCAAGACCCAGGATGACGGGCCGCAGCGTGGCGGGCAGCTGGTTGATCGGGGTCCAAGGCAGGCGGCCACCCGCGCCACGTGACCGGGTCGCCGAATGCTGGCGGGCGAAGGAGGCGAACTCTCCGACACTGTCGGCCTGCGAGATCCGCTCGGCCAGCGCCTGCACCTCGGCACGCCGCTCAGGTGGGGCAGGGATGATGATTTCTGACAGCAGGACCCGAATGCCGGACCCGCCCGCGCTGGCGGCGAGGGCCCGGTCGATCTCGGCCTCGGAAATCTGGACGCGGGCGGCGAACCGCGCTCGGATCAGGTTGCGCCATGCAAGACCGGTCGCCACGAAATCGCGAAACGTCTCTGTCTCGACACCCTGGGCCGAGAGCGCTTGGGTGAATTCCTCGACCGACAGATTGGCGCGTCCGGCGAATTCGCTCAGGCCTTCTTCGAGCTCTTCCTCCGAAAGTTCCAACCCAAGCTGACGAACCTCCTGCAGCCGAAGGCGGTCATCGATCAATGTATCGAGAACGGATGCGCGCGACCCGCCGGGCGCATTCAAGACCTGCAGAAAGCGCAGCCGCTGCTGGATCTCGAATTCGGTGACGACGCTGTCATTGACCCGGGCAACCGGTTCGAAAAGGCTCTGTGCTGCTGCACCGATTGCGAGCGACGCGGCCGCCACCGCGGCGATTGTGAACTGTTTGAGGATTTTGCTGCTCATTCTGCCTGTTATCCACATGTTCTTGCGTGTTTATCGGACCCGGCGGCCAATGCGAAGCCCTTGATGGCAACTGTAAAGCCGAAGTCGGTCGACGGCTCAAGGCTTGTCGAGGAACTATATCGCCGCTTCACGGAAAGATCGACTATGACACATTCGTTTTCGTAGGTGAGGCCCAGGCCCGCGCGCGCGGCCCGGTCATCATTGAGGTCATAGCGCCAGTCGACATTGGCCCGCCAGTTCTGGTTGAGGTCAAAGCCGCTGTCGAGCGACAGCTCGCTTACGCCTGCGTCCCGGTCCTCGGCCGGGTCGTCCTCTAGCCAGAGATAGCTGCCGCCGATGTTGAACGATTCCGTGTTCCAGTCGCCCCGGATTTCGGCTTTGGAGAAATCGAACCCGTCACCGAAAAGCGTACGGGCATAGACCGCAACCTGGTCCGACAGCCGAACCTGACCCGCAACCAGGAAATCGGATTGGGTACCGGCAAGGCCCGAGCTGGCGGTGAAATCATCGTCCGCATCCTGGCGCAGCACCTGGCCAAGGGTCAGCACGGTGTCCCAGCCGTTGGGGTCAAAGCGCGACCAGTTCACGCCATATGCCAGCACCCGGCCCCGTTCACGCCGGTCTTCGGCAGGAAAACGCGATAGTGAGAGCAGGTTGCCTTCGTCGAATTCGACCCGCGTGCTTTCTTCGTTCGGTATGTCGAGGTCTTCGCCACCGGTCCAGCCAAGTTGCGCGACGGGTTCGAGATACTGCGTCGCTCCGCCAGCTTCTCGCCGGATCATCGGATAGCGAACGGTAACGGCCGCGCGCGGTGTGACATCGGTTTCGACATCCGGAAAGTTCGGGTCCTGCCGGATATCCTCCAGATCACCGGCCAGCCCCATTTCGAGCTGCGTGACAAAGCCGCCCAGCCGCCAGCTGCGCAGCCAGTCGGCATCGACATTAAGGCGCAGCACATCGGCCCCGTCCGACACGGTGTCGAAATCCGAACCGTCAAGTTCGCTTGATGAGCTGCGGAAATGGGTGTGCGCGTTGACCGACAGCCGCAGCTCGCCGCCCATGGGGCGCGGGAAAAACCGCTGTTCATAGTTCGCCTCAAGCACGTTGGCGGCGAGGATGTCGTTGTCTTCGCCATCGCGCAGCGTCTTGAAGTTGATGAAACTCGCCCGCACATACTGGTCGCGCCGCGCCCTGCTGATCCGGAACTCGCTGTCGAGCCGGTCTTTGTTGGAATAGCCGTAATCCTTGAGGTACGCCTCATCCGATGTCGTCTCGATGTCGAAATTGAAAACGTAATCGCGTGCAAGCTCGAACCGGCCCTCGCCAAAGAGATAGCCACGACCCTCGCCCGGCAATTCGTCATCGCGTGTGATCGCACCTTCGAATTCAATGTCGCCGCGGAGGAAGGCCTGCCGGTAGCGGAATTCAAGCGTCGTCGTGCGCGATGACAAATAGGGCGTCAGCGTCAGGTCCCGGTGATCGCCCAATGTGATGAAGTACGGGATCTTGAGCCCCGTGCCCAACTGCGATGTCGTGCGGATCCGCGGAAACAGAAAGCCGGTGGCCCGGTCGAGCGTCGGGTCGGGCAGGCGCAGCCGCGGGATGTAGAAGATCGGGATGTTTCGGACCTGAAACTGCGCCTGATCGAAATAGATCTGGCGTGCCTCCTGATCGTGGATGACCCGTTTCGCTCGGATCTGCCACAGCGGCGGGCCGGAATCGTCGCCGCAGACCCGGCATGAGGTGATCGCCGTCTTGTAAAGCTGGCTGTACCGCCCACTGACCCGGTTCATTTCGACCGAGGCCAGCTGCAGCTGCTGATCGAGCACCAGCCGCGCGCCGCGCAGCAGCCCGTTCTGAAGATCCTCCGACAGTTCGGCCTGATCGGCGAGGATGATAATATTGTCGCCTTCCTCGATCGTGATGGGGCCCGTGATCGTGAGGGTTCCGGAGGGTCGGTCGTAAAGGACCTGTTCGGCCTTTAGACGAGTTTCGCCCTGAAATGCCTCGACATTGCCGGTTGCAATCAGCTGGCGTTCCGGGGTCACCCGGATGTCGTCCGCGATCAGGATGGCAGGCGGTTCCTCTGTGCCTTGCGGTGCCGCGACCCGCGCGCCCAGAAAGACCAGCAAAAGGCAGGTGAAGAGGATCCGCATGCCTCAGCCGTCCTCGGTATTCAAAAGCAACCCAAGCGCCAGCAGGTTGGCCGCAACGGGTGTTGCCCATGCCGCGAAAAGGATCGGGATTTGACCATTCTCGCCAAGGATCTGCGCGAAGCTGCGGATGAAGTAGAGGCCAAAGCCCAAAAGGACGGCCGTCAGCACCGCCACGCCGGTCCCGCCGGACCGCTGTGGCCGCATTGTAAAGGCGGCTGCGATCAAAACCATCGACAGCAGGAAGAGGGGCCGAGCAAGCTCGCTCTGGAGCCAGACATGGTGCCTCCGGGCGGAAAATCCGGCCTGCTCAAGTTGGTCGATGAACGCCGACAGGTCCCATATCGATATGCCGGACGGGCTGCCGATCGTTTCTCTGATCCGGTCGAGCGTGAGGGAGGTGGGCACGATCAGTCGCTCGTGTCGCGCTGCGTTCGCTTCGGGGTTCAGGCCTGCCGTGAGCGGCCATGCCTTGGCGTTGGACAGCATCCAGCCTTCGGGCGTGAGTTCGGCGCTGCGGGCTTCGAGCCGCCGAACCGGGCCGCCGGCGGGCGAATAGGCCAGGAATGTCACGTCATAGAGCGTCGAGCCATCGGCATTGGCTCGGCTTGCCCGGATCACCGTCTGCCCCTGCGCGCCGCCCTGTCTGAGCCACAGACCATCCCCCGAAAGCGAAAGGGCCGAGGCACCACCGCTGCGATAGGTCTCGGCCACGGTCGTGTACCGCTGGGATGTCGCGGCGACGATCGGGTTCAAAACCGCAACCGCGAAACCGCCGATTGCCAGGGCAACAAGGCCCGGCGCGAAAAGCGCGCGTATTGCCGATCGTCCGGCGGCGCGGGTCACCACCAATTCGGACGTGCGCGCCAGACCGACAAAAAGAACGACAGTCGCCAGCAGGAGGATCAGGGGCAGGATTTCGTTCAGCCGCGCCGGGGCATTGAGCAGCGTCAGCCCCAGCCGTTGTCCGAACGAGACATCGAATGACGAGAACCGCCGCGTCTGCTCGATCAGATCGATCAGGATCATAAGCGAGAACAGCACCCCCATCAGCAGCAGGACCAGCATGGCGAACCGGCGGGCGAAATAGAGGTGCAGGATCATGTCGCCACCACCCCGCGTCGTCGTTTGCGGCCTGACACCTTCATCAGCATCGCGATGACCAGCAGGCCTGCGATTGCCGAAGGAACATAGATCAGGGGCCAGAGCCGCGCGTCATTGATCACGAAATCAAGGAACGATCCGCGCATGCCATCGAGCAGCAGCAGAAGCGCCAGCGCAATCAGCGCCTCGCGCCAGACCCCGAACCGCGAATAGCCACCGATCAGGATCGTCGAAAAGGCCATCAACGCCACGACGAAGCAGAAAAACGGCTGGCCGAGGCGGCTGTGGATCTCCTCGGCCATCTCACCTTCTGTCGATCGGGTCGCCTCGGCCAGTTCCGTGCGGTCCCCGATAAAGGCCAGCGACGGCATGTGCGACAACCGCGCCCTGACCAACTGATCCCGCAGGATGAGGGATGTGATATCGAAGGAGAAGTCTTCGAACGTCGCCGTCGAGAGCCGTTCACTGACCACGTTGTAGCTCTGCGCCAGCCCGTCGAGCATGATCAGCGTCGTCTGCTCGTCATCGCGCAGCAGATAGGCCTGTTCGGCGGTATAGATATATTCTTCGGTCGCCGTGCGTCCGTCCCAGAGAAAGACGTCGCGCAGCACGCCGTCTTCGCCGATTTCCTTGGCATAGAAGGTCACGCCGGTGGCCGCGTCCTGAAACTGCCCCTCGACGAGCAGCCGGGCCGTCATGTTGCGCGATACCTCTGCCTCGCGCTTGCTTAGCTGTTCCTGCGCCATGGGCACCAGAACCAGCGTCAAGAGCGCCATCAAAGCCGCCGAGACCAGCCCGAACATCAGGACCGGCCGGGCCAGCCGCCAGGGGCTTGTCCCCGTGGCCAGCATCACCGTCAGCTCGCTTTCATTGTTCAGTCGGTTCGTCACATAGGCGCTGGCGGCGAAGGTGGCGAGCGGAAGGACCAGCACGACGATGCGGGGCAGGCCAAGTGCGGTGAACTCAAGAAAAACCAACGCCGATTGCCCGTCCGCGATCAGCCTGTCGAACAGCTCGACCGCCCGGCTGATCCAGAACATGGCGACAAGAACAAGCGCGAAAAAGCCGAATAGCCATAGCAGTTGCGACAGCATATAGCGGTCGAAGCGCGCCAAGTTGTCCCCCGGTCTCGATTTCTGATGCAGCGTTCTTCCCGCGACCCTAGCCTAACGCGCAGCGGGGTGAAACTCGTTTCTGGTCATGCGTCTCAAGGCAGGCTAGACCTGTCCGGCATGCACGCGAAGGGAGACCGTAATGCCAAACCTCACCCCGATCAGCTTCAAGGCCGTTGAACTGGACACAATCGCATCCCAGGCCGGCCGCATCGCGATCATCGTCGATGGCGAGGGGAAGCTGGATCAGAGTGCGCGGCGCGTGAACCGGATGACAAAGGGTGCGGTCGAGCGTCTGGCGGCCAGCAAGAAGTTTGGCGATCTCACGCCCGGGCAGGTCGTTTCGCTGGCATTTCCCGCGGGGTTGGAGGCCGAAGCGGTCGATATCGTCCGGCTGGATCGCCGTCCGACCGTGGCAGAGGCGCGCAAGGCCGGTGCGGCACTGGCCAAGGCGCGCGGCAAAGCGGATCTGTTGGTGTGTTCCGGCGCGATGTCCCGGCCCGAGGAATTGGCCTTTGGCTTTGCCATGCGCGACTACGGTTTCGAGGTTCATAAGACCGGCAACGACAAGCCCGAAGAGACGGCTGCAGTGACGGTCATGTGCACAAAGCCGGACGAGGCCGGCGAGGCGGCTAGCCCGCTGCTCGCGGTGGCCGAGGGCGCGCATTTCACCCGCGATCTGGTGAACGAACCGGCCAATGTACTGACCACGACAGAGTTCGCCGATCGCATGAGTGAAATGAAGAGCTTGGGCCTTGATATTGAAGTGCTGGATGAAGAGGCGCTCGAAAAGCTCGGGATGCGAACACTTTTGTCGGTGGGGCAAGGATCGGATTCGCCGTCCAAAGTTGTCGTTATGCAATGGAACGGCGGCAAGAAGAGCGCGCCACCGCTGGCGTTGATCGGCAAGGGCGTCGTGTTCGATACCGGCGGGATCAGCCTCAAGCCCGCCTCGGGTATGGAAGACATGACGATGGACATGGGCGGTGCCGGTACGGTGGCGGGCACCATGCGGGCGCTGGCGCTGCGCAAAGCCAAGGCGAATGTTGTGGGCCTGATAGGCTTGGTTGAGAACATGCCATCAGGCAGCGCCACCCGCCCGGGCGACGTGGTCAAGTCGATGAAGGGCGATACGGTCGAGATCATCAATACGGATGCGGAGGGCCGGCTCGTTCTGTGTGACGTGATGTGGTACGCGCAGGACCGGTTCGAACCCGCCGCCATGATCGACCTCGCGACGCTGACGGGCGCCATCATCATTGGCCTTGGCCACGAGAATGCTGGCGTCTTTTCCAACGATGACGATCTGTCAAAGGCGTTCCTCAAGGCGGCTGAGGCTGAGGGCGAGGGGGCGTGGCGCATGCCATTGGGCAAGGCCTATGACGATATGCTGAAATCCCGCATCGCGGACATGAAGAATATCGGTGGTCGTCCGGCAGGTTCGATCACGGCGGCTCAGTTCCTGCAGCGCTTTGTCAAGGAAGGGGTGCCGTGGATCCATCTGGATATTGCCGGGGTGGCGTCGGTCAAATCCGAAACGACGCTGGCCCCCAAGGGTGCGACCGGATGGGGTGTCGCATCGCTCAGCCGCCTAGTCGCGGATCAGTTCGAGACCTGATGCGCCGCAGATGGGTGCCGCGTATTTCTATCACCTGACCCGCCGCCCGATGGAGGACACGCTGGCCATGCTTCTGGGCAAGGCGCGGCAGGCGGGTTGGCGGGTTGTTGTCCGGGGCCGGGATCAGGCCCGGCTGGAATGGCTGGACGAGAAACTGTGGCTGGGTCCCGACGAAGGGTTCCTGCCGCATGGCCTTGCCGGTGGCCCGCATGACGATATGCAGCCCATCCTGCTGACCACTGACCCGGCACCGGCGGCGGATGCCCAATGCGTCATGAGCGTCGACGGGGCCGAGGTCACGGCGGATGAGATCGATCGCCTCGATCGCGTCTGCGTCCTGTTCGATGGCAATGACGCCGAGGCCCTGCAGACCGCGCGCGCCCAGTGGAAAGCGCTTAAGGACGCTGGTGCCTCTGCCCAGTATTGGTCAGAAGAAAGCGGAAAATGGGAAAAGAAGGCCCAGACCTGACCCGCTAATGGCCGAGGCCCGGCCTCTGATTGACGTTGAGCCTTTCGATCTGACGAAAGACCGCAAGCCAGATGATCCCGCCCCAACCAACGACGACGTGTTGATCGACGCCCTATAAGTGGATGTGATACTGCCGCAGCTTTTAGAGCCGCCTCAGGCATCCCGCCATGTGCCGGGTTCGAGCCCGTTGAGGTCCCAATCACCGATGCGGGCGCGGATCAGCCGTAGCGTAGGGTGGCCGACCGCCGCGGTCATCCGGCGGACCTGCCGGTTGCGCCCTTCGGTTATGGTCAGTTCGAGCCAGCTATCCGGGACGGACTTGCGTACGCGTATCGGTGGATCGCGTGGCCACAGGTTGGGCGGTTCATCGATCTGGCTGACCTTGGCGGGCCGGGTCGGGCCGTCCTTAAGCGTCACGCCCTCTCGCAGAGCCGCTAGCGCCTGATCATCCGGGATACCTTCGACCTGTACCCAATAGGTCTTGGGTGCCTTGTATTTCGGATGCGCGATCTGGGCCTGCAGTTTTCCGTCATCGGTCAGAACCATCAGCCCCTCGCTGTCGCGATCAAGCCGACCGGCCGGGTAAACGTCTGGTACATCGATATAGGCGGAGAGGGTCGGGCGCGGCGATCCTTCGGTGCCCTTGTCGGCGAACTGCGAAAGAACACCGTAGGGCTTGTTAAGGAGTATGACCCGGCTCATTCCAGCGGTTTCAGGATCGTCACCCCGACCGCCGCCGCCCGCGCAAGATCGGTATCAAGCGACATGGGGATGTATTCGCCGCGCCGCCAGAGCTGCGCGAGATCATCGTAGTGCCGTGACAGGAAATGGCCCGACTGGCCGGTCGAGGTAACAAAGACAGAGCTGTCCGGGTCCGCGAAATCGTAAACGCCCCGGTAACCCGGCCCCAGCACGCTATGGAAGGGGTGGTTTCCGTTGCCGCGGGTGCGTCCGGCGTGAAGCGTGTTGTCACCGCCGCTGGTCGATTGCCGGATGTTGACAAAGAACCGCAGGATTGGAACCGCTCCAAGGGCCGCGTGATCATGCGTCGCCTGATGCGCATCGCCCCACCGAAGGGCCTCAAGCTCGGTGCCCCATGTCTCACCGATCCAGATGAGCGCGTCGTCAAGGGCGAGCCGGGCCATGTCCGGACAGGTCTCGACCGGAGCAGAGCGGCGCACGTCACACCACGCTCCGGCCCCGTCAACATCGCGAAAGACCCGTTCGATAAAGAGCGGCTCGACATGGGTGTATTCATCGGCCAGCGGCCCCAGTTCGTCGCGGATGAGCCGCTCCTGCAAGGCGCGAACCCAGGCGGCATAGATTAGCGGTTCGGGTAGGTGTTCGCTCATCTCACCGTTCCATTCGGCGAGCAGCGTCAGGGCACGCTGGCGCTGCCGTTCGGCAGTACCTTCGGGCGCAGATTCGCCGGTGAACCACAATTCGGCGCCAATGAGCGGCAGCAAGGTCCGGGCCGAAAAGCTGACGGTGTCGAGCTGTGCCTCGATAAAGCTGTCGCGGGTATGCACCTCGCGGGCCTGCATCAGCCGCTGCCAGCGCTGGATGCGCTGCGTGTCGCCCCATTCAAAGCTGACATGGTTGGGAAATGGCCGGTCGACCGTCTTGTTGTTGGTGTTCCCCAGTATTCCGCCGGTGGGTGCCACGAATTCCGGATTGGACGAATAGGGCATGCGCCCGCGCCACCGGTTCTCCGCAAGATACCCATAACTCGGCAACCGCCCCTGGCTCTGGTGCTGGCCGTCGCGGCGGGGGACGAACCCGATGGTCTTGAGCGCGATTTTTTCCTGATCAATCAGGATGAGGTTCTGGGACGGGGCAACGAAATCTTCGGTCGCCGCGATCGCCTCTTCCACCGTTTGCGCCTGCATCAGGTTGAGCCCGGCGGTCAGTGTCGTATCGCGGGCGCTTTGTGCGGTCCACGATATCGCCGCGACATGGCCCGGTGGCGTGACATCACCCAGATTGCGGACCCGCGCGGGCAGAACCGGACCGTTGTCGGTCCATCGCAGGGTGAGGGTGAGCGGCTTTTCGTCCTTGATCTTGATGATCGAGGCGCGCTTGAGGAACGGCTTGAAGCCTCCGGGGGTGCGGTATTCCTCGGGGTTTTCCGGGTTCAGTTCTTCGATCATCACGTCGATGTCGTCGACATAGGCCGTGGTGAGCCCCCAGGCCAACTGGTCGCTGCGCCCGGTCAGGATCAGGGGCATGCCGGGGATGGTGCCGCCGATCACGCCGCCGGTGCTGAGTTCTAGCCGCGCAAGGTACCAGATCGACGGCGCGGTAAAGCCCAGATGCGGGTCGTTGGCCAGCAGCGTACCACCCGCTGCGGATCGGCTGGGTGCCGCGGCCCAAGCGTTGGATGCACCGCCAAACCCGCGCCGCGAGAACGGAGAAAGAGGTAGGTCAAGCGCTGCCTCAGCCATGTCCCGAAACCCCGCGCCGGGAACAAGGCTGGCATAATCGGGCAGGCTGGCCACGCCCTGACCCGGTGCCGCGGGAAGGATATCACCGATGCGGTCGGCATCGTCGAGCGCCAGCGACGTCCGCGCGCGCAGCACCTCGGCCTCGAGATGGGTGGTGAGGTCCAGCGCCATGAGCTTTGCCACCGCGATACTGTCCTCCGGCTGCCAGGGAGCGATGGCGACCGAGAATGCAAAAAGCTCGGGTGCGCCCCGGCCAAGCGCATCGTCGTTGATCTGCTGCAGGCGGGTGTTCACCCCGCGGGCATAGGCCCGCAGCGCGGTCTTTGTTCGCTCGTCCTGAACATCGAAGGACCGGACAGCGAGGTTATAGAGATCGAAGCGGCGGATCGTCGTGTCGACATCGAGCGTGACGCGGCCAAAAATCTCGGACAAGCGGCCCTGCACGGTCTGGCGCAGCATCAGCATCTGCCAAAGTCGATCCTGCGCATGGGCATAGCCCAGCCCGTAGAAGACATCGTCATCCCGGTCGGCGAAAATGTGAGGCACGTTGGCGTTGTCGCGAACGATCTCGACCGTGCTTTGCAATCCCGGTACGCTGATCGTGGCATCATAGTCAGGCAGCGAGCGCGCGGCGAAGTAGTAGATCAGGCCGACGGCGCTTACGCTGAGTATGATAAGGGCGGCCGTGATCCGCACGAGCCATTGAAACACGATCAAGACGTTGCCTCCGTATCGGTTGACCGGTGTCCGGGGACTGTTAGGTAGGCTCTTGAACCAACGCAAGGTTAACCTGGGGGATAAGTGAAAGATGGCCAAGCTCGCATTTCTTGGACTGGGCGTTATGGGCGCGCCGATGGCGGGACACCTGCAAAAGGCGGGCCATGATGTCACCGTCTACAATCGCACGGTATCAAAGGCGCAGGACTGGGCCACGGCCCATGGTGGTGCGATGGCGACAACCCCGCGCGAGGCGACGGCTGGTGCCGAATTCGTGATGGCCTGTGTTGGCAATGACGATGATCTGCGCAGCGTCTGTTTGGGCGATGACGGCGCATTTGCGGGGATGGATGCGGGCACGATCTTTGTCGATCACACGACCGTTTCGGCCAAGGTCACCAAAGAGCTCTATACAGCCGCCGACGAACAGCAGATCAGCTTTGTCGATGCCCCCATCTCGGGCGGGCAGGCCGGGGCCGAGAACGGCCAGCTTTCGATCATGTGTGGCGGGGACGAAGGCGCCTATGCGCGGGCCGAACCGATCCTGCAGCCCTATGCCAAGCTGTGCCGCCGCATCGGCGCATCCGGTGCGGGCCAGATGACCAAGATGTGCAATCAGATCGCGATTGCCGGTCTTGTTCAGGGCCTGTCGGAGGCTTTGCATTTTGCTGAAAAGGCCGGTCTTGATGGCCGCGCGGTCGTTGAGGTCATCAGCCAGGGTGCCGCCGGATCGTGGCAGATGGCGAACCGGTACGAGACGATGCTCGACGATCATTTCGAGCATGGCTTTGCCGTGGACTGGATGCGCAAGGATCTGGGGATTTGCCTGAGCACCGCGAACGAAAACGGCGCGTCCCTGCCTGTCACGGCCCTCGTCGATCAGTTCTACAAGGATGTGCAGAAGCTGGGCGGCGGACGCTGGGACACGTCGAGCCTGATCAAACGTCTGAGGGCCATGGGTTGATCACAGGCGCGTAAAGACCGCTGCAAATGTTTGTTTGCAGGGGTTCTGACGGGGTGAAATGCTTGGCGGGCGTGCCGCCAAGCTGGTAAATCAGGGGATGATCCTTGTGTATTTGGTGCCTTCGAGCGTTGCACCCACGCGCAGGCCCGCCCGGCCAAACACTGCAGCCAGCACCGGCGAAAGGACCGTGGTCGTGTCCGCCGCGACGCTGTCGCCCACGTCCGAGAAGACGTATTCGATGTCGCCGCCCGCGGCCCAGCCGGAGGAGCGCCGGAAGTCTTCAAGCGCATCCTGCGTCATGAAGAAGAGGACGTGCGCATATTGCTGTGCCCCGATCTGCAGACCGCCCGTGCCCTTGACGACCGAATAGTAATCGACCGTGGCACCGCCGACCTGTAGCGCGCCGCGCCCATAGGCGCCCCCAAAACCAAAGCCCGCTTCGGTCACCAATGGCATAACCAACAGACCGTTGGCCTTGTTCGCCAGATCGACCGTGTTGGGATAGCTCTGATACATCTGCTGCAGGGTGCTGTCGACGCGCGCGTCTATGCGGGCCGCGTTTGAATTGCCGATGCCATTTCCGCACGCTGCAAGCAGCCCCGAGCCTGCAACGGCACCGAGCGCAAAGCTGCGCCGAGTGATTTTCTGTGAGGTCATTCTTAACCGCCTGTAATGCTCATGTTGTGCCCGTTTGCCGGACTTGTGGCAAATATACGCTCAACCCGGGCCCGTGTCACGCGCCAAAAGCGGTCTTGCGCAGCTTATCGCTCTGCCAGGATCCGGGCGGCTGCCGGGGCGAAATACGTTAGAATTCCGTCACATCCGGCCCGTTTGAACGCCATCAGGCTTTCCATCATCACTCGGTCGTGATCAACCCAGCCGTTCTGGGCCGCTGCCTCGATCATCGCGAACTCGCCCGACACCTGATAGGCAAAGGTCGGTGCGCCAAAGCTGTCTTTGACCCGTCGGCAGATATCGAGATAGGGCAGACCGGGCTTGACCATCACCATGTCGGCGCCTTCGCGCAGGTCCCGCTCGATCAGTCGCAGCGCTTCGTCCGAATTGCCCGGATCCATCTGGTAGGTCGCCTTGTCGCCGACCAGCGCGCCGCTGGCCCCGACGGCATCGCGGAACGGGCCGTAAAAGGCGCTGGCATATTTGGCCGCATAGCTGAGGATCATCACGTCCTTGTGGCCCGCAACTTCGAGCGCGGAGCGGATCGCACCGATCCGGCCGTCCATCATGTCTGAGGGGCCGATGATGTCGGCGCCTGCATCCGCCTGGGCCAGCGCCATCTTGACCAACGCCTCGACCGTGCGGTCATTCACAATCTCGCCGTTTTCGACAAAACCGTCATGGCCATTGATGTTGTATGTATCGAGCGCGACATCCGTCATAATCGCGAGGTCGGGCACAGCAGCCTTGATTGCGCGGATGGCCCGATTTGCGTGGTTGTCTGGGTCCCACGCCCCCTCGCAGTCCTCAGTCCGTTCCTCAAGGCCCGTGTAAGGAAAAATGCAGATCGCCGGGATGCCCAGTGCAGCGGCCTCTTTCGCGGCCTCAACGATGCGGTCAACCGACCGGCGAACGACGCCAGGCATCGACGGAATGGGTTCTTCGATCCCTTCGCCGGCCCGTACGAAAAGCGGCCAGATGAAGTCATCAACTGTTAAGGTGTTCTGCCGCACAAGGCCCCGTATCGCAGCGTTCTGCCGTGTCCGGCGCAGACGCGTCGCGGGGAAGGGGGCTTGAGTTGGGCGCATAAGTGTCACCTTTTCCAGACAGTTGGATTGCTGCCACGCTTTTTTGCCCCCCGCAAGTCTGGGCAACGCCCATGCCGTTCTCTAAGAGTGACGAAAAATCGAGGGACCCCGAGCTTGGACTGGCATCAAAGCGTCTTTGAACTCATCGACATGCGTTCGTTCTCGAACCTCTGGTTCTGGATCGCGCTGGCGGTCGTCTGGTCCACGGCCAGCCATTGGGTTCTGGGTGTTCCCTATGACATGGTGGCCCGCGCGCGGCGGCAGGGCGGACAGGCCGAGGCCGATCTCGAAGATATGGTGCGGATCAACACCAACCGGTTGCTTTATATCAGCGATGTCTCTGGCCTTTGGCTTTTGGGCATCATCTGTTTCTTTCTGACCGGGCTTTGCCTGTTGGGCTTCGTCTATGACGTCGAATTCGCGCAGGCGGTGTTCCTGCTTGCCTTTCCGATGTCGATCGTCGGGGCGCTGAACCTGTCGACGGCCCGCAAGATCCGGAATGAACATGCCACGGGCGAGGCGCTCTGGCGTCGTCTGGGTCGGCACCGCACATGGACCCAAGGGATCGGGATGGTCGCGATTTTTGTGACCGCTCTGTGGGGGATGTACCAAAACCTTTCGATCGGCGCCCTGGGTGGTTGACAGCCGGAACCAAACACCCAATTGAAGCGGCCTGATGAGCAGCCAATCCCATGTCACTGTCAGCGGCGCGCCTGAAGGATTTGACGCGCAACTGATCCTGAAAGAACTGGCCGAGCGCGGCCGGCCCGTGATGCATGTCGCGCGCGATGACAAGCGTCTTGCCGCGATGCAGGCGGCGCTGCGGTTTTTCGCACCAGACATGCCGGTCATGGTCTTTCCGGGTTGGGATTGCCTGCCTTACGACCGGGTTTCGCCCAACCCCGACATCTCGGCCCGCCGTATGGCAACGCTGGCCGCCTTGGTGCACGGGATGCCGGAGCGGTTCGTTCTGCTGACGACGTTGAATGCGGCCACTCAAAAGGTTCCTGCGCGGGCGCTCCTGCAGGAAGCGTCGTTCAAGGCTCGTGTCGGCGACCGGATCGACGAAACCGCGTTGCGCCAGTTCCTTGTCCGCATGGGGTTTGTCCAAAGCCCCACGGTGATGGAGCCGGGCGATTATGCGGTACGCGGCGGGATTATCGATATCTATCCGCCCGGTGATCTGGGTCCGGTGCGGCTTGATCTCTTTGGCGATGTTCTGGACGGCGCGCGGCGGTTCGACCCGGTCAGTCAGCGGACCACCGACAAGCTGGATCTGGTGGAGTTGGCCCCGGTTTCCGAGGTCATCCTCGACGATGCCGCGATCACGCGGTTCCGCCAGAACTACCGGCTGGAATTCGGTGCCGCTGGCACGGACGATCCGCTTTACGAAGCGGTTAGCGCAGGGCGCAAGCATCAGGGGGCCGAACACTGGTTGGCCTTTTTCCACGAACAGCTCGAAACGCTCTTCGATTTCGTGCCCGGTGCCACGATCTCACTCGATGATCAGGTGACGCCCGCCCGCCTTGCCCGGTGGGAGAGCATCGAGGATCAGTACGAGACCCGGCGACTGGCCATGCAGAACCGCAACCGGATGGACAGCGTCTATAAGCCCGCGCCGCCGTCTGGGCTCTACCTTGATGACGCGGCCTGGCAGTCGCTTGTTGCGGATCGGCGGGTTTTGCAATTCACGCCTTTGCCGCAGCCGACCGGCCCGGGGGTTACCGATGCAGGCGGGCGGATCGGGCGTAACTTCTCACCTGAACGACAACAGGAAAACCTTAGCCTTTTCGGTGCTTTGGCAGGTCATATTAAGGCACGACTGGCCGATGGTCCCGTGATCGTCGCCAGCTATTCCGATGGCGCACGGGAGCGGCTTGAAGGTCTGATCGAAGACGAAGGGCTGGCCGAGGCTATTCCGGTCGCCGACGCAACGCGGGTCGGAAAGTCCGGCCTGCGTCTGGCGGTGTGGGCGCTGGAACACGGATTCGAGGCGCCGGGCCTTACCGTCATCTCGGAACAGGACGTGTTGGGCGACCGGTTGATCCGCCAACCGCGCAAGCGCCGCAGGGCCGAAAACTTCCTGACAGAAACGCAATCGCTGTCCCCCGGTGATCTGGTGGTTCATGTCGATCATGGGATCGGGCGGTACAAGGGGCTTGAGGTCGTCACGGCGGCCGGGGCGGCGCATGAATGCCTGCTGCTGGAATATGCCGAACAGTCAAAGCTGTACCTGCCGGTCGAGAATATCGAACTGCTTTCGAAATACGGCCACGAAGAGGGCCTGCTGGATCGTCTTGGCGGTGGTGCATGGCAGGCCAAGAAGGCCAAGCTGAAGGAACGGATCCGCGAAATGGCGGACCGTCTCATCCGGATCGCGGCGGAGCGGGCCTTGCGCAAGGCACCGATCCTCGAACCGCCGCCCGGATCGTGGGACGCGTTTTCGGCGCGCTTCCCCTATCAGGAAACCGACGACCAGCTGCGTGCCATCACAGATGTGATCGACGACATGACCAGCGGCAACCCGATGGATCGGCTGGTCTGTGGCGATGTGGGCTTTGGCAAGACCGAGGTCGCCATGCGCGCGGCCTTTGTCGCCGCGATGTCCGGGGTGCAGGTCGCGGTGATTGCGCCCACGACACTGCTGGCGCGTCAGCACTACAAGTCCTTCGCGGAACGGTTCCGGGGTTTCCCGGTCGAAGTGCGCCAGCTTTCGCGGTTCGTTTCGGCCAGGGATGCCCATGCGACGCGCGAAGCGATGAGCAGGGGCACGGCGGACATTGTCATCGGCACCCATGCCTTGTTGGCCAAGGGCGTACGGTTTCAGAATCTTGGCCTTCTCATCGTCGATGAAGAGCAGCATTTTGGCGTAGCCCACAAAGAACGGCTCAAGCAGTTACGTTCGGACGTACACGTGCTGACCCTGACCGCAACGCCGATCCCCCGGACCCTGCAGCTGAGCCTGACCGGGGTCCGAGATCTGTCGATCATCGGAACGCCCCCGGTCGACCGGCTGGCGATCCGGACCTATGTGAGCGAATTCGACACGGTCACGATCCGTGAGGCATTGCTGCGTGAACACTACCGCGGCGGACAGTCGTTCTTTGTGGTGCCCCGGATCAGTGACTTGCCCGAGATCGAGGAGTTTCTGAGGGAACAGGTGCCTGAAGTCAGCTATGTCATCGGGCATGGCCAGCTTGCGGCGGGTGAACTCGATGACCGGATGAACGCGTTTTATGACGGCAAGTACGATGTTCTGCTGGCCACGACGATCGTGGAAAGCGGGCTGGATATTCCGACGGCCAATACAATGGTCGTGCACCGTGCCGATATGTTCGGCCTTGCGCAGCTCTACCAGATCCGTGGCCGGGTCGGGCGGTCAAAGACGCGGGCCTATGCGTATCTGACTACGAAACCCCGCGCGAAACTGACCGCGACGGCGGAGAAGCGGCTGCGGGTCCTGGGGTCGCTGGATACGCTTGGGGCCGGGTTCACGTTGGCCTCGCAAGATCTCGATATTCGCGGTGCGGGCAACCTGCTGGGCGAAGAACAATCGGGCCAGATGCGCGATGTCGGGTTCGAACTTTATCAATCCATGCTCGAAGAGGCGATTGCCAAGATCAAGGCGGGCGAGATGGAGGGCCTTTCGGAGGCCGATGATCAATGGGCGCCTCAGATCAATCTGGGTGTTCCGGTACTGATCCCCGAGGATTATGTGCCGGATCTGGATGTTCGGCTGGGATTGTACCGTCGTCTCAGCGGGCTTTCCAAAAAGGTGGAACTCGAAGGTTTTGCGGCAGAGCTGATCGACCGTTTCGGGAAGTTGCCGAAAGAGGTGAACACCCTGATGTTGATCGTGCGCATCAAGGCGATGTGCAAGAAGGCGGGTATCGCCAAGCTTGACGGTGGCCCCAAGGGCGCGACCATCCAATTTCACAACGACAAGTTCGCCTCGCCGGAAGGGTTGGTTCAGTTCATTCAGGATCAGCGCGGGCTCGCCAAGGTGAAGGACAACAAAATCGTTGTGCGCCGGGACTGGAAAAACGACGTGGACAAGATCAAGGGCGCCTTCGCAATCGCCCGGGATCTTGCGGAAAAGGTCGTCAGCAAGAGAAAAGCCGCGTCCTGACGATAAGGGACCTCTAGTCGAGAACGCCCCGCCGCCGCAGCGCCTGCATCAGGGCGAGCGCTGTTGCTGCGAGCACAAGTGTCGCGGCGATCAGGGGCCGTGGCGTTCCGTCAAAGAGCAGGCCGAGGGGGGCCGCGATGGCGGCGCCGCCCACCGTCGCGAACGCCCCGATGACCGAGGCCGCCATACCGGCGATGTGCCCCATTTCTTTCATTGCAAGCGCGTTGAGATTGGCCACGGTCAGCCCTGCCTGGAACAGGACGCCGAACTGCCAGACCACGTAGACGGGGAAATTCCATGAACCGGGTGTCCAGATCAGGATCAGGGCGCTGACAGAGAGAAAGATCTGCAGGATCAGGGCCCAGGTCACCATTCGGCTCATCCCGAACCGTCCAACGATCCGCGAATTGAGCAGGCTGGAAAGCCCGGAGAGCAACGCGATGCCGCCGAACCAGTAGGGGAACGATTCTGCCCGGTCGAATGTTTCGGCAAAGATCGGTTGCACCATGGTCAAAAGGCCGAAGAGTGTGCCGAGCATTAGGGTTTGCACGAAGATCGAGATGCGGGCCGTCGTGTTGCGGAACATCTCGGCCACGGCCTGCGCGATTTTGTTAAAGCGCAAGGGGCGTCGTCGGTCTTGGGGCAGCGTTTCCTGCACCCTAAGGCCGAACCAGACGAGCAGGAAAAGCCCGAAGAGCACAAACACGGCAAAGATCGCCCGCCATCCGGCGTAGTTGACAATCGCTGCGCCGATGGCAGGGGCAATGGCGGGAAAGATCAGAAAGATCATCAGCGTCAGCGACATGATCCGCGCCATGTCACGCCCGACATAGAGGTCCCTGATGATGGCCAGCGACACGATCCGGGGGCCCGCGGCGCCGAAGCCCTGGATGAAACGACCCATGATCATCCAGTCGAACGACTCTGTTAGCCATGCGATCATCGCCCCGAGGATGTAGATGACGATCCCCAGATAGACGATCGGCTTACGCCCAAAGGCATCAGAGAGGGGGCCTGCGATGAACGTTCCGGCCCCAAGACCGACCATGAAGATGATCAGCACTAGCGGGGCCTGTCCGGGCTCGTAAAGGTCGAGATCGGCTGCGATCTGGGGCAGGGCGGGCAGCATGGCGTCGACTGAAAAGGCGATGGTCGCAAACATAGTCGACATCAGCAGAATGAATTCATGTCTACCGACGCGTTGTGACTCTGCCGCGATCAATGCTGTTCCCCACAAAAAAAGCGCGTCCGACGCGCCTTGGCGTCAAGCTATGCCCCGTAAACGGGAAGTTCAACGCCTTTTAGGCGAAGTAACCCGAGGTAAAGGTCACTCAGCTTGTGTACGCAACTCTTCGATTACCTTGCCCCACAATTCCGGCGGTTGTGCGCCGGGAACAGCATGACGTCCGCCGACGATGAAGGTCGGAACCGAGTTGATACCCATTTTCCTGGAATGCGCGTCTCGCGCCTTGATCTCTTCGACATCGGAGTCCGATTGCATGAGCCGCCGAACAACGGCGGCGTCCATCCCGACGTCGTCGGCGATATCCGACAAGACATCGATATCGCCGATATCGCGCGCCTCGACGAAATAGGCTCTAAAAAGCGCTGATACGGCCGCGTTCTGTTTTCCCTCGATCCCCGCCCAGTGGATCAGACGGTGGGCGTTCACCGTGTTGGGCGTCCGCTTCATCCCTTCGAAGTCGATCTTGAGGCCTGCCTTTTCGGCGTGCTCGACAACAGGTGCATAGGCACGCACCGCGCCCTCTTTCCCGCCAAACTTGGTTTCGAGGTATTCGCGCCGGCCCATTCCGCCTTCTGGCATGTCCGGGTTCAGTTGGAATGGATGCCACTCGATTGTGAAAGGATGATCGCCATTGGCTTCGAGCGCGCGATCCAGATACGTTTTGCCGATATAGCACCAGGGGCATATCGGATCTGACATGATGTCGAGCTTAATCATGGCTGGCCTTCCAGTAGTCCCGCAATTTCCGCCGCAGAATTTTGCCATTGGCGCCCTTCGGCAAGTCGGGGATTTGGACATAGGCGCGAGGCTGCTTGTAGCGTGCCAGACGATCGGCGGCAAAGGCCTCGAGTTCACATTCGCTTAATGTATCGTCGGCCACGTAAAAGGCGGCGATGATCGTGGCATCGGCCTTGACCGGCACGTCCGTTACGCCGATGGCCGAAATGCCGGGAAACGCGGCCATGGCCGCCTCGACCTCAAGCGGTGAAACCCGAAACCCCCCGGCATTCATCATGTCGTCGGCCCGTCCGAGAAAGCGAATATGCCCGCCCGCATCCATCTGGCCCTGATCCCCGGTCAGGAACCAGTCGCCCCGCATCCGGCTGGCGGTTTCTTCCGGTTGATCGAGATAGCCCAGCATGAGCCCAGGGTCGGAGCGGTGCACGGCGATGATTCCGGGCTGGCCGGTCTCAACTGGTTCGTCCTCTCCCAGCACCGCGATGTGCCGTCCGGTCTGTGGCCGCCCCAAGGTGCCGGCAGGTGCGGGGTGCGCAGGGCTGCCCGAAACGAAGGTCGAGCACTCCGACATCCCGTAGGCTTCGAAAATCGGCGTTTGGGTCGCGTCCCGCCATGCCGCTTCCGTTACATGGGGCAGTTTCTCGCCCGCGCTAAGTCCATGTCTGAGGTTGGGCAGGGCCGGAACCGGATGTTTCAGCATCTGCCGATAGACGCCGGGCGCTGCGGCAAAGATCGTGGCGCGTTGGTCTGCCAGCATCTGGAACAGGGCTTCTGGCGGGGTGCCTGGGACCGGAATAAGGGCCGTGGCCCCGACGGTCCATGGGTCCATCAACCCGGTGCCAAGTGTGTAAGTCCAGTTAAACGCCCCGGCATGCAGCAGGCGATCGTCGCGACCCAGGCCATACCAGTCATCGATCATCATCCGCCGCGCCCATATGGCCCGGTGCGCATGCATCACCGCGCGTGGCCGGCCTGAGGTTCCGGACGTGTAGATCATGTAAGCGAGGCGGTTGGGATCCCCCGTGTCATAGCTGGCGGCGGGGGCGTGCTTCATCTCATCCAGTTCTGCCGGACCGATCGACCGCAGGGCTTCAGGGCAGGCCACGTCCGGGTCGCGAAGGGTCAGCCTCGGTTTGATTTGGGCGGCGATGGCGGCGACCTCGGCCTCTGTCAGCGCAGAGGATGTGGGGACCGGCACAATCCCGACCGCAATCGCACCGAGATAGGCGAGCGGGAAGTCGACGGTGTTTCCCAGCCGCATAAGGACGCGGTCACCCGGTCGGACGCCCAGCTCAAGCAACCCGGTTCCGATCCCAAGAACACTGCGCCGAAGTGCGTCATAAGTCAGAC
>CAWUIQ010000032.1:0-29936 GCA_963922565.1 uncultured Rhodobacterales bacterium
GCGCGGTAAAGCTGTACTGATAGTCGACCGGCGCGACCGCCGGGTTTTGCTGCTGATTCAAATAGTTCTTGATAAACAGGTCAGTCGTGCCGGGATCATAGTCGAATTCGTTAATAAGCAGGACGTCGGGATCAACGCGTTGAATGATCTCGGCGACCGCCTCTAGCTGCGCATTTGTACCGGACTGCAGATCGGTCCGAAGATCGCCCTCGTTTGACCGGTTAAGCGACGCGTTAAATGTCGCGAACCGGATGGTTTCGGCCCCTGCAACACCTGCAGCGAGCGAGAAAGCCAAGACCGCGCATACGAGTGGATTTGATCTCAATGGCATGGCGACCCCCGTTTTCGAAAGTATCACACAATCGGCACGGGATCGAAATGATGCGCCTGTGTCATCGGCAGTGTTGTGCCGCAATGCAGCGAATTGACAGCGCCAGATTATTTCCGATATGACCGCGTCGTTGAAATATTATTGCCCTGACTGATTCAGGAGTTACAGATGGCAGACCGCTCCAAAGACCGTCCCTGGCTGATCCGCACCTATGCAGGCCATTCGACCGCCAAGGCGTCCAATGCGCTTTATCGGTCAAACCTGGAAAAGGGTCAGACCGGTCTTTCCGTCGCTTTCGATCTACCGACACAAACCGGATACGACAGCGATCACGTTCTGGCGCGCGGCGAAGTGGGGAAAGTCGGCGTTCCGGTCGCGCATCTGGGCGACATGCGCACGCTGTTCGATCAGATCCCGCTCGAACAAATGAACACGTCGATGACGATCAACGCGACGGCTCCATGGCTGCTGGCGCTTTACATCGCCGTGGCCGAAGAACAGGGCGCCGACATCTCGAAACTTCAGGGCACTGTTCAGAACGATCTGATCAAGGAATATCTCTCGCGCGGCACCTATATCTGCCCACCGAAACCATCGCTTAAAATGATCGCGGACGTGGCGGAGTACTGCTACACCAACGTTCCCAAGTGGAACCCGATGAACGTCTGTTCCTATCACCTGCAAGAGGCAGGCGCGACACCCGAGCAGGAATTGGCATTTGCTCTGGCGACGGCGACTGCCGTTCTTGACGAATTGCAGCCGCGCGTCGCGCCCGAAGATTTTCCCGCCGTCGTTGGCCGCATCTCATTCTTCGTCAACGCCGGCATTCGATTTGTCACCGAGATGTGCAAGATGCGCGCCTTTGTCGATCTGTGGGACGAGATCTGCCAACAGCGGTATGGTGTCGAAGATCCGAAATTCCGCCGTTTCCGGTACGGGGTGCAGGTCAATTCGCTGGGCCTGACGGAACAGCAGCCGGAAAACAACGTCTATCGCATTCTGATCGAAATGCTCGCGGTCACATTGTCGAAAAAGGCCCGCGCCCGCGCCGTTCAATTGCCGGCCTGGAATGAAGCGCTCGGCCTGCCCCGCCCGTGGGATCAGCAATGGTCGATGCGGATGCAACAGATCATGGCCTTCGAAACCGATCTTCTGGAATTTGACGATCTCTTTGATGGCAACCCCGCCGCCGATGCAAAGGTCGAGGAATTGAAAACCGGGGCACGCCATGAGCTCGCCAACCTCGATTCAATGGGCGGGGCCATGGGGGCCATCGACTATATGAAATCCCAGCTCGTCCAATCGAATGCCGAACGGCTCAACCGGATCGAAAAGGGCGAGACAGTCGTTGTCGGTGTGAACAAGTATACGAGCGGCGAAGCCTCCCCTCTCATGACCGGCGACGGCGGCATCATGGTCGTCGATCCCGCGGTCGAGGCGGATCAGATCGGCCGGCTGCAGGATTGGCGCGACAACCGCGATCAGGCGGCCGTGGAAAAGGCATTGAGCGATCTCCGTGCGGCAGCTCGGGAAAACCGGAATGTAATGGAACCGTCGATCGCCGCAGCCAAGGCTGGCGTGACGACAGGCGAATGGGCGGCCGAAATGCGAAAGGCCTATGGCGAGTATCGCGGGCCAACTGGTGTCGCGGCGGCGCGGTCAAACATGACAGAAAACCTCGATCACCTGATCGAAGCCGTCGATACGGTCAGCGCGAAATTGGGCCGCCGCCTGAAATTCCTCGTTGGAAAGCCCGGGCTCGACGGTCATTCAAACGGGGCCGAGCAGATTGCTGTCCGTGCCCGTGATTGCGGCATGGACATTTCTTATGAGGGTATTCGCCTCACACCAGAAGAGATCGTGAAAGCGGCAAAAGACGAAGACGCCCATGTCGTTGGCCTGTCAATCCTGTCAGGCAGCCACATCCCGCTGGTCGAAGAATTGATGGAGCGCATGCGCGCCGCTGCCCTTGGTCATGTGCCTGTCATCGTGGGCGGCATCATTCCGGATGAAGATGCGGAACGTTTGCAAGGAATGGGTGTTGCCCGGATCTATACGCCCAAGGATTTCGAGCTGAATACGATAATGATGGATATCGTCACGCTGGCTGATCCAAAATCCGCCGCTGCTTAATAGCATAGACGCCTGACACAAAATTGCTCCGGTGCAGCTATTGCTGTTTCGGCATATCGTTGATTATGTCGATTGCAATCAAAAATACTGTACCGGAGGATAGCTAATGGCAACCGACCTCACGAAAATGACCCGCGTGGAATTGGAGCAGCTTCGCGGCGACATCGACAAGGAATTGCGCAACGCCGAAGCGCGCGACCGGAAAGAAGCCAAGAAAGCTGCCGAGGAAGCCGCTGCAAAATTTGGGTTTTCTCTGTCAGAGCTCGCCGGTGGAGCCGCCAAGGGCCGCGCAAAAGTCTCCTCGCCTCCAAAATACGCCAACCCCAAAGATGCCTCGCAAACCTGGACCGGCAAGGGCCGTCAGCCCCAGTGGTTCAAGAAGGCGATGGAAAAAGGAACTGATCCGAAAAAGCTTGAGATCTGATTAGCTCTCGCCTAATTGGCGAATTGTTGCCAGTCTCTCGCGACTTTTTGCGATCAATAGGCGAAATTCCGGTTGCGAATACAATTTTGGCGATGTCTTTGTTCAAATTGACGCGAAATAGCAGCAGTGCTGTTTCGCGTTCAAATCATACGAAAGAGCAAGAATGACAATTCATATTGGTGCAGCCCCGGAACAGATCGCCGAGACGGTTTTGATGCCGGGCGATCCCTACCGCGCCAAATGGGCGGCCGAGACGTTTCTGAAAGATGCCGAGCAGGTGAACAACGTGCGCGGCATGCTTGGCTTCACCGGAACATGGAATGGTCATCGGGTCACGATCCAGGGGTCCGGCATGGGGATGCCGTCGCTTTCGATCTATGCGAACGAACTGATCCGCGATTACGGCGCGCAAACGCTGATCCGAATCGGATCGTGCGGCGGGATGCAGGAACATGTCGGCATTCGCGATGTCATCATCGCCATGACGGCCAGTTCAGTGTCCACACCATCGACCGCCATCATGAAGGAGCTGAATTTCGCGCCCTGTGCGGATTATGGACTTTTGCGCGCGGCTGTGGCCGCCGCTGAAAAGACCAAGGCCAAGATCCACGTGGGTGGGATCTATTCTTCAGACGTCTTTTATGCCGAACGTCCTGATCTTGATGAACAAATGGTTCGGCACGGCATCCTTGGCGTCGAAATGGAAGCGGCGGAATTATACACATTGGCAGCCCGCCACGATCGCCGCGCGCTTGCCGTTCTCACGGTTAGCGATCATTTGCAAACCGGCGAAGCACTTCCCAGCGAAGACCGTGAAAAGACGTTTGGCGACATGGTGGAAATCGCCCTCGAAGCGGCCTTCGCCTGAATTCTTTCGCAATCCTGCCCTTACGGCTGCCGTTTTCGCCCCTTAGCGCTATTTGGGTGCCAAGTTGGATGATCGATCTTTACGTTCTTTTTACGTCGCGTGTTCCGCGACCGAATACGCTATTGGTGTTCGGACTGACGACCCTCTCCACCTTCACGCTATTGGCACCGTACAACCAGGCGATGCTGCAGGCTGATCTGTACCTGCCTGTACTTTGCGTAGTCCTGGGATACACGCTGGTCGCTCTGCGCAATCTGTCCACAACCGTCCGCCGACTTAGAGAGATTGACGGCGAAGAGACGGTGATCCTCTCGATACTCTTTCCGTTTGCGCTCTGCGCAGCCGCCCTGTTCTCGCCCTCGTTGGCTTGGGCGCAACACGGGATCAGCTTTTTGATTGCGATTTACACCCTCTTATTCGCGTCCTTCACCTTAAGGCCGAAAGACCTCAGCGCCATCAGCTGGTTCGGGCGCTCATGGACGGCGGGACAACGCAACGCGGCCAACTGGCATATCGCGCGCCTTTTGGCGCTCATTCTCGGGAACGAATTGGTAATACGGGGCGGAACAACAACCGACTGGATGATAGCCGTTTCGATCGGTCCGATCGCGCTGCACTACCTGATGTATTGGACAATCTTCGCCACCCATCCCTATGACGAGGACTAGACCCCGTGGCTGCCGTCATAGCCGTTGCGCGCGGGTGATACCCAGTTCTCCGGCCTTGGGCCCTCGAACACCTCGACCTGCAAGGGATGGCAAGGTGCGGCATCCGATGAATGCTCGGCGCTGCAATCTCCTCCCGGGCAGGCGCTGAGCGCCCCCAGCAAATCAATCTCGGCAAAGAACTCGATAGAGTCGCCGGGGCGCACCGGGCTGGCTTTCATGAAGTATTGGCCGGTGTCCCGGGTGAACCCGGTACACATGAAGACGTTGAGCACGTCATGGACGTGTTGTTCCGCTGTCGCCAGATCCAGCCCCGTCTCCTGTGCCAGCGCACGTGTCAGGTTGGAATGACAGCAATGATGATAGTGGCCGCCCGACAGCAGGTTGTTTGTGTAGGGGTCGCACCGGGTCCCGATCACGTCGTGCACCGAGCCGCCGAATGCGTCGATGCCGTACCAATCGAGGGTGTCTTCAACGATGGTCGCCATCGGGCGCATGACTGGAAAGCTCGACCACAGGCGATCACCGGTGCTGACATGCGTTCCATGCAGCGCGCGGGTCTTGCCGGAATAGAAGCGCTCCGAAAGATCCGACGCATTCCACAGGTTCAGATCCCCAACCTGCGGCCCGTCGACCGAGGTGATGCGGAAATAGCCGCCCGCAGGCACACGAAAGCACCGCGCCTCGCGCGGGGATACGCGGATGGTGTCCACCACTTCCGCCGCCAAACGTGCTTGCTTCAGCCCGGGCAGGTCCGGTTTGGGCAGTGTGTGCGTTGGATAACAAATCACCGGGGGGATTGAGCGGCGTGTTTCCGCGTCTTTCGGGGGCATGGTCAAAGCCTCGTCTAAATCTGGCGCGACCCTGCCCGACAGTCCGGGGGCAGGCAAGCGCGTTGACCGGCATCACCGGCTTGGGCAAAGTCGGCGGAAACCGGGGACATCCTGATGCGGAAAGTGCTGACAATCCTGACCATGGCCGCCCTGCTTGCGGGGCCTGCGCCTGCGCAGAACTGGGGCGATCTCGATACACTCTTGCGGCGGACCCTCTCACCAACCGGCGCGATGGAAAGCTCGATCTGGCTGCCTGACGGCGCGACACCGCAGCAATCATCACGCGCCCTGGGCGTCGCCTATGTTCACATAGTCGGGTCAGCGGGCAGCGTTTCTCTGCACAGTGCAGTATTCACCAAAAGCGGCGATCAGTGGGTCATGGCCCTGCCCGTCCGCGGCCTTTTCGGGGTCGGGCCCCGCGATCCGGTATGGTTTGACGACCGCATGGAAGTCACAACCACCGTCTTGCTGCCGGGCGAACCGCGCTGCTGCCCGACAGGGACAGGTGTATGGTCAATCGACCTGCGCAGCGGGCAGGCAGCGCGGATGCGCTAGGATCGCAGGCAGGAACGGGGCTCTGCCTGACCGATGCTGGTCGCTCCGCAAAACGCGCAACGCCATTGGCCAGCTTGTCGATCCTGCCGCCACCGGCAATCGCGTGTCAGCGACGTCGTGCGCCACCGCCACCAGAAATAGAGCGTGACACCAACGGCAAGGATGATGATCAAGAGCGGCACGAAAGACCCGGATCTACAATGCCGCTGCTTCGGTCTGCGCCTTTTGCCAATGGGGGTATCCGGCCCGTAAGATCGCATGCCCCTTATCGGTCAGCGTGACCAGCCTCGTGCGGTGACCCTCAGTGTGGATGGTGACAAGGCCCTTTGCACCCAGCTTGCCCATGCTGCGGCTCAGCGTGGATAGGTCCATCGACAAGGCCGCCGCAATCTTGTGCATCCGGCCCGATCTGAAGCGTCCCGTCGCGATCAGCACCGCGTATTCTGTCGAACGCAGGCCGATGGGTGCAAGTGCCGCATCATAGAGCCGCGTGAGCGCCCGGGCCCGCATACGTGCCCGTGTCACGATACAATTGCCCGCGACAGCATCCGCAATGTCATAGGCTTCTTGGTCGATCTCGGGCATGGGCGCTCCTCACTGCAAGTGGATAGGCGCGCATAATCTGAGACCAGAATTTGATTTCGTCAACTAATTGACCCAACCTTGAGGGGCTGCAAAATCCGTGCGGGGGGTCCGCCCCCACACGGAAAGACGCAAAGACGGTCAGACCGTTCGTTCGACCATCATCTTCTTGATGTTTGCAATCGCCTCGGCCGGGTTCAGACCTTTCGGGCAGGTCTTGGTGCAGTTCATGATGGTATGGCACCGATAAAGTTTGAACGGATCCTCAAGATCATCAAGCCGCTCGCCCGTCGCCTCATCCCGGCTGTCGATGATCCAACGATAGGCATGCAGCAGCGCAGCCGGCCCAAGGTAGCGATCACCGTTCCACCAGTAGCTCGGGCACGAGGTCGAACAGCTGGCGCACATGACGCATTCATAAAGACCATCGAGCTTTTTCCGATCCTCGATCGATTGCTTCCATTCCTTTGCGGGGCGGTTCGTCTTGGTTTCCAGCCACGGCATGATGGATGCGTGTTGTGCATAGAAATGGGTCAGGTCCGGGATCAAATCCTTAACGACCGGCATGTGTGGCAGCGGATAGATCTTAACGTCGCCCTTGATCTCATCCATGCCGTAGATACAGGCAAGCGTGTTGATACCGTCGATGTTCATAGCGCAGGATCCGCAAATCCCCTCGCGGCACGACCGGCGGAAGGTCAGGGTCGGATCGATCTCGTTCTTGATCTTGATGAGGGCGTCCAGAACCATTGGGCCGCAGGTATCCATGTCGATCCAATAGGTGTCGACGCGCGGGTTTTCACCGTCATCCGGGTTCCAGCGATAAATCTGGAACTTGCGCAGATTGGTGGCACCATCGGGTTTCGGCCACGTCTTACCGGTTTTGATCCGCGAATTCTTGGGGAGCGTGAGTTGAACCATGGTGTTTCTCCTTTACGAAGCCACGGCGGCAAGCGCTACGTTGGCGATACATCTTTGAGTTTCGGGACGTTCAAGGACGAGGGTGACAAGCGCGACAGTCGCCTCGTCAACACCCGTCACGGCATCGGTTGCAAAGTTTCGGATTTCGGATCCGGAGGCATTGTCGATCACACAATCGGTATATGGGGTGACCGCCTCGGTTCGTACAGGGTCCGGCAACTGGGTGGCCAGAACCTTGCTGACAGTGGCCTTCGCGCTTTGGCGCGTCAGGTCCTCTGAGGTTTGGGTAAACTCGGCGCAACCCGCAACGCAAAGGATCGAGATCAGGACGAGGGACCGCATCACGCGCCCCCCGCTATCAATGTGCCGCCATTATCAGGCGCCGGTTGACCGGTCAGAAACTGCTGAAGCCGGCTCCGCCGCCCGGTCCGCGGCGATAGGACTTGCCAATCGGTTGGGTCGCATCCGACGACACTTGCGTGCCTTCTTTCTTGGCTTCCGTGATCGGCAGACGTTCCTCGGGGGCAGCGCCAACCGCGTCGTAACACTTCTTGAGTTGATTGGACTGAACGCTTGCGACGATGACCGTACCGATCAGAATACCGGCGATCGAAGCGCCCACATGCTGCGTTGACACGGGAACGCTCACACCCGAATTCCGGCTGTTCGCGCGAAGCTGATTGCGGCAATCGACTGCGGATTTGGGTGTCGTGTCTGCCACCAGCGCGTTGGACGCCGTGGGCGTGGTTGTCGTCGTTTCTGCACAGCCCGCCAACAAGCCTGCAACGGCCAGCGTCAGGCCCAAACCTTTGATCGTCTTCATTCCCTGCTCCGTACCCACTCGGCGATTGCCGTTCGCGACAACGGATGCAAGGCGTTGCCGCGTTCGTTTCAATCTTGGGGTTAAGAGGGGATTGTGTTTGCTTTGGGGCCGGACCGCGATGATTGAATGACGCAAAAGATTCTATGTAGCGACCGCTGTGCATGCCGCTCGTCTTTCCTTTTGTACCAGTCAAACCCATATCCATCCGATCAGCAGCGGCGCGGCTTAGTGCACGCGCAGCCCCCGGACGCCCGCCCGATCGAGGCATATGAAGGTCGGATATCGTTTCACAATCTGGCCAACCAGCGCGACGGTTTGATCCGTGACAGCGCCCTGAGCTTGCGCCAGACGAACGACTTCATCATCCGTGGCATAGGTCTCGATGCAGATCGCCGCAGCTACGATGGCCGAGGCGTTGATCCCGCGCGCATTCGTGGTCAGCACATCAGCGCTTGTGCTCAAGGCCTTGCGATAGGTGGCCGAGTTCGGCTGTGCGGTTGCGGGCAAGGCGACCGCCAAGGCGACGAGCGCGGCAATCGGGGCCGTGATTTTGCAGATTCCATGCATCAGTAGACCCTCGCCTTCGGTGCAATCTTTTTCAGATCGATCCCGCCATCATTGTGGCTGGTCAGGGGCTGCGTGATCACGCCGCGATACCCAAGCGACGCCTGATTGCCCTTGAACCAGACCAGGCTGTGCTGGCGCCAGTTCTCGTCGTCCCGGTCAGGATAATCTTCGTGGGCATGGGCGCCACGGCTCTCTTTCCGCGCTGCCGCTGCGGTGATTGTTGCCACCGCATTCGGCATGAGGTTGGTCAGCTCCAGCGTCTCCATCAGGTCCGAATTCCAGATCATTGACGTATCGGTGACCTGGATATCGCCCATCTTGTCGGCGACGCCTTCCATCTTTTTCTGACCTTCCGCCAATGTCTCATTCGTGCGGAACACGGCGGCGTCCTGTTGCATGGTCTTCTGCATCTCAAGGCGCAGCTCGGCCGTCGGGACATGGCCCTTGGCATAGCGCAGGCCATCGAAACGCGACAGGGCCGCATCCACCGAACGCTGGCTTGGCGTAGGGACCGCCGATTTCGGATCGACGACTTCGGCGGCGCGGATCGCGGCGGCCCGGCCAAAGACCACGAGGTCAATCAGCGAATTCGATCCAAGCCGGTTGGCCCCGTGAACCGATGCACAGCCCGCCTCGCCCACGGCCATCAGACCGGGTGAGACATGATCGGGGTTGTCCTTGGTCGGGGCCAGCACCTCGCCCCAATAATTCGTCGGGATGCCGCCCATATTGTAATGGACCGTCGGCAGAACCGGGATCGGTTCCTTGGTGACATCCACGCCCGCAAAGATGCGCGCGCTTTCCGAGATGCCCGGCAACCGTTCAGCAAGTGTTTCGGGCGGCAAGTGATTAAGATGCAGGTGAATGTGATCGCCATCGGCGCCGACACCCCGCCCCTCGCGGATTTCCATCGTCATGCAGCGGCTGACGACGTCGCGGCTGGCGAGGTCCTTGTAGGTCGGCGCATACCGCTCCATGAACCGCTCGCCCTCGGAATTGGTGAGATAGCCGCCCTCGCCCCGCGCCCCTTCGGTGATCAGGCAACCCGCGCCATAGATGCCGGTCGGGTGGAACTGAACGAATTCCATGTCCTGAAGCGGCAGACCCGCGCGCGCCGTCATACCGCCGCCATCGCCGGTACAGGTATGGGCGGATGTCGCGCTGAAATAGGCACGGCCATAGCCGCCCGTGGCCAGCACCGTCATCTTGGCCGCAAAAAGGTGCAGCGACCCATCGTCGAGTTTCCAGCAGAGAACACCCTGACATTGGCCGTCTTCGCTCATGATAAGATCGATAGCGAAGTACTCGATATAGAATTCAGCGTTGTTCTTCAGCGACTGGCCATAGAGCGTGTGCAGGATCGCGTGACCGGTGCGGTCGGCAGCAGCACAGGTGCGCTGCACCGGGGGGCCTTCGCCGAACTCGGTCGTGTGACCGCCGAAAGGACGTTGATAGATCTTGCCTTCTTCGGTCCGTGAAAACGGCACGCCGTAATGCTCAAGCTCATAGACCGCCTTGGGCGCCTCGCGGGCGAGGTATTCCATTGCGTCCGTATCACCCAGCCAGTCCGAGCCTTTGACCGTGTCATACATGTGCCACTGCCAGTGGTCCGGACCCATATTGGACAGGGACGCGGCGATACCCCCTTGCGCGGCCACGGTGTGCGAGCGGGTCGGGAAAACCTTGGTCACACAGGCCGTACGCAGCCCCTGTTCGGCCATGCCCAACGTGGCCCGCAGCCCGGCGCCACCGGCACCAACGACGACGACGTCATATTCGTGCGTCTCGTAATCATATGCAGCCATATTTGGCCTCCTGTCCTCTCAGAGCGCGATGCGCGCAATCGCAAAAAGCCCCGTCGCCGCTGCGGCGTACGACAGGCAGATCATCGAGATGATCAGAACCTTTTGCATTGTTCCGTGAACATAGTCTTCGATCAGCACCTGCACCCCATCCTTGAAGTGCATGAAACCCACCACGATTGTTAGTGCGGCCACGATTGCCGGGAACGGGCGCGCGAAATAGGCGACGACATCCGCATGGGGCTCGCCCAGCATTGGGCCGAAGGTGAAAACAAACAGCGGGATCAAAACCAGAAGGGCGAATGACGACACCTTCATCGCCCAGAAATGTTCGGTCCCGGACTTGGCAGAACCAAGGCCCATGGCGCGCTTGCGGTCAGTCAGATAACGCATCGGTGCCTCCCTCAAATCGCCAGCAACGTGATGATCGTGAGCACGACAGAGCCTCCGACGACGCCCCATCCCAGCTTTTCGGCCGTTTCGAGGTCAAGCGCCATACCGTTGTCCCAGATCAGGTGCCGAATTCCAGCGAGCGTGTGATACCACAAACCCCAAAGCGAGAGAACCATGACCACAGTCCCCAAAACACTGGTCAAGGCCCAATCCGCAGCCGCGAAAGCCTGTTCGGATGTCGACGCGGCCAAGAACCACCAGACGATCAGCAGCGCGGTGATCAACAGCGCATTGCCGGTGATCCGCGTCAGAATGGACGTGATCGAGTTGAGCTGCGGCCGATAAATGGCGAGATGCGGAGACAGCGGGCGGTTGCCCCGATTAACGTCAGCCATAGAGGCTCCTTTCTTCGGTTCCCAACACCTTACTAGCGGCTTCTACCATGAAGTCACTGTGTAGAGGTGGGGTTAAGGCGCGGTTTTTTGGCGCAATACTCGGCTTTTGCCAAATTTGCGATCACACCCGACATAAGTGTGATCACGTTTAGCGCAGAACACTCAGTTGCTTGGTTGTCTCGCGTTGCAGCTTTCGCCTGATCTGCCGCGGATAGTCCTCGAATCCGTCGGCTGTCACAACAAATGCGCCTTCACCTGCGATCACATGTTCGAAAAAGTAGGCGGTCAGATCGACATCATCCGTTTCGATCGCGATCGCGTTGACGGTTACCCCAAGCGCTTGCAGGGCGTCGCGTCGCTGGCGCGGCGGCAGCCCCTCGTTGGACACCCCGTCACCCGATACATCGATGACCTTCCTGAGGCAGTGATCCACATGCGCCAGGTGCGTTTCAGCAACCACCAGCGCCTCTCCGATCGCGGTGGAGTAATTGCGCCAGACCCGTTCGTTCCGGCTCACCCGGTCGGCGAAATCGACGAGATCGTCATAGGTCTCGATCGCGACCCAATCCAGCGTAACCTGCTGCCGCGACGCCCCGGTCCATTGCAGCAGGCTGAGATGCGCGCGCTGGTCGATCAACGCCTCGGCCACGATCCCGTCCAGCAGGCCAAGGGCCAGGCCGTCCATCTGGATCCGGTATTCTTCGCGGTCCACCGAACCCGACACATCGACCGCAAGAAGCAGGGCGAGTTCGCAGGCAAGAACCGGCCGCGACAGCCATGGAAAGAGGGATAAGAGGAACCGCATGGTACCAACCTAGCGCGAAGCGCGTGCGGTCGCATCCACTTGGTTCTAAGTCTGCGGGGACATAAGCGGCAGACGACTTGGGAAATGATTTGGAAAATCCATGCAAGGCGGAGCACCGCTCCGCATCGCAATTTAGCAGTCGAGGGGCGCCAAGCCCCCGGAAATCAGGCGTCGTTGCCCTTCGCAGGCAGGGCGTCGGCCAGTTCCTCGAAGGCCTGCCCCGAAGCGACAAGGCACGTCATGCCGTTTGGCGAGGTCACCGTAATGGTCCAGGTGCCCGTTTCCTCCGATGCAAAAACCTCGACGACCGAGTTGTTTGCGCCAAGGCCCATTGATTTGCGGGATTCTCCATAGCCCTCGGCCAAGCGTCCGACCACGAGGTCACGCGGACCGCAGTTGCGGGCCGATTGCGCAAGGGTCGCAGTCGATGTCGTCAGGATGAGCGCCATAGAAAGCACGCCCAAGCTCAGCAGGTTAGGTTCGTTTTTCATATTGTGTCAGCCTTTCACTTCAAAAAGGCGGCACCCGCTGTCATCTGGCCCAGCCGGCATTCCCGGCGATGACCGGGCGGCCCCGGTTCATTCTGCCCGATATCCCTACCGCAAAGTGTTCGGCGGCCCTGCCGAAACGGCCCTCCCGGTGATTTCGGGTGTGTAAATCCTGCCGTTTAGCCCTGAAATAAAGGTTAACGGCCCGTGCGCTGCCCCATCCGCCCACATGTTTTCTGCGATGCGGCATGAATTCGCTTGAACTATTTGGAAAAAGACTGCACCCATCCGCGCAATATTATGACCTGAAGGAGTCGTCGATGTCGCTGGACCGTCCGCTGCGATCTGTTCTCTATATACCCGCTTCCAAGCCGCGGGCACTTGAAAAGGCCCGGACACTGGCATGCGACGCGATCATCTTCGATCTGGAGGATGCCGTGTCGGTCGACGAAAAGGAAGCTGCGCGCGAGACACTGGCCGCGGCCCTTTCCGAGGGCGGCTTTGGGCAGCGGATGAAGATCATTCGGATCAATGCCTTCGACACGGCCTGGGGCGAAGACGATGCAGAGGCAGCGCTTGCCATGCAGCCCGATGCGATCCTGCTGCCAAAGGTCGGAGGAGCGGCAGACCTTGACGCGCTTGAGAAAATCACCGGCTCCATCGATCTCTGGGCTATGATGGAGACACCATCCGGCATTCTTAACGCATCCGAAATCGCTGCGCATCCCAAGCTCAAAGGCATGGTCATGGGCACAAACGATCTAGCGAAGGAACTGCAGACCCGGTTCCGCCCCGATCGGCTGCCGTTACAAACCGGGCTTGGGCTTTGCCTTCTGGCGGCCAAGGCCAACGGGGTTGCGATCATCGACGGTGTTTACAATGCCTTCAAAGATGAGGTCGGTCTTGCCGCTGAATGCGAACAGGGCCGCGATATGGGCTTTGACGGCAAAACGCTGATCCATCCGGCGCAACTCGACGTCACCAATACCGCCTTCTCGCCCTCAGATGACGAAATCGCCCTCGCCCGCAGACAGATCGAGGCGTTCGAGGAGGTCGAGGCATCCGGTCAGGGGGTCGCCGTCGTCGACGGTCGGATCGTTGAAAATCTGCACGTTGCCACCGCGCGGGAAACTCTGGCAAAAGCCGATGCAATCGCGGCAAGGCAGACAGGATAAACCATGGCACTTCTGATACTGGGCCTCGCGCTTTGGTTCGGCGCGCATTACTTCAAGCGGCTTGCGCCCGAACAACGGCAAAGGCTTGGCGAACCGGGTAAGGGCCTTGTCGCCTTGCTGATCGTCGGCGGGGTCGTCGCCATGGTCTACGGCTACCGCTGGGCCGAATTCACCCCGATTTGGAACCCGCCGGCCGCCTTCACCCATGCCAACAACACCCTGATGCTGCTGGCGTTCTGGGTCTACGGCTCAAGCATGGCAAAGGGACCCAAGGCCTGGCCCGCCAATCGCATTCGCCACCCGCAACTGATCGGATTTGCCATCTGGGCCGTCGCTCACCTGATGGTGAATGGTGATCTCGCATCGATCATCCTGTTTGGTGGCCTGCTGATCTGGTCTGTCGGCTCGATCCAGCTGATCAACCGGGCCAAGCCGGACTGGACACCACCTGGCACAGCCGGAACCGCGACGTGGATCCGGCTCGCTGTCATCACCATCGTTCTGTTCGGCGGGGTGGCGTGGCTGCACAACTGGCTTGGCAAATGGCCGTTCCCTGCATGAAGCTTTACCGTTTCTTAACCGAAGATGACACCAGCGCGTTCTGCCACAAGGTTAGCGCGGCACTGGATGCCGGTTGGCAGCTATACGGCGAACCCACCTACGCCTTCGACGCCGCCCGCGGCGTCATGCGATGCGGCCAGGCGGTCACCAAGGACGCACCCGGCGAATACCACCCCGACCTGAAGTTAGGAGACCAGTGAATGGCCAAGACCAATCCGGGCCGCTTTTTTGAAGATTACAAGGTCGGTCAGGTCATCGATCATGCGGTGCCCCGCACCGTATCGGGCGGCGAGCGGGCGCTGTATCATGCCCTCTATCCCGCGCGGCATGCGCTCTATTCATCCGACGCCTTCGCCCAGACATGCGGGCTTCGCCAAAGCCCCATCGACGACCTCGTCGGCTTTCACGTGGTTTTCGGCAAATCCGTCCCCGATATTTCGCTGAACGCGGTGGCCAATCTGGGCTATGCGGAAGGCAATTGGCACGTGCCAATTTATCCCGGCGACACGCTGCGGTCGCAATCAGAGGTCATCGGGCTCAAGCAGAATTCCAACGGCAAAACGGGTGTGGTTTATGTGCGCACAACCGGGCTGAACCAGAACGACGTTGCCGTGCTCGATTATGTTCGCTGGGTCATGGTGCGCAAGAACGACCTCGACGCGCCCGCCCCTGAAACCGTCATTCCAAACCTTGCCGAGGCTGTCGCGGCGGATGCGTTGACGATCCCGGAAGGGCTCGACTTTTCCAACTACGATTTCGATCTGGCTGGCGAACCACACCGCTGGGGCGACTACGAGATCGGCGAGCGCATCGACCATGTCGACGGTGTTACGGTCGAAGAGGCCGAGCACATGATGGCGACGCGGCTTTGGCAGAACACCGCCAAGGTGCATTTCGACGTTTCTGTCCGCCCCGATGGCAGCCGACTGATCTATGGCGGGCACGTGATCTCGATGGCGCGGGCGTTGTCATTCAACGGTCTTGCCAATGCGCAGATGATCGTCGGGCTGAATGGCGGCGCGCATGCCAATCCCTGCCTTGCCGGTGATACGATCAAGGCTTGGTCGGAAGTCATTGACAAGGCCGAGACATCGGCACCCGGGGTCGGGGCGATCCGCCTGCGGCTTGTGGCAACCAAAGGGGGTGCGCCCTTTGATCTGCGCGGGGATGACGGCAAGTATCTGCCGCATGTCCTGCTTGATCTCGACTACTGGGCCCTAATGCCGATCTGACCGATTTCGCAGGCGCTACGTTGCGTCACGCGCCGCCCCCCTCGACAGTTCTGGTCTTCCCGGTCACCTTGCACCAAAGGGAGGATTTCAGATGGACATGAATTTCGGAATGCGGCCCGAAAACCGCAAGCTCTTGGACCGCGTCGCGACCATGATCCGCGACGAGATCATGCCGATGGAAGAAGAATACGAACGCGAGGTTAACACCGGTGATCGTTGGCAGTTCACCGACCGGCAGACCGAAATCCTCGAAACGCTCAAGGCCAAGGCAAAGTCCGAGGGCCTCTGGAACTTCTGGTTAACCGACAGTGAAAAGGGCTTTGGCCTTTCAACCGTGGAATATGCGTATTTCGCCGAGGAGATGGGTAAGACGCCACGCGGTGCGGAAGTCTTTAACTGCTCCGCACCGGATACCGGTAACATGGAGGTGTTCGAACGCTACGGAACCGACGAGATGAAGAAAGAGTGGCTCGCTCCCCTGCTCGAGGGCAAGATCCGCTCGGCCTATCTAATGACCGAACCCGATGTTGCTTCGTCGGATGCCACCAACATCTCGCTTAGCTGCGTCCGTGACGGCGACGATTATGTCCTGAACGGCGAAAAGTGGTGGGCATCGGGGGCCGGTGATCCGCGCTGCAAGGTCTACATCGTCATGTGCAAGACCGGCGGTGATGACCTGCCCAAGCATAAACGCCAGTCGATGATTGTCGTCCCCGCAGGCGCGGAAGGCATCGAAATTCTGCGGCCGATGCAGGTCTATGGCCACGACGACGCGCCGCACGGCCACATGCATATCCGCTTCACGAATGTCCGGGTGCCGGCCAAGAACATGCTGCTTGGCGAGGGACGCGGGTTCGAGATTGCGCAGGGCCGCCTCGGGCCGGGCCGCATCCACCACTGCATGCGGGCCATCGGTCAGGCCGAGGCCGCGCTTGAACTGATGTGTCAGCGTTCGCTCAGGCGCGAAGCCTTCGGCAAACCGCTTGCGAAACTCGGGGCCAATTACGACATCATCGCCGAATGCCGGATGGAGATCGAACAGGCCCGGCTGTTGTGTCTGAAAGCGGCGTGGATGATGGATCAGGGCGATGCGCGCGCCGCAGCACCGTGGATTTCACAGATCAAGGTCATAGCGCCCCGCGTTTCGCTTAAGGTGATCGACGAGGCGGTGCAGATGCACGGCGGACAGGGCATTTCACAAGATACCCCGCTGGCCATCGCATGGACCCACCAGCGGACGCTCCGACTGGCTGATGGCCCAGATGCCGTGCACCGCAGACAGGTCGCGCGGGCTGAGCTCAGGAAATATACACAAGAGCCTGTTTAGGCGGCGTCTTTTCCGGAACCGGCCACTGGCGCTCTGCTTTCATTCGCCGCAGCGCCTTGCAACGTGTTGCCACGCCCCCCAAGTCCTTCAAAGGAGGATCGACCGGTGCGTGGATTGAATGCAATGGCAATAAGGCAGGACGGGGAGACGATCACGTGGGCCGCCCTTGAGGCACTTGCCGCACGATCGGCCGAAGCACGCGGTGTGGCGAACGCGCAAGCCCTACGGTTCGGCGCGGCAGTTGCCCGACACTTCGCCGACCGAAGGCCCGGCGAAGACGTGGCCAGAGCGATCCGGTCACCCGAGATCATCGCGAGCCTCTCAAAACTTGTGGAAGACGTGGTCGAAGCGGCTTCAGTTTCGCGTGTGGAAAGCCGGGTCATCGACGCCGGATCATTGCCGACCCCGATGCTCGCTCAGAGCTACTTTCGCGCCCTGCCCTGCAAGGTTGACCTGATCGAAGGCGCGGACGCGCATCAATTCGCGGTCGGCGTGCGGCTGGACGAACCCAACGGACGGCCCCGTCCGGTTGCGGTCCTCGTGCCTAGCGATGTCCTTGCCGCGCTCCAAGCTCAGCCAAACGGATCCGACGGGTAGCCGACACCTGCCAGGTATAGGCCATCCGACGGGCAGACCGGTCCACACGCGGCGCGATCCTTGGCGTTAAGTGCGGCCTTCACATCCTCTGCCGTCCACGATCCGGCCCCTACCCGTTCGAGCGTCCCCACGAAACTGCGAACCTGGTTGTGCAGGAAAGATCGCGCCCGGACATCGAATATGGCTTCGGGGCCATGGGGGCCGTCAAAGCCCTGTACGCTCAGGGCATCAAGTGTTTTGACCGGGCTTTCGGCCTGACAGATGGATGAGCGGAAGGTTGTGAAATCGTGCCTCCCCGTCAGGCAGGACGCAGCGTGGTCCATAGCATCGATATCGAGCTCTTGGTTAACCCGCCAAACCAACCCCTTCAAATGTGTTAACGGCGCTCGGCGCATCAGGATGCGATACCGGTACCGCCGCTCGATGGCCGAAAACCGCGCATGCCAATCGTCGGGAACCTGCGCGCAATCGATGATCGCGACTGGATCGGGCTTGAGATAATGGTTCAGCGCCTCTGACAAGCGGAACGGATCCCAATCCTTGTCCATGTCGCAATGCGCAACCTGCGCCAGCGCATGCACACCCGCATCAGTCCGGCCTGCTGCAGCGATGGTGTGATCGCGGGGTTCCAGTCGCGCCAGCGCAGCCTCGATCGCGCCCTGAACGGACGGCTGATCGGCCTGCCTCTGCCATCCTGCAAAGGGCGCACCGTGATATTCGACCTTGAGGGCGTAACGCGGCATGAGCGGCGACCTACCGTGCCGATGGCCTCGGGGCAATCCCTCTGGCAGCGCCTGCGCCCTCCGCATATGTTAATGGGAAAGAAGGCGGGGACAGGCTTGGTCTTAACGAATTTAACCGATGGCGTCCTGCGGGGTGTCGATAACGTGCAGGACACGTTTGAAAGCGTTTTCGGCGACCGCACGATCCGGTTGGGCGTCACGGGCCTTGCGCGGTCGGGCAAGACTGTCTTCATTACATCGCTCGTCGCCAACCTTCTCGATCGCGGGCGCATGCCGCACCTTCTGGCGGCCAGCGAGGGCCGGATCGAAGCCGCGTTTCTTCAGCCCCAACCGGACGACACGATCCCGCGGTTTGACTACGAAAACCACCTGTCCGCGCTCACCGGTCGCCCGCCTCATTGGCCGGACAGCACGCGCACGGTGAGCGAGCTGCGCGTCTCGCTCAAGGTACGGCCCAGCGGATTTCTGTCAGGCCTGCAGGGTTCGCGAACCATCCATCTCGATATCGTGGACTATCCCGGCGAATGGCTGCTGGACCTGGCGCTGCTGGATCAGGATTACCAGCAATGGGCCGAAACCGTTATCGAGCGGCTGGAGAACCGTGAGACCGGGCGTGCCTACATGGATCTCGTCGGGCGGACGGATATTTACGCCCAACATGACGAGGTCAAAGCCAAGGCGCTGGCCGAGACCTTCACCAAATACCTGATCTCGGCCCGCGCTGCCGGATATTACGACTGCACGCCGGGTCGCTTTCTGCTGCCCGGGGATCTGGCCGGCTCACCCGTGATCACCTTTGCGCCCTTGCCCGGTCGGGACGGCGCGCCGCGCCGGTCTCTCATCCGCGAGATGGAGCGGAGGTTCGAGGCGTACAAATCCCGCGTCGTGAAACCGTTCTTTCGCGACCACTTCACCCGGATCGACCGGCAAATCGTTCTGGTCGATGCGCTTGGCGCCATTCATTCCGGCCCCAAGGCGGTTGAGGACCTGCGCGCCGCAATGGCCGAGGTCCTGAGCGCCTTTCGACCAGGCCGCAATGCCTTTCTGTCCCAGCTGCTGCTGGGTAAACGGGTCGAAAAGATCCTTTTTGCGGCGACCAAAGCGGACCATCTTCACCATGAGCAACATGGCCAACTGACCGCCATCATGGAGGCACTGACCCGCGAGGCCCGCGACCGCGCCCGCTTTGCCGGGGCCGAGACCCGCGCCCTTTCCATCGCCGCCCTGCGTGCCACGACCGAGGATTTCATTCGCCACAAGGGCGACAAGCTGGGCGTTGTGCGGGGCAAGCTGCTCGACACCGGGAAAAAGGCGGCGTTCTATCCCGGGGCGTTGCCCGATGATCCGGGCCATTTGCTGGGACCAGCCCGTAGCGGTGCGGAAAAGTGGCTAGACAGCGATTACAAGGTCATGCGGTTCGCCCCCGCCCCGCTCACCTTGCGGCCCGGTGACGGGCCACCCCATATCCGGTTGGATAAGGCGATCGAATTCCTGATCGGGGACCGGCTATGACCGATGTTGTGCTGCGTGATGCGAGGCCAACCGACGCCGGACGCGCAGGCGCGATCCTGTCGGAGTTCATTGACGACACGGAATGGATGCCCCGTCTTCACACCCGGGCTGAAGAGATCGCATTTGTCGGTGACATGATAGACCGTGGTTGGGTGACAGTCGCATTGCGCGATACCGAGTTGGCCGGGTTTCTGGCGCGTAACATGTGTGACATCCACGCGCTTTATATCTCGGGTGAGGCCCGGCGCACGGGGTACGGCTCGGCCTTGATTGATCGGGCCAAAAACGAGGAAACCGAATTGTCCCTTTGGACGTTTGAGGCGAATGCGGCGGCACAGGCCTTTTACCGGGCCCACGGTTTCGTGGTCGCCGAACGGACCGACGGGGCAGGCAATGACGAGAAGTTACCGGATATCCGGCTGATCTGGAAAAGGGAGGGTACGTGATGGCCAAGGGTCCGGTTCTGATCGACCTAGAGGGAAGCAGTCGCGAGGTGCCTTCGGTTAGCGAGGCGCCACCGGTTCCCGATCCCGAACCCACGATCTTGCCTGACGGACGGGCGATGCAGATGGCCGCGCAGGTCGCGGCCCGTCCACCGTCACGTTTGGCACGGTTTTTCTGGGGCTCGCTGGGCGCGATACTGGTCGCGATCATCGCTGCGTCGGCATGGGATTTCTTTCTGGGCTGGATCACACGGTCGCCCATTCTCGGCTGGGTCTTTGCCGGGCTTTGCGCTGTATTCGTCGTGACCGGCCTGATCCTCGCTTTTCGCGAACTGCTCTCTTTGCGTCGGTTGGCCAAGATCGACGATCTGCGCCATGCCGCGGCGCTTGCGCGCGAAGCGAACGACCTGACCGCGGCCCGTGATGTGACCGACCGTATCTATGCGCTTTATGAGGATCGGGAGGAACTGGACTGGGGTCGCGACCGGCTGGATACGCTGGAAGCCGACCAGCGCGATGCCGAGGGGCTGCTTGATCTGACCGACCGCGAGATACTGCAGCGCCTCGACACCCTCGCGCGCCGCGAGGTCGAGGCGGCCGCCCGGCAGGTTGCAACGATCACCGCACTCGTGCCTCTTGCGCTAGCCGACGTGATCGGTGCGCTCTTTGCCAATCTTCGCATGATCCGGCGGATTGCAGAGGTTTATGGCGGTCGAACCGGCGTGCTGGGCGGGTGGCGCCTGACACGCGTGGTGATGACCCATCTGGTGGCAACAGGCGCGGTCGCGGTCGGTGACGACATGCTGGAGCCGGTCCTGGGCGGATCGATCCTGGGCAAGCTCTCCCGCCGCTTTGGCGAAGGTCTGGTAAACGGCGCGTTGACCGCCCGCGTCGGCGTCGCCGCGATGGAGGTCTGTCGCCCAATGGCCTTTTCGCCGGAAAGCCGCCCAAAGATCCGAACGATCGTGAAAGCCGCTTTGACCGGACTAGTTTCAGGATGACAGCAGCACAGGACGACTGAGATGGAAGCCTTTGCGCCAGACCTCCGCACCATGGTGCGGACCCCCCTTCAAGACGATCACGTGGCGGCGATGCGCCGCGTCGGCGCTGAGGTCGATTTTGCCGTCGGCTCGATGGTTCAGGCACCAGGGACCCATTTCACCCATTTTTCATATCTGCTTGAGGGCGAGCTCGAGGCGGTCGATCCGGGTACAGGCCAACGGTATGGCGATGCAACGCTTGGCCCCGGTCAGTTCTTTGGGGATCTCGCTTTTCTCGCGGGAGCCAAGACGCTGATGGGCAGCCGCGCCGTTGTCGACAGCAAGGTGTTGCAGGTGCCGCGCGACGCGCTGCTCAAGCTGATGTCTGATATCCCCGAGATGTCCGACATTATCATTACCGTTCTTGCCGCCCGGCGTCGGCGCATCATCGAGTCGTCCCGGGGCGGGCTGAAGCTGATCGGTGGCGAAACCAATCGCGACGTGCGCCGGATCGCCAGTTTTGCCGCTCGCAACCGGATCCCGTTTTCCGAAGTCGATCTGGGATCCGACGAAAGTCAGCATCTGTCCGAAGCCTGCGGGATCGCCGCCGGTCGACCCGGAGTTGTCTTTGGGCAGGGCGAGGTCATTGACCCACCCACCCCCCGGGGCGTTGCCCAGGCGCTTGGTCTGAACCTCGATCTACAAAAGGAAGATCTGTTTGACGTGGCCATCGTCGGCGGTGGCCCGGCGGGCGTTGCCGCGGGCGTCTATGCCGGGGCCGAGGGGATGTGCGCCGTCGTTCTGGAGGACCTCGCAATTGGCGGGCAGGCGGGCACGTCCAGCCGGATCGAGAATTACATGGGCTTTCCAACCGGCATTTCCGGCGCTGACCTTGTAGGGCGCGGTGAGGTGCAGGCGATGAAGTTCGGCACGCGGTTCGCGATGCCGGTCCGGGCTCGCGCTCTGAAACACTGCGAAAAGAAGCACTTTCACATCACGCTCGACAATGACGACGTGGTCAGCGCCCGAGCATTGATCGTGGCAACGGGTGTGCAGTATCGAAAGCTGCCGCTGGAAGGGCTCGAAAAGCTGGAAGGCAGCGGGATCTATTACGCGGCAACCGAGGTCGAGGCGCGGTGGTGCAAGGACAGTGAAGTGGCCGTCATCGGTGGTGGCAATTCGGCGGGTCAGGCCGCGATGTTCCTCGCACGCACGGCAAAGCACGTTCACGTGCTTGTTCGTGGCCCGTCGCTGGCATCATCCATGTCGGATTACCTCTTGCAGCGACTTCAATCGCATCCCCGGATCACCATTCACCTTCGCACCGAGGTGACCGAACTGCAGGGCGATGAAGTGCTGACCGGAATAACCATACGCGACAAAAACATGGGGCAGGATTGGAGGCTGCAGACAGCGGCGCTTTTCATCATGGTTGGGGCCGCACCGAACACCGGTTGGCTTTCCGGACTGGCCAAGCTGGACGACAAGGGCTTTCTGCTGACCGGACGCGAGGCGGGCGGGAACAGCCAATATGAAACCTCATGTCCTGGTCTTTTTGCGGTCGGCGATGTCCGCGCCGGATCGGTCAAACGAGTGGCGAGTGCCGTTGGCGAAGGGTCGGTGGTGATGAGTGCCGTATGGTCACACATTAACGATTGATCGACATCAATATCGGCCCGTTTGTTTTCCCTTAACGTCAAGAGAACGCAGCTCCAATCAAGGGAATACAATCCATGCGACTTTTTCAGATGTTGGCGATCCTGTTCGCGGCAATCACGCTGTCAGCCTGCGAACCCGAAACCTATCCGATTTCGGGTGAGGAATGCGGACCGAATGACCCGGTTCAGGAGCTTGACGCGACCAACTGCCTGCCGCCTGTCTAAGTGGCTCTGCTCCGCCCCCGCTCCCGCGATCATGGTCACAGCCCAGACGAGATTGCCGCGCGGATCGGGCGCCCTGAAGGCAGGGGTGTTCTGCGCGATCTGATTTACGGTGGTATCGATGGCTCGGTGACGACCTTCGCCATCGTGGCCGGTGTTGCGGGGGCGGGCCTGTCGCCTTTTGTCATCGTGGCGCTTGGCCTCGCCAATGTCCTTGCCGACGGATTTTCGATGGCCGCGGGCAATTATTCGGGGGCCAAGGCCGATCGCGATAACCTAAAGCGCGTGCGCGCGGTGGAACACCGCCATATCGAGGAAAACCCAGTGGGCGAACGGCTGGAGGTGGTCGAGATCCTTTCTCAGATGGGTCTTACTGGCGATCTGCTTGAGGAAGCCGCTGACGCGATCACTGCTGATCGTGAAAGATGGGTCAACCTGATGATCGATGGTGAATATGGCCTGGGCGGCACCGCGCCACATCCCATGCGATCTGCCATTGCTACCTTTATGGCCTTTCTTGTCGCCGGTCTGATCCCGCTGTTGCCGTTCCTACTCGGCCTCGATGACGCCTTTACCTTGTCCGCCGTGATGACCCTTTGCGTGTTCTTTGCCATCGGCACGCTAAAAAGCGTTTGGTCGCTGACGCCCTGGTGGCGGTCCGGCCTCGAGACCCTCTTGATCGGCGGCTTGGCGGCGTCGATGGCCTATTTTGTCGGAACGCTTTTTGAAGCCCCGGCCTAGAACACACCATCCCAAATGAGTTTCAGGCCAGTCAGCGTAAGCAAGGTATAGGTCAGCCCGAAAAACAACCGCTCGGACACCATGTAATGGGCCTTGACCCCGATCCACGCACCAAGCAGGGCGAACGGGGCGAGCGCGAGGTTCGCCATGCCGGTCTCCTTCGTAAAAAGGCCAAGACCGGCATAGGGGACGAACTTCGCGATATTGATGACCCAAAAGACCAGAACCGTGCTTGCCTGATACTCGGTCTTGGTCAGGCGCTGGCTGAGCAGATAGACGGCGGCGGGTGGGCCACCTGCATGGCTGACGAAGCTGGTAAAGCCCGCGACCATCCCAGCAAGGCCACCGGCCCAGGTGGGAAGCGGACGGGCAGAAACGCGGATCACGCCCCGCGCCGTGGAAAGCTGCCATAGGACAAAGAGCACGGCGATGGCGCCGATAAGCACGCGAAAGACGTCGGCATCGGCCTGGGTGTAAAGAAATGCACCCAACGCCACCCCGGGAAGCCCCCCGATCATCAGCAGGACGGCCTCGCGCCAGCGCCACTTACCCCAGTAGGGCCCAAGCGTGGCGAGGTCGATCAGCATCAAAAGCGGCAGCATGACCCCGAGTGCCAGGCCCGGTTCCAGCACAAGGGCCAATAGCGCCGCCGAGGCGAACGCGGCCCCAGATCCAAACCCGCCCTTCGAAATACCCGCAAACATCACAGCGGGCGCTGCAATCGCAAAGAACGTCAGGTTCAGTTCCAGCATGGGTTCCCCGCCCTATCCGGCCATCAGGTCAAAGACTTACGGCCAAACCACCGGCAGAGCCAGCACCCGCGCTTACGCATTGCCGCGGCGCAGCACTCTTGCGCCACCGCCCAATAAGGACTACCCAGCCGCCCAGCAAAACCCCAGTTTGGAGAACTTACTCATGGCCAGACCCAAGATCGCGCTTATCGGTGCAGGTCAGATCGGGGGCACTCTCGCCCATCTTGCCGCCATCAAGGAGCTGGGCGACGTCGTCCTGTTCGACATTGCCGAAGGGATCCCCGAAGGCAAAGCGCTCGATATCGCGGAATCCGGTCCGTCCGAAGGGTTTGATGCCAAGCTGAAAGGCACCCAGTCCTACGAAGATATTGCTGGTGCGGATGTCTGCATCGTGACCGCTGGCGTGCCGCGTAAGCCGGGGATGAGCCGGGACGACCTGCTGGGAATCAACCTCAAGGTCATGAAGGCCGTCGGCGAGGGCATCAAGGCAAACGCGCCCGACGCGTTCGTCATCTGCATCACCAACCCGCTGGATGCGATGGTGTGGGCCCTGCGCGAATTCAGCGGCCTGCCCCATGCCAAGGTCTGCGGCATGGCCGGCGTACTGGACAGCGCCCGCTTCCGCCACTTCCTTGCCGAGGAATTCGACGTTTCGATGAAGGACGTCACCGCCTTTGTTCTGGGCGGCCATGGCGACACGATGGTGCCATCGGTGCGCTATTCGACCGTTGCAGGCATCCCGTTGCCCGATCTGGTACAAATGGGCTGGACGACACAGGAAAAGCTCGATGCCATCGTTCAGCGCACCCGCGACGGCGGTGCCGAAATCGTGGGCCTGCTGAAAACCGGTTCCGCCTTCTATGCGCCTGCAACCTCGGCCATCGAGATGGCCGAAGCCTATCTGAAGGATCAGAAACGCGTTCTACCCTGCGCCGCCTATTGCGATGGCGAGTTCGGCCTAAAGAGCATGTATGTCGGTGTTCCGACCGTAATCGGCGCCGGCGGGATCGAGCGGATCGTGAACATCAAGCTCAACAAGGAAGAGCAAGAGATGTTCGACACCTCCGTCAAGGCGGTCAAAGGCCTGGTCGAGGCCTGCAAGGGTATCGACGAAACCCTCGCTTAACGGCGGAATCTTCCCTTTATCGAGGCCGGGCGTGGTAAATGCCCGGCCTTTTGCATATATTCGGGGCGCATTTGATCGGCACCTGGGGCCGCCCGGATTATGGATCACAGCGCGCGTATTGAACGAAAACTGACGACCATCCTTGCCGCCGACGCGGCGGATTATTCGGGCCGCATGCATCGGTCCGAGGAAGAGACCGTGAGGGCCCTGCGCCGGTCCCGCAACGTCTTCGAGACCCGGATCGCCGAGCGGCGCGGCCGCATCGCCAACACGGCGGGCGACGGGCTGATCGCCGAATTCGCATCCGTGGTCGAAGCCGTGGCCGCCGCCGTTTCGATCCAGCGCGACCTAAACGCTGCCGAGGGGTTTTTGCCCTTTCGGATCGGCCTGCATCTTGGTGACGTCATTATCGAGGGGGATGATCTGCTGGGCGACGGTGTCAATCTGGCATCGCGGCTCGAAGCCTTGGCGCTGCCGGGTGGCATCCTTGCCTCGCAGCAGGTGATCGACCATGCCAAGGGTCGGCTTGCTGCCGAATTCGCCGCACTTTCCCCGGTTACGCCGAAACACCTGACCGAGGATATCGCCATCTATGCGGTGATCGCCGATGGCGTCCGCGCCCCCGACACGATCGAAGCTGTGCTGCCCCGGGCAACGGTTTCGAAACAGGCGAAGGCTCCGCCCGATTACGAACAGATCATTATCGATTGGCGCGGCATCAGGCTGAACCGCCGCCAGGTCTATTGGACGATGGGTGGGCTGTTCGTGCTGGATATCACAACCGGCGCCCAGATCTGGTCACCGTTCCCGATCATCTTCCTCGCCTACATGCTGCGCAAGAAACGCAAAGAGGGCGCACGTTAACGGAAGGTATAGCTGACCCCGAAATTCAGGGCATGCGTTCCGACCTCGGTATCAAGATTTCCGCCACCATCCAGATCGGCTTCGATCCAGTTGTACGTGCCTTTGTATTCACCGAACACGGCCCACCGGTCGTTGATCGCATAGCGTATGCCTCCCATCCACGCGACCGCCGGTCCGGCGATCTGGTATTCTTCGGTGAATGGTGACGTGGACGTGGTCTGAACCTCGACATAAGGGATCGAAAGCCCGACGCCGAAGCCGGCATAGGGCGTCCATTTGGCGCCAATCGCGTCCTGCCACCGCCAGATGGGGCCTGCTGTCAGCGTATTCAGCCCGTCGGTAAATTCGAGGCGGCTAAACCCGGAATCCGCAAGCGTATCGTCATCCGCGTAGACCTTGAGATGGTTGAAATCGAGATGCCAGCCAAACCGCTGGTTCCGCCACCACGTACCCCTGATCCCGTAATGCGGTGGCGCGTCAAAGGACCGGCCCTCCCAGGCAGCGGTAAAGTCGAAGGCGCCGACCCCCGCTGGATCCTCACCGTCGATATTGCTGTCGTGCGCGATCTGGGGGCCGATATAGCCGCTCAGTTCAAATTCGGCGCGTAATTCATTGCCAAGAAATAGCGGGGCCATCAAAATCGGGAGAGCCCGGGCGGCCTGTCTCAAATTGTCCATCGTCCTTCTCCTTATTGATCCAATAGACGACCAAAGCTGGACAAACCAGCGGTCAAACCGGCGGAACGCGATGAATTGCACGGCCCACCCCCAGAGTGCCCCGGCCAGCACCTGCCAGATGGTGTGTTTGCCTGCTTCGACCCGGCTGGTGCCTGTAAATCCGGCGCCGAGGATGGCGATGCTTTGCCCAACCGGGCTGGCCTGCAAGCAAGATTTGACGAGACCCGCCGCCCCGAATGAAGCGGCTGCGGTGTGACCTGAGGGAAATCCCCTGTCTCGTCCATTGGGTCTGAGATTGATTTCTGCGGTGCCAAGGGCGTGTTTCGGTATCTTGATCCCCGCCTCAAGCACCAGATACCGCCCGAAATACTGCACGCCCTGACCTTGGGCCATAGCACAACCCAGCCCCATAAGAGGCAGTGCTATCTGCAGGTTGTCCCCCAGTCTTTCCGCAGATCGGTCAGAACATATCAGAACTACAACCAACCCTAGAATCATATAAAGCAGCGCAAATTTCCGAAGAAGATACGCCATCACATCCGCCCCTGTGCCGTCATTTGTCCCTTAGCCGATAGACAGGGAACATGACGAGTGGGTTAATTTACGATCTTTGAAAGTGCGGCTTGTATGCACAGATTCTCGGCAGCGAAATTTATTTGTGATCACACGATAAAAATGTGTGATCACACTGGTCGCTTTTTTCTCGGAAATTGGGGCTTCCATGCAAATTATCATTTACGAGGTATTAGTAGACTTCCGTATACGGCAGTCAAAAGCCATCCAGACGGGAACGCACGCTCATGAACATCCACGAATATCAGGCCAAGGCATTGCTGCGCAGCTACGGGGCACCGGTTTCGGATGGGCGGGTCGTTCTGCGCGCCGAAGAGGCCAAGACGGCAGCCGGTGAACTTGACGGGCCGATGTGGGTGGTCAAGGCGCAGATCCATGCCGGTGGTCGCGGCAAGGGCTCCTTCAAGGAAGCGGATGCCGGCGACAAGGGCGGGGTACGCCTTACCAAGTCGGTGGAGGAAGCTTCCGAAGAGGCCAAAAAGATGCTGGGCCGCACCTTGGTGACGCACCAGACCGGCCCTGTCGGCAAACAGGTCAACCGCATCTATATCGAAGATGGCTCGGGCATCATGACCGAGCTTTACCTCGCCCTTCTCGTCGACCGGCAGACAAGCCGCATCAGCTTTGTCTGTTCGACCGAAGGCGGCATGGACATCGAAGAAGTCGCTGCCGAAACGCCGGACAAGATCCTGTCGTTCAGCGTTGATCCGGCGACGGGGTACCAGCCCTTCCACGGCCGCCGCATCGCTTTCATGCTGGGGCTTGAAGGCAAGCAGGTCAAACAATGCGTCGCGCTGATGGGCACGCTCTACAAAATGTTTATCGAAAAAGACATGGAGATGCTCGAGATCAACCCGCTCATCATCACGGATGAGGGTGATCTGAAATGTCTCGACGCCAAGATGGGCTTTGACGGCAACGCAGTCTACCGCCACCCCGATATCGCCGAACTGAGGGATACCTCGGAAGAGGACCCCAAGGAGCTTGAGGCGTCGAAATACGACCTCAACTACATCGCGCTGGATGGTGAGATCGGATGCATGGTCAATGGCGCGGGCCTTGCCATGGCGACGATGGACATCATCAAGCTTTACGGGGCTGAACCCGCGAACTTCCTCGACGTGGGCGGCGGCGCGACGAAGGAAAAGGTGACCGAAGCCTTCAAGATCATCACCTCGGATCCGAACGTGAAAGGGATCCTTGTCAACATCTTCGGCGGCATCATGCGCTGCGACGTCATCGCCGAGGGTGTGATCGCCGCGGTCAAGGAAGTTGGGCTGCAGGTCCCGCTGGTCGTTCGGCTCGAGGGCACGAACGTCGAAAAGGGCAAGGAGATCCTGAACAACTCCGACGTGGACGTGATCGCGGCCGATGATCTCAAGGACGGTGCACAAAAGATCGTGCAGGCGGTCAAAGGATAACTGAATGCCGGACGAGCAAGAGTGCGCACCTTGCTTCACCTCGATTTCGTGGGGCCGTCGGACATGAAGACTGGTCGTGAGCGCGTGTGTCGGAGGACCGTATCATAACCCGCTTCCAGCGCATAAATCTCGCCTTCGGCTGCGCGCTCCTTGGGGCTACGTTCGCCGCTTACAAGGCCCACGCCCAGACATTCGACGAAGCGGTGCGGAGCAACTTCGCCCTAGCCACAGAGCGGTGTCTTGAGGTGATGATCCAGCGGAAGCTCCCAGCGACGGCTTTTGGGCAGGCCGGATTTGTCTATCGCGGTGAAAACCGGGGCGTGAACGAATTCGGAATACATCGGGGCGTCGGGCACTATTTTGATGCCCCGGCAGACACCGCTCACGCCGAAGTGGACGATCCAAACAGGGTCGCAGGCATTTGCACGATATACAGCAAGCACTTATCTCCGGCCGACGCTTCGGCACTGGTCTCTGCTTTGCTCTTTGCCCAATACCCCAACACAAAAGTTGGCGGCGGAGCTGACTGGTCGGTTCCAACAGCATCCGGTCTGCCGCTTCTGGTGGGGGTCCGCACGGTTACCCGCCACCGATACGAAACGCCCGGCACCGTTAGCGTGTCGATGGGCTACCCAGGATGACTAGCAAAAGGACCGATCATGGCCGTACTTATCGATGAAAATACTAAGGTTATCTGCCAGGGCCTGACCGGCTCGCAGGGAACCTTTCATACCGAGCAGGCCATTG